>NZ_JBIWLU010000008.1:0-133367 GCF_044766365.1 Streptomyces sp. NPDC102279 | reverse complement strand
CCCGGCGCCGTCCGGCCGGTCCCGCCCGGGCCCCCCCCGCTGGTGGCGCTGCGGTTGCCGGCCGGGCCGGCCCCCCCCCCGGGCCCCCCCCCCCCCCGCCCCCCGCCCCCCCCCCCCCGGGGGGCGGCGCGGCGGCCGGCGTCGTGTGCCCGCGCGTCGTCGGCCCGCCTCTTATATGAGAATGCGACACGCCGGTCATTCGGATGGGGTGCAGGAATTTTCTGCACGTGGGGTTTCCGTCGGGTTCGGGGCTCGTTAGCAATGCCAAAGAGGAATTCCCTCTGGTGACATGAGTTGCCGAAGAAAGGAACACGATGAAGTCCCTCAAGGCCGCCGCTGTAGTCGCCGGGTCCCTGGTCGTCGCCGGTGCCGCCGCACCCGCGTTCGCCGCCGGAGCCTCCGACCTCACGCCCTCCAGCCTCAACGGCGCCCTGGAGACCATCACCAGCCAGCGTTCGCTCAGCGTGCAGGACGTCATGCCCCTGCAGCACCAGTCGAACGCGCTCGACACCGAGAACAAGAACTCTCTTCTCAGCACCGTGAGCGGTACGACGAAGGCGCTCAACGCGGCCGGCGGCCCCTCGCAGCTGCTCGGCGGACTTCCCCTTCAGAGCTAGCCGATCGAATTCGTCGCGTGTCTTTCCCCGACGCCCGCGGGCATTTCCTTAGGCTCGTGTGCAAATCTCCGAGGAAAGGGCTGACGATGAACTCTGCCAAGAAGGCCGCGCTGATTTTCGCCACCGCCGGAATGGCCGCCGGTGCCGCAGCGGGCAGCGCTGTCGCCGACTCCGGTGCCGAGGGCGCGGCGGTCAAGTCCCCGGGCGTCGCCTCCGGAAACGTCATTCAGGTCCCCGTGCACGTTCCGGTCAATGTCTGCGGCAACACGGTCGACGTCATCGGCGCGCTGAACCCGGCGTTCGGCAACACCTGCGTCAACGACTGACCTCGTACGGCCGATGCGCCGAAAGGACCGATTCCGCAGCCGTGGAATCGGTCCTTCGCGCTGTTCGAGTCGCGTCCCTCGTTCGTGTGGTCGCGCCGCCGGTCATCGCCCGGGCGGGTGAGATCGGGAAGGAACCCGAACGGATGCGCCGATAAGGTTCCGCGGTGACCTCAACCTCAAGCCAAACGCGCCCTCTTCGGGTCGCCGACCTCGGCACGCTCGCCGTCATGGCATTCAGCGGTGAAGCCCCCGACGGCGACATGCCCTATCTCCTCGCCTACTCCCTGGGCGACGGCGAGGGCGGCCCGGAAGGGTCGGCATCCGCCATCCGGCAGCTGCTGACCGACAACGGGATCCCGGTGGGGGAGACCCTCATCGACGGATCCAAGCACCCGAGCCTGCCGATCACCCTGCTCGTCGAGGCCGGCCAGGCCGTCGTCAGGATGCCCCACCTCAACGCCCAGTGCATCGCTCCGCCCGAGTGGCTGGCGGCGGTGGGCGAACGTGACTACGCCTACTTCCTGTTCGCCACCCGCGCCTGGCCCGTCGCCGAGCCCGGCAAGCCGGTCGCGCCGGAGGACCTGACGGCCTTCGCGGGCGACGAGGACACCCTGCTCAGCGCCGCGCACGTGCTGCTGCCCGCGCGCAGCCTGCGCGGCTGATGACGGCCGCCGCAGGGCCGAGGGAGGGCGCCGCGGGCAGCGGCGCCCGCGGGCATGCCGTGGGCAGCAGCCGTGCCCTCGCCCTGCTGCTGGTGATCACGGGCGCGGCCGGTCTGCTCGCCGCGTGGGTCATCACGATCGACAAGTTCAAGCTGCTCGAGGATCCGAACTTCGTGCCCGGGTGCAGCCTGAACCCGGTCGTGTCCTGCGGCAACATCATGAAGAGCGACCAGGCCTCGGCCTTCGGGTTCCCCAACCCGATGCTGGGCCTGGTGACGTACGGCGTGGTGACCTGTGTCGGCGTGAGCCTGTTCGCCCGGGCGGCGTTCCCGCGCTGGTACTGGCTCTTCCTCAACGCCGGAATGCTCTTCGGCGTCGGATTCTGCACCTGGCTCCAGTTCCAGTCGTTCTACCGGATCAACTCGCTGTGCCTCTGGTGCTGTCTGGCGTGGGTCGCCACGATCATCATGTTCTGGTACGTCACATCATTCAACGTACGACATGATTTTCTGCCCGCGCCGGAATGGCTGAAGGCATTTCTCGCAGAATTCACCTGGGTTGTTCCGGTGCTGCACATCGGTGTCATCGGCATGCTGATTCTGACCCGGTGGTGGGATTTCTGGACCAGCTGATCATTCCTATCGGACGACTATTGCGTCCGTCGGGGGAATCTTTCGCTGATGGCGTTCCCGGCATCGTTACGCGGTACGGACGCAGAGCCACCGAATCCTGAAAGGGACCGTACCTGAGATGAAGCCGACCACACGAGGAACTCTCGCCGCCGTCATGACCGGGGTGGCGGCGGTGGTGGGTGCCGCCGCCGCGACCCCCGCCCTCGCGGCGGACACCGTCCCCATCCCCGTGCCGCTCAACGGTGTCGAGCAGGCCCTCAACCTGCGGACGCCCCACATCGCGGGTGAGCTGCCGGTACCGGTGCCCGGCTCACCCGAGGGGCCCCGGTACGTCGAGGGCCGGATGCTGCCCGACCACACGCTTCCCCAACTGCCGCTCGCCGGCGGGCTGCCCGGCGCGGACCTGCGGGCGCCCCTTCCGCACATCCTGGGAGAGGGCTTCGACCACCTCGGGGTCTCGGCGCCCGCCGCCGACCTCAGGACGCTGACTCCCGGGCTGTCGCTGGAGGCCCCGCTCGGCGCCCCGAACGGCGACCACTTCGGTCTCCCCGACGTCAAGCTGCCGCAGGCCGCCGTGCTCACGCCGCTGTTGCAGACCGTCCCGGGGGCGAACGTGGAGACGGGCTCCGGCGCCTGACACCCGCCCGGTCGCGGTCCCGGGAGTCCGGCCCGGGTCCGCCGCCCGAACCATCGGGGGCCGCCGTCGTTGAACCCTGCTGAAGACGATGCATCCACCTCGATCCGTGGAGGAGACAAGCATGTTCGTCAGCTGGGTGTCGAGCAGATTACGGGGACGCGGACCGGGCCGTGCGCCGGCGGTCCGGATGCCGGGCCGGGGCGCGGACCGCGTGGCGGCCACGATGACGGTGACCCGGCGCGGTGTGACGCGGGGACTGCTGGTCTCGGCCGTCGCCGTGGCGCTGGCCCCGGTCGTCGCCGCCTCACGGTCCTCGCGCCCGGACCGCTCCGAGGACCTCTCCTTCGACGAGGTGTACCGCGGCCGGCATCTGCTCGGCAGGAAGGCCGGCTCGGACGGCCGGGTCGCGTTCACCGGCGGCGCGTGGCTGGTCACGGTGGACGGCAGGCCCCTGCACCTGATGCGCCGCGCGGACGGCGGTTACCTGAGCATGGTGGACCACTACGTGTCCTACCCGACGGCCCTGGAGGCCGCGCGCGCCGCCGTCGACGAACTGGACCCCGCCGAACGCCTGCGGTCCATGGACGGGATGGACGGCATGCAGGGGATGGACGGCATGGACGGTACGGGCGCCGACCGGAACCGCGGGGGCGGAAGCACCGGGCACGGCAGCGGTACGGAAGGGGGCGGCCACCACCATGGTGTACACGCGTAAGGACGTCAGCACGCTGACCGGCGCGGAGCGGCGCCGTTTCGTCTCCGCGATGCTGGAGGTCAAACGGCGCGGCGAGTACGACGAGTTCGTGCGCACGCACGTCGACTACTACGTCGCGGACGGCGACGACGGGCTGCGCGCCGCCCACATGACGCCTTCCTTCCTGCCCTGGCACCGGCGTTTCCTGCTGGAGCTGGAGGGTGCGCTGCGCCGGGTGGACCCGTCGGTGAGCGTGCCCTACTGGGACTGGACACGGGACCGTACGACGACGTCCGCGCCGTGGACCAAGGACCTCCTCGGCGGCGACGGGCGGCGCTCGGACCGGCAGGTGATGACCGGGCCGTTCGCCTTCGCGCAGGGCAAGTGGACCATCAGGGAGGGGGTGACGGACGGGAGATTCCTCACGCGGGAGTTCGGCCGGCCGCGGCAGCCACTCCAACTGCCCACGGCACGCGACCTGAACACCGCCCTGGCAGACCCCGTCTACGACACGTCGCCCTGGAACTCCACGTCCACGCGCGGCTTCCGCAACAAACTGGAGGGCTGGGGGCGCGGGTCCGGCAACGCCGCCTGGGCCAACCACAACCGCGTCCACCGCTGGGTCGGCGGCCACATGCTGGGCGGCGCCTCCGTCAACGATCCCGTGTTCTGGCTGCACCACGCCTTCGTCGACCTGCAGTGGTCGCGCTGGCAGCAGCGGCACCGCGGTGCCCGCTATCTGCCCGAGCGCCCGCCGGGCCTCGGGAACTCCCAGCGCGGCCGGATCATCGCCCGCAACGAGGAGATGCCCCCGTGGGGCGTGACACCGCAGTCGATGGAGGACCACAGCGCCGTCTACCGGTACGCCTGACGGCCGTCCACCCCTCCGCGCGCCGAACACGGCGAGGCCCCCGGCAGCGACTTCCCGCCGGGGGCCTCTCGCGTGGCGTGGGTCAGCGGCCGTAGCCGTAGCCGCCGCGGTCCTTGTCCTTGTGCTTTCCGTGGCCACCGTCGTTCGAGCAGTGGTTGCCGAAGGCCGGGTTCAGCAGGCCGATGACGCTGACGGTGTTGCCGCACACGTTGACCGGGATGTTGACCGGCACCTGGATGACGTTGCCCGAGAGGACGCCGGGCGAGCCGACGGCCTCGCCCTGGGCACCCGCGTCAGCCATGGCGAAACCGGCCCCGCTGATGACAACGGCACCCGTGCCGAGGGCGACTGCGGCGACCTTCGCGATGCGAGACATCACGTTCTCCTTTGGTTCGATGAGTGCGGTGGCACGGACGCGACCGCACTCCCCTTCAACGCGTCCGCCCACACCTGGTCACGGGCGCTCATCGGGGTATCACCCATCGACCGGCACCGGACGGGCGGCGGAAACTCGCTTCGTTCCGCCCCACCCGCTCAACTAGCCTGCCGGGCATGCCGACCGAACGATCCATCGACCGGACCAGCGACCAGGGGGCCGAACGGCCGACCGCCCCTGCCCCGTCGGCCCCACCTGCCGCACCCGCCGGGCGGACCGGACCGGTCGGGCCGGCCGACCTCTGCGGCGCGGTCGGCCTCTTCGCTGAGGAGTCCCGCGCCCGCGCGTTCGCCGCCGTCGTACTCGGCGCGGCCACCCCCGCACAGGTGACCGAGCGGGCGGGCCTGTCCCCGAAGGAAGCCACCACCGCGCTGCGCAGGCTGCGCGACCGGGGCGTGATCGCGGAGGGCGGTGACGGGCTCACCGCCGTCTACGGCCGCTTCCGCGAACTCGCGCGCTCCGCAAGGGCGTCGAAGCCCTCCGCCGAGAGCTACGACTCCGGTGACGAGCAGTCCGAGACGGTGCTGCGGACCTTCGTACGCGACGGCCGTCTCGTGCGGCTGCCCGCCCAGTGGGAGCGCAAGCTGGTCGTCCTGCGGCACATCGCCGAGCGGACCTTCGAGCCGGGCGTCGAGTATCCGGAGCGGACGGTCAACGAGAAGCTGCGCGCCTGGTGCGAGGACGCTCCCGTCGACCATGTGACGCTCCGGCGCTACCTCGTGGACCTGCACCACCTCCACCGCCGGGTCGGCCTCTACCGGCGCCCCGCCGCGGCCGTCTGAGCCGCGGACCTTCCCGGAACGGGGAAATCCGGTCAGCCGAGGCGGCGTACCGGACTGCCCGCCAGATACGCCTGGATGTCCTCGACCGCCGCGCCGTAGTACGTCGCGTAGTTGGACCGCGACACGTAGCCGAGGTGCGGGGTGGCCAGCAGGCGGGGGGCCGACCGCATCGGGTGGTCCTCGGGCAGCGGCTCCACGTCGAACACGTCGATGCCCGCTCCGGCGATCCGTCCGCCGTGCAGCGCGGCGAGCAGGGCCTCCTGGTCGACGATCGCCGAGCGCGAGGTGTTGACGAGGAAGGCCGTCGGCTTGAGCAGAGCCAGTTCGGCGGCGCCGACGAGGCCCCTGGTGCGGTCGCCGAGCGCGAGGTGCACGGAGACGAAGTCGCTGCCCGCCAGCAGCTCCTCCTTGGAGGGGGCGAGCTCCACCCCCACCTCCTCGGCGCGTTCCTTCGTGAGGTTCTGGCTCCACGCGCCGACCCGCATGCCGAACGCGAGGCCCACCTGGGCCACCCGGGCACCGATCTTGCCGAGCCCCAGCAGGCCGAGCCGGCGGCCGTGCAGATCGGCGCCGACGGTGCTCTGCCAGGGGCCGCCCGACCGCACCGCCTCGTGCTCGGCGACGATGCCCCGCGCGAGACCGAGGAGCAGCGCCCAGGTCAGTTCGACCGGAGGCGTCGAGGAACTCGGCGTGCCGCACACGGTCACCCCGTGCGCCTCGGCGGCCGCGTAGTCGATCACGCTGTTGCGCATCCCGGACGCGATCAGCAGCTTCAGCCGGGGCAGCCGGGCCAGCAACGAGGCGGGAAAGGCCACCCGCTCGCGCAGCGTCACGACGATCTCGAACTCCGCGAGGGCGGCGGCCAGTGCGTCCTCGTCGGCGAAGTGCCGGTCGAAGGAGATGACCTCGACACGGTCCGCGACCGGCGACCAGTCGGCGATCTCGGTGGCCACACTCTGATAGTCGTCCAGCACGGCACAGCGAAGTCGCATGTCGGATCCCTCCCAGGCTCAGCCGGACCCTATCCGAGCGGCTGTGGCGTGGGCCTGGCGCCCCGTGACGGACGGCTCATCCGGAAGCCCCAACGGTCACTCCCTCCCCATGGCAGTATCTGGGCTTCATGAGTGCGTCCCCGGCGGTACGGAGCCTGCGCGCGGCGGTGTTCGCCGTGCTCTGCGTGCTGCTGGCGGCCGGCGGGCACGTGCTCGCCACCGGGCTGGCCCCGTCGCGCGGCGCCGTGTGCGCCGGACTCCTCGTCGTCTTCGCCGCCGGCTGTCTGCTGTGCGGCCGGGAGCGGTCCCTGCTCGGGATAGCCGGCGCCATGCTGGTCGCGCAGGCCGGGCTCCACCTCGGGTTCGGGGCCGGGCGCCCGCGGATGACGATGACCATGCACGGGACGCACATGACGTACGCCCACGCCCTGACACCCCATGCCACGGCCGCCCATGTCACCGCCGCCCTCCTCGTGACCTGGTGGCTGCGGCGCGGCGAGGCCGCCCTGTGGTCGTTGCTGCGCCGGGCCGTCGCCTTCGTGCCCGGGCTCGCCGCCTGGTGGAAGGGGCGCACGGGACTGGCTGCCGCACGGCCGGACGGGGATGCAGCGGGCCGTCCGGCCGAACCGTGGCCGCTCCGCCAGGCGTTGCTGCGGCACGCCGTCTCCCGCCGGGGACCGCCGGCAGGGCTCGTGTCCACGCCCTGACCACGTCCCCTCCCGTACGGAGTTCCCCAGATGTCCCCGACGAGCACCACCCTGCGCCGCACCGGCACCGTCGCCGCCCTCACCCTGGCGGGTGTCCTGGCCGCGGCGGGCGCGGCCTCCGCGCATGTGACGGTCCACCCCGAGAGTTATGCCAAGGGCGCCACGGACGGTGTCCTGAGCTTCCGCGTCCCCAACGAGGAGGACACCGCGAGCACCACGAAGGTGCAGGTGTTCCTGCCCACCGACCATCCCGTCCTGGGGGTCCTGGTGACGCCGCAGGCGGGCTGGACCGCGAAGGTGACGACCACCAAGCTGAAGAAGCCGGTGAAGACGGACGACGGCTCGATCACCGACGCCGTCTCCGAAATCACCTGGACCGGCGGCCGGATCCGCCACGGCGAGTTCCAGGACTTCGACGTCGCCTTCGGCCAACTGCCCGACGACACAGGCCGGCTGAGCTTCAAGACGCTCCAGACCTACTCGGACGGCAGCGTCGTCCGCTGGATCGAGGAGGCGAAGGCGGGCGCCGACGAGCCGGAGAACCCCGCTCCCGCGCTGACGCTCACCGCCGAGGGCGCGGGGGGCGAGGCCTCGGACGGGTCCGGTGGCGCCGCCGGTTCGGACGCCGACCAGGCGGCCCCGCCGTCCGCGTCGTCCTCGGAGGACGCCAAGGAGTCCACCGCGAGCGACAAGGCCAGTGACTCCACCGCGCGCTCCCTCGGAACGGCCGGCCTGGTCGTCGGCGTCCTCGGCCTGATCGCGGCCGGGGTCGCCATCGCCCGCGGCCGGAACGCCCGCCCCTGACGCTCCGCGTCACCCGCCCCGCCGACCGGATGCTCCCGGTCGGCGGGGCGGCCGACGTCCAGGGGGTCTCGCACCCCCGGCCTCAGTCCTGTGCCGGTCCCTGCTCGGGGGTCTGCTTCCTGCGGACGAAGAGGACCGCCGCGCCGCCGATGACGACGAGCGCGATGGCGACTCCGACGATGACCGGCGTCGCGCCGGAACCGCCCGTCTCCGCGAGGTCGCTGCCCCCGGTGCCGGTGCCCCCCACCGACGCGGGGCTCGGCTCACTGACCGTCTGGGTCGTGATGTCGCTCGCGGCGCCCTGGGTCCTGCAGTCCAGCACGCCCTTGAACCGCTTCGCGAAGCCGCTCGGACCGCTGATCGTGAAGTCGTACGCCTGGTCCTCCTGGAGCGGGACCGTCATCGTCTGGGCCGCGCCCGCCGCGATGGTGTGCTCGACGCCCATCAGCTCGAACGTGAACGCCGCGTCGCCCTTGTTGACCGCCGTGATGTCCACACCGCCGTCGGCGCAGTTCTTCTCGGCGGTCAGCGCGGGTATCGCACCCTTCGCCGCCCAGTCCACGGTCGCCGTGGCGGAGACGGTGGACTCGCTGGAGCCCGCCAGGATCTGCGTCTGGCCGCGGGACTCGGAGGCGAAGGCCCGCCCGACCGGCACGCTCGTGGACGCCTGCACCGTCAGTGACGCCGAACCGTCCGCGCTGTCCTTCGGTATGTCGAAGAAGAGACGGCTGCCGTCGGCCGCGGAGGTGACCGGCTTGCCGTTCCTGTCGACGACCTTCACCCCGCTGGCCGCCGTGTCCGCGGGCGGTGTCACCGTCACGCCGTCCGCGTTCGTGCGGACCGTGACCGGGCCGAGCCGCTCGCCCGCGTGGCCGGAGACCGCGGCCGGGGTCAGGGTGAGCGAGGCGTCGGGCTCCGGGAGGTTCCGCGCGTTCTTCCCCAGGTAGTCCGCGAGCTTCTCCGCCCTCGGGTCCGCCGCGTCCACGTCGGCGCCGTCCGAGTACCGCCAGATGGCGACCTGCGTGCCCGCCGCCGCGTCCTGCTCGGTGAGCCCGCTGACGCCGGCCTTCTCGGCCAGCGCCGTCAGGTCGTTCACCTGCGGGTAGGAGTTCCGCAGGATCCAGCGGATCCTGCCCGCGTCCTTGTTGCCGCTCAGCGACGTGCCGCTCCAGGAGGTCTCCTGGTAGCGGGCGTCCCGCTGCGTCGGGTTGTGCAGGTCGATGCAGTACGTCTGTAGCGTCCCGCCGTCGTCGACGGACATCTCGAAGAGTCCGGCGGAGACCCAGGAGTCCTCGCCGTTGTCGTGGATGACCGCGGACCCGTACGTCTTCAGCTCGCCGAGGGTGGCGGTCGCCCCGCCGGGGCTCTGCGGCGTCTCGTCGGCGACGGCCGTGCCGGCGGTGGCGATCGCCACCGTGGCGACGAGCCCCGACACCAACGTCGCGGCGGCGAGACGGGCTGCCCCTCGCCTGCACGCGGACAACGCAGAAAACGCAGAAAGCACAGAATTCCCCTTCGTGCAGGACCCGTTGACATGGGGGGATGGTCCCGCCAGCAGAATCAGAAGCCCCGAGAGCTGTGTTCGGCATCCTAAGGAAGCGGCACAACGCTCTCCCCGGTCATGTGGTCCGATAACCGATCCGACTCGGAATCGTTATCGCCGTACGGCTGTGAGCTGCGCTTATCGACAAATCCACGCGGTCTGTTTCAGAGCGCATCCGCCGATAAGCCGCAGTCCGGTCAGAGCGTGACCGCGTCTGACCTCACGTCACCCCGACCGGTTCGGGTTGCTGTTGGGCCGTGTCCTGCGCCGAATCCTCAGGCGCCGATTCCCAACTCGGCTCGGGCCGCCCGGCTGCCCCGCCCCCGACCTGCTCGCCCTCCTTGGCCGGGCGCCGGAACGCCGAGGTGCCGCGGGAGAGATCGTGGCCGATCGCCACCGCGTCGATGTCCGCCGACGTCCAGCTCTGGCCGTCACGGGTCTCGGTGCGCACCTTCAGCCTGCCCTGCACGATGACGGGATCACCCACCGACACCGAAGCCCCCACATTCGTCGCGAGCGCCCGGTTCGCCCACACCGTGAAGAAGTTGGTGTGCCCGTCCGTCCACCCGCTCTTCTCACGGTCCCAGTACCGCGAGGTCACCGCCAGCCGGAACCGCGCCGACGCGCCGTTCGCCAGCTCCCGGTAGACGGGCCGTGTCGCCACGTTGCCCACCGCGCACACCATCGTCTCGTTCATCGCGAATTCCCTCCCGTGCGAATGCGTCCGTCGCGGCGACCGCATGCGCTGCGGTCGCCGCGAGATCAGACTGCCTTCGCCGGGCCGGGCCCGCCGAGTCCTGTGTACCGCGGGGCGGTTGTGGAAAACGGCGTCACCCGACCGGGGCACCCGCCGGCGCCACACCCATGACCCGCCCGTACTGCTCCCGCACCTCGCGGTACCGCAGCAGTTCCGCCGCCACCGGGTCGAGAACCCGGGCCCTGCCGCACCCGGCCGCCGCCTCGCGCAACCGGCGTTCCGCTTCGAGGCCGTAACGCCGGGCGGGCCCACGGGCCGCCATTCTGCTGCTCCACTCGACGGCCGGACCGCCGACGATCCCGCACACCATCAGCAGCACGGGAACCCCGAGGTTCGGCGCGGCGATCCCGACGATCTGCGCCCCCAGCCAGAGCCCGCCGACGATCTGGACGATCGTCATCATGGCCTGCGCGAGCACCGCGACGGGCCACCAGCCGGGCCGCGGCGGCCGGCCCACCGGAGTGACCGCTCGCGCCGCCATGTCGTCCAGCGCCTCCGGCAGCCCCTGCGCGCCTCGCACGGCCGCCTCGCGCACCGCCTGCGCCCAGGGGAGCGGCAGCCCGTACGCCGCCCGGTCCGCGACCGTCCGCACGGCCTGCTCCACCCGCTGGCGCGCGGTGGCCTCCTCGTCCGCCGGGGCCCGCACGGGCAGCCGGCCGGTCGGGGGTTCGCGCCGGTCCTGGTGCCAGCGCCACAGCCGCAGCCACGGGGTTCCACAAGCACGGTTGGCGTTGCGGCGCCAGGCGCGCTCGGCCGCGTCACCGGCCGCCACGGCACCCACCGCGTCCGCGAGCCGGTCCGCGAACTCGTCGCGCGCCTCCTCGCTGAGCCCGACCCGGCGCCCGGTCGCGTAGACCGGACGCAGCCGCGCGGCCGCCGCGTCGAGATCGGCCGAAATTCGCCGGGCGGCCGCTCCGCGTTCCCCCACGAACTGGCCCAGACACTCCCGCAGTTCGCCGATGCCGTCACCGGTGAGCGCGGACAGCGCCAGGACCGTCGCGCCCGGCTCGCCGTACTCGCCGAGCGCGATGCCGTCCTCGTCGAGCAGGCGCCGCAGATCGTCGAGCACCTGGTCGGCGGCCTCGCCCGGGAGCCGGTCCACCTGGTTGAGGACGACGAAGGTGACCTCGGCGTGCCCGGCCAGCGGCCGCAGATAGCGCTCGTGCAGGACGGCGTCCGCGTACTTCTCCGGGTCCACCACCCAGATGACCGCGTCGACCAGCGCCAGGACGCGGTCCACCTGCTCACGGTGCTGCACCGCGGCGGAGTCGTGGTCGGGCAGGTCGACCAGGACCAGGCCGCGCAGCTGGGCCTCCGCCTCCGCGCTCTGCAGCGGGCGCCTGCGCAGCCGGCCCGGGATGCCGAGCCGGTCGATGAGGGTGGCCGCGCCGTCGCTCCAGCTGCAGGCGATCGGCGCCGACGTGGTCGGCCTGCGGACGCCGGTCTCCGAAATGGCCACACCGGCCAGCGCGTTGAACAGCTGGGACTTGCCGCTGCCCGTGGCCCCGGCGATGGCGACCACGGTGTGCTCCCCGGACAGCTTGCGGCGCGCCGCCGCCTCGTCCAGGACGCGGCCCGCCTCGGCGAGGGTCCTGCTGTCCAGCCGGGTGCGGGAGAGGCCCACCAGCTCGCGCAGCGCGTCCAGGCGGGAGCGCAGCGGTCCGTCGTACGCGAGCGGCGCAGGCGCGGCCGGTACGGAGGCCCGGGTCTCCACCACCGGCGTCTGGTAGCGGACGGGGGCCGACTCGTTCACGCGCCGAGCGATCAGGCCGTCGTCCCAGACCGGGCCGTCCTCCGCGCGCGCGGAGGAATCGCCGCCGGTACGGGGAGTAGCCGCGCGGGCCGGGCCGTCGCCCCGGGGGGCGGCACCCTTCCTGGCGGAGTCTGCGTCCCGGGTGGTGCCGTTCGTGCGGGACGGGGCGTCGTCGCCCTCGCCACGCGCGCGTGGCCCGGCCGCCGGGGCGCTCTTCGAGGCGGCCGCACCGGACGCGTCCTCCGTCCGCGTGTCCTCGCCGGCCCCGTCCGTCCCGGCGCCCTTCCCGGCCCGGGCCGCCGAAGTCGCCCTCTCCGAAGTGGCGTTCTCGCCCGGGGACCCGGAGCTCCCGTCGTCACCGGAGCCCTCGGCATCCGCCGCGGTGTCCCCGGAGGAGGTGTTCGCGGGTGCGCCCTCCTCGGAGCGGATCTCTTCGGAGCGGATCCCCTCGGGGCGGACCTCTTCGGGATGCTCGTCGCCGGAACGGTCCTCTCCGGGGCGGATGTCGCCGGACGGGTCGTCTCCGGGACGGTCGGCGTGATCCGTGTGGTCAGTGACGGCAGTCACCGCGGTCACCTCTCCTTCTGCAGTACGGACAGCGCGGCGATGAGTTCGGCCTGGGGTTCTGGATGGACGTCGAGCGCGTCGAGCGGCGCGAGCCGGCGTTCGCGCTCGGTGTGCAGGGCCTTGTCGATGAGTTCCGTGAGCAGCCGGCCGCCCTTGTCGCGCAGCCGCAGCGCGCCGTGCGCGCCGATCCGCTCGGCGAGCCCCTCACCGGCGTTGCGCGCCCTGCGTCCGCCGAGGAGGGCGGTGGCGACGAGCGCGGCCACCACGGAGGGGTCCGGCGCGACGCTCTTGTCGAGGTCGCGCACCTCCTCCTCGGCGTACTCCTCCAGGACGCGCCGCCACCGGCGTACGGCCATGCCGATCCGGTGCTCGGCGCTCTCCAGCGTGGGATCACGGTCCGTCAGCCCCGGTGCGTCCGAGGCGGGTTCACGGCGCCAGGCGTCGTCCACCCGCTCGTCGGCGGCCGTCACGGAGCACAGCAGCAGGGCGGAGAGGCTCCCCACGAGCGCATCCAGCAGTTCGTCGGCGCTGCAGTCGAGGGGATAGGCCCGCCACCGCTTGAGGGCGTCCCCGGAGAGCACGGCGCCGGCCTGTAGACGGCCCTTCACGCGCGTGTGTTCGCTGTCGTACGCCCCGTCGACGGCCGCCGTGAGCCGGGTCGCCGCCGCGTACTGGGCGGCCGCGGCGCTCGCCAGCTCCGGCATCCGCGACTTCATGGAGTCGAGCACTCCGTAGGCCGTGCGGGCCATCGCGCCCTGCCGGGCCCCCGGGTCCTGCACGTGGTGCGCGAGCCAGGTGCGCAGCGGCGCCACCGCCGTCGCGGGCAGCAGGCCCCCGCCCCAGGCGGACTCGGGGAGTTCGGGCACCGTGAAGCGCGGGACGTCGCCGAGCCCGGCCTTGGTGAGCAGTGCGCCGTACTGCCGGGAGACCTCGGACACCACCTGGTGCGGCACCCGGTCGAGGACGGTCACCAGCGTCGCCTTGTGCTCCTTGGCGGTGCGCAGCAGATGCCAGGGAACGGCGTCGGCGTAGCGGGAGGCCGTGGTGACCATCACCCAGATGTCGGCCGCGCAGATGAGTTCGGCCGCGAGGACGCGGTTGTCGGCCACCAGGGAGTCGACGTCGGGCGCGTCCAGGAGGGCGAGTCCGCGGGGGAGGGTGTCGGCGGTCTCGATGCGCAGGACCCGCTCCCCGCGGTCGCCGAGGGCGGGGAGTTCGTCGCCCGGCTCCTGATGGGGCACCCACACGCGCGTGAGCTGGGGCAGCACGCGCATCCCGCTGAACCAGTGGTGGTCCTCGGGATGACACACCAGCACCGGCGTACGGGTCGTCGGGCGGAGCACGCCCGCCTCGCTGACCCGGCGCCCCACAAGGGAGTTGACGAGCGTCGACTTGCCGGCTCCGGTGGACCCCCCGATGACGGCGAGAAGCGGTGCTTCGGGTTCTCTCAACCGGGGCACCAGATAGTCGTCGAGCTGGGCGAGCAGTTCGTCGCGGTTGGCACGCGCGCGTGGAGCCCCCGCCAGGGGCAGCGGGAAGCGTGCGGCGGCGACACGGTCGCGCAGGGCGGAAAGTGCGTCGAGCAGCTGAGGCCGTACGTCCAAGGTCACCACATGCGAAGAATGCCCAATTATGGAGGCTTTCTGAAGCATATGGGTATGCCTGCGCGCCGACCGGACACAGGGGGCGGAAGGGATGACTGGGGCGCAGGCATAACGAGTGCACAACACCCGATGCGTGAGGCGCCAAAAGCGGTGCACGATTCGTACCCGCCTGCGATTATCAGGACCGCTTCACCGAACCTCCACATCGAGCCACGGAGGTGGAGTATGTGGGACAGGGATGCGGGAGCCCTATTCTTGTCCCCGGCAAGGTCAGGGATCAGCCCCTACCAGGGCACCAGGACACCGGCCGACACAACCGGCCCCCGTAGCTCAGTGGATAGAGCAGGCGCCTTCTAAGCGCTTGGCCGCAGGTTCGAGTCCTGCCGGGGGCGCCAGTCTCCGCCCTCCCTCGGGAGGGCCTTTTGCTGTTCCCGTCGGGCCCGGTGATCCCGCCGCGCGGCCCGGTCCGGCCCTCTTCGGCCCCGCCGTACGCCCTCCGGGACCGGTCCGGCGGCCCGTTTTGCGGCACAACAGTGATCCTTTCGGCCTACGGCATTCACCTCGCCGTACGGCCGAACGGCGCAGCCGCTCTCCGCCGCCGGCCCGTCCCGCGGTACGTGCCGGTCACCTGAGCGTGTGCGAGGTCCTGCCCGACGCGTCGTCGATCTCGTCGTGGGCCTTGGTCAGCAGGCGCATGGCGAGCTCGTTCAGCGCCCGCCCGCCGGCGACCTCCTCGCCGACCCGCGGCTGGTTCGCGTCGGACGGATGGCGGCTGGCGTACCCGTGGGCACGCATCTCGCTCCCGTCGGGGAGTCGCACGAGGGCCGCGGCGCGCGTGCGGTGCTCGTCCTCCTCGAATTCCATCTCGACGTGCCAGCCGACCGTGGTCCGTGGCCGGGTCTGTGTCATCGCGATCACCTCCGGAGCCGCGTCCCCCCGCCGCCCCCCTGATGAACCCTCTCCTGAAAGTGTCCTCCTCCGGCCCTTCCCGCACGAGACGGGCCGGAGTCCGGGGGCCGGGAGCGGCGGGCGGAGACGGGCGGTGACGGTCCCGCTACCGGCACGGACAGTGAACGGCCAGGTCACGGGCCCCGGACCGAACGCGTTTCCCCCGAGGGGTGGCCGTCAGGCAAGATGGGGTGTTACTTGCCGAACGAGGGCATGAAACAGCCCCTCACCAGCGGTTTTCCCGTCGATGAGGGGCCGTGTCAGGCGGCTTGGGCCGTCTCTGGGCCGTCGTGGGCGTGACCGGCGGCCCGGTACATCGCGCTAATGGCTTTCCGGGTCCTGGTCTCGCTGCTGGGCATCAAGTGTGTGTAGACGCGGAGTGTGAAGCCCGGGTCACTGTGGCCGAGGTAGAGGCTCAGTGCCTTGATGTTCTCCCCGGCGTCCAGGAGGACCGAGGCGTAGAAGTGCCTCAGGGCGTGCATCCCGTGCTCCCGAGCAGCCGCGTACCTCTGACCCTTTTCCGGGATCGGAATGATGCCGGCCGACGCGAGCGCGGGCTTCCACCGCTCGTCATTGAAGCCATTGCTCCAGAGGGCCGTGCCGACGCTGCTCGTGAAGATGAGCCGCCGCGTGACCCTGGGACCTGTTGGCGTCAACCAGGGCAAGGTCACATCAACCGGCGGAAATTCTTTCATGTGCTCAGTCAGGGCCGCAGACACTTCCGGGTCGAGAGGTACGTCACGAAGCTTGCCCCGTTTCGGCGGCGCGAAGACGAGCGAACCGCGGATCTTCTTCACCTGCTGGCGCACGTAAAGCCAACCGATGTCTCCGATGTTGTCGACCGCGAGGCCAAAGATCTCGCCCTGACGTAGACCGCAACCACCTCCGACGTCCGTCATGGCCCGATACCGCGCGGGCAACCCAGCCCGTACGGCGAAGATCTCCGCAGACGACCATGGGCGGACGCGTGAGGGCGCAGGGCGAGGCGCCTTGACCGATCGGGCCCGGCATGGATTCGAGGCCAGCAGACGGTCATCTACGGCCGCCGTGAGCACGGAGGAGACCGCGTCGAAGATCAGGCGCCGGTATGACGCCGACGCCACGGCCTCTTCGAGTTGCCGGGACCAGTCGCGGATGTGCTCCGGCTGGAACGAGCCGATCGGACGCGCTCCGAGGTACGGCAGGGCGTGGAGGCGGAGCCGACCCTCGACGGCGGCACGGCTCGTGAGATCGGTGGTCAGCGCGGCGATCCAGCGTTCTGCGTACTCACGGAATGTGGTGCGAGCGGCTCGCGGATCGATGTACTGACCGCGAGCCATGTCGGCTTCGATGTTGGTCAGCCATGCGTCGGCCAAGCGCTTCTGCTTGTCGGGAAAGCTCTTCGACTTCTCGGTGCCGTCCGGCCCGACGTAGCGAGCCCGATACCGCAGCCCGACGCCGTGGCGTTCCGTCTTCACCTTTCGAGCTTTGCCGTCCGGCCCAACCATGTCCTTGTACCAGCGGTCCTGGATGTGTCCGGCCATCAAGCGGCCCTTCCCATCAACGACTCGACCCAGGCCCGTACGTCCTCAGGGTCGAAGCGAAGGTGCCGGCCGACGCGGAAGCCGCGGGGCCCGGTGCTCTTTCGCCTCCACTGGTAGACGGTCTCCACGCTGGGCAGTTGGAGCATGACGACCAGGTCTTCCGGACTCAGGTACCGATCAGGGAGATCCCTCTTCACGCGGACACCTCCCAGTCCTCTGGATCAGCCATCTCAGCAAGTGCTTCGCGTGCGGTCTCTCGGTTCAGGTGGATCTCCTTTGCGATCGAGGCGGCGAGCCAGGACTCGCCGGGGGTGTGGCCGTGTCCGGCGTAGGTCCAGTGGGCGAGGACGAGCGTGGAGCCCTCCGAGTCGTCGAGGTCCTCGGACAGGCCTCGTTCGCGGCGTTCCTGGCGGGCTCGGTAGTCGGCGCGGACCTGGCGCAGGGCGCCGAGGGTGGTGGAGTAGCGGCGGGACTTGGTGGAGAAGTGGCCGCGGAAGCCGAGCATGTGGGACCAGTGCGCGAGCATCCGTTCCGGGTAGGCGGCGTCGAGGTCCCAGCAGGCTTCGATCAGGCGCCGGGTGTGGCCGGGCAGCGGCAGCTTGTCGAGTTCGGAGAGTTCCCCGACCCGCCGGTCGACCGTGCCCGTCGTCTCAGCCGCCTTCGTGGCGTACTTGGCCACGTAGGAGGCGACGGCCTGTTCGGTGAGTTCCTCATGGCCGAAGGCGCCGATGGGCTGCACGTCGACTTGCGAGCCCCACCGCAGCACCCGGGCCGGGAAGTCCCCGGCAGCGGCCAGTGGGACGGAGACGCGGTCGGCGGCGGCGCGGATCGCGTCGTCCAGGAGGGCGACGGTGGCCCAGGCCGGCGGGGAGGTGTCGGGTCCGTCGGGACCGTCCATGCGCACCACCGCGTGGAAGTGCACGGCGCCGCGTTTCTGGAATTCGGCGACCTTGCCGAAGGAGATCCGGCACACCTCCTTCAACGCGGTCTGGGTCAGGCCCGCGCGGGCGGCGATCTCACGGCGCAGGTAGATCGTGAACCGCCGCCACAGGTCCCCAGCGTGGTTGTTCCACAACACCGCCCCGCCGTAGTCGTAGCGCTCCGGATCGAGCGCCGTACCGAGTGCGGGATCGTCCTCGGTGTGCTGGGCGCCGCAGCGGCAGCGGCCGGATGCGGGCCGGTTGTGGACCGGGCCGAACGAGGGCGCCGTCAGGGTCGCGAAGACGCGCGGGTGGTCACGGACGATCGTGGAGACGCCCTTGTTCACGTCGCCGGTGATCCCGGCACGGATCAGGTGGTAGGTGTCCCCGGCGTAGGTCCAGGCGCACGAAGGGCAGCGCGAGGCACGCCGGTTGCCGCATGCCACCCGTAACCGGCCGCCCGGCTCATCCCCTGTCGAATACGAGTAGAGGACATCCCCGCTCGCACGGTCCCGCGTGACGGTCTGGCCCACCAGGTGAATCGGATCGGAGCAGCCGCCCGTTCGGCGGACTTGGTCCTGCCAGCGGTCGAAGCCCGGCGAGTTCGCCACCCGCAGCAGATCAGCGAGCGTCAGAGGGTCGGTGCCCATGGAGGCCGCAGCGCCAGCCACGGCCTCCGGAGGGATGGGGAACACCGTCACGCGACCACCGCCAGCGGGGCCGGGGCGGGGCTGTAGCCGAACGAGTGGTCGCGCGGGCAGATCAGGTCACCGTCGTGGGTCACCACGGACAGGCCGTCGATGTCGACGCGGACCCAGGCCGGGGCGTATGCGCCGCAGCCGGGGCAGCGAGGCGACCGGGCGGGCGCCGCATCCAGCAGGTCCCAGCAGGAAGGGCGAAGGCTCATGCCGCCACCCCCCGAACGGGCACGGGCACGAGGGCGGTGAGGCGGGCGACGTGTGCGGCGAGCCGCTTCCTGGCGCCCTCGGTGATCTCGTGGTCCGGAATCCCACCGACCGCGAACTCGTTCAGGCCCGAGCCGTCGCAGTAGCCGCAGAAGATCTCCCACAGGACGCAGTCCTCATCGGCCCAGCCCGAGCCGTCGCACTTGGTGCAGTCAGCCCACGGCCGCGAAGTCAGGAAGAACAGGCACTCAGCCGGATCAGCGCACGTAGTGCCGAGGCAGGCCGGGCAGCCACGCCGAAGCCATGGACTGTTACCGGCTGCTCGGTGAAGACCGGTTCGCCGAGAACCTCGCCCACGAAGTGATCCGGGCAGGGACTGACTTCGATGGTTCTGAGCGCTCGCCAATGCGGATGGCGGAGGCAAGGATCACCCTCGGTGTCGTCGCGGCGCGTCAGGGAGATCTGGACCAGGCGGTGAACTACGGCGAGTGGGCCTTGAAGGGCGACCGCCATTCCCTGCCGTCTCTGCTCATGGTCAGTCGTGAGCTTGCAGCCATCGTCAATCGCGACTTCGCCGCCGAGCCGACCGGCCGTGAATACCTCGATCACCTGACGGCGTTGAGCCGAGCCACCTAGGCAGTTACAGGTTTCTCTACCTCATCAAGGCGGCTCGCTCCGCTCACCGCGCGCTCCCCGGCTCACCGCCGGGGCCGACGCTCCTGCCTTCGGCCCGCTCTGGCCCCGGCTACGCCGGTCGCGCGGCTGGAGCGAGCACCACCGTGGGGAGAAACCCACTGCGGCTGGGGCGGTCGGCTCCACGGCTTTAGGCAGCCACTTTGGGGCGAGCCTCTAAGATCATGGCCCCAACGTCGTGCTTTACGGGCAGGTCCACTGACTGCCCGACTCGCCATCAGCTTACGGGGCCATGATCACTCGCCCCAAAGCAGCTCCAGCCCAAAGCCGCTCCGCCGACCTTGAAACTCTGCTGAAGGCCCAGCCAGCAACTCAGGCCGCCGATATGATCTGACCCGTGGCGATTTCAGAGAAATCCATGAAGATCCTTTGGGCCCTCAGCGGCGGCTGCTGTGCTATCTGCAGAACCACACTCGTAGTTCCACGCGAGGTCGAGTTGGATGACCATTCAGTCATCGGAGAAATGGCTCACATTTACCCGCAGTCACCCGGTGGACCAAGAGGAAATGCACCTTTCACCGGAAATGGGGATCATCATTCAAATCTAGTTCTGCTATGCGGAAACCATCACAAGGTAGTCGACGACCAGGAAAATGGCTGGCCCGTGGAAAGGATGAAGAAACTCAAGGCAGACCACGAAACGTGGGTCGCGGAGACTCTTACGCACAGGCCCCTCCGCGTCACTGTCGACCCGAGTGGGCCTGATCCAAAAAAAGAAAAATTCTATATGATCAATTCGGGGGCAGAGCTATGGAACCTCATTTCTGATGCCTGGTCTTTCCTTCCCAGCTATTCGGAGGAGAATCAAAGAGACGAACAAGTGGAGCAGGTTCTTGGGCTACTAGAAGAGCTTAAAGAGTGGATGGAGATGAGCGAGTTCATTGAAACCATGACAGAGCAGCGAAACGCAAGGAAGTGCATGGATGCCATCTTGAAGGAGTGCGCAGATAACGGCTACATTCTGTATTCGCGTAGAATCAGATTTCGCACCACGGGAGGAGTTGACCCCAGTCCCATGACCTGGTGGCAGGCAGAAGTCCGCGCCGTTCCTTTTGGGGATTTTTTCAAATTGGTGGAGGAACACCTGAAAAAGCAAGAAAATGTTGACGGGGGCGAAGATTAGAGAGTAACTATGTGGGTGACCCTTTGGCGTCATCGAAATCATGCGACGGTTACATAGCGGCCCGCTTCGAGCATCGGTCCCCGTGCCGAGGCTCCACGCCGAGTGACGGCTACCCCAACGGCACAGACCCCAACGAGCGCTCGGCATTGTCAATCAGTTCCTTATAGGTGAGCACCTCTACACGGTTCACGTGAGTGTTGAGGGTGCGAAGAGCCTCGTTGATCGATTGCTCGGGTACGGAAGGTTGGACTGACGGGTGTCCGATCAGCACCACTGCGCTCGCTCGGCGGGTTTCTATGCCCAGTTCCTTGCGGATCCGGTGCCGGTTCTCGTCCAGGTTCACCAGGTAGTTCACAGCCTGACCGACTGCATTGTGCACCTCAGCGGTAGGCACCCATGACCCTCGGTACTTCTTCACCAGATTGCCGGCAAGGCTCGCGGCACGCTTCAGCTCAACCACATGGAGTGCCCCGTCACCGCGGATGAGAGGTATGTCGACCTCGTCACCCGGCACCAGTCTGCGGTGGGCGGCCTCTCCCACGAACCGCCCTCCGAAGATCCAGTGTTGCCCCTCCAGAGCGCGTTGCAGTTCGAGTTCCGAAGCAGTGGGGTCCTCGACCACCTTGCGCAAGGCCGCCAGGCCGGTCGACCGCCGGTGCAACTCGGCCGCCCTGAGAACCATCTGCCCTTCCGTATCAGCAGCAAGTAGGGCTATGGCTTCCGGCGTGCTGACGATTCGGTGGGCGGCTTCGGCCGCATCCTCAACGTCCACACGTTCTTGGAGAACGCGCTCCAGCCACACGGCTCTCTCCGCCCGCCCACGAAGAAGGCGGTAGCGCCCAGGTCGGTCCTCCGGTGCATCGAGGAACCGCGCGTCCTCGCTGAGTGTGCCGAAGTACGCAATCAGGCCGTCCACACTCGCCTCGGGGTGCTTGTCCATGTACTCACGGCCAGCCTCAGTGATGTACCTGTAGTTGATCGAGAGGATGTTCCCGACGTGCTTCCGTAGCGTCTCGCTGCGCACACCGTCCTGAAAGAGGCGATAACGCTCATCGAAGTCAGGTTGGAGGATCCGCCCTTCGGCATAATCCAGGGAATCCTGCACGAGTCGTACGACTGGCCATTCACCGGTATCCGCCGCCCGTTGGCGAGCCGTTTCCAGGAGTTGGATGAGTACTTGCCCGCCTCTGCGATGGCCCCCTTTCCCACTCTTCATGTGCTTGCGAGCAGAGGCGAGGGCGGCCTTCACCTCCGGATGGGCTGCTTCCTCAAGAACCTTCTCCACCTGAAGTTCCAATGAAAAGTCTGACCTGACACTCATACGGTGATTGTGGTCGAAGGGTCTGACAGTGGGCGTTCGTAACCTCGTCCGGCTTCGAGACCCATGTGAAGTCGATGGGGCGAAGGGACCACGCCGTGCCTGCGAGCCATGGTGGAGGCAGACGCTAGGCCGCACCACAAGCGCACCAGATCAAGCGGGGAGCAGCGGGGAACCACGGTGAAAGCAGCCGAGCGCGACGCGACTCCGGGGCAACCATTCGTGCAGGTCAGCGCCAGAACCAGCCGCAAATGACCGCAGCTTCCCAAGCTGATGGCTCAGCGGTTTGGACAGCTCAGATCTATTGGGACGCCTGTGGCCCCTCAGCATCCCTGCGGCTGGACACGACATGCCGCGCGATCGAGGACAAGGCCAGCTCGCGATCCTCGTCAACCACAAGCCAACCCTTGGCCAGGAGCGATTGCAGCACTGGGCGAACCGCTTCACCCAGCTCCTGCGCCAAGTTGTCATCCGTAGGGGAGGCGCCATCCTGGACGAGGCTCGCCACGTGGAACACGACGGCTTCTTCCCCCGCGGTGATGTTGAAGTCCATGACGTGAAGGTATGCGAGCCCTTTGGCCGCAACACGCTGAGGGCCCTGCGGTGACGGGCCCGCCGTCACGGCTTGCTCTGGTCGACGGCACCGACGGCGTGGTCGAGGCCCGCGGGGGCTGAGCGAGGCATACGCATGCGTGGCCGGTCGGCGCACCCGCCGTCGTGGCTGACTGTCGTCGGCTGAGGTTCGGACGGGGTGCTTCGAAAGTGCCGGCCGTCGGTCGAGTGCGGCGAAGCTGGGCCGTCCCTGGGCCGTCCGAGGGCGCCCGAGGACGACCGATGGCAACCGACAGTGACAGACGACCCACAGGCGTCAGTGGTGGAACCCCAGGTCACAGCCCCCCGGCCGAACGCGTTTCCCCCGAAGGCTAGCCGTCAGGCAAGATGGGGTGTATCTGCCCACTGCCGATTTCAAGCGTCCGGACGGTTTCTCTTGGCTGAGTTCATTTACACCATGCGCAAGACGCGCAAGGCGCACGGCGACAAGGTGATCCTCGACGACGTCACCCTGAGCTTCCTCCCGGGTGCGAAGATCGGCGTGGTCGGTCCCAACGGTGCGGGTAAGTCCACCGTTCTCAAGATCATGGCGGGCCTCGAGCAGCCCTCCAACGGTGACGCGTTCCTGTCGCCCGGCTTCAGCGTCGGCATCCTCATGCAGGAGCCGCAGCTGGACGAGTCCAAGACGGTCCTGGAGAACGTGCAGGACGGCGCCGCCGAGCTGATGGGCAAGCTCAGCCGCTTCAACGAGGTCGCCGAGCTGATGGCGACCGACTACTCGGACGCGCTCATGGAGGAGATGGGGAAGCTCCAGGACGACCTGGACCACTCCAACGCCTGGGACCTCGACGCGCAGCTCGAGCAGGCCATGGACGCGCTGGGCTGCCCGCCCGGCGACTGGCCGGTCACCAACCTGTCCGGTGGCGAGAAGCGCCGCGTGGCGCTCTGCAAACTGCTGATCGAGGCTCCGGACCTGCTCCTCCTCGACGAGCCCACCAACCATCTCGACGCCGAGTCGGTGAACTGGCTGGAGCAGCACCTCACGAAGTACGCGGGCGCCGTCGTCGCCGTCACTCACGACCGGTACTTCCTGAACAACGTCGCCGAGTGGATCCTCGAACTGGACCGCGGCCGCGCGATCCCCTACGAGGGCAACTACTCCACGTACCTCGACAAGAAGGCCAGCCGCCTCAAGGTCGAGGGCCGCAAGGACGAGAAGCGCGCCAAGCGGCTCAAGGAAGAGCTGGAGTGGGTCCGGTCCAACGCCAAGGGCCGCCAGACCAAGTCCAAGGCCCGCCTCGCCCGTTACGAGGAGATGGCGGCCGAGGCCGACAAGATGCGGAAGCTGGACTTCGAGGAGATCCAGATCCCGCCGGGCCCGCGACTGGGCTCCATCGTCGTCGAGGTCCAGAACCTCTCCAAGGCGTTCGGCGACAAGGTCCTCATCGACGACCTCAGCTTCACGCTGCCGCGCAACGGCATCGTCGGCGTCATCGGCCCGAACGGCGCCGGCAAGACCACGCTGTTCAAGATGATCCAGGGCCTGGAGACGCCGGACACCGGCGCGATCAAGGTCGGCGACACGGTCAAGATCAGCTACGTCGACCAGAGCCGCGCCAACATCGACCCCAAGAAGACGCTGTGGGCCGTCGTCTCCGACGAGCTCGACTACATCAACGTCGGTCAGGTCGAGATGCCGTCGCGGGCCTACGTGTCCGCCTTCGGCTTCAAGGGCCCGGACCAGCAGAAGCCCGCGGGCGTCCTCTCCGGCGGTGAGCGCAACCGGCTGAACCTGGCGCTGACCCTCAAGGAGGGCGGCAACCTGCTGCTCCTCGACGAGCCCACCAACGACCTCGACGTGGAGACCCTGTCCTCGCTCGAGAACGCGCTGCTGGAGTTCCCCGGTGCGGCCGTGGTCATCTCCCACGACCGCTGGTTCCTGGACCGGGTCGCGACGCACATCCTCGCGTACGAGGGCGAGTCGAGGTGGTACTGGTTCGAGGGTAACTTCGAGTCGTACGAGAAGAACAAGGTCGAGCGTCTCGGGGCCGACGCGGCTCGCCCGCACCGCGCCACCTACAAGAAGCTGACCCGGGGCTGATCGGTCTTGCGCCACATCTACCGCTGCCCGCTGCGCTGGGCGGACATGGACGCGTACGGCCACGTCAACAACGTGGTGTTCCTCCGCTACCTGGAGGAAGCCCGTATCGACTTCCTGTTCCGCCCGGAGAAGGACTTCAAGCAGGGGTCCGTGGTGGCGCGACACGAGATCGACTACAAGCGGCAGCTGGTCCACCGGCACGCGCCGGTGGACATCGAGCTGTGGGTGACACAGATCCGGGCGGCGTCCTTCACCATCACCTACGAGGTGAAGGACCCGGACCAGGTCTACGTCACCGCCTCGACGGTGATCGTTCCGTTCGACTTCGAGCAGCAGCGCCCGCGCCGGATCACCGCCGACGAGCGCGACTTCCTGGAGTCCTACCGGGACGACGAGGACGAGGCCGTCGCGGCATGACCGTCCTGCACCTCGCCGACGCGGGGGAGGCCGCCGACCTCGGCGCCTTCCTCGCCCGGCTGGTCCACTACGACCGTGCGGCTGCCGTGCGCCTCCAGGCGCAGGGCACCACCCTCGCGGTGTTCGGCCGGCCCCCGTCGTTCGAGGTCCTCGCGATCCGCACGGCACGGCTGGCCAAGCCCTACGAGTACGGTCTCGACGACAACCTCGACGTGACCGTCTCCGCGGGTGAGCTCCTGGAGTCCGTCGACGAGTCGGCGGCCACCGCGACCGTCCCGGGCGCCGTCACCGGACCGCCCTGGGCCGGGGTGCTGCCGCCGCGTGGCGGCTGGCGGCAGGAGCCGGGGCTGCCCGCCCCGGACGCGGTGCGCGCCACGGTCGCCGCCGTGGTCGCCGAATTCCGCTCCCGTACGCAGGAGTTGGCGCCCGAGCTGCGGACCCGTGCCGAACTGGACCGCCTCGGGCGGGAGATCTGGTCCCGGCCGCTCGGTGACACCTCGCTGCCCGTCAGGGCCGCGCACGCCGCCCAGTCGCTGGGATTCCTGCGACCCGTCGCGCCCACCGCTCCGCGTGTCCGGCCGACCGCCGCTCGGGCCGCGGACGACCGGCGACTCCTCTCCGATGAGGGCGAGTTGGGGCTGTACTCGTCGGGAGCCTGGCTTCGGCTGCGCACTCCCTTCGGGTCGATCGCCGTCCGCAGGGCCGGACTCGGCGCCCTGGACATCAGCGTCACCTGAGCCGGCCCTTCGGGAACCGCCGGGTCACTCGGGACGGCTGTCGTCCGGCCACACGCCGATGTGGTCCGCTTCCAGTTCCAGGGCCACGCGGTCCCGCATGCCCAGCGTCCGTGTGTAGTCCTCGGGGAGTTGCAGGCGCCCCGCCCGGTCGAGCATCGCGTACTCGCGGGCCACCACCGCCTCCTGGCCCGTCGCCGCGTCGACCTCCGTGCGGCGCAGCACCTCCGTGGACGTCCGGCCGTCGCGGATGGCGACCGTGCGGCGGACCTCCGAGGCGACCGCCTGGTCGTGCGTGACGATCACGATCGTCGTCCCGAGCCGCTCGTTGGCCGTGCGGAACGCGGCGAAGATCTTCTCGGCGGTGTGCGAGTCGAGTTCGCCGGTGGGCTCGTCGGCGAGCAGGACGGCCGGCGCGTTGGCGAGGGCCACCGCGATCGCCACACGCTGCTGCTGACCGCCCGACATCTGGTGCGGCCGCCGGGCGCGGCAGTCACCGATGCCCAGCAACTCCAGTAGCTCCAGGGCCCGTTCGGACTGTGCGCGGCGGCTCGTCCGGCGGGCCGCCAACTGCATCGGCAGAGCCACGTTCTGGGCCGCGGTCAGGTAGGGCAACAGGTTGCGGGCGGTCTGCTGCCAGACGAAGCCGACGACCTCCCGGCGGTAGCGCAGCCGGTCCTTGGAGCTCATCGTGAGCAGATCGCGGCCCGCGACCCGCGCCGCGCCCGCCGTCGGGGTGTCCAGTCCGGCCAGGATGTTCATCAGGGTCGACTTGCCGCTGCCCGACGCCCCCACCAGAGCCATCAACTCGCCCTCGCGGACCAGCAGATCGAGACCCTGGAGGGCCTGCACCTCCACCCCGTCCGTGGTGAAGATCCGGACCAGGCGGTCGCAGGTGATCAGGGCGTCGTGGCCGTAGGCGGGACGGCCCCGGCGGGCGGCGGCGCGGTCCGCGAGGTCGGCGAACGTCGGGCCCGCGGGCTGCGCGGAGCCCGCGGCTTCCGTCGGGTCGGCGGTGGTCATGGGCGACTCCCGGTGCTGCTCGTCGAAGGGATGCGCGAGGTGGCGGCCGAGCCGGTGGGCGGCCTGCGGTGCACGGGTGCTGCCCTCATCGGCCGTCCCCCGCCCGCAGCTCCCGGACCGAGCCGCGCCGGCCCGTCCACCACGCCTGCGCCAGCGCGACGCCCGTGGCGACGACCAGCACGGCGAGCGACGGGACGAGCAACGAGAACGCGTCCGTGCGGAGCCGGGCGGCTCCTCCGGGCGCGGGGCGGCCCGCTACCGCGATCGCCGTCAGATCGAGCCCGGGGGACAGGAGGCGGACGGCCGCCCAGCCCGTGAGCGCGCCGCCCACCGCCGCCAGCAGAGCCTGGGGCAGGGACTCCAGGACCAGGAGGCGGCGCCCCTGGGCCCGGGTGAGGCCCATCGTGCGCAGCCGGGCGAGGAGCGCCGTGCGTTCCGGTGCGGCCCGGACGAGGGCCAGCAGCAGGGCCAGTACGGCGTATCCGGCGCCTGCCGCGACCGCCGCCGTGTAGATCCGCTCGGCGCCCGACTGGAGGGGCGAGTCGACGTACGCCGCCCGTACCTCCGCGCGCAGCCGTACGTCCACGCCGCTGCCCGCCGCCCCGCGCAGAGCGGCCCCGTCCAGGTGGCCGCCGGTCAGGAGCAGCGCGGTCGGCCGCGCCGCCCGCCGGGTGAGGGCCGCCCGGTCCACGACGAGGAAGTCCAGGTCGGTCACGGCGGGCGTCACGTCCCGTACCGCCGCGATCCGCACGGTCACCGTGCTGTCGTCCTCCAGGCGCACGGAGAACGGGGCGGTGCCGAAGCGGTCGGCGAGGGAGGGGGACGCGACGGCGGGGACCACGGTCCTGCCGGCGCCCGGTCCGGCGGAGCGCAGCGTTCCCGCCGGAAATCCTCCGAGGCCCAGCTTCCGCGACAGGTGTCCGTACGCGCCCGGTTCGACGCCCACGAGCGCCGCCGTCTCGCCCGCGGTGCCCGACCCCCTGCCCGCCTGGGCCCGGTAGGCGACGCTCACGGGGACCGCCTCGCGCACGCCCCGGATACCGCGGATCCGGTCGGGGAGACCGGTGGGCAGGGCGTGGGTCGCCTCGACGCGGGCGTCGGCACCGGTGGCGAGGAGGGCCGCGTGGTCGCGGGCGGTGTGCACGCCCGCGAGGACCGAGCCGCCGAAGGCCGCCGTGGTGAGCGCCGTGAGGAGGGCCAGCAGGGGCAGCGCCGTGGAGGCCGAGGTGCGGCCCGCGCGGGCCAGCGAGAGATGGGCGACCACTCCGCGCAGCCGTCCGGCGGGGCCGGACAGCCGGCGCAGGGGGAACGGATAGAGCCGGACGAGGACCAGCGCCGCGATGACGCCGACCAGGACCGGTGCCAGGGCGACCAGGTGGTCTCCGGACCCTCCCGAGGAGCCGGCGCCGTCCGTCCCCCCGCGCCGCAGGGCGGCCACCGCGGCCGTCGCCAGCACCAGCACGGTGAGTTCCGCGACCGTGCGGCGCCGTGAGGGGCGAACGGACGCGACGTCCTCGCGTCCCTCGTGGACGCGGACCGCGCGATGGGCGTACACGGCGCGCACCGGCAGGGCGGCGCAGGCGAGGGCCGTCACCGCGAGGGCGGCGGCCACGGCGTGGGAGACACGGCCGTACGGGACGGCGAGCAGGGCCGCCCCGAGGCCGAGCGCCCCCGCCGGGACGGCCACGACGGCCGTCTCGGCGAGCAGCCGCCCGAGCAGGCCGGGCAGCGAGCCGCCGCGGGCGCGCAGCAGGGCCAGCTCGCCGCGGCGGCGCTCGGCGGCGAGACCGCTCGCCATGAGGACGACGACCGCGGCGACCGTGCCCGCGCCGAACGCGGCGACGGCCACCAACGGGGCGATGCCGGAGCGCAGTTCGGTGAAGGACGCCAGGACCTCGTCGAGATCCGTCGTCACGTCGGTCAGCGGGTCCACGCGCTCACGGATCCGCGACAGACCGGGGCCCGACTGCAGCGCGGCGACCGCGGAGGCGAGCCGGGACACGTCGTGGGCGGTCGGACCGGACGTGTCGGGGGCCACCTGCCAGTACCGCTCGGGCTTCCCGGGCGTGCCGAGCAGGACCGGTGCCGCGTCCGGCGCCAGCAGCAGCGCGCCGATCCAGTACGTGCCGCCGTCGCTGGGCAGGGTGATGAGGGACGGCTTGCGGATCAGCGGGGTGGACATCCAGTACGCGCCGTCCGGCTCGCGCGGCGCGATGATGCCGGTGATCCGTACGGCCAGCGGCGCGCGCTCCAGGCCGGGCACGTGGATCACCGAACCGACCGCGATGTGCAGGGCCCTGGCGGTCTCGGTGGTGACGGCCGCCTCCACCTCGGGGGTCGCCGCGGTGACCGAGCCCGTCGTGCGGGGCAGGCGGCCCGAGGCCGGACGGGAGTGATCGCCGAGGGCGTTCTGGGCCACGAGCGCGACCCGCGGCGGCAGCCCGCTCGGCCGGGCCAGGAAGGAGTCCGACGCGTCGGTGGGGTTGGCGGTGCGCACCCCGTACGAGGACTGGGCGCGGTCGGCGACCAGGGGCTTGTCGACGGTCGAGAGCACGGCGGCGTATCCCTTGCGCAGTGCGGTCTCGCGCAGGGCGGACTCCCCTTGCTGCCGGGAGAGTTCGAAGTCGGGCAGCGGGGCGAAGAACTGGACGGTGGTCAGCCGCGGTGACGCGTCGTCGAGGGTCCGGCGCAGGCCCGCGTCCTCGTACCGGTCGACCGCGCGCGGGAAGGCGGCGGCCAGCGTGGCGGTGAGCGCGACGAGCAGGGCCAGCGCCAGAGCCGCCCCGGGGGCGGCGCGCAGCCGGGTGCGCACCCAGGGGGCCACCACCCTCGGTCCGTCCGGGCGGGTGCGCCCGCGCGTTCCGGCATCCGTGCCGTCGTCCGTGCCCGTCATGTCACTCGCCTCCCTGCCGGCGCAGCGAACTGTCCGCGTCCGGGCGGCGCAGCGCCATGAACGCCGTGATGGCCAGCGGTGTCACGGCGACTCCCGCCAGCAGCACGGCGACGTGCGGCAGAGGGAGCCGCACCAGGACGGCGGGGACCGGGCGGGTGGCCTCCGAGGTCAGGACGATCAGCGGGACCACCGCGCGGGTCAGCACCGTGCCGAGCGCGACCCCCACCACCAGCGCCAGGCCCACCAGGACGCCCTGTTCGGCGGCGATCAGCCGGGCCAGCTGGCGGCGCGGCGCGCCCAGCGCCCTGAGCACCGCGAACTCGCCCCGGCGCTCGCGCAGCGAACCGGCCGTGCTCACCGCGAACCCGACCGCTGCCAGCGCCGCCGCGACGACCGCCGCCGCCGCGAACGCGGCCTCGGGGCCCGCCCCGAACGGATCGTCGCGCAGCCGGTCGGCGACCTCGCCCCGCACGACGACCTGGGACGGTTCGGTGCCGGGCAGCTTCCGCAGCGCTGTGGCGACCCGCGCCGCGTCGCCCGGCGCGGTGTCCAGCCACCACTCGGTGGGCGGGACGCTCTGTCCTTCGTGCGCCTGCAACACCCGGTTCACGGCTCGCAGATCGACCAGCAGCGCCCCGCCGTCGCCGTCACCGCCGTCGGCCTCCGAGGTGGTCGGCAGGGCCCGTACGGTGCCCACGATGGTCACGGGGACCGTCTCGCCCGCGAAGGGGACGTCCAGCTGCTGCCCCTCCCGTACGGCCGCCGACTTCAGGAAGCGGTCGGTCGCGACCGCCGTGACCTGCGCGGCGGCCGAGCGGTCCGGGTGCAGCCGGACGGTCACCGAGGTGACCTGCCAGGCCAGGTCGCGCGGCATGTAACCGGTGCCGTAGCGGACGGACAGGGCCGTGGCCGAGGACGCCACCAGCTTCGGGCGCGTGGCTCGCGTGGCATCGTCCGGCGCCGCCGCCGTGCTGCTGGTCCGCGAGTCGGCCTTCCAGCCGGCCGGCAGCGCGAGCCGCCGCCGCGCCCCGCCGGCGTCGCTGACGCTCAACTCCCGCAGATCCACCTGGTGTCGCTGTGCCGTGTCGACGGGCTGGGTCATGTCCAGCTGGACGCCGGTCAGGGTCAGGGGACCCGTCGCGAGGTCCAACGACAGGGCGTGGGGCCTTCCGTCGGCGGGCAGTTGACCGATCCGCTCGGTGTACGGCGTCCCGAAGCGGTCCTCCAGCGTCGCCGACACGTCCACCTCCACGCGGGCGTTCGAACTGCGCAGCCGCATCAGCAGACCGAGTCGCGTCGAGCCCTTCGGGATCGCGACCCCCCCGGTGGCACCCCTCGCCGCTAGGCCCTTCAGCAGCGGCCCCACGGGCCGTGCGGCCAGATCGCCGCGAAGCAGCATCCCGTCCGCGGCGTGCGCGGTGTCGAGAGCGAGGACCGCCGCCGTACGGCCACCCGACAGCGGCAGGGTCGTCCGGAGGGCGGGCGCCGCGTCGCGGACGCCCGGGAACGCGGTGAAGACGGCCGCCTCGCCCGGCCCGGCGTCGCTGTCCGCGGTCACGCGCACCGACGTACCTGCGCGGAAGTCCGCCTGGTCGTCCTGCGAGCGGTTCCAGGAGGCGCCCTGGCCGATGGCGAGCATGCCCATCGCCACGGCGAGGACCAGCAGCAGGACCGGTCCCGCGCCGCGCATCGGGCGCCGGCTGAGCTGCCAGCCCGCGAGCGCCGCAGGCAGCCCGCGGCCGCTCGCCGCCCGGTGCTCGGCGAGCCGGGCGACGGGCGGCAGCAGCCGCAGGGTGAGCACGGTCCCGGCGAGCAGCGCGAGGGCGGGCGCCGCCACCAGGAGCGGATCGATGCCGAGCGAACGCACGCCGGTTCCCCCGGTGGCGCCCGGCTCGGCGGAGCCGCCGGTCAGGGCGCCGGAGGTCTGCCGGTCCAGCTGCCAGTAGGCGACGGCGGCGATCACCAGCAGGCCGATGTCGGCGCCCGCGCGCACCGGAGCCGGCAGCGCCCGCGCCCGCCCCGCCGGGCCGTCGCCCGATGTGAGCGCCGGCAGGGTCACCGCGAGGGCGCATCCCAGCGCCACTCCCGCGCCGACCAGCCACACCCCGCCCCGCCCCTGGGCGACGTCCAGGCGCAGCCCGATGCGGGCCAGCGCTCCCTGTCCGGCGAGCAGCCGGGTCAGCGGGCCCGCGACCAGCGGCGCGCACAGGGCCGCCGGTACGGCCAGCAGCAGAGCCTCCAGGGCGGCGAGCCCGGCTATCCGTCGCCGGGAGGCTCCCCGCGCCCGCAACACCCTTGTCTCGCCCGCCCGTTCGGCGCTCAGCAGCCGGGCGACCAGCAGCAGCGCGTAGCCGGCCAGGAGGGCCAGTTGCAGGGCGACGATGAGGAGGGTGGAGCGCGACACGAGCAGCGAACGCTCGACACTGTCCAGGATCTCGGGCAGCGAGGTCGTCACGGCGGTCGCCCCGCTCAGCGCGTGGTTCCTGCGCAGGGCCTGCTGCCCGGCCCGTGCGGTGTCCCGCAGGGCCCCGATGCCGTCGGGCGAGAGCGTCGAGAAGTCCGCGGACGCCTGCCACGCCGACTCCCCGGCGCTGACCCGGCCGCCGGTGAGGACGCCGGGATCGGCGAGGAGCGGACCGTACGTCGTGAAGTCGACCTTCTTGATCCCGCGTCCGCCCAGCTCGTCCAGCCGCCAGTAGGGCGCGTCCGGCCGGGCGGGCCGGTACAGCCCGGTGACCCGGACCTCGCGACCGGGGCCGCCGAGCCGGTCGACCAGTGCGAGGCGGGCGCCCGGCTTCAGACCGAGCCGTTCGGCCGCCGATACGGGCAGGGCCACCTCGATCGGGGAGCCGCCGGAGCCGGTCGCCGGTCCGGGCAGCCGTCCCGAGGTGATGTCGACCTGGGTGCGGTCGAGGGCGGCGAAGTGGGTGAGGTCGGGATCCCCGGCCCGTGCGGCCGGCGCCTGGAGCGACCGGGGGAGCGCGTAGGAGCCCGAACGCACCAGCGTGCGCACGGTCACCGGATATTCGCCGAAGGTGCGCCGGGCCCCCTCGCGGACGGCGCTGTCCGCGGCGGCCCGTTGGCCGGCGCGAAGGTCGGCGCGGACGACGAGCGCGGTGTCCGCGGTGTTGCCCGGGTCCCGGAGCGCGTGGCGCAGCGAGGCGTCGCCGATGGCGGCGGAGTAGGCGGTGAGCGTCGCGAGGACGGCCGTGGTCAGCAGCACCGTGAGCAGCGCGGCGGCCAGCAGAAGACGGTGCGCCCGCGCGCGCAGTAGGACGAACCCCGTCACCCGGCCCCCCGCCGTCGTTCCGGATCTCGGACGAGCGCGATGCTTTCAGAGCGGAGGGCCTGGGGGTAAGCGCTTGTAGGCCCGCCTTGACCGGATCGTGACCGGAATCCGGCGTCGAACGACCGGAATACGCCCGTCAGTGACCGGTGATCAGCCCGCCGTGTTCACCATGGAGGCGGCCGCGTACGTCAGGTAGTTCCACAGGGTGTGCTCGTGCTCCTCGGAGAGGCCGAGCTCGTCGACCGCGACGCGCATGTGCCGGATCCAGGCGTCGTGCGCGGCCTGGTCGACCTTGAAGGGCGCGTGACGCATCCGCAGCCGCGGGTGCCCGCGGTTCTCGCTGTACGTCGTCGGGCCGCCCCAGTACTGGATCAGGAACAGCGTGAGCCGCTCCTCGGCCGGGCCCAGGTCCTCCTCCGGATACATGGGCTTCAGCAGCGGATCCTCGGCGACCCCCTCGTAGAAACGGTGCACGAGGCGACGGAAGGTCTCCTCGCCGCCGACCTGCTCGTAGAAGGTCTGCTCCTGCAACGTGCCGCGCCGAATCTCATTCACGTCCCCCATGCTCTCAGACCGGGTGACCGAGGACTCAGGGCTTAGGACCACGCCCGCGTACGGCGACGTACGGCGTCCGCGCTGTGACTTCGGGCGGATCGCGGGGAAGCCGCCGCACGTGCGGCCGCTCGCTCCGGAGGCCGTACGGCAGCACAGTGGAGGTATGGCTGCGCACGCTCTGGAGACCGGACCGGATGACCTCGCCTGCCGGGCGCGGGCGGCCCTCGTGCGCGAGATCGACCGGAGCGGGGCCTTCGCCGCCGACCCGGTCTGGCGGGAGGCCTTCGAGGCCGTCCCGCGCCATCTCTTCGTGCCCTTCTACTACGTCGGCGGCGCAGCCGGCAACGGCGGCTTCGAGCGGGTGTGGAGCGAGGACCCTGACCCGCGGGTCAGGGACGACTGGCTGCGCGGCGCCTACGAGGACACCCCGCTCGCGACCCGGGTGCGCGACGGCGAACTCGTCTCCTCCAGCAGCCAGCCGTCGCTGATGGCCAAGATGCTGGTCGAACTGGACGTACGGGACGGGCACGACGTCCTGGAGATCGGCGCCGGGACCGGGTACAACGCGGCCCTGCTCGCACACCGTCTCGGCGACTCCCGGGTCACGACGGTCGACCTCGACGTGGAGATCACCGAGGCCGCGCGCCGGCACCTGGCCCGCGCCGGACACCACCCGGCCGTCGTCACCGGCGACGGCGCCCGCGGGGTGCCCGAACGGGCCCCCTACGACCGGATCATCGCCACCTGCACGCTCACCACGATCCCGCCCGCCTGGCTGCCCCAGTGCGCGCCCGACGCCCGCATCCTCGCCCCGCTGGCCACCGGACTGATCGCGCTGCGCGTGCGGGGCCCCGGGCACGCGGAGGGCAACTTCCTGCACACCCCCGCCTACTTCGTGCCGCTGCGCGGAGACACCTCACCCGGCCCGCGGCCCGACCGGCTCGGCGGGCTGCCGCGACGGGCCCGGGGCCAGGACCTGCTCCGGTTCCTGCTGACCCTGACGGCGGGCCGTCTCGACCCGCAGGACGCGTACGCGCTGTGGGAGCGTGAGGGCCGGCCGGAGCGCGACCGGTACGGGGTCACGGTCGGCGACGGGCGGGCCCGCGCCTGGCTGGACGATCCGCGGGGGCGATACGTCTGGCCGCTGGCGTGAGGCGGCGCCCCACACCGGTGTGAAGCGGCGCTCACCGCTGATGTGAAGCGGCCCCCCGCGCCGTGCGTCCGGGGCCCCGGACGCACGGAGGCGGTGTTCCGGACTCCTCCGGAACACCGCCTCCGTCACAGATCTGCCGGACCCCGCCGCGGGGCCGGAGCTCAGCCCCGCCGGATCGTGATCGTCGTCCAGGCGCCCACGTGCACCCGGTCGCCGTCCTGCAGCGGCACCGGCACGAACGGCTGGATGGGCTCCTCGCCGCCGTTGACCGTGGTGCCGTTCGTCGAGTTCTGGTCGACGACCGCCCAGCTGCCGTCCGGCTGCTGGACCAGCACCGCGTGCTGGTGCGAGACACCCGGGTCCTCCGGCGGCACCGACAGGTCGATGTCCGGGGTGTCACCGGTGGAGTGCCGGCGACGGCCGATGGTCAGCTGGTTGCCGGTGAGCGGACGCTGCTGCTCCGGCGAGTACGCGGGCAGGTTCAGGCCCGCGGCCTCGGGGCCCGAGCGCTGCATCATCGCCATGAAGTACTCGCGGTCCGGACCGATGGTCGCACTCCACGACAGCGGCTGTTGCTGTTGCTGGTAGCCGGGACCGGGCGGGGCCTGGGTGGCACCGGCCTGCGGGTAGCCGTAGTCGCCACCGCCCTGCCCGGGGCCGCCCTGACCGCCGGGCGAACCGGCCGTCGGCGGGGAGATCACCCAGTCGTCGCCACCGCCGCCGAAGCCGGGACCACCCGACTGCGGGCCGCCCTGCTGCGGCGGCCGGCCCTGGGTGTAGGGAGCGGCGGGCTGCTGGGTGTAGGCCTGCTGCGGAGCGCCCTGGCCGCCGGGCGTGGGCCCGGGCGGCTGCGGAACCGGACGTGCCGGGTCCGCGAAAGCCGGGTCCCCGCCGAAAGCCGGGTCCCCGAAGGCGGAGGGGCCGCCGTACTGCTGGCCGGGCGGGCCCGGCGGGATCGGCTCGGCGGGCCGGTTCATCTGCGAGGGCCGCGAGCTCTGGTAGTCGAACGGGTCATGGCCGGGGCCACCGGGACCCGGACCGCCCTGACCGCCGGGACCCTGCTGCTGGAAGCGCGGCGGGCCGCCCTGGTTGCCGGGGCCGCCCTGCATGCCGGGACCCCCCTGCTGGCCGGGGCCGCCGAACGGCGAGGGTCCGCCGGGGCCGCCCGGCGAGGAACCGGTGGGGCGCGGCGCTGCCGGCGTGTAGGACGTCGCCGTGTTGGTCAGGTAGTTCCACCGGCACTCTTCGCAGAACGGCGCGGCGCCCTCACGGGGCGTGCGGCACTGCGGGCAGAGCTCGGGCTCGCCGTCCGGCACGGCGGACAGGTGGGAGCGGCCTCCGCCCTGCTGCTGCGAACCGGGCGGCGGATAGCCGTATCCGGCGCCGGGGGGCGGCGGGGGCAACGGGGGCACGGCACCGGCCATGCGGTGACCGCAGACCTCGCACCAGTCGTCGGAACCCGACTGGTGTCCGTTCGGGCAGGTCGGCATGTCGGCGCTTCCCCCTCTCCTTTTCCGGTCGTTGTGACCGGGTTTCTCCGCTTCCCCTCGGGAACCGGGCTCGCTACTTCTTTACACGAACAGTCTTTGTGGACCGTGTCTCGAGGGTCATCTCGTCGGCCTCCTCGACCCGGGCCTTCAATCGCACAGTACCTGCAGCGGCGTCGACGACGTCCACCACCTTCGCAAGCAGTTTCGCAGTATCGGCGTTGCCGGAGGCGCCGGCGAGCTGAACGGCCCGTCCCAGCTTGGCCGTTGCTCCGTCGACATCTCCCGCTTTGCGCAGATCCAGACCCTGTTGGATGACTTGTGCCAGTTCGGCCTGACCTGTGTAGTGGGCGACCTGTGGGTTGATGGACGTCGAGGCGACCATGTCGTCGGTCCACACGGCCCGTACGAGACCCTGCGCGCCGAGGTTCTGCACGCTGCCGTCGGCCTGTGGGATCACCAGGGAGACCCGGGCCGCGAGCATCTCCTGGCCGATGCCCGCCGTCGGGACCTGGACGCAGACGTGGTAGTCGCGGGACTCGTCGCCCCACGAGCCGGTGGGGTAGTCGCCGGCGCGGGGGCCCGCCTCGGTACGGCGGTCGGTCAACTCCTCGACGGTGGGCGCCATTTGCTTGACGAACTTGATCTCGGTGCCGACCGGCGTCCAGAGCCGCAGCGCCACGTCGGCGACCTCCTTGCCCATCGCCGTCTCCATCATCTGCGTGAAGTCGGCGGCCAGGGCGGCGGGGTCGGCGACGATGTCGGAGGTGCCGAGCAGCGCCGAGGCGATACCGGTGACCTCCTTGACCTCCCAGTCGGTGCCCACGCCCCGCGCGTCACAGGTGAAGCGCCCGGCGCAGGAGTCGAGGGCGGCCTTGAGGTCCTCGGGCGACTCGTGCTCGTTGCGGCCGTCGGTGAGCAGGATGCCGTGCCGGATGGCCACGTCCGCCGACGCCAGCAGGCGGTCGGCGAGCCGCAGCCAGCTGCCGATCGCCGTACCGCCGCCCGAACTGAGCTTGCGCAGCGCCTGCTTGGCCTGCCCGCGGGTGGCCGCGTCGGCGACGGCCAGCCGGCCGTTGCCCGGATAGACCTCCTTGGCGACGTGCGTGCCGCCGATGACCGCGAAGTGGACGCCGTCGCGCAGCGTGTCGATCGCGGCGGACGTCGCGTCGCGGGCGTTGCGCATCTTGGTCGGCGGGTAGTCCATCGAGCCCGAGCAGTCGACCATCACCACCACCGCGGCGTCCGGCGCCTGACCGGCCGTGTACAGATGCGGCGCGGCGACCGCGCTGCCCACGGTGCCGCCGCCGGTCGCGCTCACCGTGACGATCGCGTTGACCTCACGCCCGCCCTCGGGCAGGTACTCGTTCTGGTACACGTCGACCGAGAACTGCGGCACGTTCGACTTCGAGAAATTGGCCATGCCTTCTCTGTCCCCCTCGCGCCCCCGCCACCGGCGAGGGCCATGACTGTGCGGACCGGTCCCCTTCGGTCCTCGGCCGTCCCCGTCCGTTCGTCGGCCTCAGGCCGATCCTGCCCCCTGGACGGGGGCGGGGAACGGCAGGACGGCCACTGTTACGTTGTCGTGGCCCCCGCCGTCCAGGGCGTGGCCGACCAGTACCTGGGCGCTGTGCAGCGGACGCTCGGCGGCGTCGAGGGGGACGGCCCCGGCCATGTCCTCGGCCGCCTCCGCGTAGTTCCACAGCCCGTCGGTGCAGACCACGACCACACCGGGCCGGTCCGGCTTGAAGGACGCGGTGTGCGGCTCCAGTTCGTAGGCGTCGGCGCCCAGCCACCCGGTGATCGCGTGGGCGCGCTCGTCGGCGTACGCCTCCGCCTCGTTCATCAGGCCCGCGGCCACCATCTGCGCGGCCCACGAGTCGTCCTCGGTGAGTCGGGCGGGCAGCGAGGTGCGGTCGACCGGAACCCAGTAGGCGCGGCTGTCGCCGACCCAGCCGACGATCAGCAGGGCCGGGGTGACGATGGCGCCGACGATGGTGCAGGCGGGCGCGTTCACGTGCGGGGCGTGGTCGCCCTGGGCGGTGGACGGGTCGGCCAGCGCGTTGACGGCCTCCGCGGCCGCGACGATCGCCTCGTGCATGGCCTGCTGCGGATGGGTGCCGAGCGGCAGGGCCGCCATGAGCGACTCGCCCGCCGCGCGGGACGCCGCGAGGGACGCCTCGTCGGGGCGGGTCGCGGAGGAGACGCCGTCGCAGACGATCGCGACGACGGCGGGGGAGCCGTCGGGCAGCGCGGTCGAGGAGATCGCGAACGCGTCCTCGTTGCGGTGGTGGCGCAGACCGCGGTCACTGACCGCGGCGACCGCGCCCAACTCCTGTTCCATGTGGTCCCGTTCCCGCGGCTGCGCGTGGCCGCAGTTCTCGCAGTACCCGTCGGTGTCGACCTGGCCGGACCGGCACGCCACGCACGTCCTGCCGCCCGCGGGGGGTGCCGGCAGGTCGGCGGTGCGGGGATCCGCGGGGGCCGCCGGTGCCCCGGGGGCGGCCGGGACGCTCTCGGCGGCCGGCGGGGCGAGCGGGTACTCGTCGGGCTCCGGGGGCCGGTCGAACCGTACGCCCGATGCCTGATCGCCGTGCGGGTGCTCCGGGTGCGGGAGTTCGGAGCCGCCGGAGTCGGTGCCCCGGATGTCGGCGGCGTGGTGCACCGGCGCGGGTACGTCGGAGGTGTCGACCTCCGGCGCCACGGGCCAGTCCACGGAAGGTGCCGCCGCAGGCGCAGATGGAGCCGCAGGCGCAGATGGAGCTGTCGGCGCAGGTGGAACCGTCGGCGCGGGGGCCTCCGCGCCGACACCGTTGATGGCGATCGTGGGGTGGTCCTGCGGTGGTGTCGGCACCGTCGACAGGTCGTAGCCGCACGCACCGCAGAAACGGTCACCCGCCTCCAGCGGCTCCTCGCAACTGGGGCACCGCGAAAGGGCCGTGGGCTGGGGCATCTGGGACATCAATCACACCCACGTCCGGGGGCGGTAACGGTTTGCACGTTCCACCAGGTCGATCCTCTCCTCGCCGCCCCGCGCGAGCCGGGCCAGCGTCCGGTACGAACGTTCGAGGCCGAAACGGAGGCCGCGCTCGTCCAACGCGCTGCCGAGCAGCACAGGTCCGCCTCCAGAGGCCGGAGCGGAACCCTGGCTACCGGAGAGTACCCAGTCCAGGGCGCAACCGAGGACCTCCGTCGACAACTGCTCGCGTCGCACCGCGTCGAGACCGAACCCGTCGAGCGCCTCGACCTGCCCCGCGGCGGCCGTCAGGTCGTCCAGGAACGGCGGTGCGGCGGAGTCCGCGACCGGGCGCTGCCGCAGCCGCGCCCGCACGGCGGCGACCCGCGCGGCCGTGTAGTGGATCGACGACTCCGGTACGGACTCCAGGGTGCGTACGGCGGCACGGCGGTCCCCGGCGGCGAGCTGCACGCGGGCCAGTCCGAACGCCGCGCTCACATAGCTGGGGTCCGTCGTCCAGACCAGGCGGTAGTACTCCGCGGCGTTGTCCAGCTGGCCGAGCACCTCCGCGCACAGGCCGAGGGCCAGCTTCGGCGCGGGCTCGCCGGGGAAGGCGTCGTACACGGCGTCGAAGGACAGGGCCGCGATCTCGTTCCCGCCCGTCGCGAGCGCCGTGACACCGCGGTACCAGACCACCCGCCAGTCGTCCGGGTGGTCCGACTCCAGCGCCTCCACCCCGTGGTGCGCGGCGGCCGCTTCGCCCATCTCCAGGCGGGCCCGCAGCTCACGCAGCCGCAGCTCCGGGGAGCCGGCCGGGGCCGCGTGCAGCGCGGCGATCAGCTCGGCGGGCGCCGACGCGATGAGTCCCGCGAGGAAGCCGGCGTTCGGGTCGCCCGGGTCCACCCGGGGAACGGGCAGCGCGAGCGCGGCGGCCGCCGCCGGAACGGCCTTGACCAGCGTGGGGGAGTCCGCAGGCGGCGGCAGGGGTGCCGCGCCGTCGGCGCCCGCGGGCAGCCGGGGCGCGGCCTTCCTCCCACGGACGGGGGCCGGCCGGGCCCCGAGCCGCGACACGTCCTCGGCCGCGGTCCCGAACAGCTGCGTGTCGGTGACCTTCGTCTCCGGCCCGAACAGCGTCGACAGCGCGGGCCGTGCCCGCCCCGTCTGGAGGGACACCACCTCGCGCAGCACGCCGGTCAGCTGCTCGGACATCTCCTGCGCCGACGCGAACCGGCGTGCGGGATCCGGGTCGGTGGCGCGGACCAGGAGCCGGTAGAACGACTCGTACTGGCGGAAGACCTCGATGTGGCCCGGGTCGGGCAGGGAGTCCACGAAGACGTTCGTGTAGCCCTGGAAGTCGAAGGTGAGGACCGCGAGCGTCCGCGCGACCGTGTAGAGGTCGGAGGCGACGGAGGGGCCCACTTCGGCGACCTCGGGTGCCTGGTAGCCCACCGTGCCGTAGATGGCCGACTCGTCGTCGTCCATGCGGCGCACCGCGCCCATGTCGATCAGCTTGAGCTGGTCCTCGGTCTGGATCGCGTTGTCGACCTTGAAGTCGCAGTACAGCAGGTTGCGGCTGTGCAGATGACCGAGGGCCTCCAGGGCCTCGATGCCGTACGCGCAGGCCTGTTCCACCGGCAGCGGGTCCCGCTTGCCGTCCGGCGTCCGCCGACCGTTGGCGATCTCCTTCAGCGACTTGCCGCCGACGTACTCCATGACGATGTACCCGTCCAGCGAACCCGTCCGCTGGTCGAGGTGCTCGACGAAGTTGTAGATCCGCACGATGTTGGCGTGCTCGATCTCCGCGAGGAAGCGCCGCTCGGAGATCGCCGCCGCCATCGCGTCCTGGTCGCCCGTGTCGAGCAGACCCTTCAGGACCACCCACCGGTCGGAGACCGCGCGGTCCACGGCGAGGTACACCCAGCCGAGCCCGCCGTGCGCGAGACAGCCCGCCACCTCGTACTGGCCGTGCACGATGTCACCGGTCTGCAGCTTCGGCACGAACGAGTACGGGTGGCCGCACTTCGTGCAGAAACCCTCGGTGCGACCGGCCCGGTCACCGCGCGAACGCCCCACCGGAGCACCGCAGTCGGAGCGCGAACAGAACCGCTTGCGCTCGGGGACCTCCGGGTTCTCCTGCACCATCTCGCGCGGATCGGGACGCGGTACCCCCGGGACCTCGACGAGACCCGCGCCGAGCCGGCCCCGGCCGGAGGAACCCGCCGTCGAACCGGAGCTGCGCACCGACACCGAACGGTTCGTCGAACCGCCGGACAGCGACCGCGACAGCCGGCCGGACACCGAGCGCCGGGACTGCGAGGAGCGCGACGACGTCCGCGAGCTGGCCCGCGAACTCCCGCGCACGCTCCCGCTGGTGGAACCGCGCGAGGCGCTGCCGCCCGCGGTCACCCCCGTCGGAGGTGAGTTCACCATCCCCTTCGCGGACACGACCGGGGCGAGCCCGCACGTGTCGCAGTACCGCTCGCCACCGCCCATGTCCTCGTACGACCCCTCGCAACCGGGCCGCTGGCATCTCTGTTGTTCACCCACAGCGTGCTCACTCACGCCGCACCCCCTTCCCCGCTCACGCGTCGGGCCCCCTGTGCTCCGCCCGGTCCTGCGGCCCGCCCTGCTCCGGCACCCTCGGGCTCAGCGCCTCCGCGACGGCCGTCTGATACCGCAGCACCGCCTCCTCCGCCACCCGAAGGTCGCAGGGAGCGCTCCACAGCATGCGCCGGGCCGCGTCGTAGCGCTCCACGAGGAACGGGTCCTCGGCGAAGCCGAGACGCGCGACCTTCGCCTTGTACGCGTCGAGCCGGCCGCGCAGCTCCGCCCGGACCGCGAGCGGCGCGGTGACCGCCGACAACGACTCGCGGGCGCGCATCAGTTCGTCCTCCGCCTTCTCCTCCAGCGCCTCCAGGAGTGGTGACAGGCGGTGCCACTGCGCGTGCCTGCGGTACTCCGCGGCCGCCGCCAGCTGCTCCTGCAACGCCGTCGGCGGACCGCTCACGGCGGGCACCTCCGACGCGGCGATCTTCGCGAGCACCTCGCCGCGGGCACTGCGCGCCTCGGCGAGCGTACGGTCGGCCCGGCTGAGCACGTCCCGCAGCTTCACAAGACGCGCCTCCGCGTCCTGGCGCACGGTGAGCACCGCGTCGATCTCGCGGCGCACCTCCTCCAGGGCGCGCGCCTCACGGTCGTACGCCGTCGTGTCCGGCCGGCCGCCACCGGGGGCCGAACTGCCCTGCGTCGGCGTCCAGAAGGCCAGCGGGTCGGAGATGACCTGCTCGCGCAGGGTGGTCAGGGTGCGGGTGATCCGCTCCAGGTCGTCGCCCGAGGGATGCTCGCCGGGGCGCACGCCCACGGAGTGCGCGAGCCCGCGGGTGCGCTGGAGCTCGGCGGCCAGTAAATCGATCCGGGCGGGCAGCGCGGACCACACGGCGTCCGCGCTGACGATCATGTCGAGCGAGGACGCGTACAGCTCGTTCATCCGGTCCACCAGCGCGGCCGGCGTGAACCGCTCGCTGAGCTTGCCGCTGCCGGCCAGCGTCGGCGCGTTCGCCGTGGCCGTGGCGGAACCGGCGACCGTGATGCCCGAACCACGCAGCAGCTCGGTCAGTTCGACCAGGTCCTCACGGCTGGACCAGCGCCTGCGGGAGCGGATGTCGCGGGCGGAGCGCAGCGCATCGGTGTACGCGTCGAAGTACGCCCACAGCAGGGTGATCGAGGCGTCCGCGGACGTCCAGCGCTCCTTGGTGGTGCCGGTGAGTTCGGCGCCTTCCAGGAGCCTGCGGCCCGCGTGGTCCTGCAGGGCGAGGAGGGAGGTCTCGATGGCCTCGTGCTCGGCGCCGAGGCGCGCCAGCGCACGGTCCGCCTCGTCCCGGTCCATCACCGGCCCGGGGGGCTCCGTGGCGCCCATCGATCACCTCTCGCTTCCTGTCCGTCCCCAGCGCGCTCGGCGGCGCGCCAGGGCAACTCTCCAGTGGTATCAGGTCGGTTACTTGTACTGGGCGGTGGGCGGTTCCTTCGAGGGGGAGTCGTCCTTGAGGGTCGGCGCGAGCCACTTGTCGTAGGACTGGCGCCAGCCGTCCTTGCGGTAGTCCGCGAGGATCCGGTTGACGCGGCGCACCAGGTCGTCCGACGTCTTGCGCATGGCCACGCCGTAGTACTCCGTGGTGAAGGTGTCGCCCTTCAGCCTGACCGTGGGGTCCTGCGCCGCCTGGCTCGCGGCGAGCGCGCCGTCGGTCACCACCGCGTCGGCCTCACCCAGCTGGAGCCGCACCAGGCAGTCGAGCTGGTTGGGGACGGCGATGACGCTGGCGGACGCGACCATCTTGTCGGTATTCAGTTTGTCGAAGGCCGTGGAACCCGTCGCCGCGCAGATCCTCCGGTGGGCGAGGCTCTTGTCGTACCCCGTGATCGAGGACTTGTCCGGGGCGAGTACCTGCTGGCCGGTCTTGAAGTAGGGCGCGGAGAAGGCGACGTCGGCAAGGCGGGTACAGGTGATCGTCATGGTGCGCACGACCATGTCGACCGTGCCTTCCTTGACGGCGGAGATGCGCTGGCTGGTGGGGATGGCGCGGAACTGGACGGCGTCCGGGTCGCCGAGGATGTCCTTGGCGATGGCGTGGACCAGATCGATGTCGAAGCCCTCCAGGTCACTGCCGGCCTTCGGGTTGTTCGGGTCGCGGTAGCCCCAGCGGTAGCTGTTCTGGTCGACGCCGACGATCAGCCGCCGGTCCTTGCGCGCCTTGATGGCCTCGATGGTCGGCCCGTCCGCGCTCGACGGGGCGGGGCTCCGGTCCTGCGGGTCGGTGCACTTCTCGGCCTTGGCCTGGGTGCCCCGGCCGAGGCCCTGGCCGCCGACGTCCGCACCGCCCTCCCCGTGCGCGTCGCTGAGCGGCAGCAGCAGTGCGAAGACGAGCGCGACCGCGCAGGCGAACGCCATCGCGCCCACGCCGCCCCAGCCGCGCAGGCTCGCCCTCAGGCGTCGAGCGATCATCGCCGCTCCCCCTCTCACCGGTACTCCGAAAGCCTGCGCCCGACGCCGAACACCGCGCCCGCCGCGGCCAGGACCGCGAGGACCGCCGCGCCGACCGGGAGCCCGCTCATGGCCCCCAGACCGTCGCCCGCCGCCTGCTTGAACTCGGCCTGCTCGTGCGTCAGCGCGCGCGTGAGGTTCTTGTCGACACCGTCGAAGCACGCGCCCGTGGGCTTCTTGTCGAGGGAGCCGATGACCTTGTCGAGCGCGTCCTGGTACTTGCCCTGCTCGTCGAACGCGCGGGCGTCCTTGTGCCGGGCCTTCCACTCCTTCATGTTGGACGTCGCGGTCTGTACGGGCTTCTCGCCCGCCGCGTCGTCCGCGAGGTTCTCCGCCACGGCGAGGCCCTTGGTGAGCTGCTTCATCTCCGTGTCGAACTCGCTGTCGTACAGGTCGACCGTGGTCGTGCCGTCGGCCAGGGTCTTGGTCTCCGCGCCGCGGCTGACCAGGGTGAGGTTCTCGTTGCCCCGCGCCTTCAGCGACGCGATCTGCGCGTCGTGCAGCACGTTCAGGGACCGGACGCCGTGGTCGTAGGAATCGTCGAGGCCGGCCCGGGCGACGGTGTGCCCGACGGCGAGCCACAGCAGGACGACCACGGACGCGGCGGTCGCCGCGGCCATGCCCTGGTTCATCACCCGGTTCGTCCGGCGGTAGTTGCGCCGCTGCGCCCACACGAGGGCTCCGAGCGCGACGAGGCCGAGGGCGATCGCCGCCCACGGGTAGGGCTTGGCCTCGGCGTAGTCGGCGCTCAGCCGCTGGTTCTCCCGTGTGTAGAGCTGCTGGGCCTTCGGCAGCATCTGGTCCTGCATCTTCTCGTTCGCGTACCGGAGATAGGCGCCGCCCAGCGGGAAGCCCTGCCGGTTGTTGGCGCGGGCGCGCTCGACCAGGCCCGTGTACTCGGGCAGCAGTCTGTTCAGCTGGGAGATCGTGGCCGCCGAAGGGGAGCCCGGCTCACTGCTGTTGGCCGCGGTGACGAGCTTCGCGGAAGCCGTCCGGATGTCCCGGTCGTAGCGGTCGCGGGATTCCTTCGTCTCCTGGCCGCCGGCCAGGAAGCCGCTGGCGGCCGCGGTGTTGGCGTCGGCGAGGGAGCGGTAGATGTCGGCGGCGCTGGCGCTCAGCGGCTGGCTGCTGTTCAGCACGTTGTCCGCCGCGTCCGAACGCTGCGTCATCTGCAGGGCGGTGACCGCACCGAAGGCGACGACCAGCAGGGCCAGGAGAGCGCCGATGATCCGCAGGCGTCCCGGCTCCGTCGTCGCGCCGGCCCGCAGCCGGTCCACACCCTCCGCCCACGCCGTACGCCGTGGCGGAGCGGCCGGTGCCGCGGTACCGGCCGACGGCAGCCCGTGGGGAGCGCCGGGCCCGGCCTGCGGCACGGGAGGTCCGGCCTGCGGCGGCACGGCCGGCATCGTCGGCGCGCCCCGCCCCGGTGGCGCCGCACTGCCTTTCGGCGGCTGTGTCACGTGACCTCCCCCATGGTCATCCGTCCGCTCACGCTCGCCGCGGACGCGGCCGGCGCGGCCGCACGGCGTAGGTGCACGGCGGCAAGTATCGCCGCCGGGACCGGCATCCGCACAGGCCTTGCCTGGATCTTGTTCGGATCACGGCGCAGCACGAATTCCCCGGCACCGCCCCCCTGCCCATGAACACGTGTTCCGGTCCGGTTCGGTTCCCGCGCCGGCGCGGCGGAACGCGGGGGCGCCCACCCGCGCGCCCCCGCGTTCACCGGTCCGGTCAGCCCCCTTCGTAGAAGGCCCGCACGCGCGCGTGGACGTCGTGCCCCGCGCTCAACCGGTCCAGGCCCAGCAGCGCCGCACCCAGCACGGGCGGGGCCGCGACCACCTGCGGGACCGCCTTCGGGGCGCGGGCGGCGAGGAGTTCGCGGATCCGGTCGTCGAGCTGCGGGTGCCGGGCCGCGAGGATGCTGCCGCCGAGGAGGACCGGGGTCTCCTCCGCGAGCAGGTCGAGGCGGGTCAGCGCCACCGCGGCCATGGCGACCACCTCCTCCGCGAGCCGGTCGACGAGCCCGCGGGCCACCGGGTCGCCGTCCACCGCGGTGGCGAAGAGGACCGGGGTCAGTTCGTGCCGGCGCGCGTTGCCGATGCGCTCCAGGTGCAGCGCCTCGATGAGCGCGTACATGGAGTCCAGGCCGAAGTGCGCGGGCAGGGTGCGGGTCAGGGCGGTGGGTCCGCCCCGGCCGTCCTCGGCCCGTGCCGCGTGCCACAGGGCCTCCTCCGCCAGACCCCAGCCGCCGCCCCAGTCACCGGAGATGCGGCCGATGGCCGGGAAGCGGGCGGTACGGCCGTCGGGCCGCATACCGACGCAGTTGATGCCGGCGCCGCACACGACGGCGACACCGCGCGGGTCGGCTATCCCGGCACGCAGGATCGCGAACGTGTCGTTGCGCACCTCCACGCTCGCGCCCCACGCGCGCGCGTCCAGCGCCGCAGCCAACTGCTCCTCCTCCACGGGCAGATCCGCGTTGGCGAGACAGGCGGAGACGTGCTCGACCGAGGTGACGCCCGCCTCCACGAAGGCCCGCCGCACGGCGTCGGCGAGCACGTCGACCGCGGTCTCGACGCCGACCACCGGGGGCCGGAACCCGCCGCCGCGCGCGGTGCCGGTCACCCGGCCGTCCGCGGTGACCACGGCGACGTCGGTCTTGCTGTTCCCCGCGTCGATGGCCAGCACGAGGCCGGTGAGGTCTGCGGGCCCGGACCCGGCGGCCGTCCCGGCGCCGGATTCCGTCGAGGTCATGCCCACGCGAGGTGCTCCCGGTTGTGCGCGATCAGCTGGTCGGTCAGGGTGTCGGCATAGGCGTACTGGCCGATCAGGGGGTGCGCGAGCAGGGCTCGGAAGACCCGGTCGCGGCCCCCGCGCAGGGCGGCCTCCAGAGCGAGGTCCTCGTACGCCGTCACGTTCGCCATGAGGCCCGCGTACAGCGGGTCCACGGCCGGGACCGCGAGCGGCGTGGCGCCCTTGGCGTTGATCGCGGCCTGGACCTCGATGACCGCGTCGTCCGGCAGGAACGGCAGGGTTCCCCGGTTGTAGGTGTTCACCACCTGGTAGGGGCTGCCGCCTCCGCCGAGCAGTGACGCGGCGAGGTCCACGGCGGCCTCCGAGTAGAAGGCACCGCCGCGACGGGCCAGCAGCTCCGGCTTCTCGTCGAGCGCCGGGTCGCCGTACATCGCCAGCAACTGCCGCTCCATCTCGGCGACTTCGGCCGCGCGCGAGGGCTTGGTGCGCAGTTCCTCGACGACGGCGTCGTGCGCGTAGAAGTAGCGCAGGTAGTACGAGGGGACCACGCCGAGCCGGTCGACGAGGCTGCGCGGCAGTCGCAGGTCGTCGGCGACGGCGTCACCGTGCTCGGCGAGCAGCTTGGGCAGGACGTTCTCGCCCTCGGGGCCGCCGAGGCGCACCCCGGTCTCCCAGGTGAGGTGGTTGAGGCCCACGTGGTCGAGGTGCACGTCGGCGGCGGAGACGCCGAGCAGGCCGGCGAACTTCCGCTGGAAGCCGATCGCCACGTTGCACAGGCCGACCGCCTTGTGGCCCGCCTGGAGGAGGGCGCGGGTGACGATGCCGACCGGGTTGGTGAAGTCGATGATCCACGCGTCCGGGTTGCTGCGGCGGACCCGCTCGGCGATGTCCAGCACCACCGGAACGGTCCGCAGCGCCTTGGCCAGACCGCCGGCGCCCGTCGTCTCCTGTCCGACGCAGCCGCACTCCAGCGGCCAGGTCTCGTCCTGCTGACGGGCCGCCTGGCCGCCGACCCGGAGCTGCAGGAGCACCGCGTCGGCGCCCTCCACGCCCGCGTCCAGGTCGGAGGTCGTGACGATCCGGCCGGGGTGGCCCTGCTTGGCGAAGATGCGCCGTGCCAGACCGCCCACCAGCTCCAGGCGGTCGGCCGCCGGGTCGACGAGGACCAGTTCCTCGACCGGCAGGGTGTCCCGCAACCGGGCGAAGCCGTCGATGAGTTCGGGGGTGTAGGTCGACCCTCCGCCGACCACGGTGAGTTTCATGGTTAACCCTTCACTCCGGTGAGCGTGACACCCTCGACGAACGCCTTCTGCGCGAAGAAGAACACGAGGATCACGGGGGCCATGACCAGAACGGTCGCGGCCATGGTGAGATTCCAGTCGGTGTGGTGCGCGCCCTTGAACGACTCCAGGCCGTAGGACAGGGTCCAGGCGCCCTGGTTCTCCGAGGCGTAGATCTGCGGTCCGAAGTAGTCGTTCCAGGCGTAGAAGAACTGGAAGAGCGCGACGGCCGCGATACCGGGCTTCGCCATCGGCAGGACGATCTTCAGCAGGGTCCGCAGGTCCCCGCAGCCGTCGACCTTGGCGGCGTCCAGGTACTCGTTCGGGATGGTCATCAGGAACTGGCGCAGCAGGAAGATGGAGAACGCGTCGCCGAACGCCATCGGGATGATCAGCGGCCACAGGGTGCCCGACATGTCCAGCTGCTTGGCCCAGAACAGGTACATCGGGATGATCACGACCTGCGGCGGCAGCATCATCATCGAGATGACCAGCATCAGGGACAGATTCCGGCCGCGGAAGCGGAACTTGGCGAGCGCGTAGGCGACCGGGATCGACGAGACGACGGTCAGCACGGTGCCGAAGCCCGCGTACAGCAGGGTGTTCTTCCACCAGGTGAGGAAGCCCGGGGTGTCGAAGACCTTCTTGTAGTTGCCCCATTCCCAGGTGTGCGGGATCAGGTCCCGGCTGAGTGCCTGGCTGTCGCTCATCAGCGAGGTCAGGAACACGAACACGAAGGGCAGGACGAAGAAGAGGGCGGTGGCGACGCCGAGCGAGTGGATGGCCACCCACTCCAGGAGCGCCTTGCGGCGGGCGGTGCGTTCGGCGGGGGAGACGGGCTTCGCCAACTCCGCCGGCTTGTCGAGTACGTGGGTCATCGGTCAGTCACCTGCCTGGATGAGGCCGCCCCGGCGCCGCATCAGGAACGCGGTGAACACCATGGACAGGGCGAACAGCACGAGCGCGACCACACAGGCGGAGCCGTAGTCGAAGCGCTGGAAGCCGAGGTTGTAGACGAGCTGGGGCAGGGTGAGCGTCGACTTGTCGGGATAGCCGGGCTCGAACTGCGTGCCGGCGCCCTGGATGACGCCCGAGGCGACCTTCCCGGCGATGAGCGGCTGTGTGTAGTACTGCATGGTCTGGATCACGCCGGTGACCACGGCGAACATCACGATGGGCGAGATGTTCGGCAGCGTCACGTACCGGAAGCGCTGCCAGGCGGAGGCGCCGTCCAGTTCCGCTGCCTCGTACTGCTCGGTCGGCACGTCGAGCAGCGCGGCCATGAAGATGACCATCAGGTCGCCGATGCCCCACAGGGCGAGCAGGGTCAGGGCCGGCTTGGACCAGGAGGGGTCGTTGAACCAGCCGGGGGCCGGGACGCCGACCTTGTCCAGGATCGAGTTGACCGGCCCCGTACCGGGGTTGAGGAGGAAGGCGAAGGCCATGGTGGCCGCCACCGGCGGGGCGAGGTAGGGCAGGTAGAAGAGGGTGCGGAAGACTCCCGTGCCCGTCTTGATCTTCGTGATCAGCAGGCCCACGCCGAGTCCGAACAGGACCCGCAGGGTCACCATCACGAGGACCAGCCACAGGGTGTTGCGCAACGCGGGCCAGAACAGCGGGTAGTTCTCGAAGACGTACGTCCAGTTCTGCGTCCCCGCCCACGTCGGCGGCTTGAAGCCGTCGTAGTGCATGAAGGAGAAGTAGACGGTCGAGATCAGCGGGTAGGCGAAGAAGACCGCGAACCCGATCAACCAGGGCGACATGAAGGCGAGGGTGCGAAGCGCCGACCGGCGGCGCTTCGAAGCCGGCGTGACAGTGCTCATCGTGTGGCTACTTCGCCTGCGCGATGTCCGTGTCGATCTGCTTGGCGGTGGATTCCAGGCCCGCCTTCAGATCCTTCGTCCTGCCGCTCTCGTAGTCGTATCCGAACTGCTGGAGCGTCACGAGGTAGGTGCCGCCGTTGATGGACGCCGGCGTCGTCGTGGAGTTCGGGTTCGACGCGATGTCCAGGAACGTCTTGAACCGCGGGTCGTACTTCAGCTTCGGCGACTTGAGGGCTTCGAGCGTCGAGGGCACGTTGTGGATGTCGTTGGCGAAGCCGACCACCGCGTCCGTGTTCGTGGTCATGTACTTGACCAGCTCCCAGGCCGCGTTCTGCTTCTTGCTGGTGGCCGCGATGCCCGTGATCGTGCCGGTGGTGTAGCCCTTGCCGTACTGGTCCGCCTGGTCGTCCGGGACCGGCAGCGGGGCGACCCCGATCTCGAAGCCGGGCTTGGCCTCCTCGGCCATGCCGAGCCGCCACTCGCCGTCCAGCTGCATGGCGACCTGACCGGTGTGGAAGGGGTGCTTGGGGCCCCACTCGTCACCGAGCTTGGAGCGGTAGGTCTCCAGCTTCTTGAAGCCGCCGAGCTCGTCGACCAGCTTCTTCTGGAGGGTGAAACCGGCCGTGAAGGCGGGGTCCTTGGCGACGTTCGACTTGCCGCTGCCGTCGAAGTACGTCGGCGAGAACTGCCCGAAGTAGTGCTCGGTGGTGGACTCCCAGCCGTGGTAGTTCGGCATGAACCCGAGCTGGGAGTAGGAGTCGCCCTTGGTGACGGTGAGCTTCTTGGCGTCCTTCTCGAACTCCGACCAGGTCTTCGGCGGCGAGGAGATCCCGGCCTTCTCGAAGGCGGTCTTGTTGTAGTAGAGGCCGTACGCGTCACCGAGCAGCGGCGCCGTGCACCGGTTGCCGTCGAACTGGGTGTACTCGTTCATCGCCTTCGGGAACGTCGTCTCGGGGTCGATGCCCGACTTCTTGAAGAAGGGGTTGAGATCGACGAGCGCGCCCGAGGAGCAGAACTTGCCCACGTTGTTCGTGGTGAACGAGGAGATCACGTCGGGCGCCTTGCCACCGCCGGCCCGCAGCGCCTGGTTGATCTTGTCGTCCGTCATGTTGGCGACGACGTTGACGTGGATGTTGGGGTGCGCCTTCTCGAAGCCGGCGACCAGCGACCTGACGGCCTTGACCTCGCCCGGCGCGCTCCACGCGTGCCAGAAGTTGATCGTCTGTTCCTTGGACGCGTCGTCGCTCCCGCCGCCGTCGGACTGGCCGGTACACGCGGTGGCGAAGAGGGCTATCGAGGCGGAGGCGGCGAGCGCGACAGCCACCTTTCGGGACATTCCGGGCATGGCGAGTTCTCCCTGCGAAGGACGGGGCGAAACGGGGTGACGGGCGGGACGGGTGGGACGGTGAAGGCGACGGGGTCGTGCGGGTGCCGAGCGGTGGTGCGGATCAGCGGGAGGTGTCGAAGACCTCGTCGCGGGTGGCTGCCAGGGCGCTCTCCAACGCGCCGCGCAGTACGGGGTGTTCGTGGACGCCGCCGACCACGAGGCGCGGCCGGGACGCGGCCAGCTCCTCCAGCTCGGCCTGGACCAGGGCCCGCAGTGGTTCGCCGCCCGCGGTGAGCGACGAGCCGCTGAGCACGACCAGTTCGGGATCGAGTACGGAGACCAGCGAGGCCAGACCGGTGGCGAGACCGGTCGCGTAGGTCTCCAGGAGCTGTCGGTAGGGGCCGTCCCCGACGGCCGCGGCCCGCTCGACGACGGTGGCCGCGACCTCGGTGTACGGACCCGCGGGCAGGTCCTTGATGCCGAGTTCGCGGGCCAGCTTCGGGATCGCCTGGGAACCGGCCAGCTCCTGGTAGCCACCGCTGTTGGCCTTGGTCACCTGGCGCACCAGGGGTGCGCCGGGCACCGGCAGGAAGCCGACCTCGCCCGCGCCGCCGGTCCAGCCGCGGTGCAGCCGTCCGCCGAGGACGAGTGCGGCACCGAGGCCGCCCTCGTTCCACAGCAGGACGAAGTCCTCGTGTCCCCGGGCGGCGCCGAGCCGCTGCTCCGCGATGGCGACGAGGTTGACGTCGTTCTCGTACTCGACGGGCATCGGCAGCGCGGCCGCCAGCTCGTCGAGCAGTGTCGGGGTGTGCCAGCCGGGCAGGTGCGAGGCGTACCGCAGCCGGCCGGTGTTGGGGTCGAAGGCGCCGGGCGTGCCGATGACCAGGCGGCGGACGTCGTCCCGGGCCAGTCCGGCGGCCTTGACCGCGCCGTCGAGGGCGTCGGTGACCTGGCGTACGACGGGCTGGGCGGGGCGGCGGCCCGGGGTGGGCAGTTCGTACTCGCCGACGGTCCGGCCGGTGATGTCGGCGACGGCGGCGAGGATGCGGTCGGGGGTGACGTCCAGGCCCGCCGCGTGGCCGGCGCCCGGATTGACCACGTACAGCTGGGCGTTGGGGCCAGGGCGGCCCTCGCTCGTGCCGGTGGCGAGCACCAGGCCCGCCGCTTCCAGGCGGGCGAGGAGCTGCGAGGCGGTGGGCTTGGACAGCCCGGTGAGCTTGCCGATGCGGGTCCGTGAGAGGGGGCCGTGCGCGAGCAGCAGGTCGAGTGCGGCCCGGTCGTTCATGGCGCGCAGGACGCGCGGGGTGCCCGGCGTACCGGCGGAACCTGCCATGTCTGTCGCCACCTGCCCTTCTTGGCCGACCAGCTTCCCAGGGGTGCCTTCCGGAAGTCCACCGCAAGATCATTGTTAGGAAAGTTTCCTATTGCTGGTGCGAGGAAAGTAGGCCGGGTGGGGCGGGGGCGTCAAGAGAAACCACCCCCGCGGCAACCGACTCGTTACCTGCGGGGGCGGTGCCGTTCGAGGTCGGGGCGCTGTCGTTCGAGGCGGGGCGCGCTTGTTCGACGGGGCGGGGCGTGCGCTCCGTTCACGAGGCGGCGGCACGCGAAAGGAGGCGGCGCCCGGGGTGACCGGGTGCCGCCTCCTTCGTACGGGCGAGTCCTGTGGCGCTACTTGGCCGTGCTCGGCGGGGTGGGGCCCGGGACGATCGGGGCCGCGGCCAGGGACTGCGCGGAGGTCGGGTTCGCGTGGGCCGAGGGGGCCGCCACACTCTCCGACGGGTCGACCGGCTCCTCCTCGTGGGCCGCCGCCACCCCGCCGACGATCCGGATGTCCGCCTCGTCGAAGGCCCGCTTGATGCGCCAGCGCAGCTCGCGCTCGACGGACAGGGCCTTGCCGGGCATGGTCTTGGCCGAGACGCGGACCACCATGGAGTCGAGCAGCACGCTGTCCAGGCCGAGGATCTCGATCGGGCCCCACAGGCGCTCGTTCCAGGGCTCTTCCTTGCTCATGGCCTCGGCGACGTTGTTCAGGACGGACTGCACCTGGTCGAGGTCCTCCGAGGCGCGGACGGTGACGTCCACACCGGCCGTGGCCCAGCCCTGGGAGAGGTTGCCGATGCGCTTGACCTCGCCGTTGCGGACGTACCAGATCTCGCCGCTGTCGCCGCGCAGTTTCGTCACGCGCAGGCCCACCTCGATGACCTCGCCGGACGCGACGCCCGCGTCGATCGTGTCACCGACGCCGTACTGGTCCTCCAGGATCATGAAGACGCCGGAGAGGAAGTCCGTGACCAGGTTGCGGGCGCCGAAACCGATGGCCACACCGGCCACACCGGCCGAGGCGAGCAGCGGGGCGAGGTTGATCGCGAACGTGCCGAGGATCATCAGCGCGGCGGTGCCCATGATCAGGAAGGACGCGACCGAGCGCAGGACCGACCCGATGGCCTGCGAGCGCTGCCGGCGGCGCTCCACGTTGACCAGCAGCCCGCCGAGCGAGGTGCCGTCGACGGCCTGCACCGTGCGGTTCATGCGATCGATGAGCTTGGTGATCGCCCGCCGCACCACCACTCTCAGCACCGCGGCTATGACCACGATGAGCAGCACGCGCAGACCTATCGCGAGCCAGGTCGACCAGTTCTCCTCGACCCAGCTCGCGGCGTTGGTCGCACTTTCCTGGGCGTCCTGAAGCGTGGGGGCGACCCGACCGGTCGTCGACGGGGACGGCGACGGGGTCGGGGCGGCGGCCAGGGCCGATAGGACGGTCAGGGACACAGCAGGTACCTCCAGGCGTAGCGGTCCGCCCGCGGCCGGGGACATAAGAGGCGCCGTTCGGGCAGAACCACCACACTAACGGGGCATCGTGTGTGGATCGTTGTGTTCAGCGGGGGAGAGACGGTGCTCACCTGGGGATGCAGGGGGTGTGGTCGAAAACACTCCCAGCCCGTTACCGGGACATGGTGGCGCTTCCACCAGGCATGAGGAGAGACTGGCTACAGATCGTCCCGGCGCGAGCCACGCGCCGCCGGCGTACAAGGAGGCATCCGTGCCGCACGTCCTGGTTCTCAACGCGTCGTACGAGCCGCTCGGCGTCGTACCGCTCCGCCGCGCGCTCGTCCTCGTTCTGGAGAACAAAGCCGTCTCTCTCGAGGAATCCGGCGCCTTCATGCACAGCGCGACCGTAACTGTCCCCGCACCCAGCGTGGTCCGGCTGAAGAGGTTCGTACGGGTTCCCTACCGAGGGCCCGTCCCGCTGACCAGGCGAGCGCTGTTCGCCCGCGACGGCGGCCGGTGCATGTACTGCGGTGGCGTCGCAACCAGCGTCGACCACGTCATCCCGCGCTCACGCGGGGGTCAGCACGCCTGGGACAACGTGGTGGCGTCCTGCCGCCGCTGCAACCACACCAAGGCCGACCGCCACCTGGTCGAGATCGGCTGGCGCCTGCGCCACAAACCCGCCCCGCCGACGGGGCTCGCCTGGCGCATCATCGGAACCGGGCACAGGGACCCGCGCTGGTTGCCCTACCTGCAGCCTTACGGCGCGGACGACGCGATGGCCCGGATCGACGGCATTTCAGCCTGACGATCCGGGCTTTTGTGTTGCCACCTTCCGGCACGCGCGGCACGTGCGGCACGCCGGGTCCGGCCCGCCGGGAGGACCCCTGTGCCTCCCGGGGGGCGGGCGTGGGCAACTGTGCGCCGTTCAGAGGCGGCGCAGCTCCGCGGGCCGCATCGAGCGGCGCAGCAGGGGCAGGGACGTGGCCGCGGCGAGCAGGCAGGCCGCGTAGACGGCCGGGGGGACGACCAGCGGCAGGAGCGGGACCGTTCCGTGGCCCGCGAGCTGTCCGTACCAGAGGCCGACGACGAGGCCTCCGGCACCGGCGACCGCGACGGCCGGGGCGAGCGGCAGCGCGGTCTCCAGGAGCAGGGCTCGGCCGAGCACGCTCTGCGGCACGCCTGCCGCGACCTGCGCCGCGAGGCCGCGGCGTCGCGTGGCCAGCGACTCGGCGGTGCCCACGGCGAGACCGGACAGCGCGAGCGCGAGAGCGATCAGGATCGCCGCGCCGGAGAGGTCGACCCCGGTGGTGTAGAAGGACAGGTCCGCCGCGAGCATTTCGGGGTCGCGTCCCGTGAGGTCGGCGAGCAGCACCTCACGTACGCCGACGAAGCCGGTCCCCACGACGGTCACGAGCAGCACCGCCGCGTGGGTGCGGGCGCCGGCCCACGGATCGTCCCGCAGCCGCTCGGCCGCGATCAGGGTCGCGGGGTTCTCGGTCCGTTCCGCGAGCACGCGGCCGATCAGACGGGCGGCCGCACCCGCCGCCCGGACGGCGCCGAGGCCGGTGAGAATCACCACGATCAGGACGAACCCCTGGGTCGTCTCGTACCCGCCGAGGCGGCGCGGGCCGAGGGCAAGGCCGGTGAGAAGGATCACCAGCGCCGTCACGACGACGACACGGCCGGGGCGCCGTCCCGCCGCCGGACGTGTCCGGCGCACGTGGCCCAGCGGTGAGGCCACGACGTGGCGCAGCGCGAACGTGCTCACCAGGGCGCCCAGCACGGGCACGGCCACCGCGACCGACGTGCACGCCACCCAGAGGAGAGCGGGCGGGTCGGGCCACCTGTGCCACACGTACGGAACAGCGGCGGCGGTGGCGAGTACGGAGCCGATGAGGCACGCCAGTCCGGTTTCCAGGGCGGCGATCCGCCGTACCTGGCCGGGTGCGGCCCCCGCCAGGCGCAGTGCGGCGAGCCTCCGGTCACGGTGCACGGCACCGACGCGGGCGCACTGCCCGAGGAAGCCCAGCACCGGCACCAGCAGGAGCACCAGGGCCAGGACCACGCCGGAACGCTCGGCGGGGTGGTCGAGCAGCCCGTCGGCCACCGGGACCCTGCGGTCCCCGCGGATCGAGAGGACCACCGCGGCGGTCAGACCGAGTCCGGTGGACAGGGCCGCACCGGCCGCCGTCAGTGTCACGCGCCACCACTCCCGCCGGTCGGAACCGCGGGTGAGGAGCAGGGCGAGTCCGAGGTCCGTTCTCACCGGGACACCTCCTGGGTCCGCAGCGCGGCGGGGACCGTCGACGGGGAGCCGTGGGCGGGGACCGCGCCGTCCCGCAGCGAGACCTCCCGGTCCGCGTACGCCGCCACCTGGGCGTCGTGCGTGACCAGCAGGACCGCCGTGCCGGACTCCCGGGCGGTCCGGATCAGCGCGCTCATCACCTGCTCCCCGGCGAGGGAGTCGAGCGCGCCGGTCGGCTCGTCCGCGAAAACGATCCTCGGATCCGTCGCCATGGCCCGGGCCAGCGCCACCCGCTGGGCCTCGCCGCCGCTCATCTCGCCGGGCCGCTTCGCCTCCTGCTCCCGGACACCGAACCGCTCCAGCCACTCACCCGCCCGCTCACGCGCCGCGGAGCGGGGAATGCCCGCGAGCAGCAGCGGCAGCGCCACGTTGTCGGCGGCCGTCAGCTCGGGGATCAGCTGTCCGAACTGGAACACCACCCCGAACTCCGTCCTGCGCAGCTCGCTGAGCCGCTTCTCGGGCAGCAGGTCGAGGCGCGCACCGTCGTACTCCACCGTGCCGATGTCGGGCCGGACGATGCCCGCCAGGCAGTGCAGCAGCGTCGACTTGCCGCTGCCGCTGGGTCCCGTGACGGAGACCACCTCGCCGGCGGCCAGCTCGATCGAGGCACCGCGCAGGGCCGGGGTGGGCCCGTGCGCCTTGACCAGGCCGTGGGCGGCCAGAAGGGGGTTGCTCATGCTGCGTCGACCTCCGCGGTCAGAGGGGTGAGCCGGGCCGCGGTGGTGTTCATCCAGCGGAGGTCGGCGTCCAGGTGGTTGAGGGCGTAGTCGGCCGAGAGGACGGTCGCGAGGTCGGCGCCGGGCTCCGTCTTCACGGCGGTGAGTTCGCGCATCCGCTCCATGTGCGCGGTGCGCTGGGCCCGGAGGTAGCCGGCCGGATCCGCCGAGGCGAGGATCGAGACGACGACCTTGGCGAAGATCTCGTTCGTCACGAAGGGGGCGGGCGGGGTGATCTCGCCCGCCCACCGGGCCAGTTCGCGCGAGCCGTCGTCGGTCGAGCGGTACAGCGTCCGCTCCGGGCCGCCGTCCGAGTCGGTGCCGTCGACCGCGGCGAGTCCGTCGCGGACCAGCCGTTGCAGTGTCGTGTAGACCTGCCCGTAGGCCAACGGGCGTGCCTGCGGGAAGCGTTCGTCGTGCCGTCGCTTGAGGTCGTACCCGTGACCGGGTCCTCCGGCGAGCAGCCCCAACAAGATGTGACGGGTGCTCATGGACTGAGTATGTACTCAATATATGTACTGAGTGAATAGCTGACCGGAAGATCGCCGTAATTGATCACCGGGAGAGGTCGCGTCCCGTCGGTGGATCCGGCCCGCAGGTCAGTCCGCGACCCCGTAAACCCCCACCGACCACAACGAATATCCGTACCGGGTGGCCCGCTTGATGCCCTGGACGCGGACGAAGCGGACGGCGCGTTCGTCGAAGCGGACCTCCTCGTGACCGCCGGGGGCGTCGTTCACGGTGGCCGCCGTGCGCCAGACGCGGCCGTCGGCGGAGACCTGGACGCGGTAGGCGGAGGGGCGGGCGTCCTGCCAGTGCAGGGTGAGGCGGCCGAGGCGGGCCGGTTCGGCCAGGCGCACCTGCCACCAGGCGCCGTCCTCGACGGGCGAGGACCAACGCGTGCCCGGATCACCGTCGTTGGCCGCCGAGGCCGGGAAGTCCGGGGTCTCGTCGCCGGACGAGGAGGCCGTGCCGGTGCGCGCCAGGTCCTGGCCCGCCGTGCGGGGGAAGGCGCGGACGGTCAGGATGCGGGTCTCGGAGCCGAAGGTGACCGGCACCTCGTACGTGCCCGAGGGGGTGCCCGGCGCGACCGTGACCTCGACCGCGGTGTCGACGACCGCGCCACGGGGGAGTGTCGAGGAGCCCTGCGGCACCTCGACCCGGATGCCCTCGGGGGCCTTCGCGGTCAGCTCGCCGCGGACGTCGGAGGGTCGAAGCGAGGTGATCCGGGCCGTCACCCGCCGGGTGCCGCCGATCTCCACGTCCGCCGTCGAACGGCTCAACTCAAGTTCTGCGGCGGGGGAGTCGGCGAACCACGGCACCAGATGCCGTACCTGGTCCCGGCTGGGACCACTGACCCGGAGCGCGTCCGTGCGCACGCCCGACGTGTGGATCTCCGTCGCGCCCCCGGCCGCCAGCGGGCCGAGGCGCCGCCAGCCCTCGCCGGGCACGTGCGCCTCGACGGAGCCCGCGGCGGCGGGGTCGGTGAGCACGCTCACGGCGGTCAGCGTGCGGGGACGCGGGAGCGTGAGGGTACGGGGGTCGGCCTCCCCGCCGGTCCCGCCGTCCCGCCGACCGCCGTTGTTCCGGGGCGCGTCGTCCTGCGCGGAGCCGCTGTGCTGGGCGTCACCGCCGCTGTCCGCCCGGCCGTCGCCCTTCGGTGCCGCCCCGTCCGTCGCCCCGCCGGGCTTCGTCCGTCCGCCGGGCCGAGCCGACGGATCGTTGTCGAGCCCCGCCCACCTCCGGTAAGCGGAGCGGGCCTTGGTCAGGAACGGGTCGAGCACGCCCTTGCCGACCGTCACCCCGCTCGCCGCGAGTTCGGCGCGCAGCCGTTCCAGGGTGTTGTACGCCGTCCACGCGGCCGTCGCGTCACCCCTCGCCTGGGCGGCGGCCAGGTCGACGGCCGTCTCGCCGGCCGCCCCGTACCGGGCCAACTGCGTGGTCCAGGGCTCCACTTCGGTTGCGACAGGACGTCCGGCCAGCCGCTCCGGGGTCTCGCGCATCACCGTGAACGCGGCGCGCAGCCGCTCGGCCGCCGCCGCGTTCGCGGCCCGGTCCGTGGTCGTCCGCGCCTGAAAGAACGCCTCGACGAGCGGGCGCAGATACGCCGACTCCTCGCCGCCCAGCACGGACGACGCCTCGTTCCCGGCCAGCGCGCGCAGCGCACCGGCCCGCCGGGCGTCCCCGTCCGCGAGGTCCTCGATCGCGGCCTTCCAGGACTCCTTCGGGCGGTAGTCCCGCGGGTTCCACGCGTAGTCGGCCGCGGTGAACAGCGGGATGCGGGAGGCCTCGGCCTGGGGCATCGCGTTCGCCAGCAGCGCCGCCGAGCCCGTCGCGACCGCGGGCTCGCGCCCCTCGTAGGGGCCGAGGAACACGCGGTCCTGCGCGTAGTCGTTGACCGGGTAGTTGTCCATGGTGACGAGCCGGTGGCCGCCGAACACCTCGCGGGTGCGGGCGAGTTCGCCACCCGTGATCGTCTTGGGCACGACGCCGACGCCCGTCCAGGCGATCTCGACGCCCTCGGCAAGGGCGCTCGCCAGCTCGCGCCGGTAGTCCGTCGCCCCGTCCTCGTAGTACTCCGTCGGCATCAGGGACAGGGCGGCCACGTCCGGGTGGCGCGCGGCGAGATGCCGGGCCACGGCGTTCGCCACCCGTGCCTGCGCCCGCGCCGCCGCCGCGGGTCCTGAGCCGAACGTGTCCGCGTCCGCCCCGCAGTGCCACTCGCTGTAGCTGACGTCCTGGAACTGGACCTGGAACGCCCGGAATCCGAGCGCCCACATGGCGTCGAGCTTGCGCGTGAGGGCCTTCACGTCGGCGTCCGAGGAGAAGCACATTGCCTGCCCCGGGGCCACCGTCCAGGCCGGCGTCACGTGGTTGCGCCGTGCCCGCTCCGCCAGGTCCCGGAAGTGCGCGCGCTGTGCGGCCGGGTACGGCTCACGCCAGCGCTCCTGCCGGTAGAGGTCGTCGCCGGGGGCGTAGACGTACCGGTTCTGCTTGGTCCGCCCCATGAAGTCGAGCTGTGCGAGGCGCTGTTCGGTGGTCCACGGGCTGCCGTAGAACCCCTCGGTGGTGCCGCGCACACCGGTGCCGGGCCAGTCCCGGACGACGGCGCCGGCGATCCTGCCGTCCGTGCGCACGAGTTGACGGAGTGTCTGGACCGCGTGGAACAGGCCGTCCTCGCCGACTCCCGCGAGCGCGAGGGTGTCGCTGCCGTCGACCCGGCCGACGGCCAGCCGGTAGCCGCCGGTGGGGAGATCGGCGCGGGGAGCCGCGCCGAGCGCCGTGAGGGCACGCTCCAGGGAGCTCGGTCCGGTGCCGGGGACGGAGTTCGCGCCCCACCGGCCGGTGCGCGCCGCCTCCGTGCCCACCCGCACCACCAGGGCGCGCGCCGGAACGACGTCACCCTCGCGCGCCGTGCTGATCTTCCGCGCGCCCGCCTCCCGCAGCACCGCGCGCAGGGCCTCGACGGCGTACGGGTCGAGCGTGCCGTCGGAGGTGTCGGGGGGTGCCGGCGCGTACCGGTCGGAGGTGACGCCGGGTGCGAACGGGGTGTGCGGTGTGCCGGGGGCGTACGGCGCCGCCGTCGCGCCCGCCGGACCGGTGACCAGGACGACCTCGTCGGGGACCGCGACCGGGGAGCCGTTCGCCCGCAGGGACTGCGGGCGGGGCCAGACGGAGGGCACGGCGCCGCCGGTGGACTCGGCGTCGTCCGCGGAGGCCGTGGGACCCGCATCGGGGGGCGCCGCGACGGCGACCGGAGCTGTCCCGAGAGCGCTCGCGACCACGGCGAACGCGAGCGCGGTCGTCCCCTTCGCCCGCCGGAGCCGCACGCTTCCCCCTCGTAGCTCGCCTCCCCGGCGGCTGCGCCGGATCGGCGACGAGCCCACCATCCGGGTGGTGAGGGTGTCAACGGGAGTGGCCGAAGTGTCAGGATTGCCCCAGCCTGGAAGGGCGGCCCGGAGGGACGGGACGGCGGCGGAGTGTGACCAGAAGCACGTTGTTCGTCCGTGTACGTCTGCCGTCGCGCCGACTGGGTAGGGCTGCGGTGACCGTCTGGGCATGCCGTTCCGGCAACGGCCCGCCGCCGACCGCCGGAATGCCCTCGGACGCCGTACCCGACTCGACCAAGGAGGCCCCCGTGGCCGCATCGGCTCACCTGCTTCTCTCGGCCCTGTCCAAACGCGACGCGGAGCCGTCCGTCCCCGGCCAGCGCGGCGGACGCGCGTCCGCCGAGCCCGAGGGCGCCGGCTTCTGCCTGCTCAGCGCGGAAGGCGCCTGCACGGAACTGCCCCTCACCAGCGAACCCCCGCTGCCCGACGCGGAACCCCTGACCAGCGAGCCGCCGCTGGCCGACGCCGCGCACCTGACGAGCGAGCCCACCTCCACCGGCGCCGCGTCGGGGTTCTAGATGGCATCGAGTGGGCCCGCCGAGCCGCAGCGGACGCCATCGGAGCCGGCACCGCCGACACCCCTGTCCCGGCTCGCCGAACTGCACGGCGTCGCCCCCGCCTACAGCCCCTCCCCGGACCGCACGGTCGCCGCCTCGGACGCCGCGCTCGTCGCGATCCTGGCCGCCCTCGGCGTCGACGCGAGCACCCCGGACGCCGTGACCGCCTCGCTCGCCCGCCACGAGGCCGAAGCGGCCCGCCGCCTGCTGCCGCCGACCGTGGTCTGCTGGGGCGGCCTGGCCCCCGCCGGGCTCGACGCGCTGCCCGACGGCACCCGGCTGCGCGTCACCACCGAACAGGGCGAGACCCGCGCCTCCGCCGAGGGGCTGCCCCCCGGCGTTCACACGCTGCACGCCACCGCGCCCGACGGCCGCACCGCCGACGCCCACCTCGTCGTCGCCCCCACCCGGCTGCCCGCGCCGCCCGGACGCACGTACGGCCTGCTCGTCCAGCTCTACTCCCTCCTCTCCCGCCGCTCCTGGGGCATGGGCGACCTCGGTGACCTCGCCGAGCTGACCGCCTGGGCGGGACGCGCGCTCGGCGCCGGATTCGTACAGGTCAACCCGTTGCACGCGGCCGTGCCCGGCGACCCGACCGACCCCTCCCCGTACCGGCCCTCCTCCCGGCGCTTCCCCGACCCCGTGCACCTGCGCGTCGAGGACGTCCCCGAGTACCCGTACGCCGAGGACCACGAGCGGCTGCGCACGGTGCTGGAGCGGGCCGAGCAACTGCGCGAATCCGTGCTGCGCAAGGGCGCGTTGATCGACCGTGACGCCGTCTGGGAACTCAAGCGCGAGGCGCTGGAAGCGGTGCGCGCCGTACCGCTCGGCCCCGGCCGGCGGGCCGCCTACGCCGACTTCCTCGCCGAGGAGGGCCAGGCGCTGGAGGACCACGCCACCTGGTACGCGCTCGCCGAGGTGCACGGCTCCGACTGGCGGAACTGGCCCGCCGGGCTGCGCGATCCCCGCTCGCCGGAGACCGCCCGCGCGCGCGGCGAGCTGATGGACCGCGTCGACTTCCACAGCAGGCTCGCCTGGCTCACCGACGCCCAGCTCGCCGCCGCCCAGCGCTCGGCGCGCGACGCGGGCATGGCCGTCGGCCTCGTCCACGACCTCGCCGTCGGCGTCCACCCGGACGGGGCCGACGCCTGGGCGCAGCAGGAGCACTTCGCGGCCGGCATGTCCGTGGGCGCGCCCCCGGACGCCTTCAACGCGCGCGGCCAGGACTGGGGTCTGCCGCCCTGGCGGCCCGACCGGCTCGCCGCGTCCGGATACGCGCCCTACCGCCGCCTCCTGCGCGCCCTCCTGCGGCACGCGGGCGCGCTGCGCATCGACCACGTCATGGGTCTGTTCCGGCTCTGGTGGGTCCCCCAGGGGCAGCCGCCGACCGAGGGCTCCTACGTCCGCTACGACGCCGAGGCCATGCTCGCGATCCTGGTCCTGGAGGCCTCACGGGCCGGGACCCTGGTGATCGGCGAGGACCTCGGCACGGTCGAACCCGGCGTGCGCGAGACGCTCCAGGAACGCGGTGTGCTCGGCACGTCCGTGCTGTGGTTCGAGCGGGACTGGGAGGGCGACGGGCACCCGCTGCCTCCCGAGAGCTGGCGCGCCGACTGTCTGGCCACCGTCACCACCCACGACCTGCCGTCCACCGCGGCGCGGCTCACCGGTGAACACGTCGAACTGCGCGCCGGCCTCGGCCTGTTGCTCGGCTCCCTCGACGAGGAGCGGGCGGCCGCCGCGGCGGACACCCGGGAGTGGCTCGCCGTGCTGGGCCGGCTCGGGCTGCTGCACGGCGCGACCGGCGGCAGCCCCGCGTCGGCCGAGGAGGCAGAGATCCAGGCCGTGCACCGGTTCCTGCTGCGCACCCCGGCCCACATGATCGGCGTCTGGCTGCCGGACGCCGTCGGGGACCGGCGCCCGCAGAACCTGCCCGGCACCTGGGACCAGTACCCCAACTGGCGGTTGCCCATCGCCGACGCGGAAGGCCGTCCGGTGACTCTGGAGGACCTCGCCGCGTCACCCCGGCTGCACGCCCTCCTGGGGGTCGTACGGGCGGAGAGCGGCCCCGGCGGGCTCGGGGGCGGCGACGTGGACGGAGGGCTCTCGGAGGGGTCGGGAGAGGGGCCGTGACCTCCGTACGGCACCCCCGGGCGCGCGCGTCATTCAGGTGTTCGCTACGTTTGCACCGTGGACAAGAAGAACGCTCTGCGCGCCGGTGCCCTGGCCGCCGGTACGACGCTGATGATGCTGCTCATGTCGTCCCCCGCGCTCGCGCTGACCCGCGACGACGGTGACGACCCCGGCCAGGGGCTGAGCGTGCTCGACACGCTGGGTCTCTATGTCGCGGCGCCGATCGTGCTGTTCCTGGTCATCGCCGGCCTGGTGATGGTCCTGGACAAGTCCCACAAGCAGCCGAAGCAGGGCTGAGCGCCGCTCGCCCCACCGCCTCTCTCCGTCGGGGGAGTTCCCGCACCCACCCGGTGCGGGGACTCCCCCGACGCGTTTGCGCGGGGGCTCTTCGCGGGCTGCCCTCGGGCGTTCCGGTGGAGGCTCAGTCGCTGGTCGCGGCCAGCAACGGGCGCAGCAGGGCGGCCAATTGGGTGGCCTGGTCGCCATCGAGGGCCGAGAGCGCGGCCGTCTGGACGGCGAGCCCGGTGCCCACCGCCTCGTCGATCAGCCGCAGGCCCTCGTCCGTCAGGGTGACCTTCAGGCCGCGCCGGTCGTGCGGATCGGGGGACCGGCGGAGCAGCCCGGCGCGCTCCAGTTTGTCCAGGCGCCCGGTCATCCCGCCGGTGGTGAGCATGAGCGTGGCCGAGAGCTGACGGGGCGAGAGCGTGTACGGGGCGTCCGAGCGGCGCAGGGTCGCCAGTACGTCGAACTCCCCGCGTGAGATCCCGTACCGCGCGTACGCCTTCTCCATCCGGTCGCCCAGTGCCCGCGAGATCCGGAAGACGCGCCCGAAGACCTCCATCGCGGCGGTGTCGAGATCCGGCCGGACCGCGGCCCACTGCTCGATGATCGCGTCGACGGGGTCCTCGGGGGTGCTCATGGAGCGAGTATCCGCCGCGTCGCAGGTGGCCCGCAAGAAAGTAGCTCGGAAGGGAGTGGGTCGGAGGCAAGCGGATCAATGACAAGCGGATCGCCCTTGAGTTGGTCGGCGAAAAGCATCTTGCCTCTAATTAGCTTAGAGCTAAGCTAAAGACATGACCACGAACCGCTTCGCCCTGACGGCGCTCACCGCGCTCGCCCCCGTCTCCTGGGGCAGCACCTACGCGGTCACCACCGAGTTCCTCCCCGCCGACCGGCCGCTGTTCACGGCCGCGCTGCGCGCCCTGCCCGCGGGGCTGCTCCTCCTCGCGCTCGCCCGTGTGCTGCCGCGGGGCGTCTGGTGGGGGAAGGCCGCCGTGCTGGGCGCGCTGAACATCGGAGCCTTCTTCCCGCTGCTGTTCCTCTCCGCGTACCGGCTGCCCGGTGGCATGGCGGCGGTCGTCGGCTCGGTCGGGCCGCTGTTCGTGGCGGGGCTCTCCGTACTGCTGCTCGGCGACCGGCCGACCCTCCGCACGCTCCTCACCGGCGTCGCCGCCGCGCTCGGCGTCAGCCTCGTCGTCCTGAAGGCCGCGGGGGCGCTGGACCCCGTCGGGGTCCTCGCGGCGCTCGCCTCCACCGCGTCGATGTCCGCGGGCACCGTGCTCACCAAGCGCTGGGGCCGGCCGGACGGGGTCGGCCCGCTCGCGCTGACCGCCTGGCAGCTGACCGCGGGCGGGCTGCTGATCGTGCCGGCCGCCCTCGTCGTCGAGGGGGCCCCGCCCGCCCTGGACGGCCGCGCGGTGGGCGGCTATCTGTACCTCGCGCTGGCCAACACGGCGGTCGCGTACTGGCTCTGGTTCCGCGGCATCGGCCGGCTGACCGCCACACAGGTCACGTTCCTCGGGCCGCTCTCGCCGCTGACCGCCGCGGTCATCGGCTGGGCCGCCCTGGGGCAGACCCTCACCCCGCTGCAACTGGCGGGCATGGGGCTGGCGTTCGGGGCCACGGTCCTCGGCCAGCTGAGGACCCGCGGGCCCGCCACCACCGTGATCGCCGCCACCTCCGCCGCCGAGGCCGGCGACGTGCGACCGGCCACCCGGCCCCGTGGTTCCGCTGAAGAGAGTCCTCGAAAGGGTTCGCCGGACCTGACGGTTCCCGGCTCGCGACGGTAGGACCCGGGCGGACGCCTCGCCTCCGGGCGGGCCCGTCACCCCGTCAGCCCCGTTCCACCGCGTACAGGAAGCAGCCGTACTCCACCGCCCGCACATGGACGAGGGCCACCTCGGGGTCGGTGAAGGCCGTCGTGAAGGCCTGCTGGAACGTGTCCGGCGGCTCCACCAGCTGCCCACCCAGGATGCGCCCCTCGGCCGAGTAGCGGCGCAGGACGCGGTGGGCGTTCGTGAAGGGGAGTTCCCCGCCGGCCGGGCCCGCGCAGTCGCCGGCGTGGACGAAGACCGGACCCTGCTCGTCGTACGCGCCCGGCTCGGTGCCGGTCTCCGCGGCCCGGCGGCGCAGCGGGGCGTAGGAGACGAGGGCGATGCGCTCGCCGGGTTCGCTGCGGCGCAGGCAGCAGCGCAGCGGCGCGCCGCCCTCCGGATCGGTCAGCGGGGCGGCCGGACGGCCGGCGTCGTCGCTGTCGAGGAGCTCCTTCAGGACGGTCGGGGGGATGGGCCGTGCGGTGTACGTCGTCATGGCTCCAGGCTCGCGCCCGCGCGGGCCTGGCACCGGCGGGAAACGGACATCGCCTTCCGTGTGGGTCCCGTGGAAGGATGGCGCAACCCACACATAACGAGGAGATGACCGCGTGCCTGGCACAAACCTGACCCGCGAAGAGGCGCAGCAGCGCGCGAAGCTGCTCACCGTTGACTCGTACGAGGTCGATCTCGACCTCTCCGGCGCGCAGGAGGGCGGCACCTACAGGTCCGTGACCACGGTGCGCTTCGACTCCGCCGAGGACGGCACGGAGTCGTTCATCGACCTGGTCGCCCCGACCGTCCACGAGGTCACCCTCAACGGCGACCCGCTCGACCCGGCCCAGGTCTTCGAGGACTCGCGGATCGCCCTGCCCGGTCTGCTGCAGGGCCGCAACGTCCTGCGCGTCGTCGCGGACTGCGCGTACACCAACACCGGTGAGGGTCTGCACCGGTTCGTCGACCCCGTCGACCAGCAGGCCTACCTCTACACCCAGTTCGAGGTGCCGGACGCCCGCCGTGTCTTCGCGTCCTTCGAGCAGCCGGACCTGAAGGCGACCTTCCAGTTCACCGTGAAGGCGCCGTCCGGCTGGACGGTCATCTCCAACTCGCCGACGCCGGAGCCCAAGGACGACGTCTGGGCCTTCGAGCCGACGCCGCGGATCTCGTCCTACATCACCGCGCTGATCGTCGGCCCGTACCACTCCGTGCACAGCGTGTACGAGAAGGACGGGCAGTCCGTGCCGCTGGGCATCTACTGCCGCCCCTCGCTCGCCGAGTTCCTCGACTCGGACGCGATCTTCGAGGTCACCCGGCAGGGCTTCGACTGGTTCCAGGAGAAGTTCGACTACGCGTACCCGTTCAAGAAGTACGACCAGCTCTTCGTGCCCGAGTTCAACGCGGGCGCGATGGAGAACGCCGGCGCGGTCACCATCCGCGACCAGTACGTGTTCCGCTCCAAGGTCACCGACGCCGCCTACGAGCTGCGCGCCGAGACGATCCTGCACGAGCTCGCCCACATGTGGTTCGGCGACCTCGTGACCATGGAGTGGTGGAACGACCTGTGGCTGAACGAGTCGTTCGCCACCTACACCTCCATCGCCTGCCAGGCCCACCACGCGGACAGCCGGTGGCCGCACTCCTGGACCACCTTCGCCAACTCGATGAAGACGTGGGCCTACCGGCAGGACCAGCTGCCCTCCACCCACCCGATCATGGCGGAGATCGGCGACCTCGACGACGTGCTCGTCAACTTCGACGGCATCACGTACGCCAAGGGCGCCTCGGTCCTCAAGCAGCTCGTCGCCTACGTCGGCATGGACGAGTTCTTCAGCGGCGTCCAGGCCTACTTCAAGGCCCACGCCTTCGGGAACACCCGCCTGTCCGACCTCCTCGGCGCGCTGGAGCAGACCTCCGGACGCGACCTCGGGACCTGGTCGCAGAAGTGGCTCCAGACCGCCGGCATCAACGTCCTGCGCCCGGAGATCGAGACCGACGCCGACGGTGTCATCACCGCCTTCGCCGTCCGTCAGGAGGCGCCCGCGCTGCCCGCCGGCGCCCAGGGCGAGCCCACGCTGCGCCCGCACCGCATCGCGGTCGGCCTCTACGATCTCGACGGCGGCAGCGGCAAGCTCGTCCGCGGCGAGCGCGTCGAGCTGGACGTCGACGGGGAGCTGACCGCCGTACCGCAGCTCGTCGGCAAGCGCCGCCCCGACGTGATCCTCCTCAACGACGACGACCTCTCGTACGCCAAGGTCCGCCTCGACGAGGACTCGCTGGCCTTCGTCACCGAGCACCTCGGCGACTTCGAGTCCTCCCTGCCGCGTGCCCTGTGCTGGGCCTCGGCCTGGGACATGACCCGTGACGCCGAGCTCCCCACCCGCGACTACCTCGCCCTGGTGCTGTCCGGCATCGGCAAGGAGTCCGACATCGGTGTCGTCCAGTCGCTGCACCGTCAGGTGAAGCTGGCGATCGAGCTGTACGCCGACCCGACGGCCCGCGAGGCGCTGCTGACCCGCTGGACGGACGCGACGCTCGCCCACCTGCGGGCGGCGGCGGCCGGCAGCGACCACCAGCTCGCCTGGGCGCGCGCCTTCGCGGCGACCGCCCGTACGCCGGAGCAGCTCGACCTCCTGGAGGCGCTCCTCGAAGGCCGCGAGACCGTCGAGGGCCTCGCCGTGGACACCGAGCTGCGCTGGGCGTTCGTGGAGCGGCTCGCCGCCGTCGGACGCTTCGACGAGGCGGAGATCGCCGCCGAGTACGAGCGGGACAGGACGGCCGCCGGTGAGCGGCACGCGGCCACCGCCCGGGCGGCCCGGCCGACCGAGGAGGCGAAGGCGGAGGCGTGGGCCTCGGTCGTCGAGTCCGACAAGCTCCCCAACGCCGTGCAGGAAGCGGTGATCGGCGGCTTCGTCCAGACCGACCAGCGCGAGCTGCTCGCCCCGTACACGGAGAAGTTCTTCGCCGTGGTCAAGGAGATCTGGGACGGCCGCTCGCACGAGATCGCGCAGCAGGTCGCCGTCGGCCTCTACCCGTCCGTGCAGGTCTCCGAGGAGACCCTCGCCACGACGGACGAGTGGCTGGCCTCGGCCGAGCCCAGCGCGGCCCTGCGCCGCCTGGTCTCGGAGTCCCGCTCGGGCGTCGAGCGTGCGCTGAAGGCCCAGGCGGCCGACGCGCGGGCGGCGACCGCCTAGGACGTGCCCGACGGGAAACCGTGACGGCGGGCGGGGAGACCGAACCGGTCTCCCCGCCCGCCGTCGTGTTCCCGCCCGGGGCGGGGCGGCGGCAGGGGCCGGTCAGTGGGGGACCATCCCGCCCGTGACGTTGACGAACGTGCCCGTGATGCCGCCCGCCAGGTCCGAGGCGAGGAACGCGGCCGTGGCGGCGATCTCGGCGAGGGTCGGGTTGCGACGGGTCATGCGCATCCCGGCGAGGTTCGCGAGCAGCCCCTGCAGGGCGGCGTCGTCGAGGTTCATGTTGCTGTCGACCGCGGCGAGCTTCTCCCGGGTCAGCGTCTCGGGCACCCCGGCCGCCCACAGGCCGACGACCCGCAGTCCGTGCGGTCCCTGCTCGGTCGCCAGGTTCCGCACCAGCGTGTCGATCGCCGCGTCCGCCGGACCGGTGCCGCCCATCATCGGACTGCCGTGCGCGGAGCCGCTGTCGAGGGTGAGGACCACGCCCGAGCCGGACCGGGCCATGCGCCGGGCGGCGGCGCGGGCGGTGATGAAGGTGGTGCGGATGCCGGTCTCGACGGGCCGCACGAAGTCCTCGACGGACAGGTCGACCAGCGGCAGGCCCTGCACGTCGCCGCGCGTCACCAGGTTGAAGGAGATGTCGAGGGCGTCCAGCGAGGCGATGTGCGCCTCGACGGCCGCCTCGTCCAGCGCGTCGAGCACCGCGGTCTCGGCGTGCCCTCCCGTCGCCGTGATGTCCTTGGCCACCGTCTCCAGCGTCTCGGCCGTCCGTCCCACCAGGTGCACCCGGGCGCCCTCGCGGGCGAAGGTGCGGGCGACGGCGCCGCCGATGGATCCGCCCGCGCCGTAGACGACCGCGGTCTTGTCGGTGAGCAGCATGGTGATCTCCTGAGGTGTTCGTTCGCCGTATGGGTCCTGTGATTCCGCGTACGGCCGGCCGTGCCGGTCGGCCGTACGTGTCGGTCATACAGACGTCACGCCCCCGCCCCACTCATCGGTCGGCGCCCGGCAGGCGGCGCGGCCCCGTTCACCGGACCGCCCGCCGGACCGTTCACCGAACCGCTCACCGGCCCGCCGGGAGCCTCAACGGCAGCCCGAACGCGGGGAACAGGTGCGGCTCGAACGACGTGATCTCCACGATGCGGTCGCCCTCGATGCGCAGGACGTCCAGGACCTGGGCGCGGTAGACGGTCGTGCCCGGGCGCCGCACGTAACCTCCGGCGGCGAGCTGTCCGTTGGCCCGTGCGGGCAGGTGGCGCCAGTGTCCGAGGAACATCGGCGAGGCGGGGTCCAGGCTGATCCGCAGGAACTCGGTGATCGCGTCGCGGCCCACGAACCAGAACGGGTTCGGCGGCATGGTGAGGGCGATGTCCTCGCTGAGCAGGCCGGTGAACCGTGTGAGGTCGAGACTCTCGGCGGCCGCCATGTAGCGGCGCAGGACCTCCCGCTCGCGGGCGTCGGTCCCGGTGGTCCACTCGGTGCGGCGGCGGGGCAGCCGGTCGCGCAGTGTGGGCCTGGCCCGCTGCAGGGCGCTGTTGACCGAGGCCACCGTCATCTCCAGGGCCTCGGCCGTCTCGGCGGCGGACAGCCCGAGGACGTCCCGCAGGACCAGCACGGCGCGCTGGCGGGCGGGCAGATGCTGGATGGCGGCCAGGAAGACCAGCTCCAGGGTCTCCCTGGAGACGGCGAGGGCGTCCGGCTGCTCCTCGGCCGAGGGCAGGTCCTCGTCGGGGTAGGGCTGCAGCCAGGTGACGCGGGCCGGCGGATCGGCGCTGCCGTGGTTCATGCCGGGGAGCGGTTCGTAGCGCTGCGGGCGGCGGGCCGTGCGCCGCTGGAGGTCCAGACAGGCGTTGGTGGCGATCCGGTACAGCCAGGTCCGTACGCTCGCCTTCCCCGCGTAGCCCTCGCGGGCCCGCCACGCGCGCAGGAACGTCTCCTGCACGAGGTCCTCCGCGTCGTCGTAGGACCCCGACATGCGGTAGCAGTGCACGCGCAGCTCGCGCCGGTACGGCTCCACGAGCACGGCGAAGTCGCTCTCGGCGAGGACGGGGTCCGCTCCGGAGTCGTGCGCCGGGGCGTGCGTCTCGGAATCCCGCGGCACCCGGTCGTGCGTCACGCGATCGCGCGTGACGGAATCCGGTGCACCGGGGTCACCGGGACGTCCGGGGGAGGCTTGGGCGGCCGGGGAGGCCGGTTCCGCGAGGTCCCGCGGCGGCGGCGATTTCGTCACGGAGGGCGGTGTGACGGAATCGGCCTTCGCGCTGTCCCGGGCGACCCGGGCGATGCGGCGCAGTTGTCCGACCGAGGAGGCCAGGTCGGTCACGCCGGAGTAGAAGACCGACGGAGGCTGCGGTACCAGGTCCTCGACCTGCCGGCCGATCGCGTCGATCAGTCCGCGCACGGTGTCGGCGGGTGCCGCCCGGCGGTCCCGGTACGCCTTCTGCCGGCAGGCCGCCGAGCAGTACAGGGAGGTACGCCCCGTGCGTCCGGCCCGTCCGGGCAGGGGCTTCCCACAGCTGCGGCACACGGTGTCGGCGACCACGGGGACCTCCGGGCTCTTTCGTCACGCGCAGACGACGTGACGCTATCGGCTGCGGCGCCCGGCGCACCGAGGAAGCGCCGTATCGGCCGTGTCCGAGTCGTCCCGGGTGGCCCGAGGCCCGCACCGACCGGAGACCGTGGCGCCGCCACCGGACGCCGGAGGGGCGGGGCCCCGACCGGCGCCCCGCCCCTCGCGAACCGTCCGGCCCGGGTGTCAGCTCCTGCGGTCCTTCAGCTCGGCCGCGACCAGCTCCGCGATCTGGACCGCGTTCAGCGCGGCGCCCTTGCGGAGGTTGTCGTTGGAGACGAACAGCGCGAGCCCGTGCTCGGCGGTCTCGTCCTGGCGGATGCGGCCGACGAACGACGCGTCCTTGCCGGCGGCCTGGAGGGGCGTCGGGATCTCGGAGAGGACGACACCGGGGGCGCCCGCGAGCAGCTCGGTGGCGCGCTCGGCGGAGAGCGGACGGGCGAAGCGGGCGTTCACCTGGAGGGAGTGTCCGGAGAAGACCGGGACACGGACGCAGGTGCCGGAGACCTTGAGGGCGGGGATCTCCAGGATCTTGCGGGACTCGTGGCGGAGCTTCTGCTCCTCGTCGGTCTCGTTCAGGCCGTCGTCGACGACGGAGCCGGCGAGCGGGACCACGTTGAACGCGATGGGGCGCTTGTAGACCTGCGGCTCGGGGAAGTCGACCGCGTCGCCGTCGTGGGTCAGCTTGTCGGCCTCGGCGACGACCTTGAGTGCCTGGCCGTGCAGCTCCGCCACGCCCGCGACGCCGGAGCCGGACACCGCCTGGTAGGTGGCGACGACGAGCGCCTCCAGGCCCGCCTCCTCGTGCAGCGGCTTCAGGACCGGCATCGCGGCCATGGTCGTGCAGTTCGGGTTGGCGATGATGCCCTTGGGGCGGTCGGCGATCGCGTGCGGGTTCACCTCGGAGACGACGAGGGGGACCTCGGGGTCCTTGCGCCAGGCGGAGGAGTTGTCGATCACGACGGCACCCTGCGCGGCGACCTTCTCGGCCAGCGCCTTCGCGGTCGTGCCGCCCGCGGAGAAGAGCACGATGTCCAGGCCGGAGTAGTCCGCCGTGGAAGCGTCCTCCACCGTGACACCGTCGACGACCGTCCCGGCCGAGCGGGCCGAGGCGAACAGGCGCAGCTCGTCGACCGGGAAGTCCCGCTCGACGAGGATCCTGCGCATGACTGTGCCGACCTGACCGGTGGCTCCGACGATTCCGACCCTCACGGCGACTCCCTTTGCGTGCGTTTCACGTGGTCCAGCGCTTCCATCATGCGTCTGACCCGGGCCCGCGTGTCCAATCCTTTCGCCGCGCCGTCCGAGGAACGGGACGCCTCCGGAGGGCCCGGGGAGCCCGATCCTGCGGCGGCCGGACGCCCGGGTACGAAGAAATCGCCCCGCGACTACGGGGAACCGCAAGCCGTACGGTGTGGGACCCGTCATGGTTTCCGGTCCGGTGTGACGTACGACTCGAAGCGGGCCGAACGTTTCGGCCCGCACCGGCGTCCTAGGGGAAACGCGGGAGGGGAGGGTGGCTGTGCTGCGCAGAAAGCCACGCCGCGCGCCGGGGGCGGACGACCCCCTGGACGCGGCGCAGGAACGCCGGGTGCGGGCCGTGCTCGCGCTCGGCGGGGTGCCTCAGGCGGACCTGCCGGACGGGGTGCAGCAGGTGCGGCTGCGGCTGCTGGAGCGGGCGGCCAAGGGGGACGAGGCGCCGCGCGACGTGTCCGCCTGGGCGGCGGTCGTCGCCTCGAACCTGGCGATGGACTGGCACCGGGCCAAGCGCCGGCAGGAGCGGCTGGGTGAACGCCTCGCCTCGCTGCGACAGTTGGAGCAGCCCTCCGACGAGGAGTCCAGCGTGCTCGCGCTGGCCGTCGCCCAGGGCCTGGACGAACTGCCGGACCCCCAGCGCCAGGTCGTCGTGCTGCGGTTCTACGCCGATCTGCCCGTGCGCGAGATCGCCGACGAACTCGGCATACCCGAGGGCACGGTCAAGAGCAGGCTGCACACGGCGGTCCGCGCGCTGCGCGCCCGCCTGCACGAGGACGAGGTGGTGTGACGTGGCCGAGTACGAAGGGGTCGACGCGCTGCTGGCCGCGATCACGGACGCGTCACTGCCCCAGGGCGCCCGCGACGACGTCGTGTTCATGGCCGAGCACCGTTCGGCCCGCGAGGACGTGGACATGCTCCGGGAGCAGCTGATCATCATCGGGGACGCCCTGGCGGACCCGGGGAACAGCCCCGAACCCGCCGACGCCGCCAAGAAGTCCACGAAGGACAGGAAGGACAGGAAGGACAGGAAGGACAGGAAGGCAGAGAAGTCCAGGAAGCCGGCCGGGTCCAGGACGTCCACGGCCACCGGGCGGCCGGGACAGGGCCGTCCAGGGAGTGCCCCGGGCCGCGCCCGGAGGCGCGGCGCGTTCGCCGTCGGCGCCCTCGCGGCGGCCGCGGTGGCCTCGCTGGTCGTCGGCATGGGCTGGCTGGTCGCACAGGGCGGGGCCGGAGTGAACGACGCCGCCAGTGACGCCAAGTCGGACCAGGGCGACGGCGGCGGGAGTCTCAGCGCGCCGGGCTACATCGCCTGCTCCCGGCTCATCGCCGAGGGCACGGTCGCCCGGGTGAGCCAGGAGCCCGGCACCGGGCAGGACCGGATCACCCTCGACGTCTACCACTACTACAAGCCGGCCAAGGGCGAGAAGGAGGTCAGCTTCCTGATGGAGAGGAACGTCGACCCCCGTCTGCACAAGGGCGACGAGGTGCTGGTCGGCATCCCGCGCGACGCGGCCGGCCCCGACATCTGGACCACGGGGGACGAGGCCATCGCCCGCGAACGCTCCTGGATCGTCAAGGCACTGCCCGAGTCCCGGGGTCTGAAGTGCGGGGAGTGAGGCGCCGCCCGTCCCGCGGGCGGTGACGGCCGGCGGGGCCGCGGACGGTGACGGGCGGCACGGGGGCGCAGAGGCCGTGGCGCACGCGAAAGGGCGGGCGCCCGTATCCGGACGCCCGCCCCGTGTCCGTACCGCTCACGCGGCCGGAGGCCTACGCCGTCACGGCGTGACCTTCTCGATCTTCACGCTGCCGGTGCCCGCGACGGTGCCGTGCGCGTTCACCAGCTGGACCTGACCGAAGAACTCGCGTCCCTCGGGCGCGGCCGCGGCGGCGGTGACCGAACCGGACACCGTGGCCGAGGCGCCGGTGGCGAGCTTCACCGGGGTGGAGTCGTCGACCGAGACCGTGCCGAGCGCGCTGGAGAAGAACACGTCCAGGTAGTCGTACGCGGTCGAGCCCGACGGGATCGAGTAGCCCGCGACCTCGACGGTGTACGTGCCGGCGGCGGGGGAGGCGATGGATACGGCCTCCTCCGAGTCACCGTCCGCGGACTGTCCGACGACCGTCCCGGCGGCGTCGTACACCGTCAGGTCCAGGTCGGCGGCGGTGTCCGAGACGTTGCCGATGGACACGTCGAGCGACGCGGCGCCCGCGGGCACCTCGACCGTGGTGGTCTGCGTCGCGCCGTCGGCGATGGTCGGCCGGGTGCTCTTGGAGGAGCCGAGCGGACCGCCCTTCAGTTTGCCGTCGATCGCGGCGAAGTTGTTCGTCACCTTCCAGGAGGCGGTGGACGGGACGCCCACCTTGGCCTCGGGAACGGTCACGACCGCCGGGTCGAACGCCGCGCCGAGCACGGCGACGTCGAGCTTGTACGGGTTGTCGAGCAGCGGCGAGGTGCGGCGCGCCTCGACCTCGATCTCCCAGACGCCGGGCTGCGGGTCCGCGTACGAACGCACGTCGGGCTTGCAGCCGTTGCCGTCGAGGTAGTTGTTGTAGCAGTACGGGGTGCCGGTGTCCTCGACCGGAACGCCGTACGGGTGGATCGAGATGAACCGGGTCTGGCTCTTGTCCTTCAGCCCGCCGATCGCCACCTCCAGCGCCGAGGCGCCCTCGGGGACCGTGACGAAGGAGGACGTGGTGCTGTTGCGCTGCACCGAACCGGACGCCTTGTAGGTGTACTTGACCGGCGAGGAGACGACGACGGTCGACAGGATCTGCTTGTCGACGCCCTCGGTCCGCGGGTCGTCGACCTCGAGGATCGCGCTCTTGAGACCGGCCGACCGGGGGGCGGCCTGGACCTTGACGGTCACCGGCTGGTTCAGCGGGAGCCTGACCTCGTCCGAGCCGACGATGCGGAAGGTGCCCTCGGCGTTGTTCTCGAAGTACAGCTCGTGCCGGATCGCGCGGTCCTCGCCCGACGTCCGCGTGACGGTGATGTCGTACGTCTTGCGGTCGCCGGCCTTGAGGCCGCCCTCGCGGTCGTACAGGCCGGTGCCGAAGCCCGGCGTCTTCAGCGCGTAGTCGATCGCGGTGTCGACCGGCGCCTTCACGGCGTAGTCGTGGGCGGTGGCGCCGTCACGGATCGAGTCCCAGGCGTCGGGGATGTTGATGAGACCCGCACCCTCCTCGTACGCCTGGACGCCCTTGATGTGGTCGGCGGTCGACGTCAGCGCGGTGCGCAGGGTGGCCGGGGTGAGGTCGAGGCCCTTCTGCTTCGCGGCGCTGATCAGCAGGGCGGAGGCGCCCGCGGCCTGCGGCGACGCCATCGAGGTGCCCTGGAGCATCGAGTAGCCGGCCGGCAGGGTGTAGCCCGCCTCGGCGACCGGGGCGCCCGGCAGCCAGGTCTGGGTGGAGTTGATGGAGGCGCCGGGCGCGGTCAGCGTCGGCGTGAAGCCGCCGTCCTCACGCGGGCCGCGCGAGGAGAAGGGCAGCAGCGCGTACTTCTTCTCCACCTGCGAGCCGTAGTTGGCTGCCCAGGTCTCCTTGGAGATGGAGGCACCGACCGAGATGACCTTGTCGGCCAGGCCCGGGTCGCCGATGGTGTTCGCGCCGGGTCCGGAGTTGCCCGCGGAGATCACCAGCTGGACGCCGTAGGTGTCGATGAGACGCGTGTAGAGCTCGCTGCGCGCGTTGTTGCCGTCGTTGAGCGCCGGCAGACCGCCGATGGACATGTTGACGATGTCGACGCCGCGGTTGGCGACGAGGTCGATCATGCCCTCGGTGAGCGCGACGTTGGTGCAGCCGCCGGTCCAGGTGCAGGCGCGCGAGGAGACGATCTTCGCGCCGGGAGCCGCGCCGTTCATCTTCCCGCCGAACAGGCCGTTCGCTGAGGTGATGCCCGCGACGTGGGTGCCGTGCTCGGACTCGATGACGCCGATGTTGACGAAGTCGCGCTTCTGGCCGACCCAGTCGCCGCCGTACGGGTCCATCGGGACGTCCTTGCGGATCTCCACGACGAAGGGCTGGCGCTCGACGACGTCCGTCGCCGGGTTGTCGGTACCGAAGTAGCCGATCTGGAAGCCGTCCTTGTACGGCTTCATCGGCTTGTCGTCGGTGAAGTCGCCGTTGTTGTTCAGGTCGACGGTGACCGTGCCCGCCGCCGCGTCGTAGAGCACGCCCCACACGTCGGTGGTGTCGCCGTCGCGGTTCGCGTCGCCCTTGGCGTCACCGCCGGCCGTCGCCGCCTCGCGGAAGGTGTTGATCTCGTACGAGCCCGCCGGCGCCGTCCATGTCCGGCCGCTGTACGTGAAGGTGGGCCCGGTCACGGGGGTGGTCATCGGGCGCCAGGTCGCGTCGCTGTCGAGGATCGGGTCCGTCGAGGTCACCCAGTCGACGATCTTGCGCTCGCCGGTGGTGGTCTTCTGGAGCGCGGGGTGGCCGAGGTCGACGCCCGAGTCCAGGATGCCGATGGTGACCCCGCGGCCGTCCGCCTTCGGGTGGTCCTTCACGAAGTCGACGGCACCCGTCTCGAAGGACGGGTTGTACGGGTTCTCGGCGGGGGTGTTCTTGCCGGGGGCGCGGGATGCGGTGGCCGTGGCGGTGTTGCTGCCGTGCTTCGCGGTGTCGGCGCTCGGCGTCGGGTCGTCCAGCGCGATCTCCTGGCGCAGGTCGATCCCGTGCACCGAGGACAGTTTCGCGGCGGCGGCGATGGCCGCGTCCGCGCGGCCCGTCGGGACGGTCGCCCGGACGTAGCCGAGCTTGTCGTAGGTGCGGCCCACCGAACCGCCCTTGACCGCGTCCAGCTCCTTGGCGACCTGCTCGGTCAGGCCGGGGGCCGTGGCGATCATCATCGTGACGTTCTTGTCGCCGTTGGCCTTGGCCTCGGTGAGGAGGTCGGCGTCGCTCGAACCGAGTTTGGCGGCGGCGGACTTGGTGCCCGGGTCGGCCGTGGGCGCGGCCGGGTCCGCGGAGAAGGCCATGGGTATCGGCCCGGCCGCGGAGAGGGCGGCCACCAGGCCGGCGGCCACGGCGATGCGGGCCACGCGTCTCGCGCCGGATATCGGAGCGCGCTGAGGGTCGGAGATCATCTGCATCCCTTGTAGGTAAAGGAACGAGCGTGGAGCGTCCGGTTCCGCCGGTTGTGACGGACCGGTCGCGACAGTCCGGTATGTGGGCCCGGATGACCGCTCAGCTTTACCTAAGGGGCAGTTGTTTGGGGAGAGTTGACCGAGGCGGGATGGAGTCATGGCGTACTTCCGCCATGCGCCACGTCGCTGATACGCCGTTATGGTTGGATATGCCGCGTGATCCAGGTGTCTGTCTTTGTCGATTCGGCGCCCTTTTGTGCGCGTGCTGTGGTGGGACGCTTCCGTGCGGAGACCGCGGGGTGCCGGTGGGCCTCGTCGCGCGCGCCGTTCCGGGGGGCGGGAGCCGCGCCGCGCACTGGCGATGACGCTCCCCCTACCCCGCAAGGTGAACGCGGAGTGACCGGCCCCCGGCGGTTCGGACAGGGCTCCATGGACGCGCAGGGTGCGCCAAGATCCACGTACGGTGATCGGTGCCGGGCGTTGCTGCCGAGTTAACGCGCAGGTCACCCCCGCTGCCAACGATCCATGGTGAGCGGGGCGTTCGTTCCTACCGCCCCGCGACCACAGCCGACGCGTTCGCACTCGGGGAGACCGCGCCATGTCGCGCACACGCTCTGTCGCCGCCGTACCCGCTCTCAACCGCCGCACCCTGCTGGCCGCCACCGGAGCCCTGTCGCTCTCCGCCGGCGTCGGCCTCGCCCTGCGCCCGGAGGCCCCGGCGCACGCCGCGACCCCGGCACGGGAGACCGTCGCCGACTCCGTCGCGCAGTCCGAGGCCCGGTCGGCGGCGGTCACTCCGCTCGCCCCGCCCGAGCTGGTCCCCTACACCCGCGGCACCACGCTGCGCGGCGTAGCCGTCCCGCGCTCCGGCACCCCCGGGTACCGGCGGCTCGGCGACGGCGCCGGCTGGCAGCGCGTCGTCCGGGACGAACTGGCCGCGGGCAAGCAGGGCCGCACCGACCGGCGTACCGCGCTCGCCTCGTTCGTGCAGCTCACCGACCTGCACCTGACCGACGCCCAGCACCCGCTGCGCCTGGAGTACCTGCGCGCCCAGAACAAGAGCTTCTGGCGTCCCCAGGAGACCCTGACCGTCGCCGGAGCCGTCTCCCTCGTGGAGCGGGTCAACTCCCTGCGCGGAGCCCCCGTCACCGGCTCCCCGCTGCACTTCGTCATGACCACCGGCGACAACACGGACAACAACTCCAAGACGGAGCTGGACTGGTTCCTGAAGGTCATGAGCGGCGGCCGCATCAGCCCGAACAGCGGCGACCCGCGGCACTACGAGGGGGTCCAGGCCAGCGGCCTCAAGACCTACTGGCAGCCGGACGCGGCCCTGCGCGACGCCGACAAGCAACTCGGGTTCCCGCGCATCCAGGGGTTCCTGCAGGCGGCCATCCGCGAGCTGCGCAGCCCCGGCCTGAGCCTGCCCTGGTACTCCACCGTCGGCAACCACGACGCCCTCCCGATGGGCTGCTACGGCACGCGGGGCGACTCGTACCTCACCGAGTTCGCCGTCGGCGGCAAGAAGCTGATGTCCCTGGGCGCGGCGGAGTGCGAGGCGCTCGCCAAGAGCATGAAGAAGGGCAGCAGCCCCAAGGGCGCCGAGGTCCACGCCCTGCTCAAGGCGCACACGCGGCAGATGCGCTCGGTCACCCCGGACGAGAACCGGGCCCCGTTCACGCCCGCCGAGTACCTCAAGGCGCACCTCGACCCGGCGCACACCGGCCCGGGCCCGATCGGCCACGGCTACTCCTCCGCGAACCTCTCCGCGGGCACCCAGTACTACACGTTCCGCATCGCCGAGGACGTCATCGGCGTCAGCCTCGACACCACCGACCCCGGCGGCCACTACGAGGGGTCCATCGGCACGACGCAACTGCGCTGGCTGGAGAAGGCGCTGCGCGACAACAAGGACGCCTACGTCATCGTCTTCAGCCACCACACCAGCAAGACGATGCGCAACATGAACGCCGACCCGGCCCACCCGGGGGAGAAGCGGCACGGCGGGGACGAGGTCGTCGCCCTCCTCGCGAACTTCAGCAACGTGCTGGCCTGGGTGAACGGTCACTCCCACAAGAACGACATCACCCCGCACGCCGCCCCGGGCAACCGCTCCTTCTGGGAGATCTCCACCGCCTCGCACGTCGACTTCCCCCAGCTCGCCCGCGTCATCGAACTGGTCGACAACAAGGACGGCACGCTCTCCCTGTTCACCACCCTCATCGAGTCCGCCGCCCCGCACGCCACGGACTTCTCCGACCTCAGCCAGACGGGCCTGGCCGCGCTCTACCGCGAGCTGTCCTTCAACACGCCCGGTGCCCGCACCGACCTCGCCGGCACCTCGCGCGACCGCAACACGGAGCTGATCCTCAAGAAGGGCTGAAAACCGCTCAACCCGCGCGGACCGGGCAACCCCGTGCCGCGCTCCCGGGTCCGTTCCCCCGACCACGTTCGACAGTGAGACGGGGGAAGACATGAGGGTACGTACGGGACTTGTGGGAGCGACCGCCGTGGCGATCGCCACGGCACTGGCGGGCACCGCGGTCGCGGCGCCCGCCGCGGGAGCGGGCCACGCGCCGACCCGGCAGGCCATGGAGGCGGCCGTGCGCGACGGTGTGCCGGGCGTGACGGCGACGGCCTCCGGCCGGCACGGCACCTGGGCGGCGACGGCGGGCACCGGAGACCTGCGCACCGGCGCTCCGCGCTCCACCGCCGACCACTACCGCGTCGGCAGCATCACCAAGACGTTCGTCTCCACCGTGCTGCTCCAACTGGAGGCGGAGGGGCGGCTGTCGCTGGACGACACGGTGGACCACTGGCTGCCCGGCGTGGTGCGGGGCAACGGCAACGACGGCAGGAAGATCACCCTCCGCCGGCTCCTCAACCACACGAGCGGAATCTTCGACTACACGGCCGACGACGACTTCGTGAGCACCTACTTCGCCAAGGACGGCTTCTTCCGGCACCGCTACGACACCGCGACACCGGAGCACCTCGTCGCGATCGCCCTGGCCCACCGACCGGAGTTCGCGCCGGGCACCTCCTGGAGCTACTCCAACACGAACTACATCCTCGCCGGAATGGTGATCCGCAAGGTCACCGGGCACTCCTACGCCACGGAGATCCGCGACCGCATCATCGAACCGCTCGGACTGCGCGGCACGTCGGTCCCCGGCACCACGGCGACGCTCCCGCAACCCAGCAGCAGGGCCTACTCCAAGCTGGCCAGGACCGCGACGGGACCGACGTACGACGTCACCACCCTCAACCCGACGCTCGCGGCCTCGGCGGGCGGCATGATCTCCGACAACGCCGACCTGAACCGCTTCTACACGGCCCTCCTGCGCGGCAGGCTGCTGCCGCGCAGGCAACTCGCCGAGATGAAGACGACGGTCCGCGTCGACGAGGTCCCGAACGCGGGCTACGGCCTCGGTCTCATCGACCGAGAACTGAGCTGCGGCGTCCATGTGTGGGGCCACGACGGCGGCATCCACGGCTCGACCTCCTCGGCCGTCACCACGGCCGACGGCCGGCACGCCCTCGCCTTCAACTTCAACGGGGACTGGTCGGGCGACAGCGACGCGGTGATCGAGGCGGAGTTCTGCGGGAAGCGGCCGGAGGCGGACCGCACGGCCCGGACCCCCTAGCCGCCGCAGGCCCTAGTCCGCGGTCGCCGCCGTGAAGGTCACCTTCGCGGTGTCGACCGTGGCCGCGTGCCGGCCCGGCGCGTCCTGTCCCCGCCAGTACAGGTTCGTGTGGGCGACGACCTCGGCGGGGGAGGGCGCGCCGTACGCGGTGAGGTCCTCCGTGGTGTGGGCGTCGCCGACCAGCGTGACGTCGTACCCGCGGGTGAAAGCGCCGTGCAGCGTGGAGCGGACACAGGCGTCGGTCTGGGCGCCGGTGACGACCAGGTGGCCGACGGCCCGCCGGGCGAGCACGTCCTCCAGGTCGGTGGCCTCGAACGAGTCGCCGTAGTTCTTGTGGACGAGGGGCTCGGTGTCCTCGCGGACCAGCTCCGGCACGTAGGTCCAGGCCTCGCTGCCGACCTTCATCTCGTCGTCGGAGTGCTGCACCCAGATCACCGGCACCGCCTCGGCGCGGGCCCTGGCGGCCAGGATGTTGATGTTCTCGATCACCTCGGCGCGGTTGTGGGCGGCGTCCACCGCGCCGTGCTGCATGTCGACCACCAGCAGTGCGGTGTTCGGGCGACCGGGCAGGGTCGTCATCGGGCTCTCCCGTCTGGCGTCCCGCTCGTCACGGCAGGCACGCCGGGCCATGGAACGCGTGTCGGCCCCACAGTAGAACGGCGCACTGACAACGCCTTCCGGGCAGGGGCCTTGCGAACCAGGGCCTTGCGAACCAGGGCACTCGGGCAAGGGCATTCGGACAAGGAGCGGGGACGGCGCACGGGAAGGGGCCCACGCCGTCGCGCGGGCCCCTTCCCTCCCCTCCTGCCGCACCCCGGTCCGTCACTACCGGGGCAGCACCACGACATGAGCCGCGGGATCGCGGTCGTCCGAAGCCATCAGCGCGGTACGGACGACCGTGGCCTGCTGCTCCATCGCCTCACGGAGCTTCTTCGGCGTGATGTGGACGACGGTGATCCCGAGCCGCTCCAGCACCTCGCGCTTGCGGGCGTACTCGGACCACAGCGCGTCCTCGTCCTGCCGGGGGGCGCGGGTGTCCAGCTCGACCGCCACCGCCTGCTCGGGCCAGTACGCGTCGAGGCCCCCGATGTGCGGGCCGCCGGGCAGCCGCAGGTCCACGTTCCACACCGGGTCGGGCAGACCGTGCTCGCGGACCATCCGGTACAGGCGGTCCTCCGCGATGGCCCGGCCCTCCGCCAGCAGTGAGTCCACCGCGTCCACCACGTGCGGGCGGCCGAGCAGCCGGGCCGCCGTCAACTCGCGCACCACGACCGCCGGTTCGCAGTGACCCCCGCGCACCGCTTCCGTCAGCAGCCGGCGCACGACGTCGGCGTCGGTGAGTTCCGCGACCGCGTCGGCGAGCGCGCGGGGCACCGGGGCGACCGGGACGCCGGTCACGAACGCGGGGGCGGGCAGCGAGGGTGTCCGCACGATCCGGACGCAGCCCGTCGAGCGCAGCCGCCGCAGCCGGGGCACCAGCACGTCGATCGTTTCGAGGGAGAGCAGCGGCGGCGCCGTGGTGAACCCGTGCAGGGCCAGCGCCGCCAGGCCGGTGACCAGCGCGTCCGCGAACGGCTGTGGGGCGTGCGGCTCCTCGGCGCCCGGCTGGACCGGGATGGAGGCCACCCGGTGGGGAGCGGGGGAGCGGGCGGTGTACAGCAGCGCGGCATGCAGCCGCTCCTCGGCGGTGGGCGGGCCGGGGTGGAGCAGGACCACACCCGGAAGGATCTGCTGCCAGGCTCCGCCCGCCCGGCACTGCTCGTTCGTCTCGGCGGCGCTGACGCCGTGGCTGCGCAGCTGAGTCGTGGTCAGGACCCGGCGCTGCACGTGGGACAGGTGACGGAGGGGGCGGGGGGAGAGCGGGGTGTTGTGGTTCATGATCCGGGGTTTCCCGCCCGGAAGCCGTCCTCTAACCGCTGTTACACGCTCGTCGACAAATCAGGACAAGCCCGTACTAAAGTACGGGCGTTCGAGTGCCGAAAGGCGCTGGTCCGGAGGGGAACTAATAGGGGTTACGGCTCTGAATACCTGTATTTCGTAACCAGTCCATCCGTCGGATGAAGTCACCGGAGAGGACACCGGACGAGGGCACCGGACGGGAGCATCGGACGCGGACGTGGCGAGGGCACCGGACGCGCGGAGCGCCGGTGCCCTCGAAGCGGTGTGCGTCGTGCGGGTGTTCAGCCCGCGGCGATGTCGCAGGCCTGACCGCGCAACGCCCGTGCCAGGTCGTCGCGGGACTCCAGCACGAGCCGGCGCAGCGCGGGGGCCGCGTCCTCGTGCGCGGCGAGCCACGCGTCCGTCGCCTCCAGGGTCTGCGGGGAGTCCTGGAGCCCGGGGAACAGACCCCTGACCACGTCCATGCCGATCTGGATGGACCGCTCCGCCCAGACCCGGTCGATCGCGGCGAAGTACCGGGCGGTGTAGGGCGCGAGCAGCTCGCGCCCGGACGGCTGGGCGAAGCCGGAGATGGTCGCCTCGACCAGGGCGTTGGACAGTGCGTCCGACTCCACGACGGCCGCCCAGGCCTGCGCCTTGACCGCCGCCGAGGGGCGGGCCGCCAGGCAGCGGACCTGGTGCCGCTTGCCCGACGCCGTGTCGTCGCGGGCGAGTTCGGCGGCGATCACCGGCTCGTCGGCCACGCCGTGCGCGGCCAGCGGCTCCAGGAACGCCCAGCGCAGTTCCTGGTCCACCTCCAGCCCGTCGATCTTCGCCGTTCCCTCCAACAGGCCCTGGAGCAGCTGGAGATCGGCCTCGCCCGACGCGACGTGGGCGAAGAAGCGGGCCCACGCGAGCTGGTGCTGGCCGCCCGGCTCGGTGAGCCGCAGCTCCTTGAGCGCGCCCTCGGCCAGCAGCCGTGCCCCCTCGGCACGCCAGTCGGGCGCCACGTAGTGGACGAGCGCGGCGTCCGCCCAGCCGTGCAGCGTCTGGAGGACGCCGATGTCGGACTCGCGGCCGGCGAAACGCAGCACGAGACCGATGAAGTCCCGGGCCGGCATCAGCGCGTCACGCGTGAGGTTCCACAGCGCCGACCAGCACAGGGCCCGCGCGAGCGGGTCGGTCATCTCGCCGAGGCCGTCCCGCAGGGTGTCCAGCGAACCCTCGTCGAAGCGGATCTTGCAGTACGTGAGGTCGTCGTCGTTGACGAGAACCAGGTCGGGGGCCTCGGCGCCGGCCAGGTCCGCGACGACCGTCCGCGGACCGTCCACGTCCACCTCGGCGCGCGCGTACCGGACGAGCGCGCCGTCGCCGCCCTCGCGCAGCGACTCACGCCGGTAGAGGCCCACGGCCACGCGGTGCGGGCGCAGTTCGGGGTGGGACTCGGCGGCCTCCTGGAGCACCGCCAGCTCGGTGACGCGGCCCTCGGAGCTCAACACCACCTGCGGAGTGAGGGAGTTGACCCCCGCCGTCTGCAGCCAGGAGCGGGCCCAGAGGGCCATGTCCCGTCCGCTGGTCTCCTCCAGCACCGACAGCAGGTCGCCGAGGCGCGTGTTGCCGTACGCGTTCCGCTTGAAGTAGCGGCGGGCGCCCTCCAGGAAGGCGTCCTGTCCGACGTACGCGACGAGCTGCTTGAGGACGGAGGCGCCCTTGGCGTAGGTGATGCCGTCGAAGTTGAGCTTGGCGTCCTGGAGGTCGCGGATGTCGGCGGTGATCGGATGCGTGGAGGGCAGCTGGTCGGCGCGGTAGGCCCAGGCCTTGCGACGGTTGGCGAAGGTGATCCAGGCGTCGGTGAAGCGGGTCGCGCCGACGTTGGCGAACGTGCCCATGAAGTCGGCGAAGGACTCCTTCAGCCACAGGTCGTCCCACCACACCATGGTGACGAGGTCGCCGAACCACATGTGCGCCATCTCGTGCAGGATGACGTTCGCCCGGGCCTCGTACGACGCCTGCGTCACGTTGCCGCGGAAGATGTACTCCTCGCGGAAGGTGACCAGGCCCGGGTTCTCCATCGCGCCGAGGTTGTACTCGGGCACGAACGCCTGGTCGTACTTCCCGAAGGGGTACGGGTAGTCGAAGTGGTCGTGGAAGAAGTCCAGTCCCTGCTTGGTCACCAGGAACACGTCGTCGGCGTCGAAGTGGGGGGCGAGGCCCTTGCGGCACATCGCGCCGAGCGGGATCTCCAGCGTCGTACCGTCGTCGAAGGTGCGCGTGTAGGAGTCCGTCACGTAGTGGTACGGGCCCGCGACGACCGCCGTGATGTACGTCGAGATCGGCTTGGTCTCGGCGAACCGCCAGACGCCGTCCGCGAGTTCGCCCGCGCCGTTGCTCCAGGCCGTCCAGCCCTCCGGTGCCCGGACCGCGAAACGGAACGGCGCCTTGAGGTCCGGCTGCTCGAAGTTGGCGAACACGCGCCGCGAGTCCGCCGGCTCGTACTGCGTGTACAGGTAGACCTCGCCGTCCTCGGGGTCGACGAAGCGGTGCATGCCCTCGCCGGTGCGGGAGTAGGCGCACTGGGCGTCCACCACGAGTTCGTTCTCCGCGGCGAGGTCCTCCAGCCGGATCCGCACACCGTCGAAGACCTCGCCCGGGTCGAGGTCCCGGCCGTTGAGCGAGACGGCCGTGACGCTCGGCGCGATCAGGTCCGCGAAGCTCGCGGCGCCCGGCTCGGCGCAGCGGAAGCGGAGCGTGGTGACCGACCGGAAGGTGCGGGGACCGCCGTCCGCGTCGCCGGGCTCCGTCTCGCCGATGGCCGAGCGCAGGTCGAGGAAGACGTCGTAGCTGTCGACGGACAGCAGTGCCGCCCGCTCCTGGGCCTCGTCGCGGGACAGGTTCTCACCGGGCACGGCTGCACTCCCTCATGGCGGCATAGACATGTGTGAACAGGACCGATCCTGCCATGTGCTCCTGTCACCGGACAGGGCGGCGCCGGGGCGCCGGCGGGACGGCGCGGGCGGGCGGGAAGGACGGAGCGGTGGCGCCGAGCGGGAATGGCGTGGACGGCCTCGTGCGTTGGACCCACAAAGACCGCGTTCCGAGGAGAGCCATGTCCGAGCAGACCGCTCAGCCCAGTTCCGGCAAGACCCCCGTCGACTTCTGGTTCGACCCGCTGTGCCCCTGGGCCTGGATGACCTCGCGGTGGGTGCTCGAAGTGGAGAAGGTCCGCGACATCGAGGTGCGCTGGCACATCATGAGCCTCGCCGTCCTGAACGAGCCGAAGCTGGACGAGCTGCCCGACCAGTACCGCGAGATGCTCTCGACCACCGCTTGGCAGCCGATCCGGGTCGTCACCGCCGCCTGGCAGAAGCACGGCGACGACATCCTGGGCCCGCTGTACACCGCGCTCGGCACCCGCATCCACAACGAGGGCGCGGGCCCGACCAAGGAGGCCATCGCGGCCGCCCTCGACGAGGTCGGGCTCCCCGCGGACCTGATCGACTACGCCGACCAGGACGACTTCGAGTTCGACGCCGAGCTGCGCGCCTCCCACAAGGAGGGCATCGAGAAGGTCGGCCAGGACGTCGGCACCCCGGTCATCGCCGTGCCCGGCGCCGACGGCGAGCAGATCGCCTTCTTCGGCCCCGTCGTCACCCCCGCGCCCAAGGGCGAGGAGGCCGCGAAGCTCTGGGACGGCACGCTCCTGGTCGCCTCGGTGCCGGGCTTCTACGAGCTCAAGCGCTCCCGTTCCGCGGGTCCGGACTTCAGCAACCTGTAGCCCGTCCCGGCCCGGCGCTCTCCGCCGGGCCGCCCGCTGTCCCCGGGGCCCGGCACGCGCCGGGCCCCGGTCGCGTGTCAGCCGGCGGCCTGGGCCTCGGGGAAGTCCCCGCCGTCCCGCCAGTTGATCCAGCGCTGGAAACGGCGGCAGCCCTTCCTGGTGCAGCGGTGAAAGGCGGCCGGGTCGTCCACCTCCAGGATCCGGCGCACGTGCGCCTCCTCGTCCTTGGTGAGCTTGCGGAACCGCTGCAGCGGCCCTCCGCAGTTCGGGCAGCGCACGTCCACGGCGACACCTCCGTGTGGAACCGGTCCGGGGGAGAGAGCGGGCACGAGGGCCGGAAGCGTCCGGGTGCCGGACGCCGGCCCCGCGAGCGTATGCGCTCCCTGGGTGGGCCCACGGTCCCAAAATCCGTCCCACGGCGACGCCCTTTCACCTCAAGCGCCCCCTGCGCAGCGGGTTCGGCCCCCATCGGGCGGCCTCGTCCGCACGAGGGCCCGGTTCCGGCCGCGCGTGTCCTGGAGTCGGGCCCCTTGTCCGCACCGGGGCGCAGGCCCGGGAACGGGAGAGCCCCCGCGAGTCATGTCCTCGCGGGGGCTTCCCTTCTTCCGCCCGCTCGGTGAAAGGTGAGAAGACGATCACGAGCAGGACGCTTCGACGTCCGGGCGCGTACGGACGGGCACGTACCCCGCCGCCACTATTGCGAATAGTTCGCAACTGCACGCTAGCAGCAACAGGAGGGGAGTGTGTGTCCGGGCGCGAACCGGATCTCCTGAGCTGTAGGAACCCCGCCCGGGTACGCCAAAGGGCCCCCACGCGACGTCGTCCTCGCGCGGGGGCCCCTTCGACGAGGCGGCAGGGCCGGTCAGGTGCGGGCGCGGGCCCGCTGGCGGACGTAGCCGACCGCCGCCAGGAACAGCGTCATGCCGCCCGTGGAGTAGAGCTGCACGCGGGTGTCCGGCTCCCGGGCCATCAGGACGAAGACGGCCACCATGCCGGCCAGCGCGACCCAGGTCAGCGCGGGGAACGCCCACATGCGCACGACCAGCTTCTGCGGCGCCTCCCGGTCCAGGTGGCGGCGCAGCCGCAGTTGGGAGACCGCGATGAACATCCAGACGACCAGGATCACCGCGCCGATCATGTTCAGCAGCCACGGGAAGACGTCGTCCGGGCGCCAGTAGCTGAGGACGACACAGGCGAAGCCGAAGACGCAGGAGACGAGCACGGCGATCCGCGGCACTCCCGACGAGACGCGGCCGAGCGCCTTCGGGCCCTGCCCGCGCTCGACCAGGGAGTAGGCGATGCGCGAGGAGCCGTAGATGTTCGCGTTCATCGCCGACAGCAGGGCCACGAGGATGACCACGTTCATCAGCTGCCCGGCGCCAGGAATGTCGAGGCGTTCGAGGGTGGCGACGTACGGGCCGCTGGCGACGACCGCCTCGGAGTCCCAGGGTACGAGCGTCACGATGACCGCCATCGAGCCGACATAGAAGAGCGCGATGCGCCACATCGCGGTGCGGACCGCGCTCGCGACGCCCTTGACCGGGTCCTGCGACTCGGCCGCCGCGATCGTCACGGTCTCCAGACCGCCGTACGCGAACACCGACGCGAGCAGGCCGATGACGAGCCCCTCACCGCCGTTCGGCAGGAAGCCGCCGTCGCCCGTGAGGTGCGCGGTGCCAGGCGCGTCCGTACCCGGCAGGACGCCGGTGATGGCCAGCACGCCGAGCACGAGGAACAGTGCGATGGCGCCGACCTTGAGCGCCGCGAACCAGAACTCGAACTCACCGAAGTTCTTCACCGAGGCGAGGTTGGCCACGCAGAAGACGACCATGAACAGGGCCACCCACGCCCACTCGGGCGTGCCGGGCAGCCAGCCGGTGACGATCTTCGCGGCGGCGATGCCCTCCAGGCCGACGGCCGTGCACAGCAGCACCCAGAAGGCCCAGCCCGCCGTGAAGCCGGCCCAGGGCCCGATCGCCCGCTCGGCGTGCGCCGAGAAGGATCCGGACGACGGATACGCGGCCGACATCTCGCCGAGCATCCGCATCACCAGCATGACGAGCAGACCCGAGACGGCGTACGCGATGACGATGGACGGACCGGCCGCGGCGATTCCGGCACCGGAGCCGACGAACAGTCCGGCGCCGATGACGCCGCCGAGGGCGATCATCGAGAGGTGGCGCTGTTTCAGACCGGGGGACAGGGGCGCCTCGGCGTCGGCGGAGCCGGGCGGGGTGTCGAGGGTGGTGCGGGACATGAGAGCGGGTGGTCCCTTACGTGCGAGTGCGTGCGAGCGGCAAAAACGCCCACAGTCTGGGCAGCCCCACCACCGGGAGGGCAAGGCCGCCCAGCATGCGGACGCGATCCGTACGGAGCGTGAGGTTCCGTTTACTTCGGGGTCGGGGTCGGGGTCGGGGTCGGGGTCGGGGTCGGGTCCGGCGGGGGTGGTGCGACCGCCGCGCACCCTTCGGCAGGACCGCCGGGATCCCTTTGGTGAGTCCCGACAGTCACGCCCGGCGCCGGAACGCGGCATGGACCACGTCACCGCAGTGACCAGCATCACTTCCGCACGGGTGTACCGGCCGTTCTTTGTGAGGAGCCCACCAAGCTCCCGATCCGCCCTTTGTCGAGCGCTGACGGTGATCACCCGTACGCCCCTGGGATAGCGTCACCGTGTCCCGACCTGCCCTCCCCCCGAACTCCTCAGGAGTCCGGGGGTATCCCCCTCGCCGGAGTCCCCATGAGCACCGCTGCCGTCACGTCCTCCCGACCCGGCGAGGTCCTCGCCGACCTCCTCCCGGCCTCCCGCGTCCGCGACGTCGCCCTCGTGATCGGCGGTGCCGCGCTCACCGGACTCGCCGCCCAGATCTCGCTGCCCGTCCCGGGGTCCCCCGTGCCGGTGACCGGCCAGACCTTCGCCGCACTGCTCGTCGGCACGGCACTCGGCGCGCGCCGCGGTTTCCTGTCGCTCGCGGTGTACGCGCTGGTCGGCATGGCCGGCGTCCCGTGGTTCGCGGGCGGCGGCTCGGGTGCCGCGGCGCCGTCCTTCGGCTACGTCCTCGGCATGCTGCTCGCGTCGACGGTCGTCGGGTCCCTGGCCCGCCGTGGCGCCGACCGCTCGGTCCTGCGCATGGCGGGCACGATGCTGATCGGCGAGGCGATCGTCTACGCGATCGGCGTCCCCTACCTGGCCCTGGCCACCGGCATGTCGGCGAGCGCGGCCGTCGCGGCGGGCCTCACGCCGTTCCTGATCGGGGACGCGCTCAAGGCCGCTCTGGCCATGGGCGTGCTGCCGACGGCGTGGAAGCTCGTCGACAAGAAATGACGCTCGGCGCGTAGTGCGGCTCATCGAGCGAGAAGTGACGTCCTGGAGGACGTGACGTCCAGCGGAAGAGACGTTCAGCGGAAGAGGCCCGCCCGGGGGTGTCCCACCCCCTCCGGCGGGCCTCTTCCGCGTTCTCACCCGTGGACGGGCCCGGCGGTCACGCCTCCTCGCGCGGCCTGCGGCGGACCCACCACATCCCCGCCGCTCCGGCCGAGATCAGGGCCGCGCCCGCCGCACCGAACGGCAGGACCGAACTGCCCGGGCCGGTCTTCGGCAGCGAGTCCCCGCCCGGTGCCACCGGCTTGTTGTCCGTGCCCAGCAGCAGCGGGGTGGCCGGCGCGTCGGGCGACGGGTTCGTCGTTCCGAACGGAACCGGTCCCTGCTGCCAGTAGGTCTTCTTCCCGTCGCTCGTCTGGACCGGAAGACAGATCTTTCCGGTCTTCCCCAGATCGAACGTGGCGTCGACGGCGTACGATTTCGACTTGCCCACCGCGAGATTGCCGACGGAACAGACGAAACCACTGTTCGAGCCCTCCGGGAGATCCTTTTCTCCCATCGCCGTGCAGCCCTTGACATTCTTGACCTTCAGGCCGTCGAAACCGACCACCAAAAGCCTGACGTCGCCGCTTTCCTTTGCCCCTTCGTTCTTTACCGTGGCGGTAATTGCCGTCTTCTGCGTACTGTTGTCGACCGAGATCTTCGACGGCAGCAACGTGGTCACCTCGACGCCCGCCGGCGCCTTGTCCATCGCCTTGCCGCCCTTGCCGCTGCCCGGTCCCTGGTCGTCCGCGACGGCGGTGTGGGAAAGGATCATCACGGCCGAGAAACATGCCGTGAGCACGGATCCCGTCATGGTCGTCGTGTAACGAGAACGCATGTTCGCCCCCCTTGGCTGCGCCTGAATTCGCAGTACTTGAAGAGGTACCACAAGATTTCTCCGCACTATGCTGGTACGGGCTGAAGTGTGACCATTGTGTTTCTGCTGTTACGGGCGAATGTGGCTGATGTTGAGGGGGTGGGGGGATTGTCGGCGAACGTACAGGGTGGTGTTCCGGGATTATTGGTGACCGGGCGCTATCGACTGGTCGAGAGTATTGGCCAGGGGGGAATGGGGCGGGTGTGGCGAGCCGCCGACGAAATGCTCGACCGGCAGGTCGCGGTCAAGGAAATGCGCATAGACGGACTTGATCCCGAGGACACCCGCACGCGCCGGGAGCGCACCCTGCGCGAGGCGCGGGCCACGGCCCGCATCGACCATCCGGGCGTCGTCCGCATCTACGACGTGGTGGACGCGAGCGAGCGGCTGTGGATCGTCATGGAACTTGTCGCAGGCCGCTCCCTCGAACGGGTCGTGGCCGAGGACGGCCCGCTGGACCCGCGTGAGGCCGCGCGCGTCGGCCTCGAACTGGTCGGCGCGCTGCGGCAGGTGCATGCCGGGGGAGTGCTGCACCGCGACATCAAGCCGGGCAACGTGCTGGTCGAGCGCGCCGGCCGGCGACGCGTCGTCCTCACCGACTTCGGCATCGCCGCGCTGCAGGACGCCGAGGCGCTCACCATGGCGGGGATGCTCGTCGGCTCCCCCGACTACATGGCGCCCGAGCGGATCTCCGGCCGCCCGCAGGGGCCACCCTCCGACGTGTGGTCACTCGGCGCCACCCTGTGCGCCGCCCTCGGCGGCCGTTCCCCGTTCTCGCGCGCCACCACGTACGCGACCCTGCACGCGGTCCTCTACGAGGAGCCGGTCCTCCCGGCGGCTGCCGGTGCGTTGCGGGACATCCTGGCCGCCCTCCTGGAGAAGGAGCCGGACACCCGGCCCGGCCTGGAGGAACTGGAGTCGGCCCTGGAGGAGATCGCCCGGCCCCCGGCCGCCGGCACGGCAGCCACCCGCCCGTTGACGGAGGGCCCGGAGTACGACTTCACCAACGGCGTCGAGTTCGGCCCCGCGTACGGCCGGACACGGAACGAAGACCTGGAGCGCCCCCCGGACTCCGGGCACGGACCCGGACGTCCTTCGGCCCCCGAGCAGGACGCGGGCCGCCCTTCCACCCCCGACCACGGCCCGGTCCCCCACCGCCCTTCGACCCCGGAACGGGACCGGACCCCGCAGAGTCCTTCGACTCCGGTACACGGCACGGCGACTCCGGGCGCCGGACACGGACGGGGCCACGAGCCCACGCCGGCCTCCGAGCCCGGTCAGCTCCCCGCGGCGACCCCGAGTCCCGATCACGCACCGGATCCTGCCCGCACCGCCGGCCCGCGTTCCGGGCAGGCACCGGCATCCGCACCCACGCCGGGCACCGGCCGCGGACGCGCTCCCGCTGCCGCTCCCGGCCCAGGGGGTGAACCGGACGCGGCTCCCCTCTCTCCTCCGCGTTCCGGGCAGGCTCCCGGGTCCGCACCCGAGCAGGACGCCCGCCACGGCGAGGGCCCCGGGGTGAGTCGGGGTCCCGATCGCGAACCCGACGCCGCCCGCGCCCCCCGTCCTGCCCGTGGACCTGATTCCAGCCCGGGTTACCAGCCCACCGTCGTCTCCCCGAGCGAGCCGATCCCCGAGAGCAGTCCGGTGCCGCCCGTGCGGGAGCCCGAGCCCCGGGCCACCGCTCCCTACACCCCTGTGCCGGCACCGTCCACCTCCTCGCCGCCCGCGTCGGCCCCGGCTCACGACTCCGCTCCAGGACGCCCCTCCGCATCCGGTTCCTCCGCATCCGAACCGCACTCGACGCACCAGCCCGTGGTGGACCGGAACCACGTGTCGGCCACGCCCGAGCCGACCTCGGGGCCCGTCCCCGACCCGTCGCCGACGCGCGAACCCGGCCGCGGGCGCCGCTCCTCGCGTCAACCCGCCCCCGATGCACGGCAGATGTCCGAGCCCGCCGCGGATCCCCCGGCCAGGTCGGCTCCTCCCGAGGCCGATTCGGAACGCGGACCGGAGAAGACTCCCGACCCGGAGCCCGCGCCCGCATCGTCACCCACGCGCGCGTTGCTGGATGCCCGGCGCATCCGGGCGACGCAGCTTCCCGCTGACCTTCCCGAAGCCACTCCGCCCCCGGAGGAGTCGCCCTCGGACGGCCCGGCGGAGTACTCCTCGCCCGTGGAGGACGTCCCCCTCGACGAGGGGACACCCACCGCCCCCCGGCAGCACCACTCCGTACAGGACGCCGTCCCGGTCACGCGCACGCCGGCCCGCACGAGTGCGCCCGACCTCCGGAAGCGCCCACGGGCACGTTCCGCGGCGGGTGTTGCGGCGAGCGACGCCGAGGCCCTCACCCGGGACCGCGATCTGCCGGCCACGGCCAACGTCTCCAGCGAGGCCGCGTCCGAGCCGAGTGGGGAACCCCGTTCGGAGACCCCGTCCCAGCTGCCCACAGCGCCGGTGTCCGTACTGCCGCGACCGGGTGAACTCCCGATCCCCGCAGCGCAGTCGGCTTCCGCGCCCGGCGCGGGGTACGGCGACGTCGACGTCGTGGGCAACGGCGGTGAGGGCGGCGGCGGGCCGGGGGGCCGGCGGGGTGGCAGGCGCCGTGTCGTCCTGGCAGCCGCCGGTGTGGTTGTCGCGGGGGCGGTCGCCGGGATCGTCATCGCGCTGTCGGGCAGCGGATCGCCCGAGGGCGGGAGTGCCGCGTCACCGGGAGCCTCGTCCGCGGCGACCGCCTCGTCCACGGGCGGAGGCCCCACGTCCGCCTCGCCCACCGTCGAGGGCACCTCGCGCCCGCCCAGCCTGCCCCCGGGAGCGCACCGGGAGGCCGGGGGATACGCGTGGGTGACGCCGAAGGGCTGGCGGCGCGATCTGCAGACGGGCTCGGAGGTGCACTACACCTCACCCGACGGCGCCCAGGAACTCGCGGCCAAGTCCTCCCTCGCCAAGGGGAACCTGATGGACACCTGGCAGACCTCGGAGCAGAACGCCCGGCAGGGCCAGGACTACCGGAAGATCCGGCTGGAGGAGACGACGTTCCAGGGCCGGCCCGCGATCGTCTGGGAGTACACGTTCACGATAAAGGGCGTGCGCTGGCACGCCCGGCTGCTCGGCTTCGACGTCGAGGGGAAGTCGTACCAGATCAACACCTGGTACCACCGGGACGTCGAGGACCAGGCCGTCGCGACCTACAACCAGGTCAAGAAGAGCTTCACCGTGCTGTGAACGTGGACGAGCGCCGAGCCCCGGGACGAGGAAGCGCGAGGAAGAGAAGACACCGGCAGGGGACACAGGCAGAGGGGCCCGCGGCGCAGTGCCGCGAGCCCCTCTCCCTTCAGGCCAGGAGGGCGGGTCAGGCGCCGACCTCGGCCTGCTCCTCGTCGCGCGACGCGCTCGGAAGCGGTCGCGCGGCCGAGGACGAACCCGCGCCGATCTTCTGCCGGACGACGGCGATGACCAGCACGATCGCCGCGACCAGCAGCGACAGCAGCACGGTCGTACGGCCGTCGTGCTCGGTGTCGGTCAGCATGTAGCCGAGGACGAAGACGATCACAGCCGCGGTCGCCCACGTCAGGTACGGGTAGAGCCACATCTTCACGACGAGCTTCTCCGGCGCCTCGCGCTCGATGATCTTCCGCATGCGCAGCTGCGAGAAGCAGATGACGAGCCACACGAACAGGGCGACCGCACCGGAGGAGTTCACCAGGAAGAGGAAGACCGAGTCCGGGAACTTGTAGTTGAAGAAGACGGCGACGAAGCCGAACACGACCGAGACGACGATGGCGATCATCGGCACACCGCGGCGGGTGGTCCGGGCGAAGGCCTTGGGCGCGTCCCCGCGCTCACCGAGCGAGAACGCCATCCGGGAGGCCGTGTAGAGACCGGAGTTGAGGCAGGACAGCACCGAGGTCAGCACGATGAAGTTCATGATCTGACCGGCGTGCGCGATCCCGAGGGAGTCCAGGGCGGCGACGTACGAGCCCTTGCCCTTGATCGACGGGTCGTTCCACGGCACCAGCGTGATGACGACGAGGATCGAGCCCAGGTAGAAGACGGCGATACGCCAGATGATGCTGTTCGTCGACTTGGTGACGGCCCGCTGCGGGTCCGAGGACTCGCCGGCCGCGAGCGTCGCGATCTCGCTGCCCATGAAGGAGAAGACGACCAGCAGCACACCGGTGAGGATCGCGCCGGGCCCGTGCGGCAGGAACCCGCCGTGCTCGCTCAGATTGCCCACCCCCGCCTTGTCGGCGTGGACCCCGGGCAGCACCCCGAAGATCGCGAGGGCGCCGACGACGATGAACGCGCCGATCGCCACGACCTTGATCCCGGCGAACCAGAACTCGAACTCGCCGTACGAGCCCACGGAGACCAGGTTCGTCGCGGTCAGGACGATCATCACGATGAGCGCCCAGCCCCACTGCGGTACGGCGGGCATCCATCCTTCGAGGATCGTGGCGCCGGCGGTGGCCTCCACGGCCAGCACCACCACCCAGAAGAACCAGTACAGCCAGCCGATGGAGAAGCCGGCCCAGCGGCCGAGGGCGCGGTCGGCGTGCGCGGAGAACGAACCCGAGGTCGGGTTGGCGGCGGACATCTCGCCGAGCATGCGCATCACCAGCACCACGAGCGTGCCGACGAGCGCGTACGAGAGGAGGATTCCGGGGCCCGTGGTGGCGATGCCGGTGCTGGAACCGACGAAGAGTCCGGCTCCGATGACACCGCCGATGGCGATCATCGTCAGGTGACGGTTCTTGAGTCCGGCCTGGAGGCCGCCGCCGGGTTCTCCGGGGCCTCCTGGCGCCTGTGCGGCCTTCGTGGGGGTCGGCTGCGAGGTCATGAGGGGGATTCCTTTGCGCCGGATGAGCAGATTCCCGTACACGGCGTCCCATCCGTACGAGCGGTGTACGGGGAACGCATCGCTCCATCGTGTGGACCGGCGTACGAGTTGGTCCAGTGAAACGGAGGCAAAGGAATTCGTGAACCTTTGAATCCAGATCGTTACTTGAGGTTTCCTTGAGGTTCTGTAGTATTGCTCACGTTTTTCCGCCGTCAGCCCCGGCGAGACCGGACCGGGAGGGGCGTGGCACACTCGGACCATGCGCGTGTATCTCGGCTCCGATCATGCCGGTCTCGAACTGAAGAACCACCTCGTCGAGTGGCTCAAGGCCGCGGGCCATGAGCCCGTCGACTGCGGGCCCCACATCTACGACGCCCAGGACGACTACCCGCCGTTCTGCCTCCGCGCCGCCGAGCGCACCGTGGCGGACCCGGACTCCCTCGGCATCGTCATCGGCGGCTCCGGCAACGGCGAGCAGATCGCCGCGAACAAGGTCGCCGGCGTACGGGCCGTACTCGCCTGGAGCGAGGAGACCGCCGCGCTGGGACGCGAGCACAACAACGCCAACGTGATGTCCGTCGGTGCCCGCATGCACACCGAGGAAGAGGCGACGAAGTTCGTCGAGACCTTCCTCGGCACCCCCTTCACCGGCGAGGAGCGGCACGTCCGCCGCATCCAGATGCTCGCGGACTACGAGACGACGCGGGAACTCCCGCCCATCCCGGCCCACCACCCGCAGCAGCCGTAGGACCGCGGAACCGTTCCGGGCCCGGGATTCCGGGCCCCGGGACGAAGGACAACCAGGAGGACCCGTGCCCGAAGGGCACACCATCCACCGGCTCGCCCAGGACTACCTCGGCGCGTTCGGCGGCCGCGCGGCCCGCGTCACCAGCCCCCAGGGCAAGTTCAGCGACGCCGCCGCCCTCCTCGACGGGTCCGTCCTCACCACGGCGGAGGCCCACGGCAAGCACCTCTTCCTCGGCTTCCGCGACGCCGAGTGGATCCACATCCACCTCGGCCTCTTCGGCAAGGTCGGCTTCGGCGCCACGCCCGCCCCGCCGCCCACCGACACCGTCCGCCTGCGCCTCGCGAACGACACCGTGTACGTCGACCTGCGCGGCCCCACCACCTGCGCCCTCATCACCGACGAGGAGAAGGGTGCGATACACGACCGGCTGGGCCCCGACCCGCTGCGCCCCGACGCCGACCCCGCGGCGGCCCACCGCCGGATCTCCCGCAGCCGTACGACGATCGCCGCCCTGCTGATGGACCAGAAGGTCATCGCGGGCGTGGGCAACGTCTACCGCGCCGAGGTCCTCTTCCGGCACGGCATCGATCCCTACCGGGCGGGCAAGGACCTCCGGGCGCGGGAGTGGGACGCGATCTGGGCGGACCTCGTGGCCCTCATGCGCGAGGGCGTCCGCACCAACCGCATCGACACGGTCCGCCCGGAACACACCCCCGACGCCATGGGCCGGCCGCCGCGCGTGGACGACCACGGCGGCGAGGTCTACGTGTACCGCAGGGCCAACCTGCCCTGTCACCTCTGCGGTGGCGAGATCCGCACCGCCGCTCTCGCCGCCCGCAACCTGTTCTGGTGCCCGGCCTGCCAGCAGGCCTGACACCGGTCCGGCCCGGAGCCCAGGCCTTCTCTAGAACCCGTGCGGCAGCCAGGGCGCGACCACCGAGGTGAACGCCGTCGACGCCTCCGCCAGCGCACCCTGGCGCAGCTCCCGCACCCGCCCGGCCGCCGCGAGCGAGGCGAGCGGTACACCGCCCAGGTACGCCGCACCCAACTCCCGTACGGACAGCGCCAGATCGGGTGAATCCCCGGTCCGGACGCACGAGGCGCCCTTCGCGTCACCGGTGAGCCGCCAACACCCCTCGTTCCAGGGGCCGAAGGAGTCCTCGACCTCCAACACCACGTCCACCGGCGCCTGATACGTCCGCGCCTCCAGCGCCGCGCCGACGTCGACGAGCCGCACATGCAGCGCGTCCTTCATCCGCACCTGACAGCGCCGGATGTCCGAGACCAGGTGCTGCCAGTCCTCGTCCACGGGACGGCCCCGGGTGCGCAGCGTCGTCGTCAGGTCGACGTCGAACAGGAACCGCCACAGGGCAGCCCGCGCCGGCGGGTCGATCCCCTCCAGGTCCTCCAGCCGCACCACGCCGTCGTGCCCCGCCGGACCCCAGCCCGGCTTGACCCGGAAGCGCGTGTAGCCGACCGCCGAGCCGTCCCGCTCGGCGACCACACACTGCAGAGGGGACGCGCCGTCCCGCTCGCCCTCCGGGTCGAGCACCTGGAGCCGCTCCCAGCCCGGCTGCCGGGCCAGCATCCCGGGACGTTCCGGCACACGCAGCGCGTACACCGCCTCGCACAGGTCGAGGACGTCGCCCGGCGCCGCGTATCGCAGTCGTACGTCGTCGGTCCCGGCCGGTACGGACAGCCGCACGCGGTCGGTGTCGATCTCGGCGCCGATCTGCAGGGTCCCGATGCCGTAGCCGAACCGGCCGTAGATCGCCGGTTCCGACGCGGTCAGCACCGCGATCGGCTCGTTTCCCGCACGGAGATCGTCCAGCTGCCGCCGCATCATCGCGGTGAGCACCCCGCGCCGCCGGTGCGTCGCGGCGACACTCACCATCGTCACCCCGGCGGCCGGCACCGAGGCGCCGCCCGGGACGGTGACGCGGAAGGAGAAGGCCCCCGCCGTACCCACACACTCCTCGCCGTCCCACACGCCGAGCGAACGGTCGTACTCTGTGAGCGCGTTCCACAGTTCGCGCTCCTCGGACGACTCCGCCACACCTCCGAACGCGCGGATCAGGTTCTCGTACCACTTGTCCCAGTCGGCCTGCCGGAGCACCCGGACGTCAGTCGTCATAGCCCATGCCTACCAGGGCAATGCGGTACGAGCGAGGGAATTTCGCCCGCTGCCGAGCCCCTGACCGGAACGTGTCGGTGAAGTTCTCTGTGAAGTTGAGCGCTCGGACGGGGGACAAGTGGGACCTCCCGTGCCAAGCACCTGGTCCGATGGATAGGGTCCCGAACTAATGGCAGCAGGACGAGAGCGGCGCTCGGAGGCCGATACGTTCGCGGCCCGGTTGAAGAAGCAGTGGCACCGGGCCCGCACAGGGCTGCGCAGATCCGCCGTGGACTACTTCCGCGGCGACGGTTCCGACTGGATCGCCCTCGCCGGCCTGCTCATCACGATCCCCTTGATCGCCGCCACCACTCTGGTGAACTCGGTGTGGTGCTCACCCGCCGTCCTCGTCCTGCCGATCGTCGCCGGCGGCCTGCTGCTCCGCCCGGCGAGCCTGCTCGGGCTGTACGCGGCGGCCGCCACCGCGCTCATAGTCGAGTCCGTGAAGCTCGGCCCCTATACGGAGGGCCCCTCCCGGGTCACTCCCGGTGTGGTCCTGGTCGTCGCGGCCTGCGGTTTCTTCGGCCTGCTGATCGCCCAGTTCCGCAGCCGGGTCGGCGTGCCGTGGCGACGCGGCGGCACCATGCTCTTCGACCTGCGCGAACGCATCCGGGTGCAGAGCAAGCTGCCGCAGCTCCCCGTGGGCTGGCACCGCGAGATGGCGCTGCGCCCGGCGGGCGGCCAGTCGTTCTCCGGCGACTTCGTCGTGGCCGCCCGGACGAACGGCGGCCGGACCCTCGAAGTCGTCCTCACGGACGTCTCCGGCAAGGGGATGGACGCCGGCTCCCGTGCCCTGCTGCTGTCCGGAGCCTTCGGCGGCCTGCTCGGCTCGCTCCCGCCGCACGCCTTCCTCACCGCCGCCAACGGTTATCTGCTCCGGCAGGACTGGGACGAGGGCTTCGCCACCTCGATCCACCTGGTGCTCGACCTCGACTCGGGCGACTACGAACTCTTCTCCGCCGGGCACCCGCCGGGCCTCCAGCTCAGCGCGGGCAGCGGCCGCTGGGAGGAGAAGGCCGCGGAGGGCCCCCTCCTCGGTGTGTACGACGGTGCCCAGTTCGACCCGGTGAAGGGCTCACTCCGGCCCGGAGACGTGTTGATGCTGTTCACGGACGGTCTGGTCGAAACCGCCGAACGCGACATCGTCGAGGGCATCGACCGGCTCACCGGCGAGGCCGACCGCTATGTCGCCGGCGGCTTCCACGGAGCCGCCTGGCATCTCATCGAGGCCGTCGCCAAGGACGTCAACGACGACCGGGCCCTGCTGCTGATCTGCCGCGAGGGCCTGACCCCGGTGCGTTGACCCGGGGCCCGATCCGCGGCCCGGTCGGGACGGCAGGCCCCGGACGTCAGGGTTTTTCGGCAAGAAGGCGGCAGCGGCGTGTTCCGAGGGGACACTGAACCCGTGACGCAACCTCTCCTGACCCTCGCCGAAGTCGAGGCGCTCGCCCGCACGGCGCACGCCGCCCAGACCGACAAGGCCGGCCGCCCGTACGCCGAGCACCTCCAGGCGGTGGCGGACGGCGTCCGCGAACGCGGCGGCGACGAAGACCAGATAGCGGCGGCCTGGCTGCACGACGCCGTCGAGGACGACGCCCTCTCCGAGGAGTGGCTGACCGAAGCCGCGCTGACCCCTCGTACGAAGGACATCGTGCTGGCGCTCACCAAACAGGACGGCGAGTCCGCGGAGGCCTACGCGCGCCGCATCCGCACCACCCGCGGCGCCCTCCTGGTCAAGGCTTCCGACCTGGCGCACAACGCGGACCCGGTCCGCCTCGCGGTCCTCGACGAGCACACCCGGGCCCGCCTGACGAAGAAGTACGCGGCGATGCGCTCCCTGCTGGGACTCCCGCCCGCCTGAACGGCCGTACCCGCGCCGCCACCCGGCCGCTTCGTGCCGCTGTCCGGAGAGCACACCCGCGCCCACGCACGAGGGCGGGCCCGGGATCTCTCCCGGGCCCGCCCTCCGTCATGTCCCTCGCCGACCGGCCGCGCAGTGGCGGGTCGGTTCCCGCCGGCCGGTCGTGCGCCGTCTCCCTAGGCGTTGGCCTTGGCCCGCTCCCGGGCCAGTTCCGCCGCGTCCTGCTTGAAGGCCCACGCCATCTCCGGCTCCATCGCGAAGCGGAACATCCGCTGGACGGGCCGGGTGCACAGCACGGTGATCAACGCCGCCGCGACGACCGTCACGAAGATCTCGCCGACGGGGGTCTGCACCCAGCTGTGGTCGAGCCAGTTCCACTGCCGGGAGGCGCGGACCACGAACCCGTGTAGCAGGTAGCCGTACAGCGTGCCGGCGCCGAGCGCCGTGAACCAGTACTGACGCCCGGGGACCCAGGCGAAGAAGCACGCGGTGAGCAGGAGCGAGCAGCCGAAGAGCGCCAGCGTCATGACCACACCCGCCCACCACGGAGCACCGAGTTCCTGCGCCGCGTCGCGGTGGTAGAACCAGGAGTCGTTCATGCGCGGCGCCGCCCAGTAGCCCACGGCCAGGGCGACGGCGACGACGGGCACCGACAGGACGCGCACCTCGCGGCGGCGCACCATCTGGAAGTGCTCGGGCTTCATGACCAGGCCGAGCACGAAGAACGGCAGGAACTGCAGGACCCGTTGGAGGTCGAGGTCGTTGCCGATCTCCGGCGAGACGCACGCGAGCGCGGAGAGGCCCAGCGCCAGCGGCACGGGCCAGCGGACCAGCTTCCACAGCGGGGCCGTCAGCCGCCAGATGAACAGCGCGATCAGGAACCAGGTGAGATACCAGGGATCGAGCAGACTGATCGTCTGGTCCGCGTTGCCTCCGACATAGCGGTCGAACACCGAGTACGCGGTCTCGAAGAGGACGTAGGGGACGACGACGCCGGTGACGAGCCGCTTCAGGCGGTCGGGGCGCATGTCGAAGTTCCGCGAGAAGTAGCCGGAGATGATGATGAAGGCCGGCATGTGGAAGCCGTAGACGATGACATAGAGCGCGTCGACCGTGCGGCTCTGTCCCTTGAGCGGCTCCCAGGTGTGGCCCATGGCCACGAGCACGATCGCCAGGTACTTGGCGTTGTCGAAGAAGGCGTCGCGGCTCTTGCCGGACTTGCCGCCCGGTGCGGGGCCCGCGGTCGCGGGGGCTGCCGCGGGGGGCGGCTGGGGCCAGCGCGGGCTCGGCACCCCGTCCTTCGGTTGCACCGCCGGAGGGAGTGGCGACCCGGTGCGGCCCTGGGGTCGGAGTGTGTTGGTCACAGGCCCTCCCGCCACGAACTTCCGGGGGCGGTCCTGAGCCTCGCTGCGCATACGGGAGACGTGGCGTGGTGGGACATCTGAGGCACCCTAGCGTTCTCTGTGTGTTCTCGTAAAACCTTCGATCTCATTCCTGCTATCGCCTGCGTCTACCCCGGATTTGAAGATGTGTGCCTGTCGATTCGTACAAGATCGCGTATGCCGATTCCCTTGCCAGGAAGGGGTGTTCTGTCCCGCTTCATCCTGACTAAATAGTGCATAACGCCCGCGGGCGACTCTGGTCTTATGTCCGGTTCATTAGGCTTTAGTTACCCGTCTCGGGCACCCGTGGTGTGCCTGTGGCAACAATTCGAATTACCTGCGAACAGGGTGTGTGGACATGGCAACGACCTCTATTAATTGACTGTGAGAGCCGCGGTCGAATTGCCGTACGAGGCTTCGGAGTCGGCTCCCGGCGTGAGGGCGCGGACGGGCGCGCGCCGCCGTGAACCGGTGGGTCCTTGGTCAGCTCTTGGGTCTGTCCTTGGCCAACGATGCGTCACCTGCCGCATACGAACGGCTCGTTGGTGGCACGATGGTTCTGGCGGGGGTGTGCGGGGCTGCACCTCCGGGCCGGGAGTGCGGGACCGACCGTAGGGTGTGATCAGTTGTGGCCATTTCGCTGTCAGTGGTGCTGCTGTTGGCGATCATCCTCGTGGTACTGATCCGAGGAGGATCGATCAAGGCGGGACCTGCCATCGTCGCGGTGCTCTTCGGCTTCTTCCTCGCGTCGACCGGCATGGCCCCGTCCATCAACCGGTTCCTCAACTCGATAGCGGAGACGATCAACTCGATCAGTTTCTGAGGCCGCCGGCCACCGAACCTTCCGCGGACACCTGCGACGGGGGTCGCCTCGGCGTCGGCATCCGGGGATCCCTGCGAGCGGGTCACCCCTGATGCGGCCCTCGGGGCCTCGACGGGCGGGACGCGGGGAGCGGCGGCGGCCGACCGGCACACGCAAAGCCCCGGGAACGACCGAGGGCCAGGCAGAGGAACGAACCTCTGGCCTGGCCCTACGTCATATGGAGCGGGCGACGGGAATCGAACCCGCGTAGCTAGTTTGGAAGACTAGGGCTCTACCATTGAGCTACGCCCGCACAGGGTGCGCCGCAGGTCAGCGACCGCGGCACTGGATGCATCGTAGCGGGTCGGCCCCCCTCGGCGCACACCCCGATTCCGTCCGCGTCATCCGCCGTGTCGGCCCCGCGAAATGCGGCAGCCGCACCGCTTGCGGGCATGTACCCTACGTGTCGCACCGACGGGGTGTGGCGCAGCTTGGTAGCGCGTCCGCTTTGGGAGCGGAAGGCCGTGGGTTCAAATCCCGCCACCCCGACCACCGGCAGAACAGCCGGGGCCCTGCCTCGGCAAGATCGCCTTTTGGGGCGTGTACCGCCTGCGGCTAGTATGCAAACTGCGTGCCCGTATGTCTGCACTGTTACGTCTCTCAAGGGCCGCGCATCCGCCCCGGGCACGTGCCCGACCGGCAGAAGCACGCAGCAGAACCCCCCAAGAAGTCAGCCACAAGGAGACCGAACCGTGAAGAGCGCCGTGGAGACCCTGAACCCGACTCGGGTTCGGCTCACTGTCGAGGTGCCCTTCGAGGAGCTCAAGGACAGCCTCGACGCGGCGTACAAGAAGATCAACCAGCAGGTCACGGTGAAGGGGTTCCGGAAGGGCAAGATCCCGGCGCGCATCATCGACCAGCGGTTCGGTCGCGGCGCCGTGCTCGAAGAGGCCGTCAACGACGCGCTCCCGAAGTTCTACACCGAAGCGGTCAACGAGGCTGAGCTGAACGTCCTCGGCCAGCCCGAGGTCGACATCACCGAGCTGAAGGACGGCGAGACGCTGAACTTCACCGCCGAGGTCGACATCCGTCCCGCTATCGAGATCCCGGACTACTCGGGCATCGAGGTCGAGGTCGACGCGGTCGAGGTCAGCGACGAGGACGTCGAGAAGGCCGTGTCCGACCTGCGTGAGCGCTTCGCCTCGACCTCCCCGGTCGAGCGCGCCGCCCAGGACGACGACGTCGTCACCCTCGACCTGGAGGCCAAGGTCGACGGCGAGGTCCTCGAGGACGGCGTCGCCAGCGGCGTCTCGTACACCATCGGCTCGGGCGAGCTGCTCGACGGCATCGACGAGGCCGTGAAGGGCCTGGAGGCCGGTGGCGAGACCACCTTCGCCTCCGAGCTCAAGGGCGGCTCCGCCACGGGCAAGGAGGCCGAGGTCACCGTCAAGGTCACCCAGGTCGCCGCCCGTGAACTGCCCGAGCTGGACGACGAGTTCGCGCAGCTCGCCTCCGAGTTCGACACCCTCGACGAGCTGAAGGCCGACAGCCGCAAGCGCCTCGAGAACATGAAGCAGTACGACCAGGCCACGCAGGCCCAGGAGCGCGTCCTGGAGAAGCTGCTCGAGCTCGTCGAGGTGCCCGTCCCCGAGAAGCTGCTCGCGGACGAGATCAACACCCGCAAGCACAACCTCGAGCACCACCAGCTCGGCCAGATGGGCCTCGACCTCGCGAAGTACCTGGAGATCCAGGGCAAGACCGAGGAAGAGTTCGACGCCGAGACCAAGGAAGCCGCGGTCAAGGGCATCAAGACGCAGTTCGTCCTCGACGAGCTCGTCAACAAGGAGAAGCTGAACGTCAACCAGGAGGAGCTCACCGAGCACCTCATGCGGCGCGCGCAGTCCTCCGGCATGTCCCCCGACCAGTTCGCGCAGGCCGTCGTCGAGGGCGGTCAGGTCCCGATGCTCGTCGGCGAGGTCGCCCGCGGCAAGGCCCTCGCGGTCGTCGTCGAGGCCGCCACGGTCAAGGACACCAACGGTGAGGTCGTCGACCTGGACGACGACGAGGACGAGACGGCCGAGACCGTCGAGGCCGGCACCGAGGACGAGGCCACCACCGAGGCCGAGGACAAGCCCGAGGCCTGATCACCTCATCTTGTACGCCTGAACGCCGATGGGCCCCGGAGACGCTTTCGTCGCCGGGGCCCATCGGCGTACCCAGGGGTGCCCGGAACCGCGCGCAACCCCGCCGTGCCGCCCCCGCCCCGCGGCCCGGACGCAGTGGACAGTGCGGCCGTTCGAGGGCCCCACGGGCTCCCGCAGCCCCTCCGGAGGCGGGACCAAAACCCCGGTCAGGGCAGCGCAGCGCATGCGCTCACAGCGAACAGTTCCCTCTGCGGGATTCCCCGGAGGGACCCGCGCGTTAGGGTCCATGAATACGAGGGCAGGGGAGTCCCCGAAGCCGCCCCGAGCGGTGTATAGCACCGGGGTCCCACGCCCCCAGCAGAAGACGTGAGACGGCCCGGCGCCGTCGTAAGACGAGCAGGTGGATACGTGACGAATCTGATGCCCACAGCTGCCGGCGACCCCATCGGTGGTGGCCTCGGCGACCAGGTCTACAACCGACTGCTCGGCGAGCGGATCATCTTCCTCGGCCAGGCGGTCGACGATGACATCGCCAACAAGATCACGGCGCAGCTGCTGCTCCTTGCCTCCGACCCGGACAAGGACATCTACCTCTACATCAACAGCCCCGGCGGATCGATCACGGCCGGCATGGCGATCTACGACACCATGCAGTACATCAAGAACGACGTGGTGACGATCGCGATGGGCATGGCGGCCTCGATGGGCCAGTTCCTGCTCAGCGCGGGTACGCCCGGCAAGCGCTTCGCCCTGCCGAACGCCGAGATCCTGATCCACCAGCCGTCCGCGGGTCTCGCGGGCTCGGCCTCGGACATCAAGATCCACGCCGAGCGGCTGCTGCACACCAAGAAGCGGATGGCGGAGCTGACCTCCTTCCACACCGGTCAGACCGTCGAGCAGATCACTCGTGACTCGGACCGCGACCGCTGGTTCGACCCGATCGAGGCCAAGCAGTACGGCCTCATCGACGACATCATGCCCACCGCTGCCGGAATGCCGGGCGGCGGCGGCACCGGGGCGGCGTAAGCCCCTCCAGCGCCCCCGGAGGCGGCGCAGGGCCCCTCGTCGCCCCCGGGTGACACAGGGCCCCGGCGCGGCCCCCAGCCGACCGCTCAGCCCTTTTCAGGCTTTTCAGGAGACACAGTGAACGACTTCCCCGGCAGCGGCCTCTTCGCCCGCACTGAGGCCGAGTACACCGGTCCTCGTGCGGAGTCCCGCTACGTCATCCCGCGCTTCGTCGAGCGCACCTCGCAGGGCGTGCGTGAGTACGACCCGTACGCGAAGCTGTTCGAGGAGCGCGTGATCTTCCTCGGCGTGCAGATCGACGACGCCTCAGCCAACGACGTCATGGCGCAGCTGCTGTGCCTGGAGTCGATGGACCCCGACCGTGACATCTCGGTCTACATCAACAGCCCCGGTGGCTCGTTCACGGCCCTCACGGCCATCTACGACACGATGCAGTTCGTGAAGCCGGACGTCCAGACGGTCTGCATGGGTCAGGCCGCCTCGGCCGCCGCGATCCTGCTGGCCGCCGGCACCCCGGGCAAGCGCATGGCGCTCCCGAACGCCCGCGTGCTGATCCACCAGCCCTACAGCGAGACCGGCCGCGGACAGGTCTCGGACCTCGAGATCGCCGCCAAGGAGATCCTCCGGATGCGTTCGCAGCTGGAAGACATGCTGGCCAGGCACTCGACCACGCCGATCGAGAAGATCCGCGAGGACATCGAGCGGGACAAGATCCTCACGGCTGAGGACGCGCTCGCGTACGGCCTGATCGACCAGATCATCTCCACCCGGAAGATGAACAACTCGGCGGTTGTCTGACGTACCGCTGTATCGTCTGCCGTTCCCTGGCGCGGTTCGCTGCGAAGTGAACCGCGCCGAGGGGGGCCCGAACGAGGGGCTCGGCAAGGTACCGTCGGACATAAGGCAGCACCAGGAGCCGCTGGATCCAGGCGACTCCCAGGCGAAGGGGAAGCACACCGTGGCACGCATCGGTGACGGCGGCGATCTGCTCAAGTGCTCGTTCTGTGGCAAGAGCCAGAAGCAGGTCAAGAAGCTCATCGCAGGCCCCGGTGTGTACATCTGCGACGAGTGCATCGATCTCTGCAACGAGATCATCGAGGAAGAACTCGCGGAGACGAGCGAGGTGCGCTGGGAGGAACTCCCCAAGCCCCGCGAGATCTACGAGTTCCTCGAGGGCTACGTGGTCGGGCAGGAGTCCGCCAAGAAGGCGCTCTCCGTCGCGGTGTACAACCACTACAAGCGCGTCCAGGCCGGCGAGAACAGCGCGGGCCAGAACCGCGAGGACGCCATCGAGTTGGCGAAGTCCAACATCCTTCTGCTGGGCCCCACGGGTTCCGGCAAGACGCTCCTCGCCCAGACCCTCGCGCGCATGCTGAACGTTCCGTTCGCCATCGCGGACGCGACGGCGCTGACGGAGGCGGGATACGTCGGCGAGGACGTCGAGAACATCCTGCTGAAGCTCATCCAGGCCGCCGACTACGACGTCAAGAAGGCCGAGACCGGGATCATCTACATCGACGAGATCGACAAGGTGGCCCGCAAGAGCGAGAACCCGTCGATCACGCGTGACGTGTCCGGCGAGGGTGTCCAGCAGGCCCTGCTCAAGATCCTCGAGGGCACGACGGCCTCGGTCCCGCCGCAGGGCGGCCGCAAGCACCCGCACCAGGAGTTCATCCAGATCGACACGACGAACGTCCTGTTCATCGTGGGCGGAGCCTTCGCGGGCCTGGAGAAGCTCATCGAGTCCCGGGCGGGCGCCAAGGGCATCGGCTTCGGCGCGACGATCCGCTCGAAGCGGGAGCTGGAGTCCAAGGACCAGTTCGAGGACGTCATGCCGGAGGACCTGGTCAAGTTCGGCATGATCCCCGAGTTCATCGGGCGTCTCCCGGTGATCACCTCGGTCCACAACCTGGACCGCGAGGCCCTGCTGCAGATCCTGGTCGAGCCGCGCAACGCGCTGGTCAAGCAGTACCAGCGCCTCTTCGAACTCGACGGCGTGGAGCTGGACTTCGAGCGTGAGGCACTGGAGGCCATCGCCGACCAGGCCATCCTCCGCCAGACCGGCGCGCGAGGCCTGCGCGCGATCATGGAGGAAGTCCTCCAGGCCGTGATGTACGAGGTCCCGTCCCGCAAGGACGTCGCCCGCGTCGTCATCACCGCCGACGTCGTCCTGTCGAACGTCAACCCGACCCTGATCCCGAGGGACGCCCGCCGCGGCGGGCCGGGCGAGCAGAAGACGGCGTAACGCGACACCTGACGCAGAAGGGGCGCCCGGCGGAATTCCGCCGGGCGCCCCTTTCTCTTGAGCGAACACCGCCTGTCAGGGGGCCTGAGCGCGTAGCGGATACGCACGGAGGGGCGCGGCCGCCCGGCCGCGCCCCTCCTCATGCGCGGCGAACCGCTAGGCCTTGACGCGGACGTCCTTGCGGAACTTGGCGGTGAGGTCGGCCGCCTCACTCAGATCGGGGCTCTTGCCCGTCATGGCGGCGGCCAGGTCGACATCGATGATGACGCCGAGGGTGCTGTGGTCGCCCCAGATGCACACCGGCATGTGGATCTCGCTCGGACCGGATCCGGACGTGTCGGTGTCCTTGACCTTGGTCTCCTGGCACTTGAGCACCGCGCCGTCGAGACCGCTCGGCGTGTACGCCTTCGGGCTGCCGACGACCTCGCCGTCACCGTCCTTGGTGGCGCCCTTCTTCATCTCGGTGAACATGCCGTCGACGACCGCCTCGGGGTCGTCGATGTCGCCGTACACACCCATGAAGTTGATCATCTTCAGCGCCAGCGGGTTGTTCTTGTCCCCGGACTGGTATCCGGCGTGCACGTCCTGGGCGTTCTTCACGCCGTGCTTCTCGGCGTCCTTGACGTCGTTCGCGTCGAAGCCGCCGCTGTCGGCGTCGCTGGACTTCTTGTACTCACCGCCGAGGACCGTCGCCGGCGTCGTCAGCTTGTGCGGGCCGTCGTCCGCGACGTTCGCACCGCCGCCACCCCCGCCGATCGCGAAGTACACGCCCACGGCTATCGCCGCGACCACGGCGACGCCGCCGATGATCAGGCCCGTCTTCTTCTTGCCGCCGGACGGCACCGGCGGCATCGGGGCGGAGTTGTACGGGGGCTGGCCGTACGGGGGCTGCTGGCCGTACGGAGGGGTCTGCGGCTGGCCGGGCTGCGGGGCCTGCTGCGGGTAGCCGTAACCAGGCTGCGCCGGGGGGGCCTGCTGCGGGTACCCGTAGCCCGGCTGCGGAGCCTGCTGCGGCGGCTGACCGTAGGGGCCCGGCTGACCGTAGGGCCCCGGCTGTGGGGGCTGCCCGCCGCCCGGCTGACCGTACGGTCCGGGCTGCTGGGGCTGCCCGCCGTACGGGCCCGGCTGGTTGTAGCTCATTTCTGGGTTCCCCTCCAGATGCTTATGTGTTCCTGACATCCTGGCGCACAGGGCGAGGGGCCAGGTCTCCGGGGGCCGCACCGTTACGAAGTAATCCCGTTTCGGGACACGGGTGTGACGCCCCTAAACTGACCCCGTGACCGAGAACTCTCAGCAGCCGCAAGCAGCGCCCACCTCCGAACTGCCGACCCAGTACGCGCCGGCCGATGTAGAGGGGCCGCTCTACGAGCGCTGGGTAGAACGGGGTTACTTCGAGGCGGACGCCAAGAGCGACAAGCCGCCGTTCACGGTCGTCATCCCGCCGCCGAACGTCACGGGCTCCCTCCACCTCGGCCACGCCTTCGAGCACACCCTCATCGACGCCCTCACCCGCCGGAAGCGCATGCAGGGCTTCGAGACGCTGTGGCAGCCCGGCATGGACCACGCCGGCATCGCCACGCAGAACGTCGTCGAGCGGGAGCTCGGCAAGGAGGGCAAGTCCCGGCACGACCTCGGCCGGGAGGCGTTCGTCGAGCGTGTCTGGCAGTGGAAGGCCGAGTCCGGCGGGCAGATCTCCGGGCAGATGCGCCGCCTCGGCGACGGCGTCGCCTGGTCGCGTGAGCGCTTCACCATGGACGAGGGCCTCTCCCAGTCCGTCCAGACCATCTTCAAGAAGCTCTACGACGACGAGCTGATCTACCGCGCCGAGCGCATCATCAACTGGTGCCCCCGCTGTCTGACCGCCATCTCGGACATCGAGGTCGAGTACCAGGACGACGACGGCGAGCTGGTCTCCATGAAGTACGGGGACGGGGACGACGCCATCGTCGTCGCCACCACCCGTGCCGAGACGATGCTCGGTGACACCGCCGTCGCCGTCCACCCCGACGACGAGCGGTACAGGCACCTCGTCGGCAAGCTCATCCGCCTCCCGCTGACCGAACGGTTCATCCCGGTCGTCGCGGACGAGCACGTCGACCCCGAGTTCGGCACCGGCGCCGTCAAGGTGACGCCCGCCCACGACCCGAACGACTTCGAGATCGGGCAGCGCCACGACCTGCCCAACATCGCCGTCATGGACGAGCACGCCGTCATCACGGTCCCCGGTCCCTTCCAGGGCCTGGACCGTCTGGAGGCCCGCTCCGCCATCGTCGCCGCCCTGCGCGCCGACGGCCGGATCGTCGCCGAGAAGCGGCCCTACCTCCACTCGGTCGGCCACTGCTCGCGCTGCAAGACCACCATCGAGCCGCGCCTGTCCATGCAGTGGTGGGTCAAGGTCGGCCCGCTCGCGAAGGCCGCCGGCGACGCGGTCCGCGACGGCAAGGTCAAGATCCACCCGCAGGAGATGGAGAAGCGCTACTTCGACTGGGTCGACAACCTCCACGACTGGTGCATCTCGCGGCAGTTGTGGTGGGGCCACCGCATTCCGGTCTGGTACGGGCCGGGCGGCGAGATCGTCTGCGTCGGCCCGGACGACGAGGCCCCCACGGGCGAGGGCTGGCACCAGGACACCGACGTCCTCGACACCTGGTTCTCCTCCGGCCTGTGGCCGTTCTCCACGCTCGGCTGGCCCGAACAGACCGAGAGCCTCGCGAAGTTCTACCCGAACTCCGTCCTCGTCACCGGCTACGACATCCTCTTCTTCTGGGTCGCCCGGATGATGATGTTCGGCCTGTACGCGATGGACGGCACCCCGCCGTTCCACACCATCGCCCTGCACGGCATGGTCCGCGACCAGTTCGGCAAGAAGATGTCCAAGTCCTTCGGGAACGCGGTCAACCCGCTGGACTGGATGGACAAGTACGGCAGCGACGCCCTCCGTTTCACGCTCGCGCGCGGTGCCAACCCCGGCGTCGACGTGCCGATCGGCGAGGACTGGGTCCAGGGCTCGCGCAACTTCGCGAACAAGATCTGGAACGCCACCCGCTTCGCGCTGATGAACGGCGCGACGGTCGAGGGCGAACTCCCGCCCGCCGAGGAGCTGTCGGCCACCGACCGCTGGATCCTGTCCCGGCTGAACGCCACGGTCGCCGAAGTGGACGCCCTCTACGACGACTTCCAGTTCGCCAAGCTGTCGGACGCCCTGTTCCACTTCGCCTGGGACGAGGTCTTCGACTGGTACGTCGAGCTGTCCAAGACGACGTTCATGGCGGGCGGCGAGCCGGCGAAGGTCTCCGGCCGGGTCCTCGGAGAGGTCCTCGACGTCACACTGCGGCTGCTCCATCCGATCGTCCCGTTCGTCACGGACACGCTCTGGACGACCCTCACGGGTGGCGAGTCCGTCGTCATCGCCGAGTGGCCCAAGGACAGCGGCTTCCGCGACCCCGCCGCCGAGCGGGAGATCGAGTCCCTCCAGTCGGTGATCACCGAGGTCCGCCGCTTCCGCAACGACCAGGGCCTCCAGCCCGGTCAGCGGGTCCCGGCCCGGCTGGCCCTCGACGGGACGGCGCTGGCCCCCCACGAGGCGGCCATCCGCCAGTTGCTGCGTCTCCAGCCGGAGGGTGACAGCTTCGCGGCCACCGCGACCCTGCCGGTGGCCGGGGCCACGGTCGCGCTCGACCTGTCGGGCACGATCGACGTCGCCGCCGAGCGCAAGCGGCTCGCCAAGGACCTCGCCGCCGCCGAGAAGGAGAAGGCCCAGGCGAACGCCAAGCTCGGCAACGAGGCGTTCCTGGCGAAGGCCCCCGATCAGGTGGTGGACAAGATCCGCACGCGCCTGGCCAAGGCGGACGAGGACATCGCCCGCATCCAGGACCAGCTGACGCGCCTGCCCCAGGCGTAGTCACTCGGCCCCGCGCAGACGAAGGCCCCCGGACCACTCGGTCCCGGGGGCCTTCGCCGTGCGGGGCCAGCCTTCCTGGCCCCCTCCGCCCCTGCCCGTCCCCTGCCCAGGGCGCCGCCCCACGACCCGGCTTCGGCCTGAACGGCCTTGTCCCCAATCGCCGGACGGGCCAAGAGGTTCAGCCCCTCCGGCGCCCCGCGTCGGGCAGGAGCGCAGGGGGCGCAAACCCCCACACGCCCGCACACCCCGCCCTCTCCGTAGACTGGCCCCGTGAGCGACCTCCCCCCGCACGACAGCAGCGCGTCCGACGACCCGGAGCGTGATCCGCTCGGTCTCTTCGAGGAGATCGTCGAGGCCGAGACCGACCGAGACCCCGATCTCGCGGTGATCGCGGCAGGCAGCCGCACCCTGCGTACCCAGGGCCACGACGACCGGCAGGCCGATGTGCCCGCCCGCCCCATCGACCCCGAGGTCGACAAGGCGTTGCGCGAGGTCGAGACGGAACTGGCCGGCCGCTGGGGCGAGACCAAGCTGGAGCCCTCCGTCGACCGGATCGCCGCCCTGATGGACGTCCTCGGCGAGCCGCAGCGCGCGTACCCCTCGATCCACATCACGGGCACGAACGGCAAGACGTCCACGGCCCGCATGATCGAGGCGCTGCTGAGCTCCTTCGACCTGCGCACCGGGCGCTACACCAGCCCGCACGTCCAGTCGGTCACCGAGCGGATCAGCCTGGACGGGGCGCCGATCTCCGCCGAGCGGTTCATCGAGACGTACAACGACATCAAGCCGTACATCGAGATGGTCGACGGTCAGCAGGAGTACCGGCTGTCCTTCTTCGAGGTGCTGACCGGCATGGCCTACGCGGCCTTCGCCGACGCGCCCGTGGACGTCGCCGTCGTCGAGGTCGGCATGGGCGGCAGCTGGGACGCCACGAACGTGATCGACGGCGACGTCGCCGTCGTGACCCCCATCGACCTCGACCACACCGACCGGCTCGGCGAGACGCCCGGTGAGATCGCCGTCGAGAAGGCCGGGATCGTCAAGCAGGACTCCACCGTGATCCTGGCCCAGCAGCCGGTCGACGCGGCCCAGGTGCTGCTGAAGAAGGCCGTCGAGGTCAACGCGACCGTGGCCCGCGAGGGCCTGGAGTTCGGCGTCGTCGCACGCCACGTCGCGGTCGGCGGACAGCTCCTGACGCTGCGCGGTCTCGGCGGGGAGTACGAAGAGGTGTTCCTGCCGCTGCACGGCGGCTACCAGGCGCACAACGCGGCCGTGGCGCTCGCCGCGGTCGAGGCGTTCTTCGGCGTCGGCTCGGCGCACGCCGAGCGGCTGGACATCGACACCGTGCGCAAGGCGTTCGCCTCCGTCACCTCGCCGGGACGGCTGGAGATCGTCCGCCGGTCGCCGACCGTGGTGCTCGACGCCGCGCACAACCCGGCCGGCGCCCGGGCCACCGCCGAGGCGGTGAGCGAGGTGTTCGACTTCAGCAGGCTCATCGGGGTCGTCGGCGCGAGCGGCGACAAGAACGTACGGGAGCTGCTGGAGGCCTTCGAGCCGATCTTCGCCGAGGTCGTCGTCACGCAGAACTCCAGCCACCGCGCGATGGACGCGGACGAGCTGGCCGGGATCGCCGTCGAGGTCTTCGGCGACGACCGGGTGCAGGTCGAGCCGCGGCTCGACGACGCGCTGGAGGCCGCGATCACGCTCGCCGAGGAAGAGGGCGAGTACGCGGGCGGCGGCGTGCTGGTCACCGGATCCGTCATCACGGTCGGCGAGGCCCGACTGCTCCTGGGGAGGGGCTGACTGTCGTGCGTACGCTCTGTGCTTCCACGCTGATCGGCGAGTTCTTCGTCATCGGTTTCGCCGGGCTCGTCGCCATGAAGGAACCCGATCTGTCCACGGCCACGGTCTGGACGGTCTGCGGGATCCTGATGGCGCTGAGCGTGCTGTTGTGCGGCATGATCACGCGGCCCGGCGGTGTCCAGCTCGGCTGGGCGCTGCAGATCCTGCTGATCGCCGGGGGCTTCTTCGTCCCGTCGATGTTCGTCCTGGGCGCGATCTTCGCCGCCCTGTGGTGGGCGTCCGTCCACTACGGGCGGAAGATCGACGAGGCCAAGGCGCGGTTCGCCGCCCAGGCCGAGTCTGCGGGGGAGCGGACCCCGTCCCAGTCGCAGGCCCAGGCGGAGGCGGGCGGAACGCCGGCGTAGTCCCGTCCGGAGGGGGCGGCGACACACCGGCGTAGGCCGGTCGTGGGACGGGAGGGTGGCGCGTGCCGGTATCACCTGACGCTGCGTGACAGCGCCCCCGACACGCCCTGTAGCCTCGGTCACCCGCACATTTGTGACCTGAAGGAGCCACCCAGTGAGCCAGCGCACCCTCGTCCTGCTCAAGCCCGACGCCGTCCGTCGCGGCCTGACCGGCGAGATCATCAGCCGTATCGAGCGGAAGGCCGGCTGGCAGATCACCGCGCTGGAGCTGCGGACCCTGGACCAGGAGACGCTGGAGCAGCACTACGGCGAGCACAAGGGCAAGCCCTTCTACGAGCCGCTGGTGCAGTTCATGGCGTCCGGCCCCGTCGTGGCGCTGATCGTCGAGGGCGAGCGGGTCATCGAGGGCGTGCGCGCCCTCGCCGGTCCCACCGACCCGATCGCCGCCGCCCCCGGTTCCATCCGCGGTGACTTCGGCGTGATCGTCCGCGAGAACCTGATCCACGCCTCCGACTCCGAGGAGTCCGCCGAGCGCGAGGTGAAGATCTTCTTCCCCGGCCGCGGCTGAGCGTCGCGGCGACGCCGCGCTCCGCGTACGGAGGGTCGCGTCCGCCGTCCGGTGGATCTCCCGAGCGCGTCGCGTGGCAAATTTTCGAGAATTTTTCTGAGAGGGCGTCAGCCGCTCTCGGACTGCCTGACCTGGGGCGGCCGTGGAATTTCCGGCCGTCCCGTGGCATATGCGTGCCGATCGGGGGAACGCGTGCCCCTGATGGCCCGTCTCCACAAGCGAGGCGGCTCGTCATCTGCTGACAATGGCGAAGACCCTCGCGCAGTGTTCGGGCAGGCGCGTCTACGATGGAAGCCTTCACGTCACTGCACCCACCTCGCCGTCCTAAAAAGCCGTCAAAGCTCCACTTGGGAAGGCCAGACGAATCCTGATGGGGAACTCAATGTCGTTCATCGGCCGTGACATGGCTGTCGACCTCGGGACCGCCAACACGCTGGTGTACGTCAGGGGTCGCGGGATCGTACTCAACGAGCCGTCCGTCGTCGCGATCAACACCAACACCGGTGGCATCCTCGCGGTCGGCTCGGAAGCGAAGAAGATGATCGGGCGGACCCCCGGCAACATCGTTGCCGTGCGTCCGCTGAGGGACGGTGTCATCGCCGACTTCGAGATCACCGAGCGCATGCTCCGCTACTTCATCCTGAAGATCCACAAGCGGCGCTACCTCGCCCGCCCCCGTGTCGTCGTCTGCGTGCCCTCCGGCATCACAGGCGTCGAGCGCCGTGCCGTCATCGAGGCGTCGTCCCAGGCCGGGGCCCGTCAGGTGCACATCATCGAGGAGCCCATGGCCGCGGCCATCGGCTCCGGCCTGCCGGTCCACGAGGCCACGGGCAACATGGTGGTGGACATCGGCGGCGGCACCACGGAGGTCGCGGTCATCTCGCTCGGCGGCATCGTCACCGCCCAGTCCATCCGCGTCGCGGGCGACGAACTGGACAACGCGATCATCCAGCACATCAAGAAGGAGTACTCCCTCCTTCTCGGTGAGCGGACGGCCGAACAGATCAAGATCACGATCGGTTCGGCGTACGACCTCGACAATGACGAACACACCGAAATCCGCGGCCGGGACCTCGTTTCCGGGCTGCCCAAGACCGTCGTCATCTCCGCGGCCGAAGTACGCAAGGCCATCGAAGAACCGGTCAACGCGATCATCGACGCCGTGAAGACGACCCTCGACAAGTGCCCGCCGGAGCTCTCCGGTGACGTGATGGACCGCGGAATCGTTCTGACCGGCGGCGGAGCCCTGCTGCGCGGCCTGGACGAGCGACTGCGCCGCGAGACCGGCATGCCGATCCACATCGCCGAGGACCCGCTCGACAGCGTGGCGCTCGGCGCCGGGAAGTGCGTCGAGGAATTCGAGGCGCTCCAGCAGGTTCTGGACGCCCAGCCGCGCAGATGAGGTAACACTTCGATTCCGCCGTACGAGATGATCTCTTCTCGTACGGCGGATCATTGGTGTGGAGGCATAAACTCCTGCGACATAGAGACATAACCTCTCCCATAACACTCACCCCGTCCGCCACCCCATCACCCCAGCCTCACCGCACCCACGGGCAGGCTTCTCGCCCGGGGTGCGCCCCTGTTGACCCATTTCGACGAGGAAGGCACGGCCGCCGCACGTGAGGGACACACGAGAGAGCCGGCTGCTCCTGGTGCTGCTGATCGCCATCGCGTTCGCACTGATCACGGTGGACATCCGCGGCGGACAGGACTCACCGGTCGACGGTGCCCGCCAGGCCGCCGCGACGGTCTTCGGCCCGATCGAGAACGGGGTGTCGTCCGCGGTCGACCCCGTCGGCAACGCCGTCGCCGCGGTCCGCGACTCGGGCGACCGCCACAACCGCGTCGCCCAACTGGAGCACGACAACGCGGCGTTGAAGGCGAAGCTCGGCAGCGACGACCGCAACCGCAGCCGCCTCAAGCAGCTCAACAAGATGATCAAGGTGGCCGGCGAGGGCCAGTACGGGATCAAGGGCGCCGAGGTGATCGCCATAGGAGCGGCCCAGGGTTTCTCCTGGACCGTCACCATCGACGTCGGCGCCCACGACGGCATCAAGCGTGACATGACCGTCCTGAACGGCGACGGACTCGTCGGCCGCGTCACCACCGTCGGCCCGGACACCGCCACGGTCCTGCTGGCCAACGACCCCGACTTCACCGTCGGCACGCGCATGGAGTCGAGCGACGAACTCGGCTTCGCCTCGGGACAGGGCGACAGCCCGCTGCGCGTCGAACTCCTCAACGCCAAGGCGAAGATCAAGAAGGGCGACCGGCTGATCACCTTCGGCTCGCAGGCCGACAAGCCGTTCGTACCCGGCGTGCCCGTCGGCACCGTCTCCCGGGTTGACCCCTCCGGCGGCGGCCTGACCCGCACGGTCTACGTCAAGCCGTTCGTCTCGTTCACCAAGCTCGACATCCTCGGGGTCGTCGTGACCGCCCCGAAGAGCGACCCGCGCGACGCCGTGCTGCCCCCGAAACCGAAACCCACGCCCACGCCGACGGTGACCGTCACGGTCACCCCCTCGGCGAGCGCCCCCGTCGACGGCCAGCAGCAGTAGCAGGAGGAGCCGAATCCCATGCGTTTCAACAGGATGCTGCTCTCCGTCACCCTGGTGGTCGTCGCCCTGGTGATCCAGGTGAGCGTTCTTGCCCGTCTCCATCTCCCGGGCGCCGTCCCGGACCTGGTGCTGCTGACCGTGATCGCCCTCGCCATGGTCTACGGCCACGTCGGCGGCGCGCTCATCGGCTTCGGCGCCGGCCTGCTGTCCGACGTCGTCCCGCCCGCCGACCACGCCGCCGGGCGCTACGCGCTGGTCCTGTGCGTCATCGGCTACTGCGCCGGCCTGGTCAAGCCGGAGAACGGCCGGCTCAAGTCGGCCACCGGCCCGATGGCCGTGGTCGTCGTCGCCGCGATCGGCTCCACCCTGCTCTACGCGGGAGTCGGCGCCCTCGTCGGCGACACCGCCGCCCGCCATGTCGGGCTCACCAGCCTGCTGTTCACCGCCGCCCTCTACGACCTGCTGCTCGCGCCGTTCGTCGTCCCCGTGGTCATGGCACTCGCCCGGCGCGCCGAGAACGACCCACTCTCCGAGGGCGGCTCGGCGGCCAAGGCCACGGACGTCTCGACGGGCTGGCTGTCCTCCGGCACCGGGCTGCGCATCGGCAGCCAGCGCAGCGGACTGCGCGTGAAGGCGGCCAAGGCGCGGGTCGCCCGCGCGGGACGTATCAAGGGGGTGAAGCGCCTGTGAGGACACCGAGGAGATCCGTCCGGCCGTCGTCCCAAGCGCCGCACGGATCACGGAACTTGGCCGACGACAGGCTCGCCGCGCACAGGTTCGCCGTGTACTCGTATGTCACGTACACACACTGAGAGGGGGAGGCACAAGCAGTGACCAACATCCCGGAGACCGGCCGGACCCCACGGGTCCAGATCCGGCTCGTCGTCATCCAGATTCTCGTACTCTCCCTCCTCGGCACCCTGGGCGGCCGCCTCTGGTACCTCCAGATCCGCAACGGCGACGAATACGCCAAGGAAGCCTCCGGCAACCACGTCCAGCAGGTCGTCCAGCCCGCCGTGCGCGGCTCGATCCTCGACGCGCGGGGCGTGCCGATCGCCGACAACGAGACCCGGCTCGTGGTCTCCGCCTCGCGCACCGACCTGCTGAAGATGCGGGACGACGGCCAGGCCGTCCTCACCAAGCTCGCCGGGGTCCTGGGCATGAAGCCCAAGGACGTCATGGAGAAGGTCCGCCTCTGCGACGCCAAGACGCCGCAGCCCTGCTGGAACGGCTCGCCCTACCAGCCCATCCCCATCACCGACGAGGCGACCGCCAAGCAGGCCCTCCAGATCCGCGAGCGCTCCGAGGACTTCCCCGGCATCAGCGCCGAACCCGAGGCCGTCCGCCGCTACGCCGCCCCCGGACAGGCCAACACCGCCCAGGTGCTCGGCTACCTCTCGCCCGTCACCGACGACGAGATCACCAAGGCCAAGGACACCGACTCCCCGTACCTGCGTTCCGACCAGGTCGGACGGTCGGGCCTGGAGCGCGAGTACGACAAGGAACTGCGCGGCAAGGCAGGCGTCACCCGCTACGAGGTCGACAACCTCGGCCGCGTCATCGGCCAGGCCAAGAGCGACAAGGCCGAGCCCGGCGAGAACCTCGTCACCAGCATCGACTCCCGGGTCCAGCGGGTCGCGGAGTACGAGCTGAACGACGCCATGAAGGTCGCCCGCACCCAGTTCGACAAGATCACCGGCGAGAACTACAAGGCCGACTCCGGGGCCGTCGTGGTGATGGAGGCCAAGACCGGCCGCGTCGTCGCCATGGCGTCCAACCCGTCGTACGACCCGAACGCCTGGGTCGGCGGCATCTCGGGCAAGGACTACACCGCGCTCACCGGCAAGAAGTCCAACTACCCGCTGCTGAACCGGGCGATCCAGGGCCAGTCCGCGCCCGGCTCGACGTTCAAGGTCATCTCCACGGCCGCCGCGGTCGAGGCCGGGTACGCCTTCGACGGGCACTACCCGTGCACGAGTTCCTACTCGGTCGGCAGCCAGGTCTTCAAGAACTTCGAGGGGGAGAGCTTCGGTCCCATCTCGCTCGGCCGGGCGCTCGAGGTCTCCTGCGACACCGTCTTCTACGGCCTCTCCGACAGCGAGTGGAAGCGGGACGGGGGCATCAGCCCGAAGAAGACCCCCAAGGACTACTTCTACAAGGCCGCCCACCAGTTCGGTCTCGGCAAGGAGACCGGCATCGACCTCCCCAACGAGGTCACCGGCCGCGTCCCCGACCGCAAGTGGAAGGCGGACTACTGGAAGGCCAACAAGGCCGTCTGGTGCAAGACCGGCAAGAAGGGCGGCAGTTACGTCGAGCAGATCGCGTACGAGAACTGCCTCGAAGGCAACCGGATGCGCGAGGGCGACTCGATCAACTACTCCATCGGTCAGGGTGACACCCTCGTCACCCCGATCCAGGAGGCGGCCATCTACTCCGCGGTCTCCAACGGCGGCACCCTGTACGCCCCGACCATCGGCAAGGCCCTCGTCAGCCCCGACGGCAAGACCGTCCAGGAGATCAAGCCGAAGAAGAACGGCAAGCTGCCGGTCGACCAGGCGACGCTCAGGGGGATAAACGATGCCTTCGCGGGCGTCGTCACCCGCGGAACCGCCGCCTGGAAGTTCGGCGGCTGGCCCCAGGACAAGATCCCGCTGCACGCCAAGACCGGTACCGCCGAGGTCTACGGCAAGCAGACGACGTCCTGGCTCGCCACGTACTCCAAGGACTACACGATCATCATGACGATCTCCCAGGCCGGTACGGGCTCGGGAGCGTCCGGTGAGGCCGTGCGCAAGATCTACAACGCCCTCTACGGTGTCTCCGCGGACGGCGACATCGACAAGAAGAAGGCCCTCCTGTCCAGCCCGCAGAAGAGCCTGCCGAAGATCGAGCGCGACGGCTCGATCGACTCCCCGGACGTCTCCAAGGACCCGGTCAAGGATCTGAAGGCGAACGACGCCCTCCGGGACGGGACCACGGACCCCGGCCAGGACCTGCCCGCGGGCACCACGCCCTCACCGACCGCCGCCAACCGCGACACCCGCAGGCGCACGGCCCGCCGGGGGAAGCCGCGGGGGAAGAGGGTCCTGACATGACGACCGCGGCGACCAACGGCTTGAGGATCCTGACATGACCGGAGCCAACAACTTCTCCGTCTCCGGGTACGGACCCGAGCGCGCGGGCTGGACGCGGCTGTTCGCCCGCGACTCGCTCGCCCGCCGGCTCGACTGGCCGATACTGCTGTCGGCCGTCGCGCTCTCCCTGATCGGCGCGGCCCTCGTCTACTCGGCGACCCGCAACCGCACCGAGATCAACCAGGGCGACCCGTACTTCTTCCTCATCCGCCACCTGATGAACACGGGCATCGGCGTCGGCCTGATGATCGGCACGATCTGGCTCGGCCACCGCACCCTGCGCACGGCCGTGCCGATCCTGTACGGCCTCTCGGTCTTCCTGATCCTGTTGGTGCTGACCCCGCTCGGCGCGACCATCAACGGCCAGCGCAACTGGCTCGTCGCGGGCGGACTGTCGCTCCAGCCCGCCGAGTTCATCAAGATCACGATCATCCTGGGCATGGCGATGCTGCTGGCCACCCGAGTCGACGCGGGTGACAAGCAGTACCCCGACCACCGCACGGTGCTCCAGGCACTGGGCCTGGCGGCCGTCCCGATGATGATCGTGCTGCTCATGCCCGACCTCGGCACCATCATGGTCGCGGTCATCATCGTGCTCGGCGTGCTGCTGTCCTCCGGTGCCTCCAACCGCTGGGTGTTCGGCCTGATCGGCGCGGGCGCCCTCGGCGCGATCGCCGTCTGGCAGCTCAAGATCCTCGACGAGTACCAGATCAACCGCTTCGCCGCCTTCGCCAACCCCGACCTCGACCCGGCGGGCGTCGGCTACAACACCAACCAGGCCCGCATCGCCATCGGTTCCGGCGGCCTCTTCGGCACCGGCCTCGGCCAGGGCTCGCAGACGACCGGCCAGTTCGTGCCCGAGCAGCAGACCGACTTCGTCTTCACCGTCGCCGGTGAGGAACTCGGCTTCGTCGGCGCGGGCCTGATCCTGGTGCTCCTCGGCGTGGTCCTGTGGCGCGCCTGCCGCATCGCCCGCGAGACGACCGAGCTGTACGGCACGATCGTCGCCGCCGGCATCATCGCCTGGTTCGCTTTCCAGGCCTTCGAGAACATCGGCATGACGCTCGGCATCATGCCGGTCGCCGGTCTCCCCCTGCCGTTCGTCTCCTACGGCGGATCCTCCATGTTCGCCGTCTGGGTCGCGGTGGGGCTGTTGCAGTCGATCAGGGTGCAGCGGCCGATGTCGGCATAGGTGCCCCGGGGCGGCCGGGCGGCGATGACCCCGGAGGTCCGGCCGCTCCCCGGCCGCCCTGCCGCACCGGCCGGCACCGCAAGCCGGCCAGGAGAGGCTGATCAGGGACTGCCCAGGGCCCCGAATCACGTCTAGATTCGGTTCATGGCGGACACGAAACGCGAGATCGAGCGCAAGTACGAGGGTCCCGCAACCGAGAACGGCACCGAGAGCCTCCCGGACCTCAGCGGTGTCCCCGGAGTGGCCGCCGTCGTCGACAAGGGCGTCGCCGAACTCGACGCCACCTACTACGACACCCCCGACCAGCGCCTCGCCGCCGCGTCCCTCACCCTGCGCCGCCGCACCGGGGGCGCGGACGCCGGCTGGCACCTCAAACTCCCCGTCTCCGAGGGCGTACGCGACGAGATCCGCGCGCCCCTCTCCGACACCGTGCCCCGCGCCCTGTCCGGCCTCGTCCGCTCCCGCGTGCGCGACACCGAACTCGTCCCCCTCGTCCGCCTGTTGTCCGCCCGCGACGTACGCCACCTCGTCGACGGCTCCGGCGCCCTGCTCGCCGAGGTCAGCCTCGACCGGGTCCGCGCGGAGCGGCTCGACGGAGGCGGGGGCACCGCCGCCTGGACCGAGATCGAGGTGGAACTGGCCGACGACGGCGACCCCGCCTTCCTCGACAAGGTCGAGAAGAAGCTCCGCAAGGCGGGCCTCCACCGCTCCGCCGCACCCTCCAAACTCGCCAAGGCCCTGGCCGAGACCGGCAAGCAGTCCGGCAAGCAGTCCGGCAAACGGTCCGGCAAGCGGGCACAGGAGGGCGGGCGCGCGGCGGACCCCGTCACCGCGGGCGACCACGTCCTCGCCCACCTCCGCGCCCAGCGCGACGCCATCGTCGAACTCGACCCCGCCGTCCGCCGCGACGTCCACGACTCCGTGCACAGCATGCGGGTCGCCACCCGCCGCATGCGCGGCACCTTCGGCTCGTACGCCAAGGTCCTCGACCCCGCCGTCACCGGACCCATCGGCGAGGAGCTGAAGTGGCTGGCCGGCGAGCTCGGCGTCGACCGCGACCGGGAGGTCCTCACCGAGCGCCTCACCCAGGCCCTCGCCGAACTGCCGCGCACCCTGGTCGGCGGGCCCGTCCGCGCCCGGCTGCGCACCTGGGCGCACGCCCGCCACGGCGGCTCCCGGCGTCGCCTGCTCGCCGTCCTCGACGGCAAGCGGTACCTGGCCCTGCTGGCCGCCCTCGACACCCTCGTGACCGACCCGCCGCTGCTCGGGGCCGCCGCCGGGGACCCCGAAAAGGTGATCGCCAAGGCGGTCCGCAGGGACTTCGCGAAGGTTTCCGGACTCGTCGGGCAGGCCCTCGACGGGCAGCCCGGCACCGACCGCGACCTCGCGATGCACGAGGCCCGCAAGAAGGCCAAGCGTGCCCGCTACTCCGCCGAGGCCGCCGTCCCCGCGCTGGACGCTCCGGCCGCCCGACTCGCCAAGGCGATGAAGTCGCTCCAGGGCCTCCTCGGCGACCACCAGGACAGCGTGATGACCCGTGAGGCCCTGCGGGAACTGGCGGCCCTGGCCCACGCGGCGGGGGAGAGCTCCTTCACGTACGGCGTGCTGTACGGGCGCGAGGAGCAGCGCGCGGCGGCGGTCGAGGCGGCGCTGCCGGAGGCCTGGAGGGCGACGCTGGAGCAGGCGTCCGTCTGACGCCGGCCACCCGCGGACGGCCGACCGTGGACGGAGGGGCTTCCCACCCGCGTTACGCTGGATGGTCACCCCTGTCGGCTCACGAAGGTTCGCGAGATGTCTGCCGAAACCGCTGTGTCGGTCTTCCCACAGCTCGAAGCCCTGCTCCCGCATGTGCAGAAGCCCATTCAGTACGTCGGCGGAGAACTCAACTCCACGGTGAAGCCGTGGGAGGAGTGCGACGTCCGCTGGGCGCTCATGTACCCCGACGCGTACGAGGTCGGCCTGCCCAACCAGGGCGTCATGATCCTCTACGAAGTGCTGAACGAGCGCGAGGGCGTCCTCGCCGAGCGCACCTACAGCGTCTGGCCCGACCTGGAGGAGCTGATGCGCGAGCACCGGGTCCCCCAGTTCACCGTGGACAGCCACCGCCCGGTGAAGGCCTTCGACGTGTTCGGCCTGTCCTTCTCCACGGAGCTGGGCTACACGAACATGCTGACCGCCCTCGACCTGGCCGGCATCCCGCTGGAGTCGAAGGACCGCACCCTCGACGACCCGATCGTGCTGGCCGGCGGGCACGCCGCGTTCAACCCCGAGCCGATCGCCGCCTTCATCGACGCGGCGGTCATCGGCGACGGCGAGCAGGCCGTGCTCGACATGACGGAGATCATCCGGACCTGGAAGGCAGAGGGCCGCCCCGGAGGCCGCGAGGAGGTCCTCTTCCGCCTTGCGAGGACCGGCAACGTCTACATCCCGGCCTTCTACGACGTCGAGTACCTCCCCGACGGCCGGATCGCCCGCGTCGTGCCCAACAAGTCGGGCGTCCCGTGGCGGGTGTCCAAGCACACCGTCATGGACCTCGACGAGTGGCCGTACCCGAAGCAGCCCCTCGTGCCGCTCGCCGAGACCGTCCACGAGCGCATGTCCGTGGAGATCTTCCGCGGCTGCACGCGCGGCTGCCGCTTCTGCCAGGCGGGCATGATCACCCGCCCGGTGCGCGAGCGTTCCATCACGGGCATCGGCGAGATGGTGGAGAAGGGCCTGAAGGCGACCGGCTTCGAGGAGGTCGGCCTGCTCTCCCTGTCCTCCGCCGACCACTCGGAGATCGCCGACATCGCCAAGGGCCTCGCGGACCGGTACGAGGAGGACAAGGTCGGCCTCTCCCTGCCCTCCACCCGCGTGGACGCCTTCAACGTCGACCTGGCCAACGAACTGACCCGCAACGGCCGACGGTCGGGTCTGACCTTCGCGCCCGAGGGCGGCTCCGAGCGCCTGCGCAAGGTCATCAACAAGATGGTCTCGGAGGAGGACCTCATCCGGACCGTCTCCACCGCCTACGGCAACGGCTGGCGCCAGGTGAAGCTGTACTTCATGTGCGGCCTGCCGACCGAGACGGACGAGGACGTCCTGCAGATCGCCGACATGGCGATGAAGGTGATCGCCGAGGGCCGCAAGGTCTCCGGCCAGAACGACATCCGCTGCACGGTCTCGATCGGCGGCTTCGTGCCCAAGCCCCACACCCCCTTCCAGTGGGCGCCGCAGCTCTCCGCCGAGGACACGGACGCCCGCCTCACGAAGCTCCGCGACAAGATCCGCGGCGACAAGAAGTACGGCCGCTCGATCGGCTTCCGCTACCACGACGGCAAGCCCGGCATCATCGAGGGACTGCTGTCCCGCGGCGACCGCCGCATCGGCTCCGTCATCCGCGCCGTCTACGAGGACGGCGGCCGCTTCGACGGCTGGCGCGAGCACTTCTCGTACGAGCGCTGGATGCGCTGCGCCGACAAGACGCTCCCCGACTTCGGTGTGGACCTCGACTGGTACACGACCCGCGAGCGCTCCTACGAGGAGGTCCTGCCCTGGGACCACCTGGACTCCGGTCTCGACAAGGACTGGCTCTGGGAGGACTGGCAGGACTCCCTCGACGAGACCGAGGTCGAGGACTGCCGCTGGACCCCTTGCTTCGACTGCGGGGTGTGTCCTCAGCTGGACACGAGTATTCAGATCGGCCCGACCGGCAAGAAGTTGCTGCCGTTGACGGTCAAGAACACGGCTCCGGCGGCCAGTGGGCACGCGCACTGAGAGCCGGTGTGTCGCGGAACCGAACGAGGCGTCCCCTTCCCGACGGGAAGGGGACGCCTCGTTCGTGCGCGGGCCCGGGTCAGGCGTGGCCCGTTCCCGGGCCGTAGGCCGCCGCGATGTCCTTGGACGCGGCCCAGCGGCTGTAGGTGGGGGACTGCGGCCAGCCGTCGGGGGAGTCCTGCCATTCCTCCTGGCGTCCGTACGGCAGGAGGTCGATGAGCGCGAAGGTGTGGCTCAGCTGCTCGGTGCCGCGGCCGGCGGTGTGCCAGGTGCGGTAGACGGTGTCGCCGTCGCGCAGGAACACGTTGACGGCGAAGCCGCCGTCGGGCGGGGCTCCGACGTCCGCCCCGAACGGGCTGTCGGCCGTCGAGTACCACGGCATCCGGTTGCCGACCCGCTCCTTGTAGGCGAGCGCCTCGTCGATGGGCCCCTGGGTGACGACGACGAAGCGGGCGTCGTACTGGTCGAGGAACTCCAGGCGGGTGTACTGCGAGGTGAACCCCGTACAGCCCGGGCACTGCCATTCCTGGCCGGCGAACCACATGTGGTTGTAGACGATCAGCTGCCGCTCGCCCTCGAAGACGTCCGCGAGCCGGACGGGTCCGTCCGGCCCCTCCAGCGTGTACGCGGGCATCTCGACCATCGGCAGGCGGCGGCGCTCGGCCGCGACGGCGTCGAGCTCCCGCGTCGCGGCCTTCTCCCGTGCCCGCAGGGTCTCCAGCCGGTTCTCCCAGGTCGCGGTGTCGACGACAGGTGGTAGTGCGCTCATGGTCCCCTCACAGAGCTCGTACGCGACTTATCCCTTGCGCAGACTCAGACTCCGCGAGGGGCGGGAACTCATCGGCCGGCGCCGCGGCCGACGAGGTGACGCCGGGTGCCCGTGTGTCGCATCCATCGGGGTGGTCGCTGCGTCTAGGCAGGTATGGATCTGGAAAAACCGTCTGCCGCGTCGGCCGAGCTGCCAGGGCCGCCCGGGGTGGCGGCCGAGGGCTGTCTCGCCGTCGCGATCCGCGTTCCCGTCCGGATCGTGGTGCTCGTGCTCGTCGTGCCGGTGCGCATGCTGTGGGACGCGTGCGTCGTCGGTGGAAGGCTTCTCCGGGACACCGTGCTGCGCGCGCTGGGGCGGGTCGTCGGCTGGGTGGCGCGGGCCCTGTTCGTCCGGCCGTGGGTGGCCCTGTGGCGGTACGTCGTCGTGCCGGCCGGCACCGTGCTGGCCTGGCTGGGACGGGTGCTGCTCGTCGTGCCGGCGGTGTGGCTGTACCGCGCGGTCCTGACCCCGCTCGGTCACGCGCTCGCCTGGTTCGCCGGCGGTGTCGGGCTGGTGCTGGGCTGGATGTACGCGCGGCTGCTCACGCCCGTGGGACACGCGGTCGCCGCCCTGCTGAGGGGCATCGGGCTGGTCCTGGCCGCTGTCGGCGGCGGACTCTGGACGGCTGTCGCCTGGCTGGCGCGTCACCTGGTGGTCGTGCCGGCCCGGTGGCTCCACACGTGGGTGCTCACGCCCGTGGCCAGGGCGGTCGTCCTGCTGCTCACCGGGCTCGTGTGGGTCGTCCGGATGATCCTGCTCGGCATCGGCGCCGTCTTCTACTGGACGGCACGCCTTCTGCTGGTGCTGCCCGCGCTCGCGCTGTGGCGCTGGGTGCTCGTCCCGGTCGGCCGCGTCCTCGCCGTCGTCGGACGGGAGGTCGGCGAGGCCCTCGGGCACGCGTGGCGTGTCGCCGGACACATCTCGCTCGCCGTCGGACGGTTCCTCGGACGGCTCCTGCGGTGGACCCTCGTGGATCCGGCCCGCTGGGCCTACCGGACGGTGCTGACGCCGGTTGGGCACACCGTCCGCGACCTGGTGCTCGAGCCCGCCGCCGAGGCGGCACGCAGCGCGGGGCGGACGGCACGCCAGGCCCTGGCCGCCGCCCGCGACGGCGCGCGCCAGGCCCGCGCCGACTTCCGCCGTCTGCTCCTCGGCACACCCAGGGAGCCACAGCTCGTCACGGCGCCGGAATCACGGCCCGCCCCACCCCCGGAAACATGGGCCGGCACCCCCCGGGAGACGGAGCAGCCCGGTCCGCGGGAACCAGTCGCGGGCGGGACACGTACTCTAGGTAGCAGTACGACCGCACTCACGAAGGACTGAACGACACTGGGCAAGCGACAGCCCGAAGGCCCGCCTCCCGCTCCGGCGGTGCAGCGCGTCCGACTGCGCTACACCAAGCGCGGCCGCCTCCGGTTCACCAGCCACCGTGATTTCCAGCGCGCTTTCGAGCGCGCCCTGCGCCGTGCCGCCGTACCGATGGCGTACTCGGCGGGGTTCACGCCGCACCCCAAGGTGTCGTACGCCAATGCCGCACCCACCGGCACGGGCAGCGAGGCGGAGTACCTGGAGATCGCGCTCACCGAGGCGCGCGACCCGGAGAAGCTGCGTGAGCTCCTCGACGAGTCGATGCCCTCGGGCCTCGACATCATCGAGGCGGTGGAGGCCCGCACCTCGGGTCTCGCCGACCGGCTCACCGCTTCCGTGTGGGAGCTGCGGCTCGACGGCGTGGAACCGGCCGAGGCGGAGCGCGCGGTGGCGGCGTTCACGGCGGCCGAGGCCGTCGAGGTCAGCCGCAAGACCAAGAATGGCGTACGGACGTTCGATGCCCGGAGCGCCGTGGCGGGTCTTGAGACGGTCCCCGGGACGCACGGTCCCCAGGCTGATAGGCCGAGCGACCAGGCCTGTGCGATACTGCGGCTGGTTGTTCGGCACGTGACGCCTGCCGTTCGACCCGACGACGTCCTGTCCGGTCTTCGCGCCGTGGCCGACCTGGCGCCGCCGGTCGCCGCAGCGGTGACCAGGCTGGCGCAGGGGCTGTTCGATGAAGAGACCGGCACGGTGACCGACCCGCTCGCGCCCGACCGCGAGGCAGTCGCAGCCGCCCCAGCCGATCGCACAGGGGCCGCCGAAACTGCCGCCGCGAAGGCGTCGGCGTAAGGAAGTCCGCGTAAGGACGCACGTCGTAGCGCCGCCCTCGTATCCGGGAGCCACCTGGGTCGGGCAGCGCACCCCACCAGAAGACTTTCGCCAGGCCGTACGCACACATGGCGTACGGAACCGGCGAGACAGGACACAGAGAGCTCCCGTGCGGCGCCCGCGCCCCGGACGGCGGCACCGCGCATCGCGCGAGCCGCGGACGTCACCGGCACTGCCGGACCAGGCGCGGCGCCCGGGAGCCTGACGGGAGATCCACCCGCATGCTCGAGCCGACCGAAGCCGCCGAGCCCTCCACGGGCTCCGACGACAACAACAACAGCCCCAGCGACACGCTGCCGCCGCGGCGCCGCCGCCGTGCGGCGTCGCGCCCCGCCGGTCCTCCGACCGCCGCCTCCGAGGCCGCGGCCGAGACCACCGCGCCGGCCATACCGGCTGTCGCGTCCGCAGAATCCGTCGCGGACGAACCCGACCCCGCCGCCACGGACCCCGTGGACGCCGAGGCCGAGGAGACGGACGAGGCGGCCCAGGCCCCCGCCGTCGACACCGAGGACGCCGCACCGCGCCGTACGCGCCGCCGTGCCACCCGCCGTGTCTCGGCCCCCGCCGGTGTGCCGGTGGCCGACGAGGCCGCCGAGACGGTGATGCCCGCCCCCGCGGCCGTCGCCGAGCCCGCCGCCCAGGCGGCCGAGGAGACCCCGGCCCCCGTCGAGGAGCCCGCTCCCGCCGGCCGTACGCGCCGCCGCGCCACGCGCCGGGTCGCCGCGCCCGCCGCTGCCGAGGCCGCCGAGACGGTGACGGCACCCGCCGAGCCCGTCGCCGCCCCCGCGGAGGCCGAGGCGCCCGCCGAAACGGTGGAGGCGGAAGCGGAAGAGGACGCCGCTCCCCGCCGCGCCACCCGTCGTCGTGCCACCCGGCGCGTCTCCGCCCCGGCCGGCGCGGCCGAGGGCGACGCCGCCGACGAGCGTGTGGAGGCGCCCGTGACCAGCGACAGCAAGCCCGCGGAGTCCGAGCGTCGCGAGGCCGTACAGGCGGACGCCCCGGCTGCCGAGGACGATGCCCCGCGCCGTGGCCGCCGCCGCGCCACCCGCAAGGCCGCCGGCGGCTTCTCGGCGCCCGCGCCGAAGGAGACCGAGGACTCCTCGCGGCGTCCCGGCCGTCCCGCCGTCGCCGTCTTCCAGGCGCCGGTGTTCGCCGAGCCGATGTTCCAGACGCCGGAGCGCGCTGCCGCAGCCGCCGCCGCCGAGGCGGCGGGAGCGAGCACCGAGGAGCCCGAGCCCGTGGAGGCCCCCGAGCCGGCCGAGGCCGTCGAGGAGCCCACCGGCGGCCGTCGCCGTCGCCGTCGCCGCGCCGTCGAGGACGAGCCGGTGACCGTGGCCGCCGAGGAGCCGCAGGACGCCCAGGAGCCGGAGGAGTCCCCCGAGGACGCCGAGGACACCGCCGAGGGTGACGACAGCGAGGAGGAGTCCGCGGGCTCCCGTCGCCGTCGCCGTCGCGGCGGCCGTCGTCGTCGCCGTGGCGACTCCGCCGACTCGGACCACGAGTCCGGCGACGCCTACTCCACCGACGAGGACGAGGCCGCCGAGCAGGCCGAGCAGGACGCCGAGGACACCGCCGAGCAGGTCGAGGAGGACGCCGAGGAGTCCGACGACGACGAGCGCGGGGAGTCGGGCGGCTCCAGCAGCTCCCGTCGCCGTCGTCGCCGTCGCCGTCGCGCCGGTGACTCCGGTGGCGACGGCGAGTCGAGCGACAACGACCCCGAGCGCACGGTCGTCAAGGTCCGCGAGCCCCGTGGCAAGAGGGACGAGCGGCCCGGCGACGCGGTGGACGAGGTCCAGTCCATCAAGGGCTCGACCCGTCTGGAGGCGAAGAAGCAGCGCCGCCGCGAGGGCCGTGAGCAGGGCCGCCGCCGCGTCCCGATCATCACCGAGGCCGAGTTCCTGGCCCGCCGTGAGGCCGTCGAGCGGGTGATGGTCGTCCGCCAGAGCGGCGAGCGCACCCAGATCGGCGTCCTCGAGGACAACGTGCTCGTCGAGCACTACGTCAACAAGGAGCAGTCGACCTCGTACGTCGGCAACGTCTACCTGGGCAAGGTCCAGAACGTGCTGCCGTCGATGGAGGCCGCCTTCATCGACATCGGCAAGGGCCGCAACGCCGTGCTCTACGCCGGTGAGGTCAACTTCGAGGCGCTCGGCATGGCCCACGGGCCGCGCCGCATCGAGTCCGCCCTCAAGTCCGGCCAGTCGGTCCTCGTGCAGGTCACCAAGGACCCGATCGGCCACAAGGGCGCACGTCTGACCAGCCAGGTCTCCCTCCCGGGCCGCTACCTCGTGTACGTGCCCGAGGGCTCCATGACCGGTATCAGCCGCAAGCTGCCCGACACCGAGCGCGCGCGTCTGAAGACCATCCTCAAGAAGATCGTCCCCGAGGACGCGGGCGTCATCGTGCGCACCGCCGCCGAGGGCGCGAGCGAGGACGAGCTGCGCCGCGACGTCGAGCGTCTGCAGGCGCAGTGGGAGGACATCGAGAAGAAGGCGAAGAGCGGCAACGCCCCGACGCTGCTCTACGGCGAGCCGGACATGACCGTCCGCGTCGTCCGCGACATCTTCAACGAGGACTTCTCCAAGGTCATCGTCAGCGGTGACGAGGCGTGGGACACCATCCACGGCTACGTCGCGCACGTGGCGCCCGACCTGACCGACCGTCTCTCGAAGTGGACCTCCGAGGTCGACGTCTTCGCGACCTACCGGATCGACGAGCAGCTGATGAAGGCGCTGGACCGCAAGGTCTGGCTGCCCAGCGGCGGTTCGCTGGTGATCGACAAGACCGAGGCGATGGTCGTCGTCGACGTCAACACCGGCAAGTTCACCGGCCAGGGCGGCAACCTCGAAGAGACCGTGACCAGGAACAACCTGGAGGCGGCCGAGGAGATCGTGCGCCAGCTGCGGCTGCGCGACCTGGGCGGCATCGTCGTCATCGACTTCATCGACATGGTCCTGGAGTCCAACCGCGACCTGGTCCTGCGCCGCCTGCTGGAATGCCTGGGCCGCGACCGTACGAAGCACCAGGTCGCCGAGGTGACCTCGCTGGGTCTGGTCCAGATGACCCGTAAGCGGGTCGGCCAGGGCCTGCTGGAGTCGTTCTCCGAGACCTGCGTCCACTGCAACGGCCGCGGTGTCATCGTGCACATGGAGCAGCCGACGTCCGTCGGTGGCGGCGGCAAGCGCAAGAAGCGCGGCCGTGGTGGCGCCGAGCAGGTCCACGAGCACGACCACGACCACGACACGCACGAGACGGCCGAGGAGCCGGAGACGGTCGAGACGGAGGCCGAGGTGGCCGCCGAGGTCGCCGCGCCCATCGCGGTCGAGCCGGACTTCCAGCCGGACGAGGAGCTGTACGGCAGCGCCGCCGAGGCGGAGGCCGCGGCCGGCCGCGGTCGTTCGCGCCGCCGTGCCACGCGTCGCGCGTCGGCTCCGGCCGGTGCGCCGAAGGCCGAGGAGCGCGCTCCCCGGAGCCGCCGTGAGGAGCGGGCCGAGCGGGCCGCAGCCCGGTCCCGTGAGGCCGCCGAGGCCGAGCCGGCCGCGATCGAGGACCCGGTCGTCGAGGCCCCTGCCGCCGAGCAGCCGGTCGCCGAGCAGCCGGTCGTCGAGGCTCCCGTCGAGCCGGCTCCGGCCGCCGTCGTCGAGGAGGACGCAGCCCCCAAGGGTCGTACGCGCCGTCGTGCCACCCGGAAGGTGTCGGCGCCTGCCGGTTCGCCCAAGGAGGCCGAGGAGACCGTGGTCACGGTCACGGAGCCCGCTCCGGCGCCGGTCGCCGAGGTGCCCGAGGCGCAGCCCGAGCCGGTGGCCGAGGCCCCCGCCGAGAGCGCCGCCCCGGCCCGTACGCGCCGCCGTGCCGTGCGCAAGGCCACCGCGCCGACCGCGTCCGAGGAGGCGGCCGTCGTGGTCGTCGCGTCGGCCGCCGCCGAGCCGGCCCCCGAGCCCACCGCGACGGAGGCCGCCGAGGCCGACGCCGAGGCGCCGGCCGGCAAGAAGACGGCCGCGCGCAAGACGGCCAAGAAGGCGCCCGCGAAGAAGGCCGCCGCCAAGAAGACCGTGGCGGCCAAGAAGACGGCCGCGAAGAAGACCACCACGGCCAAGAAGGCGACCGTGAAGAAGACGGCCGCCAAGTCCACGGCGAAGAAGACCGTGGCCGCGGAGCAGACCGCTCCCACCGTCACGGCCTCGGCCGACGAGGGCTGAACCAGTCCCTGACCTGAGTGTGGTCCCGCCCTCAGGGCGGGACCACACTGGGTTCCGGGCCCGGCTCACCCTGCCGGGCCCGCGCTTCGTTCCCCCTCAGAAGTCCCCATAGAAGTCCCCATAGATGTCCCACGGATACGGACAGCCGCGTCCTGGGGCGTACGGCCCTGTGTGCCCCGGCGGACTGTCCGGAGCAAGGAGAGATTCGCGATGATAGGTCTCGTGCTGGCGGCAGGCGCCGGACGGCGTCTGCGTCCCTACACCGACACTCTGCCGAAGGCTCTGGTGCCGGTGGGTCCGGAGGGTGCGGAGGA
>NZ_JBIWLU010000007.1:0-591654 GCF_044766365.1 Streptomyces sp. NPDC102279 | reverse complement strand
CCGACTCTATCAGACCGTTTCCGTATCCGATTTCCTCGGCGCTTTCCAGGTTTTCGCTTTCGCGTTTCCCTTTCCGGCGAGTCCGACTCTATCAGCGATTTCCTGTCTCTCTGACCACCGTCCCGCAAGCATGCAGAACGAGACCCCGAGATAGGATCTGACAAGTTGGGTGCTGCCAGGCAACGACGCTTGGTGACGCCGCTCAGCCTCAAGCAGGGGTACGACAGTACACGGGGGCCGGGAGCGGGCGCAAATCGTTTCGCCTGTGCTCTACGGCCGCCAACCGGGACCTCTCATGCGGAACCGGCACTTCATATGACATACCCTGCTGAAACAGTGCGCCGTCCGGTACAGGCAGTGACGGCCCATATAAATCTCCACCCCTGGGAGGCTTCCCATGACCACCGTGACGTCCCCTCTTGCAGGACGCGCCATCGGACTCGCAGCAGTACCGGACCCCGTGTTCTCCGGGGCGATGGTCGGCCCCGGCACGGCGATCGACCCGGTGCGTGAGCCCTCGGAGGCTGTCGCCCCCGTAGACGGAGTGATCGTCTCTCTCCACCCTCACGCCTTCGTCGTCGTCGACGGTGAGGGCCACGGAGTCCTTACCCACCTGGGCATCGACACCGTGCAGCTCAATGGCGAGGGCTTCGAGCTGCTCGTCAACAAAGGGGACACCGTGACGCGCGGCCAGGCCGTCGTCCGGTGGAACCCGGCCGCCGTAGAGGCCGCCGGCAAGTCTCCGGTGTGCCCGATCGTGGCTCTCGAGGCCGCGGCCGATTCCCTCTCCGACGTCCGCGAGGACGGCGATGTGAAGGCCGGCGACGAGCTCTTCGGCTGGCAGTGACATCAGCGCTGTCCTGGACGGCACGTTAGACAACCATCGCGGCGGCGGGATCCGCCGCACTATCGGAGACGGGTGAGATGGAGACAACGCTGCGAGGCGTCGGCGTGAGCCACGGTGTGGCGATCGGCGAGGTTCGGCACATGGGGACGGCGGTTCTCGAACCGCCGGCCAAGCAGATCCCTGCGGAGGACGCGGAGCGCGAACAGGGGCGTGCCCGCAAGGCCGTGGAGGCTGTGGCAGCCGACCTGATTGCGCGCGGCAATCTGGCGGGGGGCGAAGCCCAGGCAGTGCTCGAGGCCCAGGCCATGATGGCCCTGGACCCTGAGCTGATGGCCGATGTCGAACGGCGCGTCGCCGTCGGCAGCACGGCCGAGCGTGCGGTCTACGACGCGTTCGCCGCGTACCGGGCGCTGCTCGCGGGAGCCGGTGAGTACCTCGCCGGACGCGTGGCCGACCTCGATGACGTACGGAACCGCATTGTTGCGCGCCTCCTCGGCGTGCCGATGCCGGGTGTCCCGGACAGTGACGAGCCGTACGTCCTCATCGCGCGTGACCTCGCGCCCGCCGACACGGCGCTGCTGGACCCGACTCTCGTCCTCGGATTCGTCACCGAGGAGGGCGGCCCGACCAGCCACAGCGCGATCCTCGCGCGGGCGCTCGGTGTGCCGGCCGTTGTCGCTCTTCCCGGGGCCGGTGAGCTTGCCGAAGGCACCGTGGTGGCCGTCGACGGCAGCACCGGCGAGATTTTCGTGGAGCCGACCGCCGAGAAGAAGGCGCAGCTGGAGTCCTCCGCGGCCGAGCGCAAGGCGGCGCTGACGGCTTCGACGGGTCCGGGTGCCACTTCCGACGGGCACAAGGTGCCGCTGCTGGCCAACATCGGCGGCCCCGCGGACCTACCGGCCGCGCTGGAGGCCGGCGCCGAGGGCGTGGGTCTGTTCCGCACCGAGTTCCTCTTCCTCGACGACAGCGAGAACGCGCCGTCCGAGGAGAAGCAGGTCGAGGCGTACCGGCAGGTCCTCGAGGCCTTCCCGGAGGGCCGGGTCGTGGTGCGCGTGCTCGACGCCGGTGCGGACAAGCCGCTGGAGTTCCTGACTCCGGCGGACGAGCCGAACCCCGCCCTTGGTGTGCGGGGCCTTCGTTCGCTGCTGGATCACCCCGATGTGCTGCGTACGCAGCTCACCGCCCTCGCGAAGGCTTCGGAGGGGCTGCCGGTCTATCTCGAGGTGATGGCTCCCATGGTCGCGGACCGCACGGACGCCAAGGCGTTCGCGGACGCGTGCCGGGCGGCCGGGCTGCAGGCGAAGTTCGGCGCGATGGTGGAGATTCCGTCCGCCGCGCTGCGGGCTCGCTCGGTCCTTCAGGAGGTCGAGTTCCTGTCGCTCGGCACCAATGACCTCGCGCAGTACACGTTCGCCGCCGACCGGCAGGTGGGTGCTGTGTCCCGTCTGCAGGATCCGTGGCAGCCTGCACTGCTCGACCTGGTCGCGCTGTCCGCGGATGCGGCGAAGGCCGAGGGCAAGAGCTGTGGTGTCTGCGGTGAGGCGGCGTCGGATCCGCTGCTCGCGTGTGTGCTGACCGGTCTGGGTGTCACCTCCTTGTCGATGGGTGCCGCGTCGATTCCCTACGTGCGGTCGGCGCTGGCGAAGTACACGCTGGCCCAGTGCGAGCGTGCGGCCGCGGCCGCACGTGCCGCGGACACGGCGGAAGAGGCGCGCAGTGCCGCGCAGGCGGTGCTGTCCGGCGAATAGCCGCAGCTCCGAGGCCGACCGCACGGTCGCGGTCGGCGGAAGAAGCGGGATGAGGGGCGCTCCATCGGCGGATGGGGCGCCCCTTCAGCGTTCAGTGAGGGTGGTGCGTCCCCTTTCCGGTGTCGCCGAGGTCGGGAGGTGTGCCGTAGTCGACGCCCGATTCCGGGGAGACCAGGTCGCCGGACTCGATGTCGGTGCAGTAGGCGTCGAACACTTCGGAGGCCGTGAGGGGTTCGAGGTTCTCGCCGCGCAGGCGCCATCCGTAGACGCGGTCGATGGCGCCGGGGGTGGTGGTGCGCATGACGAGTCCGCCGGCGCTCCGGGTGGCGATGCCGAGGGCGAGCACGGTGGTGAATTCGAGGGCTTCGGATTCGTCGAGCCGAATCGCGTCGTCGGTGCGCTCGTCCACACGGAGGACCGCGACGAGTGTGTCGGGTGCCGTCGAGACGCTGCAGACCAGATGGAGGCTGCCGGGGCCGGCGGTGTCGACGGCGCGGGTGAGCAGGTGGGCGGCGCGGATGAAGGAGGCGCGACCGATGTCCTCTCCGCAGGTGGCGCAGGTGCCGATGCGGGCCAGGAGTGTGGTCGCGTACTCCCAGGTGGCCTGGCGGACGGCTTCGTCGACGAGGTCCGGGACGAGCTCGGCCAGGGGCTGTCCGTCGTAGGGGACGGTGGGGCCGGTCGCGGCCAGGTGCGCGGTGAAGCGGGTACGGCTGGCCGGGGTGTCGGGTTCCAGGCCGCTCTCCGCGCAGTACTCGGCGTACTCCACTGGGTCGAAGAGTGCCACCGTGGTGTGGCTGCCCTGTGCCGCGAGGCTCCGCAACAGGGATTCCACCTGTTGGAGATAGGTGGTGTGATCGTCGAAGGCGAAGCTGCGATAGCTCCGCATCGTGCGGAAGTCCTGTTCGTCGGTCAGGACGCCGATGGTGCCCGCGATCTCGCGGCGCAGGACTCGTCGCAGGGTCTGGTGCCGGATGTCTGCCATTTCTCCCCCAGTGCACGGTCGATCAATGCTCACTCACAGTAATCGACGGCACTGACAACGCGGGTTGGGAGAGCTACTCACGCACGGAGACGGCAGGTCAGAGGGCTTTTCGAGCGGAAGAGTCTCCAGCCGGGCAGGACCCTGGCGGAGGGTGCCGTGACGGCCAGTGGTCCGAGGTGGAGGCCGAGGCGTGGTCGGCCCGGGACTTCGGCGGATTGCTCGACGAGGTCCGGGGCCGCCTGCAGGGGCTGATCAGCCGCGTTCGCGGGCCAGTTTCTCGTAGAAGTGCAGGAGTTCGACGTTGTCCACGGAGCCGACGTTGACCGCCTTTTCCATGGGGGCGCCCTGGAGCAGACGTTTGACCGGTACCTCGATGCGCTTGCCGGTCAGGGTGTGGGGCACGCCGGGCACCTCGATGACCTCGTCGGGGACATGGCGCGGGGAGAGCTGTTCGCGGATGGTCCGCTTGATGCGGTCCAGGAGTGCCTCGTCGAGGACGGCTCCCGGAGCGAGGTGCACGAACAGGGGCATCCAGTAGCCGCCGTCGGGCTGTTCGACGCCGATGACGAGGGATTCCCTGATCTCGGGGAGCCGCTCGACGGCTTCGTAGATGTCGGCCGAACCCATGCGGACGCCCTGCCGGTTGAGCGTCGAGTCGGAGCGGCCGTGGATGACGACCGAGCCCCGTGACGTGACGGTGATCCAGTCGCCGTGTCGCCACACTCCGGGAAACGTGTCGAAGTAGCTGTCGTGGTAGCGGCTGCCGTCGGGGTCGTTCCAGAAGCGGATAGGCATCGAGGGCATCGGGTTGGTGACGACGAGTTCGCCGACCTCGTCGATGAGGGGCTTCCCGCTCGGGTCCCAGGACTGCAGGTCGGTGCCGAGGCCCGGGGCCTGGAGTTCGCCGATGTACACGGGGAGCGTGGGGACGGCTCCCGCGAAGCAGGAGCAGACGTCGGTGCCGCCGCTGACTGAGGCGATCCAGAGATCGTCGCGTACCTCGTCGTGCAGCCAGCGGAACCCGTCGGGTGGCAGGGGTGAGCCGGTGGTGGCGACGCACCGCACGCGGGTGAGGTCGAAGTCGCGGGAAGGGTGGACGCCCGCCTTGCGGCACGCCATGACGTAGGCGGCGGACGTGCCGTAGAGGGTCGCTCCGGTGCGTTCGGCGATGCGCCACTGGGCGCCCGTGTCGGGGTACCCGGGGCTGCCGTCGTACAGGACGATCGTGGTCCCCGTGAGCAGGCCCGAGACGAGGAAGTTCCACATCATCCAGCCGGTGGACGTGTACCAGAAGAAGCGGTCCTCGGGGCCGAGGTCGCAGTGCAGGCCGAGCTGTTTGAGGTGCTCGACGAGGATGCCGCCCTGGGACTGGACGATGGCTTTGGGGAGACCGGTCGTGCCGGAGGAGTAGAGCACCCACAGGGGGTGGTCGAAGGGGACCTCTTCGAACACGGGCTCGACATCGGCGGAGGTGAGGGAGCTCCATTCCAGGGCGCCCTCGGGAGCGTCGGTGCCCAGCAGGGGGATGTGGACGACGGCCCGCAGCGTGGGCAGCTCCCGGCGCAGCTCGGCGACCACGTCGCGGCGGTCGTGTTCCTTGCCGCCGTAGCGGTAGCCGTCGACGGTGAACAGGACGACGGGTTCGATCTGCTGGAACCGATCGAGGACGCTGCGGGCTCCGAAGTCGGGCGCGCAGGACGTCCAGACGCCGCCCACCGCGGCGGTGGCTAGGAGGGCGACGACGGCCTGGGGGATGTTCGGTACGTAGCCGCTGACACGGTCTCCCGGTCGTACGCCCAGGGCTCGCAGTTCGGCGGCCAGTGAGCCGACCTGTCGGCGCAGGTCGGACCACGTCACCGGGACGGCTTCGTGCGTCTCGTCCACATACAGGAGGGCCGGTTCGTCCGCACGGGTCTCGGCGGCGCGCAGCGCGTGCTCCGCGTAGTTGACGGTCGCTCCGGGGAACCATTGCGCACCGGGCATGGACCGGTCGCCGAGCACGCGCGCGTAGGGGGTCGGGAACCGCACGTCGAACCATTCCGTGACGGCTTTCCAGAAGGTGTCCAGCTCGTCCACGGACCAGCGGTGTAGGGCCGCGTAGCCGCCGTCGGACGGGGCTCCGTGCTCCTCGGCCGCCCAGGCCTGGAACTTCGTGACCTGTGCCTGGGCGACGACCTCGTCGGTGGGCCGCCAGAGCGGTGAGGGGTTCGCGGTGGACATGGGGCGGCTCCCGGACTGTGCGCTTCGTGGGCGTCGGTCGCGCACGGGCAGGGGTGTGCGCGTCACGCGGCTGACACGGACGATGCCATGTGATCGACTTCTGCACCAGGGCGCGCCACACATGGTCGGCGACGTGAAGATGTGGCGTCGCCACGGGTGAACGGCAGTTGAACGAACCACTCGCATGGCGCCGGTAGTGGCAGGGTGAGCAGCATGGACGGTCGTGACCTGGTGCGTTCGGTGAAAGCGGTCGGCTCGGGGGGCGCCACGCAGGGGTTGCGCACGGTGCGGGCCGCGTGGCGCAGGAGGCGTGCCGATGCCACCGGGCTGCCGCAGCGGGGCGCCGAGCGGGCCCGGGTGCCCGGGCCGGTGCTCGGTGTGGAGCCGGGGCCCGGCGGCGGAGTCGTCCGTTTCACCCGGTCCGAGCTGCGGATCACCGTGGCGGTGAGCGGTGCGGTGTTCTGGGGTTGGGACGGGGCCGGTCCCGAGCCGTCGTACGCGCTCGCGGGCCCCTGTCCCGAGCCGGACCCGCGGGCGGTCCTCGAGCCCGACAAGGACGGGGGGTGGCGGGTCGTCGCCGAGCGGGTCACGGTCGTCGTCTCGCGGCACGGCGCGGTCGAGGTGCGTACCCCTGGCGGGGTGATCCTGCGGCGCGATCTGCCACCTCGCTGGTGGGAGCCTGTCGATGGTGGCGCGGCCCGTTGGATGCAGCGCTCCGAAGTGGCGGCCGACGCCCGGTTCTTCGGCCTGGGCGGGCGGACCGGCGGACCACGTCTGCGCGACGGCAGGTACCGGCTGTGGAACACGGACCCCGGGCGGGCCTTCGGGCCGGGTGACGATCCGCTGTACATCACCATGCCCGTGCAGATGGTCGTCGCGGACGCGGCCACGCATCTGGTGTTCCACGACACCACCTGGGACGGAACGGTGTCCCTGCGCGAGGGCGAGGAGGGCGCCGGCTCCGGACACGACCGGGCCGGTTCGTGCGAGCTGCGGATGGACGGCGGTCCGTTGCGCTGCTGGGTGATGGTGGGCTCCCCCGCGCGCGTGCTGACCGCCTGGGCGTCACTGACGGGGGCCGCCGCGCTGCCGCCGGCGTGGGCGCTGGGGCACCATCACGCCCGGTGGGGTTTCGGCAGTGAGCAGGAGGTGCGCCGGATCGTCACGGGATACCAGGAGCGCGGTCTGCCGCTGGACGCCGTCCACCTGGACATCGACCACTACGACGCACACCGGGTGTTCACGGTCGACCGCGAGCGGTTCCCGAAGCTTCCCGTGTTGGCCGAGGAACTGCGCCGGGACGGGATCCGGCTGGTGTCGATCATCGACGCGGCGGTCAAGGCCGAGGCGGGCGACGCCGTGTTCGACAGTGGTGTCGTGGAGGACGCCTTCGTCCGCGATGCCGCGGGGCACGTCGTGCGGGGGGTCGTGTGGCCCGGTGAGTCCGTCTATCCGGACTTCACGCGCGCGGGCACGCGTGCCTGGTGGGGCGGACTTTACGAGGAGAGGCTGGAACAGGGCTTCGCCGGCTTCTGGCACGACATGAACGAGCCGACGTCGTTCACGGCCTTCGGGGAGTCGACGCTGCCGCGTTCGGCGCGGCATTCCCTGGAGGGGCGGGGCGGCGACCACCGTGAGGCGCACAACGTGTACGCGCTGGGTATGGCCCGGGCGGGCTACGAGGGGGTTCGTGAACTCGTCCCCCAGGAGCGGCCGTTCCTGTTCTCGCGCTCGGGCTGGGCCGGCATGCAGCGTTACGGAGGGACCTGGTCCGGGGACGTGGCCACCGGTTGGCCGGGGCTGCGGGCGTCGCTGTCTCTGGTGATGGGGCTCGGGTTGTGCGGGGTGCCCTACTCGGGGCCCGACGTGGGCGGATTCGACGGCAGCCCGTCGGCGGAGCTCTACCTGCGGTGGTTCCAGCTCGGCGCCTACCTCCCGCTGTTCCGCACGCACGCGAGTCTGCGCGCGGGGCGAAGGGAGCCCTGGGAGTTCGGTGACGAGGTGCTGGAGCACGCGCGCGTGGCGCTCCTCGAACGGCGGCGCCTGCTCCCGTACTTCGTGACGCTGGCGCACCTGGCACGCCGCACGGGTGCGCCGTACGTCCGACCGCTGTGGTGGGACGCGCCGGAGGACCGGGCGCTGCGCGGCTGCGAGGACGCCTTCCTGCTCGGCGACTGCCTCCTCGTGGCCCCGGTCCTGGACCACGGGGCGGATCGGCGGGCGGTGCAGCTGCCGCGCGGGCGCTGGTACGACACGGCGACCGGGAAGGCGTACGAGGGGCCCGGGCAGGTACTGATCGACGCTCCCCTGTCACGGATTCCGGTGCTGGCGAGGGCCGGCTCCGTCGTTCCCGTGCGGGCTGCCGACGGCGGGCTGGAGCTGGAGGCGTGGGCTCCCGCACGCGGGCGTGGCGGCAGCGGGCTGTTCGTGCCGGACGCGGGTGACGGGTGGGAGGAACCGGAGATCGAGCGCTTCGTGACCCGCTGGGACGGGGGCGAGGTGGTGGTGCGCGGAGCCGATGGCAAGGGGGGTCTCAGCGAGCCCTCGTATCCGGTGCGGATACGGGGGCTCGGGGCGGGCTGACCCTCAGATGTACCGCCCTTCGAACCAGGCCCGGGCCGCCAGGGTGTGCAGCGGGAAGGCCAGTTCGGTCGGTCGGCGCAGCAGGTGCCAGCCCTCGGTCTCGTCTGTAGCGGCGGAGGGCGGCAGCTCAACGGCGGGGCGTTCGGGGAGGAGCCCGAAGAGCAGGAGATGGCCTGCCGGTGAGCTCATGGCGCCGGCGAGCCGGACGTCTCTGGCAGCCGCGTCGATGCCCGTCTCCTCCTTGAGTTCGCGCACGACGGCGTGCCGCCAGTCCTCCCGGTGGTCGATGAACCCTCCCGGCAGGGCGATGCCCCCGCGCGCGGGAGTGATGGTCCGGGTGATGACGACCAGTGCGGCGCCCTTGTCGTCGTAGGCGGGCTGCAGGGCAACGGCGACGGGCAACGGGTTGCGGTAAGCCACCGTGCCGCAGGAGTGGCAGGTGCGGGGCCAGTCGGAGACGCCGTCTCCGTAGGGGGCACCACAGCTCGAACAGTGCGAGCCGGGCGGGAAATCGGCGGGCGGGTGCGGGGTCTCGGACACGACGCGGACTGTAGCGGATCACCGAACACACGTCTTCGAAGTGGTCCGGGTGGGGGCGGCCGGAACCACCCCCGTGGGCCCCGGCCGCCCCCACAGGTACTCCGACGCCCGAGGGGCCCCCATGGTTCACCCGGCGCCCTGCCCAATTCCCGCCGCCCGTGCCACACTTCTGACGTTCCGTCAGATTGACGTCGGGGAGGGACTTTGTCACGCACGCGCACACCTGTGGTCGCCGGGTGGTTCACCGGTGAGGGGAACGATTTCCGCCTGCTGGGTACGCGCTGCTCCGCGTGCACCTCGGTGTTCTTCCCTCGCCAGGACGCTTTCTGCCGCAACCCGGGCTGCCCGGGCGGCGAACTCGTCGAGGTGCCGCTGTCTCCCCGTGGCCGCGTCTGGTCGTACACCGACAGTCGATACCGGCCCCCGTCACCCTATGTGACCGATCCGGAACTCCCATGGAGCCCCTACGCGTTGATCGCTGTGGAGCTGGAATCCGAGCGCCTCGTGGTCCTCGGCCAGGCGGCTCCCGGGATCACCGTCGCCGACCTGACGGTGGGCATGGAGGTGGAGGTCGTCCCCGGCGTGCTGAACGAGGACGCGGAGACGACCTGGACGACGTGGCACTGGCGGCCGACGGAGGTGACGCTGTGAGGTACACAGGGCGATCGGGGGTGGCGCCGTGACGGGCGAGGTGGCGGTGCTGGGCGCCGGAATGCACCCGTGGGGCAAATGGGGGCGCGGGTTCGTCGAGTACGGAGTCGCTGCCGCGCGGGCGGCGTTGGCGGACGCGGCGATCGACTGGCGCGACGTCGGTTCGATCGTGGGGGCCGACACCGTCCGCGGCGGCTATCCCGGGTATGTGGCGGGTGCGACGTTCGCGAAGGCCCTGGGATGGCAGGGGGCCCGCGTGGCGAGCGTGTACGCGGCGTGCGCGTCCGGCGCGCAGGCTCTCGGCACGGCACGGGCCCAGATCCTCTCGGGCCTGGCGGACGTGGTGCTGGTGGTGGGCGCGGACGCGGCACCCAAGGGGTTCTTCCGCCCCGCGGGCGGGGACCGGCCCGATGATCCGGACTGGCTGCGGTTCCGTGCCCTCGGGGCGACCAACCCGACGTACTTCGGGCTGTACGCTCGGCGCCGGATGTTCCTGCACGGCGACACGCTGGACGACTTCGCCCAGGTCAAGGTGAAGAACGCGGCTCTGGGGGCTCTCAACCCGAACGCGCGCTACCGCAAGCGCGTCACGTCCGAGGAGGTCGCCGGGTCCGCCGTGGTGGCCGATCCGCTGCGGCTCCTCGACATCTGCGCGACCTCGGACGGCGGCGCGGCCGTGGTGCTGTCCAGCATGGAGTTCGCGCGCCGGCACGGCGCGTCGGCGCCGGTACGTATCCGCGCGGTGTCCACGGTCACGCCCCGCTATCCCAACACCGTGCTGGATCTGCCGGACATCGCCACGGACTCCGCCGTCGCCGTGGAGCCCCCGGCCGACACCTTCCGCGCGTCGATCGCGCGCGCGGCCTACGAGGAGGCGGGCATCGGCCCCGAGGATCTCTCTCTCGCCGAGGTCTACGACCTGTCGACCGCCCTGGAGTTGCAGTGGTACGAGGACCTCGGGCTCTGCGCCGAGGGCGAGGGCGCCAAGCTACTCAGAGAGGGCGCCACGACGCTCGGCGGACGCATACCCGTGAACGTGAGCGGCGGGCTCGCCTCCTTCGGCGAGGCCGTTCCGGCACAGGCCATCGCTCAGGTGTGTGAGCTGACATGGCAGTTGCGAGGCAGCGCGGGCGACCGGCAGGTCGCCGGGGCACGGGTCGGGATCACCGCGAACCAGGGACTGTTCGGCCACGGCTCGTCGGTGGTGGCGATTCGGTAGGCCCCGCACCCGTGTCCGGGACTCGGCAGCGAGGGCCCGGTCCGCGGCTCCCCTGTCCCCTGTCCCCTGTCCCCTGCGAACGGGTGTCCGGGGCGCCATCACGTACACACTGTGACGAGCCCGGAATCCTGCGTGAACACCTCATGAATCGCCCACCGGCGTGCGCCGCCGACGACATCATGCTGCTGTGCCCTCCTGGACGGACACTGTCCGCTTCGCCTTTCAGCCGGTCGTCAACCTGACGACCGGAGGGGTCGCGGCGCTGGAGATCCTCGCCCGCCCGGAGTCCGGCGACATCCTGGCGCAGGCCCGTCGCGACCCCGAACTCGACGGACGCCTGGCCGCGTTGGCGATCCGGGCCGCGGCGCGCAGAGAGACCCTGCTTCCCCTCCACGTCAACGTGTTCGCCGGGACCCTCGCGGATCTCGGACGGCTCTCGGCGCTGCTGCACGAGGTGCGCACGGCCGGACGACTCCCCTGGGAGGTCACGGTCGACGTGGGCCCGCCGTACACGCACGTGCCGCAGCGCGCCCTGTTGGACGCGGTGGCCGCGGTGCGCGCCGAGGGCTTCCGTATCTGCGCGGACGGTGTGGGCGACGGTGACGTACCCCTGCGACTGCTGACGGACCTGGCGCCGGAGCTGATGAAGCTCGACGTGTCCCTGCTGTCGCGGCCCGCCGCGGTGCGCGCGATGCGGACCCTCTGCGAGCAACTGGGCGCCCTCCTGTCCGTGGAGGGCGTCGAGACGGAACTCCAGTGCGCCGCCGCGGTGTCGGCGGGCGCGCAGCTCGCACAGGGCCAGCTGTTCGCACCGCCCTCGCGGCTTCCTTCGGCGGACGTATACGTTCCAGCGCTGTCCCAGAGTGCCGGTACGGCGCCCCGGACCGGGCCGTCCGTACGACAGTTCGTACGTCCGGCCGCACTGCTCCCCGCCACCGCGTCCGCGAGTCAGGTACGGGCGCTGCTCACGGGGTCGCCCGAAGTGTCCGGGGTCCTGCTGGTGGACCCGTCCGGGATTCCGCTCCGGTCGGTGCACCGGTCACGGTTCCTGCTGTCGATGTCCGGGCGTTACGGGCACGCGCTGTACGCCGACCGGCCGGCCGCTCGGCTCGGTGATCCACCGCGTACGGTCGGCGCGGACGCCACGGCCTGGGAGGTGCTCGACGTCGTCGCGGACGGGGACCGGGACCGTACGTCCGACGACGTCGCGGTCGTCGACCGTTACGGGCGGTGCGTGGGCGTCGTACGCCTCGCGGATCTCGTACGCGCGCTGTCCGAGAGCCGGGTCGAAGAAGCGGCGGGCCTCAACCCGCTGACCAGGCTGCCCGGTTCGGACGCGATCACCGGAGAGGTGGACCGTCGGATCGCGGCCGGACGGATGTTCGCACTGAGTTGGCTGGACATCGATCACTTCAAGCAGGTCAACGATGGCGCCGGGTTCGCGGCGGGCGACGAGCTGATCCGGTCGGTGGGACGGGCGTTGCAGGTCGCCGCGTCCGAGGCCACGCGCGTCGGACACATCGGCGGCGACGACTTCCTGGTCCTCACCGATCCGGACAGGCTCGACCCACTGGCGAACTCTGTGCTCGACACCCCCTGGGCGGCCGGCGGCCGTGTCGTCACCCTGTCGCTGGCAACGGTGCTGTGCGTCCCCGGCAGCGTGAGCGACCACCGGCAGGCCGCCGCTTGTCTGGCGCCCCTCAAGGAAGCCGCGAAGGCGCTGAGCGGGGCGAGCTGGGTCGTGGGGCGGGCCGGGCGCCCGGGCTGTGAGGTCCGCCGCGGTACAGAGGCGACGCCGAGAGAGCCGTACGGGCAGACCCTGACCGGCTGACCGATAGTCCACGCGCGGGTGACCGTGTCACGGCGTGGCTCGATCCACGGGCGCGCGAACACGGCGGTGCTCTGCGGTGCGGGTGGGCGGACGGAGCACCGGCAAGGCGCCGTTCGATGGCAGGGGGACAGCCCGGTAGCGGCGGCTGCTCCGCCGCCGGTCCAACGCCACGCCCCCCTTTGCGCCCTTCGAACCGTTGCCGTCCACGACCTTGACGCCCCCAGGGCACCGGTGAACACTTCCGGGTGTCAGTCGGCATCGCCGCATTCGAGCGTGTTCGGGCACCGCCTCGCTCGAGTCTCCGACCTGTACCCAGGGCCGTCCCCCACGGGCGATTCCGCCACGACGGCACGCTCGTCACGGACGCCGGGCGGGGCTCGGGACCTCCCTGCCTTCGGCTGAAGTAGCCATGGGAAACGCACCCTGATCGGTGGCCCGGAGCGGTTCGCGCCGGGCGAAGGCCTAGGAGCCGCCATGACCAACGGGGACATCTTTGTCGGCGAGTTGATCGGCACCGCCATTCTGATTCTGTTCGGCGCGGGTGTGTGCGCCGCTGTCACCCTCAACAAGTCCAAGGCCCAGGGGGCGGGCTGGATCGTCATCGCCTTCGGATGGGGCTTCGGCGTCCTCGCCGGGGCATACACCGCAGCGCCTCTGTCGGGCGGCCAGATCAACCCTGCGGTCACGATCGGCTTCGCGATCGAGGGTTCCACGAAGTGGGAGGACGTGCCCTTCTACATCCTCGGTCAGTTCGCCGGAGCGATCATCGGAGCGATCCTCTGCTGGCTTCTCTACCTCGGACAGTTCAACCTCAACGCCGAGGAGGACACGGCCATCGAGACGCTGGGGATCTTCTCGACGCGCCCGGAGATCAACAACCCTGTGCAGAACCTGATCACCGAGATCATCGGCACCGCCGCGCTGATGCTGCCCATCCTCGCGCTGGCCGGCGGAGGCAAGCACGTCGCGGGCATCGGTGACGCGGGACTGCCGGTCCTGCTCATCTCGTTCCTCGTCGTCGGTATCGGCCTCTCGCTCGGCGGGCCCACCGGCTACGCCATCAACCCGGCCCGCGACCTGGGGCCGCGCCTCACGCACGCTCTGCTGCCGATACCCAACAAAGGCACCTCGGAGTGGAGTTACTCCTGGATCCCGGTCGTGGGCCCGATAGCGGGTGCCGCCATCGGTGCCCTGATCTACAACGCAGCCTTCTGACCCGCACGCAGCTCCTGACGAAGAACACGTAAGGGGACGCCATGACGGACAACGCCGAGAAATACGTCGCCGCAATCGACCAGGGCACCACGTCGAGCCGCTGCATCATCTTCGACCGGGGCGGCGCGATCGTCGCCGTCGACCAGCGTGAGCACCGCCAGATCTTCCCGAAGCCGGGCTGGGTGGAGCACGACGCCACCGAGATCTGGTCCAAGGTCCAGGCGGTGGTCGCGGGAGCGATCGCCAAGGCCGGGCTGCGCGCCGACCAGTTGAGCGCTCTCGGAATCACCAACCAGCGCGAGACGACCGTCCTGTGGGACCGCGCCACCGGAAAGCCCGTCCACAACGCGATCGTCTGGCAGGACACCCGTACGTCGGCGCTCTGTACGGAACTGGGCGGCACGGACGGTCAGGACCGCTTCCGCGAGCAGACCGGGCTGCCCCTGGCCAGCTACTTCTCCGGGCCCAAGGCGACCTGGCTGCTGGACAACGTCCCCGGCCTGCGCACGCGGGCCGAGCGCGGAGAGATCGCCTTCGGCACGATCGACTCGTGGCTCATCTGGAACCTGACGGGTGGCACGGACGGCGGGCAGCACGTCACCGACGTGACCAACGCGGGCCGGACCATGCTGATGAACCTGGAGACACTCCAGTGGGATCCGTCGATCCTCTCCGCGATGAACATCCCCGAAGCGATGCTTCCGGAGATCAGGTCCTCCGCCGAGGTGTACGGCACCGCCGTGGGCCAGCTCTCCGGTGTCCCCGTGGCATCGGCGCTCGGCGACCAGCAGGCCGCGATCTTCGGCCAGGCCTGCTACGACGTCGGTACCGCCAAGAACACCTACGGCACGGGCAGTTTCCTGCTGCTCAACACCGGCAACCGGCCCGTTCCCTCGAAGAACGGTCTGCTGACGACCATGGGTTACAAGATCGGATCCGAGGCGCCGGTCTACTGCCTGGAAGGGTCGATCGCGATCACGGGCGCACTCGTCCAGTGGTTCCGCGACCAGCTCGGCATCATCCGCAACGCGGACGAGATCGAGACCCTGGCGGCGAGCGTCGAGGACAACGGCGGTGCGTACATCGTGCCGGCCTTCTCTGGCCTGTTCGCGCCTTACTGGCGCTCCGACGCGCGGGGTGTGGTCACCGGGCTCACGCGGTACGTCACGAAGGCCCACCTCGCGCGCGCGGTGCTGGAGGCCACCAGCTGGCAGACGCGCGAGGTCGTGGACGCCATGTACCAGGACTCCGGTGTGCAGATCACCACCCTGAAGGTGGACGGAGGCATGACGAAGAACAATCTGCTGATGCAGCACCAGGCGGATGTTCTCGGTGTGCCGGTGATCCGCCCGAAGGTCTCCGAGACGACCTGTCTGGGGGCCGCGTACGCGGCCGGGCTCGCCACCGGTGTGTGGGGCGATCTCGACGAGTTGAAGTCGCACTGGCAGAAGGACGTCGAGTGGACGCCCTCCATGGAGGCGTCGGCTCGTGCCCGGGAGTACCAGAACTGGCGCAAGGCTGTGGAGAAGAGCTTCGGCTGGCACGACGACGCGATCGACTGAGCACGACGTCAGCGGCTCCGGGGCGTCAGCGCGAAACAGGGCTCCACGCGTGCGTGCCGCATCGTTTGAACCACGCGCGCGTGCACGACTGCGGCCCGTACCCCTGTCGGCGGGGGTACGGGCCGTACCTGTGCGGAGTGGCGTTGCCGTGCGTGTGTCAGGTGGTCAAGGCCTCGCGGCGGTCGGCGGCACGGGCCATCGCGTGCTGGACGACGCGGATGAGGACCTCCTTGACGGTCTCCCGGTCCCGCGCGTCGCACAGGACGACGGGGACGCCGGGGTCGAGGTCGAGGGCCTGTCGGACGGAGTCGGTGGGGTAACGGGCCGCTTCGTCGAAGCAGTTGACTCCCACCACGAACGGTATGGAACGCCGCTCGAAGTAGTCGACGGCGGCGAAGCAGTCCTCCAGACGGCGGGTGTCCGCCAGGACGACGGCTCCCAGGGCCCCGGTGGCGAGTTCGTCCCAGAGGAACCAGAAGCGGTCCTGGCCCGGGGTGCCGAACAGGTAGAGGACCAGGTCCTCGCGGAGGGTGATGCGGCCGAAGTCCATGGCCACGGTGGTGGTGTTCTTGCCCTCCACGCCGCTGATGTCGTCGACGGGCCGGCCCGCCTCGGTGAGGAGTTCCTCCGTACGCAGCGGCTTGATCTCGCTGACCGCGCCGACAAGGGTCGTCTTGCCGACGCCGAAGCCGCCGGCCACCAGGATCTTGAGCGTGACGGGCTCGACCGGGGGCTTGCCGCGCTCAGTGCGCCCGAAGATCATCGTTCTCTTCTCCTGCTTGGTGGTGGTCGCGCGGCGGTGGCCCGTAGCCTCCGCCGCCGGGGGTTTCGATGACGAGCACGTCGTCCGGGCCGACGTCGGCCGATCCGCTTCCGCCGAGATCGGTGACCGTGCCGTCGGCGTGCTCCACCCGGTTGGTGCCGAGGGCGCCCGGCTCACCGCCCGCCATGCCGTAGGGCGGAACCCTGCGGTGCTGGGAGAGCGTCGAGACGGTCATCGCCTCGCGGAAGCGGATGCGGCGAACGGCGCCGTCGCCGCCCTGCCACTGTCCGGCTCCGCCGCTGCCGCGCCTGAGCGCGAACTCGTCGAGCCGGACGGGAAGTCGCCACTCCAGGACCTCGGGGTCGGTGAGCCGTGAGTTGGTCATGTGGGTCTGTACGACGGGGGCGCCCGGGAAGCCGCTCCCCGCGCCCGATCCGGAAGCCACGGTCTCGTAGTACTGGTGTCGCTCGTTGCCGAAGGTGACGTTGTTCATCGTGCCGGATCCCTCGGCCTGCACGCCCAGCGCCGCGTACAGGGCGCCGGTGATCGCCTGGGACGTCTCGACGTTGCCGGCGACGACGGCGGCCGGCGGCTCGGGGGCGAGCATCGACCCGGGTGGCACCAGGATCCGCAGCGGGCGCAGGCATCCTTCGTTGAGCGGGATGTCGTCGTCCACGAGGGTCCTGAAGACGTACAGGACGGCCGCGTTGACCACGGCGGAGGGCGCGTTGAAGTTGGTGGTGAGCTGTGCGGAGGTACCGGTGAAGTCGACGGTGGCGGCTCGCTCCTCGCGGTCCACGGAGACGCGGACGCGGATGACCGCCCCGGAGTCGGTCTCGTAGGCGAACTCGCCGTCCTGGAGGGTGGCGATGACGCGGCGTACCGCTTCTTCGGCGTTGTCCTGTACGTGCTTCATGTACGCCTGCACCACATCGAGTCCGAAGTCCTCGATCATGCGGCCGACCTCGTCGACGCCCTTCCGGTTGGCGGCGATCTGGGCCCGCAGGTCGGCGAGGTTCGTGCCCGGGTTGCGCGAGGGGTGCGGCAGCGCGGTGAGCAGGGCCAGCGTCTCCGCCTCACGGAAGCGGCCGTCCTCGGCGAGGAGCCAGTTGTCGAAGAGGATGCCCTCCTCGTCGATGGTGCGGCTGTCGGCGGGCATGGAGCCGGGGGCGATGCCCCCGATCTCGGCGTGGTGGCCGCGCGAGGCGACGTAGAACAGGATGCGGTCACCCTCCGTGTCGAACACCGGGGTGATCACGGTGACGTCGGGGAGATGGGTGCCGCCGTGGTACGGGTCGTTCACGGCGTAGGTGTCGCCGGGCCGCATGCTGTCGCCGCGCCGCCGGACGACCTCCTGCACGCTGGTCCCCATCGAGCCCAGGTGGACGGGGATGTGCGGGGCGTTGGCGACCAGGTTGCCGTCCGGGTCGAAGAGGGCGCAGGAGAAGTCCAGACGCTCCTTGATGTTGACGGACTGGGCGGTCGACTCCAGCCGGGCGCCCATCTGTTCCGCGATGGACATGAAGAGGTTGTTGAAGACTTCGAGCAGGACGGGGTCCGCTTCCGTACCCACGTCGGAACTCTCCGTGACCGCCGCGCGTTCCATGATCAGATGCCCGTCGTCGGTCGTCGCGGCCCGCCAGCCGTCGTCGACGACGGTTGTCGCGCCGGCTTCGGTGATGATCGCGGGTCCGGTCACGCCCTCGCCGGGCGGAAGGTGCTCGCGACGGTGCAGCGGTACGTCACGCCAGGCGCCGTCCGTGTGAAGGCTGACGGAACCCGGCCCGGCCGGGCCGGAAGCGAGCGCGGCCTCGTGGGGAGCGAAGGCGGCGAGATCGGGGGCTTCGGTGAGACCGGTGGCTTCCACGGAGAGGGCTTCGACGACGACCGGACGGTCGAGGGTGAAGGAATAGGTGGCGCGATGACGTTCCTCGAAGGCGCGGGTCATGGTGTCGGGCTCGGTGAGTCCGACGGTCAGTGCCGTATCGGTGCCGTCGTAGCGGAGCTGGGCCCTGCGGGTGATCCGGACACGGTCCTCGGGGATGTCCTCGGCGAGGAGTTCGGCGCGGGCGGCGCGCTCCAGATCGTCGGCCGTCTTGAGGACGCCGGGCATGGAGGCCGCGTCCAGGGGTGCCTCGACGGACTGTTCCCGCATGGCGGTCGTGTCGGCGAGTCCGATGCCGAGTGCGGAGAGGACACCGGCCATGGGCGGGACGAGGACGGTGCGGATGCCGAGGGAGTCGGCCACTCGGCAGGCGTGCTGGCCACCGGCGCCGCCGAAGGTGGTCAGTGTGTAGCGGGTGACGTCGTGGCCCTTCTGTACGGAGATCCGCTTGACGGCGTTGGCGATGTTGGCGACGGCGATCTGCAGGAAGCCCTCTGCCACCTGCTCCGGGGTGCGTTCGTCGCCGGTCGCCTGGCGGATCTCCCGTGCGAGCGTGGTGAAGCGGTCGCGGACGACGGCTTCGTCCAGGGGCTGGTCCCCCTCGGGGCCGAACACGCGGGGGAAATGGCCGGGTTGGATGCGGCCGAGTGCGACGTTGGCGTCGGTGACGGTCAGCGGGCCGCCGTTCCGGTAGCAGGCGGGACCCGGGTCGGCGCCGGCCGAGTCCGGGCCCACGCGGTAGCGGGAGCCGTCGAAGTGGAGCACGGAGCCCCCGCCGGCGGCCACGGTGTGGATGTCCAGCATGGGCGCGCGCAGCCGGACCCCGGCGATGCGGGTGGTGAAGACCCGCTCGTACTCGCCGGCGAAGTGCGAGACGTCCGTGGAGGTGCCGCCCATGTCGAATCCGATGACGCGGTCGAAGCCTGCCAGCTGCGACATCCGTGCCATGCCGACGATTCCGCCGGCGGGCCCGGACAGGATGGCGTCCTTGCCGCGGAACTGGCCGGCCGCGGTGAGACCGCCGTTGGACTGCATGAACATCAGCCGTACGTCGCGCAGTTCGTCGGCGACGTGCTGGACGTAGCGGCGCAGTACGGGCGAGAGGTAGGCGTCGACGACGGCCGTGTCGCCGCGCGGTACCAGCTTCATCAGGGGGCTGACCTCGCTGGAGAGCGAGATCTGCGGGAAGCCGATCCTGGCCGCCAGCGCTCCCACGGCCTCTTCGTGGGCCGGGTGCAGGTGGCTGTGCATGCAGACGACGGCGACGGCGCGGATCCCGTCGTCGTAGGCCTGTTGGAGAGGCCCGGCGAGTGCGTCCAGGTCGGGGGTGCGCAGGACGGTGCCGTCGGCGGCGATCCGTTCGTCGACCTCGACCGCGCGTTCGTGGAGGAGGTCGGGAAGCTCGATGGCCCGCGCGAAGATGCGGGGGCGGTTCTGGTAGGCGATGCGCAGGGCGTCGCGGAATCCCCTGGTCGTGACGAGGAGCGTGCGCTCGCCCTTGCGTTCGAGGAGGGCGTTGGTGGCGACGGTGGTGCCCATGCGGACGGCGTCGACCGAGGCGCCCGCCGCCTCGGTGTCACCGTCGGCGCCGAGGAGTTCGCGGACTCCCGCCACGGCAGCGTCGGCGTACTGGGTGGGATGGTCCGACAGGAGTTTGTGCGTGAGCAGTCGACCGTCGGGGCGCCGCGCGACGATGTCGGTGAAGGTGCCTCCACGGTCGACCCAGAACTGCCAGCCTGTCACGTCTGTTCCCCGCTTCCGCCCAGCTCAGAGCGCCCGGAGGCCGCTGATCACGTCGCGCAGAATACTCTCGTCGGGCAGGTCGGCAGGGGGTACGGGACGTGTCACATGCACCATTTCGTCGGCGACGAGGTCCCCGATGAGCACTCGCACCACGCCGATGGGCAGGTCGAGCTCGGCGGCCAGTTCGGCGACGGACTGGGGCGCGTCGCGGCAGAGTTCGACGATGTCCACGTGTTCCGGGGACAGCGAATGGTCCGCCTCGGGGTCGTCGGCATGCTGTTCCGTGACCACCACGGCGATCAGGTCGAGGCGGTGCTGGCCCGCACTGGTGGTGCGACCGCGTGTCATGGCGTACGGACGGACCACCGGTCCGGCGTCGTCGTCGAACCAGTGGCGTGCGTCCTGGCCGTTTCCCTGACCGTCTCCGCTCATGTCATCCCACTACCCACCGGCGGTCAGATCGGTGCGCGGAGCGGCGGCCAGATGTGCGCCGACCCGCTTGACGAGGAGCGTCATCTCGTAGGCGACCTGGCCCACGTCCGAATCGGCGTCGGCGAGGACGGCGAGGCAACTGCCGTCACCCGCGGCCGTGACGAAGAGGAACGCCTCGTCGAGTTCCACGACGGTCTGTCGGACGCTGCCCGCCTCGAAGTGCCGGCCGACGCCCTTGGCGAGGCTGTGGAAGCCGGAGGCGACGGCGGCGAGGTGTTCGCTGTCCTCCCGGGTGAGGTCCTTGGAGGCCCCGGTGGGAAGGCCGTCGCCGGAGAGCACGATCGCTTTGCGGATGCTGGCGACGCGGTCGACGAGTTCGTCGAGCAGCCAGTTCAGATCACCGGTCCGGCTGCTGGTCTCGGTGGGTCCTGCGGCCTTCGGTGCGGTCATCGACCGTCCCCCTTTGTCGTTCGTCGTGCTGAGCCGTCCTGGGCCTGGTCGCCCACGGCGTTCTCCTCGCGGCCGCGCTGCCAGCCGCGCTGGAGCGAGGCCATCCGGCTGCGTACTTCGTCGGCGTCCCGCTCGGCGGGGTCCGGGCCCGCGCCGTCGCGGGCCGTGTCCCGTTCGGCGAGGCGCGCCGGTCCGTCCTTCAACTGCGGTGCCAGGCTCGCCTGTCGGACCCGTCGGGGCAGCGGGGTCGTGCTCGTTCCCGACTCCCCCGTGTCCTTGTCGGAGCGCGGGAGGGTGTCGTCCGGGCCTGTCGGCTCGGCGGTGACGCGGGTGCGCTGGGGCAGTGGCGGGGTATCGCGGAAGGCGGGCGCACCGGGTTCGGTGGATTCACGCGGGTCGGGGGCCGTACGCAGGGCGGGGGTGCCGGGGCGTTCCTCGCCTCGCCGGGTGGGACCCGAGGAACGCTCACCGCGCCGCTGGGGCAGCGGCTTGACGCCCTCGAACTGCGCCGGACGGCGCGTCGGGCGATCCGTGCCCTCCACCGTTTCCTGGCCGGAAGGGGTGCTGCGGCCCCGTACAGGCTCCAGGTTCTGCGCCGACTCGACGTCGTTGGGCACGTCGTCGGACACGTCGGCCAGTGTCTCGTCCCGTCGCGATCGCGTCGGGGAGACGGGGCGGCCGTGGGAGCTGACGAGCTTGGGCGTCCGACGCCGTGGCAGGGGAACCGGTCCGGCGCCCGGGCGGTCGGTGTCCTCGGATCGTGCGGGCTCGTCGCTGCCGTCGCGGGCCTGTTGGTGGTGCTCCGCGGGGACTCCGGCTATGGAGGTGCGTGGGCGGAAAAGGCCGCCGCGTTCACTGTCGTCGTCGCCGAGCGCGCCCGGGAACCCGGTGATCGCGTCGAGTTCGACGGGCGCCTCCAGCTCGACGGGGCCGTCCAGGATCGAGGCGGGCAGTCCCGGCAGTCGCACCGGCGTCTGGGAGAGTGCCGCGGTGCGGCTCCCCCCGGTCTCGCCCTCCTTGGTCGGCAGAGTCCGGTCGAGCCGGAAGCCGATGCCGTTGGTGTCCGGTACGTCGTCGGTGAGCAGGGCGTCGGCGATGAAGACGACCGCGGTGGTACCGCCGTACGGGGACGGCTGGAGCGAGACACGGACGTTCTGCCGCTGGGCGAGCCGGCTCACCACGAAGAGTCCGAGCCGGTCGGTGTCGGAGAGCTCGAACTCGGGGGTTTCCGCGAGGCGCAGGTTCGCGTCGAGCAGCGCCTCGGCGGCCATACCGAGGCCGCGGTCGTGGATCTCCAGGGTGAAGCCGTTGGCGACGCGCTCGCCGACAACATGGACGGCCGTGTGCGGGGGCGAGAACACCGTGGCGTTCTCCAGCAGCTCGGCGACGAGATGGGTGAGGTCGGCGACGGCGGGTCCCGTGACGGCGACACGCGGCAGACGGCGCACCTCGATGCGCTCGTAGTCCTCCACCTCGGCGACGGCGGCACGGACGATGTCCATGAGCTGGACCGGCTTGCGCCACTGCCGGGACGGCGCGGCGCCGGACAGGATGACCAGGCCCTCGGCGTGCCGGCGCATGCGGGTGGTCAGGTGGTCGAGGCGGAACAGGTCGGCCAGTTCGTCGGTGTCCTCGGTCCTGCGCTCCATGGTGTCGAGCAGGGTGAGCTGCTTGTGGAGGAGTACCTGGCTGCGGCGCGCGAGGTTGACGAACACCTCGGAGACACCTTCGCGCAGTTCGGACTGTTTGACGGCCGCCTCGACGGCGGCGCGCTGAAGGGTGTTGAGGGCCTGGCCGACGTCACCGATCTCGTTCCGGTCGTACTCGAGTCGCGGCACCTCGGTCTCGACGTCGACCTTTTCGCCCGCGGAGAGGCGGCGCATGACGCTGGGCAGCCGGACACCGGACGCCTCGTGGGCCTCCAGACGCAGCCGCCGCAGGTCGCGGATGAGGCTGCGGCCGATGCGTACGGACATCACCAGGGAGACGAGCAGGGCGATGAGGCCGATCACGCCGGCGATGACCGCCTTGAGGATGACGCCCATGGCCACGGGCCTGACGCGGTCCTGATAGCGGTCGCCGGCCCGGTCGTCGAGCGTGCCCAGGTCATCGAGCACCTGGCCCGCGGCGTTGTCCCAGCTCTTGGCGGTGACGCCCCTCGGTGAGCCCACCGGGGAGGTGACGACGGCCTGCTCCGCCACGCGCAGGGGAGCCGTGTCGGCGTTCTTCCAGTACCGCTCGTAGCGTTCGCGCTCCGAGGAGGGCAGGAGCGGCAGGCTGATGTCGTAGAGGAGGGTGCGCTGGGCGATGAGGTCGGAGATGTCGCGCAGCTCGTCGCGGGTGGTGTGGCCGGCGACCAGCGCGGAGCCGAGGAGCGCGTCCTCGCGGGAGAGCAGTTCGCGTGCGCGGGCCACGTTGACCAGGGCACGGCCCTCCTTGTCCACCTCCACGTCGTCCACCACGTGAAGGTTGGCCATCAGGACGTAGCAGGGGTCGATCAGCCGGTTGTACAGGTCGAGGGCCTGGGACCGGTTGACGGTGCCGTCCTCGACGCTGCGGCGCAGCGAGTCGATCCCGTCGACGGCGTCGAGGATGGAAGCGAGGCGCTCGGTGGTGCCCTCGTTCATCTCCCCGCGCACGTCCTTGTCGCGGGAGTTCTTGCGCACCTGGGCCACGCTCCGGTCCGTGGCGGCGCGGCTCCGCTTGAGCGCGGCGAGGCCGTCGGAGGCCCGCGGGTCGGCCAGGTAGACGAGGGTCTGGCGGCGTTCCTGCTGGAGGACCCTGACGGTGTCCTCGGTCGGGTATCCGATCTTCTTTACGATGTCGGACACGCTGAACAGTTGGCTGGCCTCACGCCCCGTGAGCACGGTGGCGAAGGCCCAGATCGCGGTCAAGGACACCAGCGGCACGAGGAGCAGCGCCACGATCTTCCGGCGGATGGACTTCCCGCGAAAGCGCATGGCCTCCCCCAGCTCGACCCCTCCGGTTCGGGGGGCACACCTGTGCGTCAACAAACGGCGTGAGCCTACTACTGACACACAGGTAACTCGAAGACCTGTCTGCACCCACTCCGACCCCGACGGGGAACAAGACATGGGGAGTTGTCCGTTCATTGGGGGAGATTGCCTCCCCGAATCCGGCTCGTGAGGCCGGATCACGGCGAAGGAATAAACTTGGTCAGTTGGCCGGAATTCTTCGCTCGCCGGGAATCTTCGACGCAGGTCGTTCGTCTTTATGTACGGGAGTTGAGGGCGGAATCGGCCACAGGCGCCGCATGACGCACTCAGGCGGCGTAAAAGAGCGCAAGCCGGGCAGCCACTGGGGAGCGGGTGTTGCAAGACACTCGTGCGAGATGGCTGCTGGGCGGTGGGGAGTGACGAGTTGATGAGCACGGCGGAGCGGAGCGGGACACTCGAGGCGCAGGTTGCGACGCGCGAGGCGGCACAACCGGCCCCGCAGGCACCGGATCGCGACATACCGGCGGTTGCGCGCGATCAGCGGGACCGGCTGCGAGCGGCGACGGGTGAGCGGGACCGGGCGGGAGCCCGGCGGTCGGCTCGGGACGGGCACGGCCGGTCCGACGAGAAGGGCGCCGTCACGGACGCATACGAAGAAGAGGACGAGGCACGGGCGTACTACCGGCCGCTGTGGATCGAGGAGCCCGCGCGCAGGCGTCGGTTGCCCGATCCGGTGCGTACGTCGGCGGTGCGGGCGGTGGTCATCATCTCGGTGACGCTGACTCAGGCGGTCGTGGCCTTCCTGTGCACGGTGACGGCGTCGTGGCTCGCTTTCCCGATGGTCCTGAGCAGCGTGGCCAGCACGGTCGTGGCCACCTGGGCGGCCCTGGACGTCTGGGTGACCCGGCAGGTGTGGAACCAGCGGCACGGTGTGGTGTCGGAGCCGAGCAGCACCGCGCGGGCGCTGCGGCGCGAGCGTCGCAAGGCCCAGCGTCACGCCCGGGTCTCGGCGCGGGCACAGGAGCGGATACGCAGGCGGGGCGGGGCCGGGCAGCTGTCGCACTCGTAGGGGGCCGGAGGCCGGTTCTCACAGGGCCGCCGGCTCCACCGGGTCGGCGGTGCGGGCGAGTTCGCGACGGACGCGCGTGAAAGGGCGGGGTCGGTCCACCGAGAGCACTGCCGTCGTGCGGTTTCCTCGCTCGTACAGGGCGAGGAATCCGCCCGCGGCGGGTGCGCCGTCGTCGAGGTCGCCTTCGACGATGCGGACCGTGTCCGCCGGATGACGTCGTCCGGCGAACTGGATGCGCGCCCCGTACTGGTCGGACCAGAAGTAGGGCAGCGGACGTGCGGTCTCGATCGTGCGTCCGGCGAGCAGGTTGGCCACTGCGGCGCGGGGTTGTTCGGTGGCGGAGGTCCAGTGCTCGGCACGGCTGCCACCCACCCGGGCGACGTCGCCGACGGCGACCACGTTCGCGAGGGCGGTCACGCAGCCGTCGTCACAGACCACGCCGTCCTGGAGACGAAGCCCGGAGTCGGCCAGCCAGCCGGTGTTCGGGACGGCCCCGATCCCGACGATCACGACTTCGGCCGGCAGCACTCGGCCGTCGCGCAGGTCCACTCCGGTCACGGCGCCGGGAGCGGGTCCGCCCACCCGGAACCCGGCGACCGCCGTTCCGGTCACGAGACGGGTGCCTGCGCGCCGGTGGAGTGCGGCGCACACGGCCGCCATTTCCGGGCCGAGTTGAGGCACGAGAGGCAGCGGGGCGGCCTCGACAACGGTGACGGCGTGGCCGAGGGCTGTGCAGGAGGACGCGGTCTCGGCACCGACGAAGCCGCCGCCGATGACCACCACACGGCGCGGACCCACGGTGAGTTCGGCACGCAGGACGCGGGCATCGTCAAGGGTCCGCAGCGTGTGCACGCCGGGGAGGCGGTCGCCGGACAGGCGTCGGGCGGAGGCTCCGGTGGCGATGACCACGCCGTCCGTGGGGACGGTTCGGCCGTCGTCGAGGACGACGGCGCGGCTTCGCGGGTGGAGGCCGCGGGCGCGGACGCCGAGGAGCCATGTGGCGTCGAGTTCCGCGCTCTCCTCGGCGTCGGTGAGGGCGAGTCGGTCCTCGTCGGCGCGGCCGATGAGGAAGTCCTTGGAGAGGGGTGGTCTGTCGTAGGGGAGGTGGGGTTCGTCGCCGACGATCACGAGTCGCCCGTCGAAGCCCTGGGCGCGCAGCTCGCGGGCGGCGTACAGGCCGGAGAGGGAGGCACCCACGACGGTCACGGTCCTCATCAGAGCCGCCTGTATTGGGGGAGTTCACGCTCGGGCAGGTCATGCCTGGGGAGTTCACGAGGGAGGCTGTCCGCTTCGACACCGCTCCCCGGCCGGGCGGGACACGTGCCGGCGGGGAGTTCGGCCTTCATGCGGCGGTGCCCTCCTCCGCGGCGAGGTGGACGTGGATGATCCCGTCGTCGATGGTGACGCGGTGGGTACGGACCGGGCGGCGCGCGGGGAGGCACGTCGGCAGACCGGTGCGGAGGTCGAACGAGGCCGCGTGCAGCGGGCATTCGATCAGACGGCCTTCCAGCCACCCCTCCGAGAGGGAGGCGTCCTGGTGGGTGCAGGTGTCGTCGATGGCGTACAGCTCACCGTCGGCGTTGAACACGGCGACCGGTGGTGAGGTCCCGACACGGACGGATCCGCCGACGGGGAGGTCTTCAAGGCGGCAGACGGGAATCATGGGCCCCCCTCTCGGTCCGGACGGTTCGTCCGCGACCTCTCAGGTCCAGGGGCGTCGGGAACCTTCCCGGTTCCGGACGCTTCGGTAACATGATGTTTCGCATGGCGCATGAGGGAGCGCTATGCGCAACAGAATCCGCGCGGGGGTCCCGTCACGTCAAGGGCTTCCCGCAGATGCGGCCCAAACCGGGCCGTCAGGTGGTGAGAGTTGACCTATGACCCGCACGCAGAAGCAGGCTGAACGGACCGAGGACACACCCGAGAAGCGGAGCGGCCGGGGCGCGGGCAGCGCCGTCCAGTCGGTGGACCGCGCCGTGAGCGTGCTGGAGATCCTCGCCCGGCTCGGCGAGGCGGGCGTCACCGAGATCGCCGAGAAACTGGACGTGCACAAGTCCACGGCCTTCCGTCTGCTCGGGGTCCTGGAGAACCGCGGCCTGGTCGCGCAGGCCAAGGACCGGGGAAAGTACTACCTGGGAGCCGCCGTACTGCGGCTCGCGGGAGCGGCGGCGGTGCGCCTCGACATCTCCCAGGAGGGAGTGCCGGTCTGCCGCGAACTCGCCGACGAGCTGGGCGAGACCGCCAACATCGCGGTGCTCGACGACGACGCGGCGGTCAACATCATGCAGGCCCGCGGCACCGCGTCGGTCACCGCGCAGAACTGGCTGGGCAGACGCACCCCGCTGCACGCGACGTCCAGCGGAAAGGTGCTGCTCGCACACATGCCGCCCACGCTGCGGGAAGGTCTGCTGGCGCGGACCCTGCCACGCTTCACGGAGCGCACGATCACCGGGCCGTCCACGCTGCGCGGCGAATTGGAGGCCGTGATCGAGCAGGGGTACGGGCTCACGCTGGAGGAGCTGGAGTTGGGGCTCGCCGGCGTCGCGGCTCCGGTGCGGGCACACGACGGCAAGGTGATCGCCGCCATCAGCGTGTCCGGGCCGGTGTACCGGATGAACGCGGACCGGCTGCCGGAGCTGTCGAAGCGGACGGTGGCAGCGGGGGCCGAGTTGTCCCGTCGGATGGGGTACGGCTTCTGAGGCGCTCGGGGCGGTCCGGTGCTCCGGGGCGGCGTGGTGCGCGTCGGCCGGCTGGTAGGCGAGCCACCCAAGGGAGTTGAGGGTCGGGGCCCGAGCGCGAGCAGGACCCTGGATCGGTGACGCGGGGCCGGGAAATCCGGCCCCGCGTCGTTGTGTGTCCGCAGCGTTTCGGGGCTCCCGTTCCTTTTGCCAAGGGTTAACTCCCACCTCTTGACGGCCCCCTGGCGGCGTTCTCAAGATGTTCCTCATCACGCAACCCATCGTGCAATGCGCAACAGCAGAGGAGCCATCGTGCCCCACGAGGTCCGTGCCGTAGTCGCTGTGAAGAAGGGCGCACCCGTCGAGGTGCGGACGATCGTCGTTCCGGATCCGGGGCCGGGCGAGGTGCTCGTCGACGTCCAGGCGTGCGGGGTCTGCCACACGGATCTGCACTACCGGGAGGGCGCGATCAACGACGAGTTCCCGTTCCTCCTGGGCCATGAGGCCGCGGGAACGATCGCGGCCGTCGGCCCGGGTGTCGTCGAGCCGGCACCCGGCGACTACGTGGTCCTCGCCTGGCGCGCGCCCTGCGGCACGTGTCGTTCCTGTCGCCGTGGCCGCCCCTGGTACTGCTTCGACTCGCGCAACGCCACCCAGCCGATGACCCTCCTCGACGGCACGCCGTTGAGCAACGCCCTCGGGATCGGGGCCTTCGCCGAGAAGACCCTGGTCGCCGCCGGACAGGCGGTGAAGGTGGATCCCGCGGCACGGCCGGAGGCGGCGGGGCTGATCGGCTGCGGGGTGATGGCCGGGTACGGCGCCGCGGTCAACACCGGCAACGTCGGGCGCGGTGACACCGTCGCCGTCATCGGGTGCGGCGGCGTGGGCAACGCGGCCATCGCGGGCGCCTGCCTGAACGGCGCGATGAAGGTCATCGCCGTGGACATCGACGACAGGAAGCTCGACCTGGCGGAGAGGTTCGGCGCCACTCACACGGTCAATTCGCGCGGAACCGACCCGGTCGAGGCAGTCCGGGCGCTGACCGACGGCTTCGGGGTCGACGTCGCCATCGACGCGGTGGGCCGACCGGAGACGTACAAACAGGCCTTCTACATGCGTGACCACGCCGGTGTGCTCGTCCAGGTCGGCGTCCCCGATCCCGGGATGACGGTCGATCTTCCGCTGATCGACCTGTTCTCGCGCGGCGGCTCCCTGAAGTCCTCCTGGTACGGGGACTGCCTGCCCAGCCGCGACTTCCCGTTCCTCATCGCCCAGTACCTGTACGGGTTGCTCGACCTGAACGCGTTCGTGAGCGAGACGATCGCGCTCGACCAGGTCGAGGAGGCGTTCACGAAGATGCACCGGGGTGAGGTCCTCCGCTCCGTGGTGGTCCTGTGACGGGACCGGAGCACTCGTCGTCGTCGACGCCCGTACACGGCGAACCCGTCCTCGCTCCCTGACGGTTCGACTCCCCCGCCAACTGAGCGCTTCCACTTCCCCACCCGGCAAGGAGGGGCATGTCCAGCACTCCCGCACTCCGTCCCCGCGTCGTCGTCATCGGCGCCGGCATCGTCGGCTGTTCCCTCGCCGACGAGCTGACCGCCCGAGGCTGGACCGACGTCACCGTTCTCGAACAGGGCCCGCTGCCCGCCCCTGGCGGTTCCACCTCGCACGCACCGGGCCTGGTGTTCCAGACCAGCCCCTCCAGGACGCTCGCCGCGTTCGCGCGGTACACGGTCGAGAAGTTCTCCTCGCTCCAGGTCGACGGCGTCTCCTGCTTCGACCGGGTGGGCGGCCTCGAACTCGCCACCACCCCCGAGCGTCTGGCCGAACTGCATCGCAGGGCCGGTTACGCCACCGCGTGGGGCATCCGCGGCGAGATCGTCGGCGCCGACCGGTGCGAGGAACTCTGGCCGCTCATCGACCGGTCGGTCGTCCTCGGCGGCTTCCACACCCCGGACGACGGACTCGCCCGCGCCGTCCTCGCGGCCCGCGCCCAACTGGCCCGCGCCACCGGAAGAGGAGCCCGTTTCCTCGACCGCCACACGGTCACCGGGATCGAACAGGCGGACGGCAGGGTCACCGGGGTCGTCACCGACCGGGGCACGTTCCCCGCCGATCACGTCGTGTCCGCGGCCGGCTTCTGGGGTCCCGTCATCGGCCGCATGGCCGGCGTCGACGTACCCCTGCAGCCGCTCGCGCACCAGTACGCGAGGACGCGGCCGCTCCCCGACCTGACCGGAGCGTCGGCGGAGGCCTCGAAGCCCATCCTCCGATTCCAGGACCGCGACCTCTACTTCCGCGAGCACCACGACCGCATCGGCATCGGCAGCTACGCCCACCGGCCCCTGCCGGTCGACCCGTTCGCGGTGCTTCCCTACGACGCGGCACGAGAGCGCGGCATGCAGATGCCGTCCTCGTACCCGTTCACCGAGGAGGACTGGGCACCGAGCTGGGAAGACTGCCGCCGTCTGCTGCCCGCGCTGCGGGGGACGGAGATCGAGGAAGGTTTCAACGGCGTCTTCTCCTTCACCCCGGACGGCATGCCCCTCCTCGGAGAGTCCCGGCAACTCCGCGGATTCTGGCTGGCGGAGGCCGTGTGGGTCACGCACTCGGCCGGGGTGGCGAAGGCGGTCGCCGAATGGATGGTCGACGGACGGGCCTCCCTCGACCTGCACGAGTGCGACGTGACGCGATTCGAGGACGTACAGCGTTCACCGGCGTACGTCCGTGAGCGCGGTTCACAGCAGTTCGTCGAGGTGTACGACATCCTGCACCCCCTTCAGCCGATGGAGCACCCGCGCCCGCTGCGCGTCAGCCCGTTCCACGCCCGGCAGGAGCAGCTCGGCGCCTACTTCCTGGAGGGCGGCGGCTGGGAACGCCCGCACTGGTACGAGGCGAACGCCCCGCTCGTCGATTCCCTCGGCCCGCTGCCCGAGCGCGACGCCTGGGCGGCCCGCCACTGGTCCCCCGTCGCCGCTGCGGAGGCGAGGGCCACCCGCGAGAAGGTCGCCCTCTACGACATGACCCCGCTGCGCCGCCTTGAAGTCACCGGCCCCGGTGCCCTCGCCTTCCTCCAGCGCATGACCTCCAACAACCTCCGCAAGAAACCCGGCGCGGTCACCTACACCCTGCTCCTCGACGGGTCGGGCGGTGTGTGCTCCGACCTCACCGTCGCCCGGCTGGCCCCCGACCGGTTCCAGGTGGGCGCCAACTCCCCCGCCGACCTGGACCGGTTCCTGCGCCACGCCCCGCGGGACGTGCACATCAGGGACATCACGTCCGGCACCTGTTGCGTCGGGGTGTGGGGGCCGCTCGCCCGGGACCTCGTCCAGCCGCTGACCCGCGACGACTTCTCGCACGAGGGCTTCGGCTACTTCCGCGCGAAGGAGACGTACATCGGCCATGTCCCCGTCACCGCGATGCGGTTGAGCTATGTCGGAGAGCTGGGCTGGGAGCTGTACACGACCGCCGACCTGGGACTCCGGCTCTGGGACACGCTCTGGGAGGCGGGCCGGCCGCACGGCCTGATCGCCGCCGGACGCTCCGCCTTCAACTCGCTCCGCCTGGAGAAGGGCTACCGGGCCTGGGGCACCGACATGACCGACGAGCACAACCCCTACGAGGCGGGTCTCGGCTTCGCCGTCCGCATGGACAAGGACGCATTCGTCGGCCAGGAGGCCCTCCAGGGACCGGCCGCGCGGACACCGGCTCGCCGGCTCACCGCACTCCTCCTCGACGACCCGGCAGCCGTCGTCCTCGGCAAGGAACCCGTCCACGTCGACGGCGCCCCCGCCGGCTACGTCACCAGCGCCGCTTACGGCTACACGCTGGGCCGCTGCGTGGCCTACGCCTGGCTGCCCGCGCTGCCCGCCGGAACGGGCGTCCACGTCGACTACTTCGGCGAGAAGATCCCCGCCACCGTCCGCGACGAACCGCTCTTCGATCCGGAGATGAACCGAATCCGCCGTTGAATCCGATGAAGAGGCAAGAGCCGGACAAAAGGATCGAGGAGGCCCCATGTCCCCCACGTACGACGTGATCGTGATCGGTCTCGGCGGTATGGGCAGCGCCGCCGCCCACCACCTCTCCGCCCGCGGCGCCCGCGTGCTCGGGCTGGAGAAGTTCGGCCCCGTGCACAACCGGGGCTCCAGCCACGGCGGTTCACGCGTCACCCGCCAGTCCTACTTCGAGGACCCGGCGTACGTCCCGCTGCTGCTGCGCGCCTACGAGCTGTACGACGACCTGGAGCGGGCCACCGGCCGTGACATCGCCACCCTCTGCGGCGGCGTGATGGTGGGGCCGCCCGAGTCGCGGACCGTCGCGGGTTCCCTCCTGTCGGCGCGGCAATGGGACCTGCCCCACGAGATGCTGGACGCGGCGGAGATCAGGCGCCGCTTCCCCACCCTGAACCCGCGCGACGACGAGGTGGCGCTGTTCGAGGCCCGGGCCGGACTGGTCCGCCCGGAGAACACGGTCGCCGCGCACCTCCAGCTCGCCACCCGGCGGGGCGCCGACCTGCACTTCGACGAGCCGATGACCCGCTGGGAGCCGTACCGGGACGGCGTCCGCGTGCACACGGCCGAGAACACGTACACGGCCGGTCAACTCGTCGTCTGCCCGGGCGCGTGGGCTCCTCGGCTGCTCACCGACCTCGGAGTGCCCTTCCGGATCGAGCGGCAGATCATGTACTGGTTCCAGCCCCGCGGCGGGACCGGCCCGTTCGTGCCCGAGAGGCACCCGATCTACATCTGGGAGGACGCGGCCGGCGTCCAGGTGTACGGCTTCCCCGCCATCGACGGACCGGAGTTGGGCGCCAAGGTCGCGTTCTTCCGAAGGGGTGTCGAATGCACCCCCGAGGACATCGACCGGACGGTGCACGAGGACGAGATCCGGGCCATGACGGACCGGATGTCGCGCTGCATCCCCGACCTGCCCGGCACCTTCCTGAAGGCCTCCACCTGCATGTACTCCAACACCCCCGACGAGCACTTCGTCATCGCGCGTCATCCCGCGCATCCGGAGTCGGTCACCGTGGCCTGCGGTTTCTCCGGGCACGGTTTCAAGTTCGTGCCGGTCGTCGGCGAGATCCTCGCCGACCTCGCCCTGGACGGCTCGACCGAGCATCCCATCGGCCTGTTCGACCCCCACCGCCTCGCCGCCGCGCCCGCCTGAGGAGCACGCCCGTGACGACGATCCCCGCCTCCCCGTCCCCGCTCTCCCCCAGCCTCATCGCCACCCTCCCCGGGCGGTACTACACGGACCCGGAGATCTTCCGCCAGGAGCAGGAGCGGCTCTTCGAGTCGATGTGGTTCTGCGCGGTCCGCTCCGGGGACCTCGCGAGGCCGGGAGCCTTCCGCACCGTGCAGGTCGGCCGCGAGAGCGTGCTCGTGACCCGCTCCCGCACGGGCGAGCTGCGCGCGTTCCTCAACATCTGCCGGCACCGGGGCGCCCGGTTGTGCACCGAGGACTCGGGCGAGGTGCGGCGCAACCTCCAATGCCCCTACCACGCCTGGACGTACGATCTCGACGGCCGGCTGGTGGCCGCCCCGAACCTGGTGAAGATGCCGGACGTCGACCGCGTCGCGTACGGACTGGTCAAGGTGGCGCTGCGCGAGTGGCTGGGCTACGCCTGGGTGTGTCTGGCCGCCGAACCGCCCTCCTTCGAGGAGACGGTGATGGGAGCGGCCGTGGAGCGGCTCGGCACGGCCGCGGCCGTCGAGCACTACGGCACCGAGCACCTCGCGCTCGGCCGGCGCGTCACGTACGACGTGCGGGCGAACTGGAAGCTGATCGTCGAGAACTTCATGGAGTGCTACCACTGCGCGACGATCCATCCGGAACTGACCGAGGTACTGCCGGAGTTCGCCGAGGGGTACGCCGCGCAGTACTACGTGGGGCACGGCGCCGCGTTCGGCGAGGAGATCAGGGGGTTCACGGTCGACGGCAGCGAGGGGTTCGCCAGGCTGCCCGCCGTCGCGGACGAGCAGGACCGCCGCTACTACGCGATCACGGTGAAACCGACGGTCTTCGTCAATCTGGTCCCGGACCATGTCATCCTGCACCGCATGTTCCCGCTCGCCGAGGACCGTACCGTCGTCGAGTGCGACTGGCTCTACGCCCCCGAGGTCGTCGAGTCCGGCGCGGACCTGTCCAAGTCGGTGGAGTTGTTCCACCGGGTGAACGAGCAGGATTTCGAGGCGTGCGAGCGGACCCAGCCGGCGATGGCGTCGCGGGCCTATCGCAACGGTGGTGTGCTGGTCCCGACCGAGCATCACATCGGGATCTTCCACGAGTGGTTGATCGCACGACTGGGAGGCCCACGTGCCTGACCTGTACATCGACGGTGGCTGGCGCGGCGCACTCGACGAGCGCACCCGGGAGATCCGCTGTCCCGCCGACGGCTCGCCGGTCGGCGTCGTCGACGAGGCGGGCGGCAAGGACACGGTGGAGGCGATCGCCGCCGCGCGCCGTGCCTTCGACGAGGGGCCCTGGCCGACGACCCCGGCGGCCGACCGCGGAGATCTGCTGTTGCGCGTCGCCGACCTCCTCGTCCGCGACAAGGACGCCCTCGCCCGTGCCGAGTCGCTGGACACCGGCAAGCGGCTCGTCGAGAGCGAGTACGACATCGACGACATCGCGAACTGCTTCCGCTACTTCGGACGGCAGGCCACCGCCGAGGCCGGCCGGGTCGTCGAGACGGGCACGCCGAGTGTCGACAGCCGTGTCGTGTACGAACCCGTCGGGGTCTGCGCGCTGATCACCCCCTGGAACTACCCGCTCCTGCAGACGGCCTGGAAGGTCGCTCCGGCGCTCGCCGCGGGCAACACCTTCGTCCTCAAGCCGAGCGAGCTGACCCCGCACACGGCGATCCATCTGATGCGGCTCCTGGAGGAGGCGGGTGTTCCACCGGGCGTCGCCAACCTGGTGCTGGGCGCGGGCCCCGAGGCGGGCGCCCCGCTGGCAGACCATCCGGACGTCGACCTCGTCTCCTTCACCGGAGGCCTGGCGACCGGGCGCGCGCTGATGGCCGCGGCCGCCGGGACGGTCAAGAAGGTCGCACTCGAACTCGGCGGCAAGAACCCCAACATCGTCTTCGCCGACGCCGACTTCGAGACGGCCGTCGACATGGCGCTGACGGCGGTCTTCCTGCACTCGGGGCAGGTGTGCTCGGCCGGCGCGCGGCTGCTGGTCGAGGACGGGCTGCACGACCGGTTCGTCGACGAGGTCGTCCGGCGCGCCTCCCGGATCAGACTGGGCGGGCCCTTCGACGAGCGGGCGCAGACCGGGCCGCTGATCTCTGCGGCGCACCGCGAGAAGGTCGAGGCGTACGTCGCCCGGGGGCTGGCCGAGGGAGCCGTGCTGCGTTGCGGAGGCGTGCGTCCGACCGGTCCCGGGCTCGATGAGGGCTTCTACTATCCACCGACGGTGCTGGACGAGTGCAGCGGTGACATGTCCGTGGTGCGGGAGGAGTCGTTCGGGCCCGTGCTCACGGTGGAGCGCTTCAGCGGCGAGGCCGAGGCGGTGCGGCTCGCCAACGACACGATCTACGGTCTCGCCGGCGCGGTGTTCAGCACCGACGAGGCGAAGGCGCAGCGGGTCGCGGCCCGGCTGCGCGTCGGCACGGTGTGGATCAACGACTTCCACCCCTATGTCCCGCAGGCCGAGTGGGGTGGGTTCAAGCAGTCCGGATCCGGGCGCGAACTCGGCCCGTCGGGTCTGGCCGAGTACCGCGAGACCAAGCACATCTGGCGCAACACCGATCCCTCCCCGCAAGGCTGGTTCGGCTGACCCGACCGCCGGGGGCGGCTCCGTTCGGCCCCGGCGCACCCCGTGGACATGGCACCCGCGAACCAGCCCCTCAAGGAACCCGGCACCCGCTCAGGCCGCTCCCTCACCCCGCCCCCAGGACCACCTGGAGTCCGCTCATGTCCACCACCGAGCAACCGACCGGACCGCAGCACGACGACGCCGAACTCGCCGAGTTCGGCTACAGACCCGAGCTGAAGCGCACCCTCGGCAGCTTCCACACCTTCGCCGCCGGCATCAGCTACATCTCCATCCTCACCGGCACCTTCCAGCTCTTCTACTTCGGCTACGGCAGCGGGGGCCCCGCCTACTGGTGGTCCTGGCCGATGGTCTTCATCGGCCAGTTCATGGTCGCGCTCTGCTTCGCGGAGCTGGCCGCGCGCTATCCCGTCGCCGGTTCCGTCTACAACTGGTCGAAGAGGATAGGCAATCCGCATCTGGGCTGGTTGGCCGGCTGGATGATGCTCATCGCCTCCATCGTGTCGATCTCGGCGGTGGCGCTGGCCTACCAGCTGACGCTCCCGCAGATCTCGGACGTCTTCCAGTTCGTCGGCGACGGCACCGGGAAGTACGACGTCGCGACGAACGCGGTGGTGCTGGCCACGGTGCTCATCCTGTTCACGACCCTGGTGAACGCCTTCGGCGTGAAGCTGATGGCCACCATCAACAGCGCGGGCGTGTTCATCGAGCTGGTCGCCACCGTCGTCCTCATCGTGCTGTTCGCCGTCCACATCACCCGAGGTCCCCAGGTGGTCACGGAGACGGCGGGCACGGGCGCCGGTCACTCGACGGGGTACCTGGGCGCCTTCCTGGTGGCCTCGCTGGCCTCGGCGTACGTCATGTACGGGTTCGACACGGCAGCTTCGCTCGGTGAGGAGTCGCTGGATCCCTCGCGCAACGCGCCGCGCGCCATCATCCGCGCCATCGTGGCCTCGTTCGTCCTCGGCGGTCTGGTCCTGCTGCTCGCGCTGATGAGCGTGTCCAGCCTGAAGGGCGAGAAGCTGTCCACGGACGGGCTGCAGTTCGTGGTGCTCGACGTGCTCGGTCCGACGGCCGGCAAGGCGATGCTGTGGTGCGTGCTGATCGCGGTCACGGTGTGCGCTCTCGCGGTGCACACGGCGGCGATCCGGCTGGCCTTCGCGATGTCCCGGGACAACAACCTGCCCGCGTCGTCCCTGATGGCCCGGGTCAGTCCGCGCTTTCGGACCCCGGTGCTGCCCGCGGTGGTCATCGGGATCCTGGCGGTGGCGATCCTCGTCGTGAACATCCGCCAGCCGCAGATCTTCACCGTGGTCACCAGCATCGGCATCGTCATGATCTACCTCGCCTATCTCGGGGTGACCGCGCCGATGCTGGTGGCCCGGCTGCGCGGCCGGTGGCAGCCGGCGGGCGAGGGTAGGTTCTCGCTGGGCCGGTGGGGTCTGCTCGTGAACATCGTGGCCGTGGTGTGGGGCGCGGCCATGACGGTCAACCTGATCTGGCCGCGCGCCGAGGTGTACAACGCGGCGGCGCCGTTCCACTGGTACCTGCGCTGGGGCGCGGTGCTGTTCGTGGCGGTCATCGCCGGCGGGGGCTTCGCCTACTACTGGTTCGTCCAGCGGCACCGCACCGGTGTTCTCGACTCGCACCGGCCGGAACCCGCGCCGACGGCCCCGCTCACCGCCCCGGCAGCCGACTGAAGGAGGGCAACAGCGCATGAGCATCGATGAGTTCGACTATGTCGTGGTCGGCGGTGGCACCGCCGGCAACGTGGTAGCGGCCCGGCTGTCCGAGGATCCGTCCGTCACCGTGTGCGTCCTGGAGGCCGGCCCCAGCGACGTCGGTGACGACGACATCCTCAGACTGGACCGCTGGATGGGTCTGCTGGAATCCGGCTACGACTGGGACTACCCGGTCGAACCGCAGGCCAGCGGCAACAGCTTCATGCGGCACGCCCGGGCCAAGGTGCTCGGCGGCTGTTCGTCGCACAATTCGTGCATCGCCTTCTGGGCTCCGGCGGAGGACCTGGACGACTGGGCCGCAGCGGGCTGTACGGGCTGGGGTTCCGCCGATCTCTTCCCGCTGTACCGGCGGCTGGAGTCGAACGACGCCCCCGGCGATCACCACGGCCGCACCGGGCCGGTGAAGCTGCGCACGCTCAAGGGCGAGGACCCGTGCGGCGCCGCCCTGTTGGAGGCGTGCGCGCAGGAGGGCATCCCGACGACCCCGTTCAACAGCGGAAGGACGGTGGTCCGGGGAGCCAACTGGTTCCAGATCAACTCCGACGAGAACAACATCCGGCAGTCCTCGTCGGTGGCGTACCTCCACCCGGTCATGGGCAGGCGGCCGAACCTCTCGGTGCGGACGGGCGTGCGGGCGAAGAAGCTGGTCCTGGAGGGGCGAAAATGTGTGGGAGCGGAGTATCTCGACCCGGATCTGGTCCACACCCGGACGGTGAGGGCCCGCCGCGAGGTGATCGTGTCCTGCGGTTCGGTCGACACCCCGAAGCTGTTGATGCTGTCGGGGATCGGGCCCGCGACGCATCTGCGCGAGGTCGGTGTGGAGGTGGTCGTCGACGCGGCGGGGGTCGGCGAGAACCTCCAGGACCATCCCGAGGGCGTCATCATGTGGGAGGCCCGCCGGCCCATGCCCACCAAGTCCAGCCAGTGGTGGGAGGCGGGGATCTTCTACGACACCGAACCGGGCCTGGACCGGCCGGACCTGATGTTCCACTACGGCTCGGTGCCGTTCGACATGAACACCGCCCGGCACGGTTTCCCCACGTCGGAGAACGCGTTCTGCCTCACTCCGAACGTGACGCGCGCCAAGTCGCGCGGCACGGTGCGGCTGCGCACCCGCGACTACCGGGACAAGCCGATGGTCGACCCGCGCTACTTCACGCACGAACACGACGTGCGCGTCATGACGTACGGACTGAAGCTGGCCCGGCGCATCGCCGCGCAGCCCGCGCTGAGCGGCTGGGCGGGCGCCGAGCTGGCACCGGGCCCTGACGTCCGCTCCGACGACGAGCTGCTGGACTACATCCACAAGACCCACAACACCGTCTACCACCCGTCCTGCACCGTGAAGATGGGCGCGGACGACGACCCGTCGGCCCCGCTCGACCCCCGGCTGCGGGTCAAGGGGGTCACGGGTCTTCGGGTCGCGGACGGATCGGCGATGCCGGATCTGATCTCCGTGAACCCGTGCATCACCACGATGATGATCGGCGAGAAGTGCGCCGACCTCGTGAAGGAGGACGCGCGGACGGGCCCCTGAGGGAACGGCAGCCGCCCGGGGAGCCGCCGGACCGGCCGTGACCGGTCCGGCGGCTCGCCGAGCCGGATCCCTACGGGGCGACCGGCGCCGGCCGCTTGAACATCCGCGTCGCGGTGATCTCGGTGTGCCCGGCCTCGCCGGCCGGGGCCTCCTTCGGGAGTCCCGGCCGGAGGTGTTCCTCCACGCTGATGTACTTCAGTCCTGCGCGCAGGTCCGCGTCGTTGCGCAGGCGGATCACGAGCGGGAACTCGGCGAGCGCGGTCGTGTCGAACAAGCCGGTGGTGTAGAGGAGTTGGACGCCGAGCGCGTCCGACACGGCCCGCTGGAGCTCCAGCAGATAGGTCGCGTTGGCGCGGCCGATGGGGTTGTCGAGGAAGAGGGTGCCGGCGTGCCGGTGCTTGTCCCGGCCGCGGTCGTTGCTGCGCAGAGCCGCCATCGTGCAGTACAGCGCGATGGCGGCGGTGAGCAGCTGACCTCCGGAGAAGACATCGCCCATCTGCCCGACGGGAACGCGTTCGGCGCGCAGGACGGCGTCCGGCTTGAGGATCTCGACGGCGACGCCCCGGGGCTGGAGTGCGGCGCCGACCCCGCGCAGCAGCAGGGACATGCCGTCGCGCCGCATGTCGGAGTTCTTCTTGACCGCGGCGCGGGTGGCCTCGTCGACGACCTCGCCGAGCCGCTCGGTGAGGGTGGCCTGGTCGGGCTCCTCGAACCGGATGCGCAGGAACTCCTGCCCGGACCACTCACCGAGACCTTCCGGGAGCCGGGACAGCCGCTGCGCGGACCGCAGGGTGGCGAGGGAGGACTCCACCAGTCCCCGCAGCCGGTCCACGATCGAGTCCCGGTTGCGCTCCAGCTGCTCCAACTCGTCGGTCAGCACGCGCAGTCGGGGCGCGAACGCGTCCGCCCACTTGTGCGCGTGCTCGGGCAGCGAGGAGGCGGGAAGCTCACGGATCTGCTGCCGCGCGGGGGTCCGCACCTGCTCGTAGCGGGTGGAGTTGGCGTGCCGGACGAGGATGTCGCAGGCCTCGCGGACGGCGGCATCGGCGGCGCTCAGGTCGGCGGCGCAGCCGCGCAGCGAGCGACGGCTCTCGGCGGCGGAGTGGCGTGCCTCTTCGAGGCTCCCGGGATAGGGCTCGGACTCCTCCTGCTCTTCGTCTGAGTGTTCCCGGAGGAGGTCCCTGAGCAGGGCGGACGTCTCGTCGAAACCGCCGGCCGCGTCCTCGGCCGACCGGTGGGCACCGAGGAACTCGCCGTGCGCGTCCCGCGCCCGCTCCAACGCCTCGGCACGGGTGGCGAGTTCGTTCGTCGCGGTGCGGAGCAGGGCCTGGGCGTGCTCGGCGTCGCGGGGCACGAGGTCCTCGGCCAGCTCGGTGTGCGCGTCGCCCTCCTCGGGCGCGTGCCTCTCCGCCTCGCCGCGCAGCCGCCCGAGCTGCTCGCTCGCGGTGGACATCCGGGTCTCCAGCAGCTGCACCAACTCGTCCGCGCGCGCGGCGGCGGCCTGCCGGGAGGGGCCGTCGGATCCGTCGGGCGACTCCAGGAGCTGGGCCGCGCGGGTGCGGACCTTGTTGCTGAGGCGGTCCAGATCGGCGAGGGCCGCGCTCTCGTCGCTCTCGGCGCGCGCCTGCTCGGCCCGCAGGTCGGCGCCCACGCCGACCTTCTCGTAGAGCTGCGACGCGGCCCGGTAGGCCTCCCGCAGGGCCGGGAGCGAGGACTGCGCGGCCGTGTCGTCCTGCGACACGTCGTCCGGTGCGCCCGCGATCTCCGCACGCTCGGCCCGCAGGGCGCGGGCCGTGCGGCGGGCGTCGTCGGCGGCGCGCTGGGTGGCACGGCGGTCCTCGTCGGCGGCGCGGGCGCGCTCCAGGCACTCCTGCGCGCGGGCCTCGGACTCGGCCGCCTCGTCGGCGAGTTCGCGGACCCGGACCTGCCAGCCGGCGCGTTCGCGGAGCCGGAAGGCGAGTCCGGCGAGGGCGTCGGCGGCGCGCCGGGCCTTCTGCGCGGCCTCCTGCCGCTCGTCGCGTACGTGGGCGGCGTCGCCCGCGGTCTCGTCGGCCTCCGTCCGGACGGTTCGTGCCTCGGTCAGTTCGGCCTCGGCCTCCTCGGCGAAGGCTCGCGCCTCCGCGGCGGTCGAGGCCAGTTCGACGAGCCGTCCGGCCGGGCAGCCGGTGCGCCAGGACGCGAGCCGTGCCGCCAGTTCCCGGTCCTTGCCGAGGCGGGCGGCGAGCGTACGGATCTCCTCGTCCCGCAGACCCGTGCGGGCCCGCAGCGCCTGGCGCTCCTCGTCGGCCGCGTGCTCGTCGTGCATGGCCGGGTTCGGCGGTACGAGGAAGACGCCGCCGTCCTGCCCGTCGTCGGCCGGGGTGGGGGCGAGCAGGGCGGCTGCCGTACCGACGGCGACCGCCGAGCGCGGCAGCAGGGCGGCTTCACCGAGCGCCTCGCGGGCCCGGGCGTGGGTGTCCGGGTCGGTGATGATCACGCCGTCGACGAGTTCGGGGCGGGCGGCGAGCACGCGCGCGTGGTCGACGGGGTCGACGGCCTGGGCGAGGTAACGCCAGCCGGGCAGGGCGGGGATGCCGTGTTCGCCGAGGTACTCGACGGTGGCGAGCACGTCCGGGCCGGGGGGCAGCAGGCCGCCGTCGCCGAGCGCTCCGAGGATGCGCGCGTCGTCGGCCGCCGCGGTGCGCAGCTCGAAGAGGTGGCGCTCGGCGGAGGCGACGCCGTCGTCGAGGAGCGCGCGCAGGTCGTCGGCGTACTGGTCGAGTTGTTCGGGCGTCAGCGGTGCGCCGTCGGCGAGGCCGGCGGTGCCGTCGGTCTCCTCGTCGCGTCGGGGCTGGGGCACGGCGGCACGGGTGCCGGCGCGCGGCAGGCCGAGCAGCTCCGCGAGCCGCTCCTCCTCCGCGAGGGCCTCGGCGGTGCGGCACTCCACCGCGTACGAGCCCTCGGCGGCCGTCGCCGCGTCCGCCGCGCGGGCTGCCGTCAGTTCGGCACGGGACTCGGCGGACGCGGCCTCGCGCGCGTGGTCGGCGGCGCGCCGCGAGGCCTCGCGGGCGGTGTCCCAGCCGGCGACGGCGGTCTTCTCCGCGTCGCTGGCGGCCAGGGCGGCGCGGGCCGGGTCGGCGTCGGGGGCGCTGTCGTCGAGCCAGCCGGCGCGGACCGCCTCGGCGGTCTCCTGTTCGACCTCGGCGAGGCGTTGCTTCAGGTGGCCGACCTCGCTGCGGGCGCGCTGGGCCGCGGTGGCGGCCGCCGTCGCGTCGGCGTGCGAGCGCTCACCGATCTCCTGGAGGCCCGCGGAGCGCTCCTCCTCCTCGTTGGCGAGGGACTCGGCGCCGTCGGCGGCCCGGTGCAGGGCGCGTACGAGGTCGACGGCGGCGCGGGCGCGGGCGGCGAGGGCGGGTGCGGCGTCCCGCTCTGCCTCACGGATCACGGCGGCCACACGCGTGGAGCGGTCGGCGGCGGCGCGGTGCCGCAGCACGGCCTCGGCGGCCTGCCAGGCGGAGTGGAGGGTGCGCGCATCGGCCAGCTCCCGCTTCTGCGCCGCTGCCGCCTTCTCCGCTCCTGCGAGTGCCAGGGAGGCGTGCCGGTAGGCGAGTTCGGCGGCGATCAGCGCGCTGCGCCCACGGGCGCCCTCGGTATGGGTGACGGCGTACGCGGCCGCGGTGACCTGCTGGGCGAGCTCTCCCGCGCGCAGGCGCTCCCGCACGGCGCGTGCCGACAGCCGGCGGGCGAGGTTCCGGGTGCGCCGCTCGGCGCCGGAGTGGATGTCCCGCGCGCGTGCCCGTGCCTCGGAGGCGTCGACGATGCGTCGCAGCAGGTCGACGGAACCGGCGGTGAAGTCGCGCTCGGCGATGAGTTCGGCACGGCGTCCGAGCTTGTTGCCGAAGCCGCCGACCAGGTCGGCCAGTCCGTCGGTGTCGCGGGTGTCGGTGACCGCGCGCAGCAGCAGATCGGTGAAGTCGGAGTCCTTCTTGACCGCGAAGAGACCGGCGGCTTCGCCCTCGTCGGCGTTCATCTCGCGCTGGTAGCGGAAGAGTTCGGGGTCCAGGCCGAGGTCGCCGAGGTGTTCGTTCCAGCGGTCGTGGATCTCCTCCCAGTGGACCTCCAGGTGAGGGTACGCCTTGCCCGCCTCGGTGATCGCGTCCCGGAAACCCTTCATGGTGCGGCGCCTGCCCTGCGCGCCGGAGGCTCCTTCGGCAAAGGGCCGTACGGCGGTGGCCTCGGCGACGGGCAGGTTGTCGAGGCTGAGTCCGGGGCCGGGCCGGAAGGAGTACCAGGCCTCGGCGAACTTCCGCGGGTCGTTGGAGACCTGGCGTCCGCGCCATTCGCTCGCCTTGCCGACGACCACGCACTCACCGGTGATCGTGTGCTGCCACTCCAGGGCGACGTGTCCGCAGTCGTCGGCGAGGAGGAACTTGCGCAGCACGCCGGAACTGGCGCCGCCCAGGGTGTTGCGGTGGCCCGGGAGCATCACCGAGAAGATCAGCTTGAGCAGGACCGACTTGCCGCCGCCGTTCTCCAGGAAGAGCACGCCGGCGGGCGCGGGGCGGCGCGGCGGGCCGACCGGCTCCTCCGCGAAGAACTCCGCCTGGGTGGGCGCGGGGTCGGGCACGGGCTCGCCGACTCCGCGCAGGTCCAGCACGGTGTCGGCGTAGCGCGCACCGGCAGGCCCGATGGAGTAGAGGCGGACCCGGGACAGCTCGTACATGGCGGCGGACTCTCGTCGTCGTGAGGGGAGGTGGGGCGTGGGCGGGGGCCGGGCGGGCCGTGTCAGGAGTGGAAGGGCAGTCCGGCTCCGGCCGCCAGTTCCATGTCGTCGGTGTCCTCGGCGGGCAGCAGGGTCGCGGTGCCGTCGGTGACCGGCACGACGCCCAGCTCCAGCAGTTCGCCCATCGCGGCGGTTCCCGCCATGTCGCGGACCTGGAGCTGGTAGCGCGCCGTCGTCCGGTAGGTGCCGCCTGCGTCGTCCCCGGTGCGCTGGAGGAAGCCGGAGTCGGTGAGGAACGCGACGGCCTTCGCGATGATGCCGGTCGTCGAGCCGGCCAGTCTTCGGGCGTCCTTGGTGGCGCCGGTGGAGCTGCGTCGCGCCCAGATCCGCCACGCCGCTTCCAGGCCCGGCGCGTCCGTCGCCGGGTCGGTGTTCTCGCCCGTCTCCTCGGCCCGCTCCTCCAGTCGTCGGCAGGCCTGCCGTACGAACGCGTCGACACCGTTGACCGAGACGCGCCCGATGTATCCGTCGTCCGCGAGGTCCTCGGGGCGCGGGAAGGCCATGGCGGCGACGGCGAGGTGGGCGAGGCCGTGCAGGAAGCGGTCGCCGGAGTCGGCCGAGGCACGGCGCGCGTAGTCGCCCATGCGGACGGCGAAGACCGAGTCCTCGGCGGCGGTCACCGCCATTCCCGCGCGCGCGGACACCTCCAGGACGATGAGCCCTAGGCCGGCCGCGACCGCGTCGGCGAGCCGCGCGAACGGCGGGTCCTCGCGGTAGCGGCGCAGCAGCTCGGCGTACTCCTGGTCGCGGGCGGGCTGCAGCTTGGGCTGGAGTCCGAAGGCGACGAGCCGCGCCGCGTCGGCGGCGTCGGCAGGGGTGACGGGGGCGGTCGCCGGAGCGGCGACGGCCTCCGGTTCACTCCACTCGACGTGCTCGGTCACGGCTGGGACTCCTTGTTCGGACGTACGGGTTCGGGGCGCGGGCGGGGAGGTACCGGGTTCGGCCGCGTACGGGCAGGTACGCGGACGTGAGCCGTGGCGCTCCGTCGGGCTGGTCCGCCGGGCGGGGGCAGGTGTTTCGGCGGGGTGTTCACGCGCGGTCCGCCTTCATCCCGGCCGCGTCGAGCAGTGCCATGCCCACGATCAGGTCGGCGCCGCCGAACTCCGGGTCGTCCAGCTCGGTCCCGTCGTCCACGGCGAACAGCAGGCGCTCCTCGCCCTGGCGGTAGGCGGTGCCGACCGGCGGGCTCGCGGCGTGCACGGCCAGCAGGGCCACCAGGTAGGGCAGTTCGGGGTCGCGGCGACGGGCGTCGGCCAGCAGACCGGACAGCCGGCGCGGGGCGTCGGCGGGCAGGTTCAGCAGGTCCATGGCGGAGGCCAGCTGCTCCTCGCTGAAACGGCTGTCGTCCGGTGTGGCGATCAGGTCGGGCTCGGGCATCTCCGCGCCGAGGTGCTCCCGCTCCTGGGGCGGCGTGAGCAGGATGTCGACCAGATCCCCGACGCGGACGGCGACGGGGGTGCGCAGGCCCGTACCGCGCGCGAAGAAGGCGTCGGTGACGCGGAGCGCGCTCTCGACCGGGAGCGGCAGCACGGGCGCGACGAGATGTCCGTACAGGTCGATGCCCGAGGTGGTCATGGGCGTGCCGAAGGCCTGCCGGTCCTGCTCGGCGCGGAACAGCGGTCCCGCCTCGAGGAGGCGGGACTGGAGCTGGGTGTGCCGGCGGATGCAGTCCTTGACGATGTCCACCAGCTCGGCGGCGCGGCGCTTCTGCTCGGGGTCCTCGGACTCGTCACGGGCCTTGCGGATGTTGGTGAGGATCGCGTTCTCGTGGCGGTACCGGTCGGCGACGTGGTCCAGGGCCTCGGCGATCATGTCGGGGACGGCCTGGAGCCAGTCGACGGCCCGGACGTTGCGCCGGGTCGCGTCGAGGGCCCTGCGGAGCGTCTCCGCGTACTGCACGGTGCGGTAGCGGGCCTGCTCGGCGGCGAGCTGGGCGTCGGCCAGCCGGCCACGGCTGATCAGGACCTCCAGCTTGACCTCGGCGGCGATCTGCGCGCTGGTGACGTCCGTGTCGAGTGCGCCGACCAGGACGTTGACCGCTTCGTCGGTCGTCCGGAGGTAGACGCTGCCCCCGTAGCCGGGGACCTCCTCGATCAGCTTGAAGTCGTAGTCGCGGCGGACGTACGAGCCGTCCGGGGCGAAGGTGCCGTACACGGCGCGGAAGCCCCGGTCGACGCTGCCGACGTTGATCAGGTTCTCCAGGACCCAGCGGGCCACGCGCTCGTGCTCGGCGACGGGGCGGCGGGGGGCCTGGGCGGCGATGCGCGGGATGAGCCTGGCCACTATCTGGTCGTGGTCGGCACCTGTGTCGAAGTCCATGTTCAGTGTGACGAGGTCGATGGCGGCGAGGGCGACCTCGGCCATGCCGTACACCGTGTACTCGCCCGCGAGGTTCGCCTTGCGCACGTCCAGGTCGTGCAGCGGCGCGGTGCAGGCGAGCGCACGCAGCCGCCGCGCCAGGCCCTCGTCGGCGGCCGGACCCGGAGCCGGGCGCGGTCCCGCGCTGAGCTGGGGCGGAACGCTGTCCGTCGATGCAGGCGAAGTCACGGTGCACAGACTAGGTCCTCGGTCCGACAACGGTCGAAACGGCGCAGAAGCGACCGGCGCCCCCGGCCTGCGCACGTCCTTGCCCTCACCACCGCCCTCGCACCCACGTCCGCCCCCGCTCCATCCCGGTCCGGGCCGGGCGGGGCCCGAGTCCGGCCGGATCCGTTCCGAGTCGGGCCGAGGAGAGCAGCGCCGGGGCGGTCCGGCTCGGGCCACGCCCGATGAGCACGCGGCAGGTCACCGCGAGACGCCGGTCCGGGCGCCCTGGACCCGGTCCCGTACCGGACTCGTCCGGCCTGGCTATGTCCCCGCCCCTCAGCCGGTCCCCTGTCCCCCGTCCGCCACCCGGCGGGCGTACACCTCCACGAGGCCCTTCAGGGAGTCGGTGAGGTAGGCCGCGAGGAGGTGTTCGGCGGTGTCGCGGTCGCCGTCCTGGAGCGTCCGGAGGATCTGGAGGTTGCGGGCCAGGTAGGGCTCGTGGAGCCGGCGCGGGTCGTCCACGACGTGGAACGCGAGGCGGAGTTCGGCGAAGACGCTGCGCATCACCTCGTCGGTGCGGGCGCTGCCGGCCAGGGCGACCAGTTCGCGGTGGAAGTGGATGTTGGCGGTGGACACCCCTTTCCAGTCACTTTCGCCGGCCGCCCGCCGCCCCTTCGCGACCGCCGCGGCGAGCCCGTCCACTTCGTACGGGGGATCGCCGAGCCCGCGGACGACGGCGCACTCGACGAGGGCCCGGGTGCGGTAGATGTCCTCGACGTCCTCGACGGTGAGCACCCGCACGAAGACCCCGCGATTGAGCTCGTGCACCAGCAGCCGTTCGTGCGTGAGCAGCCGGAACGCCTCCCGCAGCGTGTTCCGCGAGACGCCGAGCGCGCCACCGATGCTGTCCTCGGACAGCCGTGTCCCGGGCGGGAAGAAGCCCTCGGCGATGCGGGTCCTGAGGATGTCCGAGACCCGCTCGGCGGTGCTGGTGCGCCCCAACAGGACTCGGTCGTCGGCCAGTTCCGTCAGCTCTGCCATGCCCGGAATTCAACCGCAGACGCAGGAACGAAACAACAGGGGTATTGAGGGATCGTTCAACGATCCTCTACCTTGTCGAACAGGAGCCGCCAGGAACGGCCCACCGACCCACCCCTGCGCACCGCCGGGGCGCCCACCGCTTCCGCACGGCACGGCCCAGTCCTCAAGCACCCTCCGTCCCTCACTGCGAGGTGCCCATGAGCACGACCCCTCCGTCCCGATCCCTGACCGCCGACACCCCACCCGTCGCGGGTGAACCCACCGCTCAGGAAGGCGCGTTCGGCTGGCTGCGCGCTCTCGGCCCGCACGGCCGACGTGCTTTCGGCGGCGCGTTCGGCGGCTACGGCCTCGACTCCTACGACTACTTCACCCTGCCGCTCAGCATGGTCGCCCTGGCCGCGTACTTCGGCCTCGACAGCGGCCAGACGGGCCTGTTCACCACCGTCACCCTGGTCGTCTCCGCGATCGGCGGCGCCGTCGCCGGCGTGGTCGCCGACCGGATCGGCCGCGTCAGAGCCCTGATGATCACCGTCGTCACCTACGCGGTGTTCACGGTCGCCTGCGGCTTCGCGCCCAACTACGAGACGCTGCTGGTGTTCCGCGCCCTCCAGGGCCTCGGTTTCGGCGGCGAGTGGGCGGTCGGCGCCATCCTCGTCGCGGAGTACGCGAGCCCCCGGCACCGCGGACGGACGCTCGGCGCGGTCCAGAGCGCCTGGGCCGTCGGCTGGGGTCTCGCCGTGGTGGTCTACACGCTGGTCTTCCAGTTCCTCGGCGACGACCTCGCCTGGCGCGTGATGTTCTGGACCGGGGCGCTCCCCGCGCTGTTCGTGGTGTGGGTCCGGCGGCGGGTGCAGGACGCGCCCGGGGCGACCGCGGTCCGCGAGAAGAGCGCGGACAAGGGCTCGTTCACCGCCATCTTCAAGCCCGGTACGGCCGAGGCACCGGGCCTGCTGCGCACCACCTTCTTCGCGGTCCTGTTGTCCACCGGTGTCCAGGGCGGCTACTACACGCTGGCCACCTGGGTGCCCACCTATCTGAAGTCGGAGCGCGGGCTGTCCGTCGTCGGCACCGGCGGCTACCTGACGTTCCTGATCTCGGGAGCCTTCCTCGGCTACCTCACCGGCGGCTATCTCACCGACCGACTGGGCCGCAAGCGCAACATCCTGCTCTTCGCGGTCCTCTCCGCGGCCTGCATCCTCACGTACGCGAACATCCCGAGCGGGGCCAACACCCTTCTCCTGGTGCTCGGTTTCCCGCTCGGCTTCTGCATGTCGGCGATCTTCAGCGGCTTCGGCTCGTTCCTCAGCGAGCTGTACCCGGCGGCGGTACGCGGCACCGGACAGGGCTTCACGTACAACACGGGGCGGGCCGTCGGCGCCGTCTTCCCCACCACGGTCGGCTTCCTGGCCGACAGCTGGGGTGTGGGCGGCGCGCTGGTCTTCGGCGCGATCGGTTACGCCCTCGCCGCCGTGGCCCTGCTCGGACTCCCCGAGACGCGTGGCAAGGAGCTGCTGTGAACGACACCGCCCGGGTCCTCCCGCGAGCCCTCGCCCACAGCCCCGGCCGAGCCCAGGCCTCCTCCCCGGAGGGGCGGCAAGCCGATCCCCACGCGCACGCGTGGACCCCCGGCGAGGCACGCCTGCGCTTTCGCGCGGGGCTGTCGCTGCCCACCGCCGGGGTCGCCGCGGGTCACACGCAGGCGAACCTCGTCTCGGTCCCCGCGGACTGGGCGTACGAGATGCTGCTGTTCTGCCAGCGCAATCCGAAGCCGTGCCCCGTCCTCGACGTCACCGACGCCGGTTCCTGGACCACGCCGCTCGCCACGGGCGCGGACCTGCGCACGGATCTGCCGGGCTACCGGGTCTGGGAGCACGGCGAGTTGGTGGCCGAACCCACGGACGTGGTGGAGCACTGGCGCCCCGATCTGGTGTCCTTCCTGATCGGCTGCAGCTTCACCTTCGAGTGGGCGCTGGGCGCGGCGGGCGTGCCGATGCGTCACATCGAGCAGGGCCGGAACGTCTCGATGTACGTGACGGCGCGGCAGTGCCGTCCGGCCGGGCGGCTGCACGGGCCGATGGTGGTGTCCATGCGTCCGGTGCCGCCCGAACACCTGGCGGCGGCGATCCGGGAGAGCAGTCTGCTGCCGGCCGTGCACGGCAGTCCGGTGCACTGCGGTGAACCGTCGGGGCTGGGGATCGAGGATCTCTCGCGCCCCGACTTCGGCGACGCGGTGGTCGCGGCACCGGACGACATCCCGGTGTTCTGGGCCTGCGGGGTGACGCCCCAGGCCGCCGTGATGGCGTCCCGGCCGCCGTTCGCGATCACCCACGCGCCGGGGCGGATGCTCCTCACGGACGCCCGCGACGAGCAGTACCGAGTGGCCTGAAGGGGCCGGAAGAGGAGACACGCGTCCCATGACCCGGATCGATCTCAACGCCGATCTCGGCGAGGGCTTCGGCCGCTGGCGGCTGACCGACGACGAACAGCTGCTGTCCGTCGTCACCAGCGCCAACGTGGCCTGCGGTTTCCACGCCGGGGACCCGGCCACCATGCGGCGGGTGTGCGAACTGGCCGCGGAGCGGGGGGTACGGATCGGCGCCCAGGTCTCCTACCGGGACCTGGCGGGGTTCGGGCGGCGCGCGATGGACGTGCCGTCCGACGAACTGGCGGCCGAAGTCGCCTACCAGATCGGCGCTTTGGAGGTGTTCGCGCGCGCGGCGGGCTCGCGGGTCGCGTACGTGAAGCCGCACGGCGCGCTCTACAACCGGATCGTGCGCGACGAGGAGCAGGCCGCGGCGGTCGTGGAGGGCGTCGTGCTCGCGGGTGCCGGTCTGCCCGTCCTCGGGCTGCCGTCCTCGCTGTTCCTGAAGATGGCCGAGCGGGCCGGACTGCCCGTCGTCACCGAGGCGTTCGCGGACCGCGCCTACACGCCGGAGGGCACACTCGTGCCGCGCACCGAGGAGGGCTCGGTGATCACGGACGCCGAGGCGGTCGTCGAACGCTCACTGGGACTGGCCCGGTCCGGGGTGGTCACGGCCCGCTCCGGGGAACGCGTCCCGGTCCGCGCCCGCTCCCTGTGCCTGCACGGGGACACTCCGGGCGCGGTCGGCCTGGCCCGCCGGGTGCGCGAGCGGCTGGAGTCCTCGGGCGTGCGCGTGGAGGCGTTCGTATGACGGCTCGCGCGACGGGTCACACGACACCGTCGGTATCCCCCCGTACCGGCGCCCGGGCCGACCACGGGGCGGCCCGGGCGCCTTCGGGGGACGACGCCCCCGCGGGGCACCGCACGACATCGGCGGCCGTGCCGGCCGGTACGAGGGTCCTTCCCGTCGGGGACCGGGCCCTGCTCGTCGAGGTCTCCTCGGGCGAGGCGGCCCAGGCGCTGCACGCCGAGCTGCTGCGGCGCCGTGCGGAGGGCTCCCTGGCGGTGCGGGAGATAGTCCCGGCGGCGCGCACGGTCCTCCTGGACGGTCTGGACGACCCGGCGCGGGTGGCGGAGCGGCTGCCCCGCTGGGCGGTCCCGCCGCTGGGCACGCGCGCGGAGGAGGCCGTCGAGATCCCCGTACGCTACGACGGTCCCGATCTGGCGGACGTGGCGGCCCTGTGGGGGGTGCGGGCGCACGAGGTGCCGACGGTCCACGCGGCCGCCGAGTTCCGGGTCGCCTTCTGCGGGTTCGCGCCCGGCTTCGGATATCTGACCGGGCTGCCGGAGCGGTACGACGTGCCGCGCCGGGCCACTCCGAGGACCGCGGTTCCGGCGGGCTCCGTGGCGCTCGCGGGCCCGTACACAGGGGTGTATCCGCGCAGTTCGCCGGGTGGCTGGCAGTTGATCGGTACGACGGACGCGGTCCTGTGGGACCACACACGCGTGCCGGCGGCGCTGTTGACGCCGGGCACACGGGTCCGCTTCGTCCCGGTGGACGGCTCATGAGCGACCGGGCCCTGTCGGTGGTGCGGGCCGGAGCCCTGACCACCGTCCAGGACCAGGGGCGCCCCGGCCACGCGCACCTCGGCGTACCGCGCTCCGGGGCGCTCGACGCCCCGGCGGCCGCGCTGGCCAACCGGCTCGTCGGCAACGCCACCGGGGCGGCCGTGCTGGAGACGACGCTCACCGGCTGTTCCCTGCGCCCCCGTTCGACGGTGATCGTCGCGGTGACGGGAGCGCCCTGTCCGGTCACGGTGGACGGACGTCCGGCCGGCTGGGGAGCGTCCGTCCGGGTGCCGGCGGGCGCCCTTCTGGACATCGGCCCCGCGCGCGCGGGAGTGCGCTCCTACGTGGCCGTGTCCGGTGGCGTGGCGGTCGATCCGGTGCTCGGCAGCCGGTCCACCGACCTCCTGTCCGGGCTGGGCCCCGCCCCCCTGACCGACGGAACGGTGCTTCCGCTGGGGTGCCCGGGTGTCCCGCACGCGCGCGTGGACGTCGTTCCGCACCCCGCCCCGCCCGCCGAACTGGTCCTGCGGGTGACGCCCGGCCCGCGCGAGGACTGGTTCACGGACTCGGCGGTACGGACGCTGACGACCCGCTCCTACCGGGTGTCGCCGGCGAGCAACCGGATCGGGCTGCGCACGCAAGGCCCCGCCCTGGAGTGGGCCGTTTCCGGTGAACTGCCCAGTGAGGGAATGGTGCTGGGCGCCGTGCAGGTGCCGCCCGACGGACGGCCGCTGGTGTTCCTCGCCGACCACCCGACGACAGGGGGCTACCCGGTGATCGCGGTCGTCCGTGAGACGGACCTCCCCGCTGCCGCTCAGGCGGTCCCCGGTACCCCGGTCCGTTTCGTGGCGGTGCGCCGCCGCTGAGCCCCGCCCCCAACGGGTAAGCCTTGGAGCGGGACACGGAGACGGCGACGGCCCGCACGTCCCGCACGCGGCCGCCCGACCGTCATGCCGCGTCCGGTTGTTCGGCCACCGACAGGGCGGCCAGCGCGGCGGAGACGGCGTGCGCCGCGCTGAGGTCGAGGCGGGAGCTGGTGCCCCGGGCCCGGTGGCGCACCTCCGACGCGGCGAGGGTGAGCAGTTGGGGCAGCAGGTCCGTGCACCGGCCTGCCACCCAGCCCGTTCCGGCGGTGGCGAGCCACCAGAGGCTCGCCGCGCGGGTGGGGGCGGCGAACTCCGGCTCCGCCGATGGCGCGGCCCCGGTGGCGATGCCCCGTTCGGCGAGCAGGGCGTGGAAACGCAGGGCGAGTTGACGGTGCCCCCGCTCCCCCGGGTGCAGCCGGTCGGCGCTCCACATCGCCCGGTCGGTCAGCCACTCCTCCTCGGCGGCGTGCAGATGCAGCGCGCCGTGCCGTTCGGAGAGCGCGTGCACGACGGTGTTGACCGCGCGCTGCCGCCGGGCCAGCGGACGGGCGAGCGCCCCCGGCAGTCCGAGCATCGAGCCCGGATCCGGCAGGCAGGCCGTCATCACGAGCGTGTCCCGTGCGCGGAACGCCGAGTAGACGGTGTCGAGCCGTTCGGCGACGGAGTGGATGTCGAAGGTGCACCGCAGGGTGTCGTTGACGCCGATGACGACGGAGACGACGTCGGGCCGCAGCGCGAGCGCCTCCGTGGTCTGCCGTTCCAGGACGTCCCGGGTCTGCGCCCCGCTGAGCGCGAGGTTGGTGAACTCCACGGCGGCGTCCACCGGGGCGAGCCCGCGGGCGAGCAGCGCGGCCCACCCCCGCCACCGGTCCCCCACGGGGTCGCCCACGCCTTCCGTGAGCGCGTCTCCGAGGGCCACGAAGCGAAGCGGTCTCATGCCACGCCCTCCTGGAGTTCCTGGAGCCGGGGCGGGGCCGGGACCGGGACGTCGTGCGCGGCGAGGAAGCCCGCGACGGCGGCGTCCCAGCCGAAGCACTCGGCACGCGCGCGTGCCGCCTGGCGGCGCTCGCTCTCGGCGCGGCCGAGCAACAGCCCGACCGCGTCCGCGAAGGAGTCCCCGCTGTCCGCGGCGGTGGCTCCGGCGGAGCCCACCACCTCGGGCAGGGCGGAGAGCGAGCTGGCGACGACGGGGGTGCCGCAGGCCATGGCCTCCAGCGCGGCGAGCCCGAACGTCTCGGCGGGCCCCGGGGCCAGGCACACGTCGGCCGAGGCCTGGAGCGAGCCGAGCAGGGTGCGGTCGGCGACGTGCCCGAGGAAGGTGACGGGCAGCCTCCGTTCCCGGGCCCGCTGTTCGAGCCGGGCCCTGAGCGGGCCGTCCCCGGCGACGACGAGCACGGCGCGCTGTCCGCGCCGCAGCAGCGCTTCCAGGGCGTCGAGCGCCGTGCCGGGCCGCTTCTCCACCGAGAGCCGGGAGCACATGACGAGCAGGATCTGGTCCGCGCGCGCGTGGCGGGCCCGCAGTGCCGGGTCGCGCAGGGCGGGGTGGCGGCCCTCCAGGTCGACGCCCAGGGGGGCGCGTACGACGTTGCGGGCGCCGATGCGGACGAACTCGCGCTCGGCGAACTCGGTGGTGCACACCACGCGCGCATAGGTGTGCGCGGTACGGACGTTGAGGGCGTCGGCGGTCCGCCGGGCGATCCCCTCCGGCAGTCCCCAGGTCCGCAGGACACCGTCGGCGGTCTCGTGGGAGACCATGACGGCGGGCACCCGGGCGCGCCGGGCCCAGACTCCGGTCCAGCGCAGGGTGGTGCGGTCCGAGACCTCCAGGCGGTCGGGGGCGAGCGACTCCAGGAGCCCGGCCACCCTGCGCCTGTCGGTCAGCACGCGGTAACCGCCGGTCCCGGGCAGCAGCGGGCCGGGCAGGGTGATCACGCGTCCCTGCTCGGTCTCGCGGTCGCTCACGCGCGCGCCGGGGACGACCAGCACCGGGTCGTGGCCCGCCGCCAGGTAACCGGCGCCCAGTTCCCGCAGGGCGGTGCGCAGACCGCCGGAGGCGGGGGCGACGAAGTTGGCGAGTCGTACGATCCTGAGGCTCATGCCGCCACCAGCTTCCGTGCGGACAGGACGTTCTCGTAGTGGCCGATGAGCTGGTCGCCCACCGCGGCCCAGGTGCGGCCCTCGACCATGCCGTGACCGGCGGCTCCGTAGGCCGCCCGCAGCGCGGGGTCGGCGGCCAGGGTCAGCACCGCGTCCCGCACGGCGTCCGCGTCGCGGGGCGGGACGAGCAGCCCGGTGCGGCCGTGGTCCACCAGGTCGAGCGGTCCGCCGGCGGCGGGCGCCACGACGGGCACCCCGCTGGCCATGGCCTCCTGCACGGTCTGGCAGAAGGTCTCGAAGGGGCCCGTGTGCGCGAAGACGTCCAGGGAGGCGAAGATCCGCGCGAGGTCGTCACCGGTGCGCCGGCCGAGGAAGACCGCGCCGGGGAGGGCGGCCCGCAGGGTGGTCTCACTGGGCCCGTCGCCGACCACGACGACACGGACGCCGTCGAGTGCGCAGACCCCGGCGAGCAGCTCGACCTGCTTCTCCGGGGCGAGCCGGCCGACGTAGCCGACGATCAGCTCGCCGTTCGGGGCCAGCTCGCGGCGGAGCGTCTCGTCCCGCAGAGCGGGCCGGAAGCGGGCCGTGTCGACGCCGCGCGCCCAGAGCCGCACGCGGGGCACGCCGTGCGTCTCGAGGTCGGACAGGGCCGCGCTGGACGGGGCGAGGGTCAGGTCGGCCGCGGCGTGCACGGAGCGGATGCGCCGCCACGCGGTGGCCTCGCCCGCGCTGATGTACGTACGGGCGTACCCGGCGAGATCGGTCTGGTAGACGGCGACGGCGGGGATGCCGAGCCGGGAGGCGGCCGCCATGCCGCGGACGCCGAGGATGAAGGGGCTGGCCAGGTGGACGATGTCCGCGCGGTGCTCGGTGATGGCCGAAGCGACGCGTCGGCTGGGGAGGGCGACGCGGACCTGGGGGTAGCCCGGGAGCGGGAGGGAGGGGACACGGACGACGGGACACGGCGCGAGGGCGTCGGGTCCGTTCCCGGCGGAGGTGGCCGGGGCGACGACGAGGGGAGCGTGACCGCGATCGACGAGGTGCCGGGCGGTCTGGAGGGCGCAGTGGGCCACGCCGTTCACATCGGGGGGAAAGGATTCGGTCACGATGACGACACGCATACGGGTGTTCTCGCCGTACTGGACGTGCCCGCGTCAACGTCGATCTTTGCGAACGGTGAACGTCCCGTGAGCGTTGCGCTCCGCACCCGTCCAGGTCAGACCCTGTCCACGCGACTCCGGCTCACGGGCCACCGAACGTTCATACGGCGGGCATGTCGGGCCCGATCCGGCTCCTGACGGCTGTCTGGACCTCGGCCTCCTCGGCCGGATCCGCCGCCAGCCGGCGCAGTTGGTCCACCACGCGCGCGTCGCCGGTCTCGGCGTGCCGTGCGGCGGTCTCCCGGGTGGTCTCCTCGCAGTCCCACAGGCACTCGACGGCGAAGCCGGCGGGGAAGGAGGGATCGGTGACGGCCAGGGCCCGGGCGGCCCGCTGGCGCAGGTGCGAGGAGGCGGTCTCCCGGTAGATGTGGCGCAGGACGGGGGCGGCACAGGCGATGCCGAGCCGTCCGGTGCCGTCGACGAGGGTCCACAGGGTCGGCGCGTCGGGCCCTTCGCCCCGTACGGCCTCGCGCAGGGCTCCCAGCACCAGGTCGCGGTCCTGCGCTCCGCCGCGGCAGGCGAGGACGCGTCCGGCGGCGGCGCCGAGTGAGTCGGGCCGGTGTGCCCAGCCGCGGGCCCGGTCGACGGCGGCGACGCTGCGCATCCGTTCGAAGGCGTCGACGGCCGCCTCGGTGACGCCCGTCGAGCCGTTCGCCACGGCTGCCTCGATCAGGTCGAGGGCGTCCGGGTCGTTGCCGTCGGCCAGGTAGCGCAGCGCCGTGCAGCGCGCGCCCTCCGCGCCGTGGCGTGCCGCCTCGACGATCTCGGGCCGGTCCTCGGGACCGGCGACGGCGGTCAGGCAGCGGGCGGCCGGCACGTGCAGCGCGGCTCCGCGGTCGATGCCCTGCTGGGCCCAGTCGAAGACGGCTTGCACGCTCCAGCCGGGGCGGGGCCCGGACGGTCGCATCTGGCGCTGCCAGCGGTCGAAGGACCCGGCTTCCTGGGCGGCACGCACGCGTGCGGCGACGGAGGGACGCGGGTCGTCGGCCCACAGCCGCCAGGGCCGTGGTTCGAACGCGTCGCGCACGGCGGTGGTGAGCGCGGCCTCGCCCTCGGGGTCGGACGGGAACCGCGCGAGGGTCGGGGCGGCGAGCGCCCGCAGGCCGGCGTCGTCGTCCCGCAGGGCGAGTTCGTCGAGGGCCCACGCCCAGTTGCTGCCGGTGGCGGCGTACCTGCGCAAGAGCGCGAGCGCGTCCGGCCTGCCGTAGGAGGCGAGGTGGCCGAGGACCGCGAGGGAGAGCCCCGTGCGTGACTCGCAGTCGTCGAGGACGTCCTCGGCGTCGAAGAGGTGCCGCTCGATCTCGTCCAGCTCACCGGCCAGATCGAGGTAGAGACGGGCGTAGTACAGGGAGCGGTTCTCCACCTGCCAGTCGTGGCGGGGATCCCGCAGCACACAGTGGTTCAGCGCCGCGAGCGCTTCGGCCCGCGGTGCGGTGAGCGCGTGCAGCGTGCCGTCGCCGCGGCCCCTCTGGAGCAGGCCGAGCAGCGTACCGCTGGGCGCTATGACCGGATCGAACATGGGAAACAGCCTCACATCAAGCGTCGACGCAACCGGGATCCTGCATTACCTGGCCGCGTGACAACACGTCGGGGCGCCCGCCGTCTCTTGCTTGCTGTAGACCATCTTCCTCTGCCTCTCGTCGGTGGCCCATGCGGGCCGCGTCACGGCCCGCGCGGTGCGGCAACATCTGCCCGGCCATCACGTCCGTGAATCACGTCGTCATGATGACTCGGCAGTTCTTCCTGCCGCGACCGTATTTCCGGCGGCCCCGTTCCGCCTCCCTTTTTTCGTGCGTTACGCCTGGTCAGGGCGCCGGCGTCAGTGCGCGCCGAACAGTTCGAGCAGGTCGGCCTTGGCGAACATGCGGGCCGTGTCGACCGCCGAGGGCGTACCCGCGGCCGGATCGGCACCGGCGGCCAGGAGCACCCGGATCACCGCTTCCTCGCTCTTGAAGACGGCCCCCGCGAGAGGGGTCTGGCCGCGGTCGTTGACGCGGTCCGCCTCGGCGCCGCGCTCCAGCAGCGCACGGACCGCCTCCGCGTGGCCGTGGTACGCCGCGAGCATCACCAGCGAGTCGCCGCGGTCGTTGGTGAGGTTCGCCGGAACGCCCGCGTCCACGTACGCCACGAGCGTGTCCGTCTCGCCGCGCCGCGCCAGATCGAAGATCTTGGTCGCGAGCTCCACGACCTCGGGGTCGGGGACTTCACTCATCGGGGCGGACCGCCTCTCAGTGCAACCGTTCGGGTGAATCGACAGGGTACTGGCTCCGCGGCCACATGACCGGCACCACCTGCGGCAAAGATCACAAAGCGCGCGCAAGGCGCAACAGACCAGCTCAGGCGGCCCAAGCGAGCTCCACCGCGCGAGTGAAAACAGCCGGAATTCACCCAGTTGCACCTTTTATCGTATGGATACATGCTGTGATCCTGGAACAACTCATGGTGACTGTCCCCACGAACCAGGAGAGCTCAAATGATTCTGTCCATGTCAGGCGTCGTCCTTCTCGGCATCATCGTCTTCCTGTTCTTCAAGAAGGACGGACTGAAGGCGTCGCACGCTCTGGTGGCCGCACTCTTCGGCTTCTATCTCGCGAGCACGGCCATCGCGCCGAGCATCAAGGCCGGCGGGGAGAGCCTGGCGGGCCTCCTCGGCGGGATCAAGTTCTGACGACGTCCCTCCATCTCGTACGCACCTTCAGGAGACAGCAGTGGCTCGGCGCCCTCTCCCCCGCATCCTCGTCAACGGCAACGCACAGATCGCCAAGAGCCGGGAGCTGGCCCGGACGGCAGCCGACAGCGCCACCGATGTTCTCCATCCACTGATCACGGTCACTCGTGGACTGCGCCGGCTGGCAGCCGCCGGACGGCGCAAGTGGGCCGCCACGCCCAAGGACCGGCGCGGACCGCTGCTGTTCCTGGTGGCCTCGGTGATCCTGGTGGTGGCTCTGGTGCCGTACGGACCGCTGCTCGCCGTCATCAGCCTGATGGCGGCGGCAGCCTGGACCGGCCGGGAACGCACCCCGTCGGCCCCGACCGGTCCCGACGAGGCGCAGACCGGACGCCTCCAGTCGCTCTACGAGGCCCTCGTGCCGTACTTCTCCGCGGCCGAGGACCCCACTCCCCTCTACGCCCACGGCGGCGACTGGGAGAAGACCTTCAGCTCGTACGAGTTCGACGACGACGGCCGGGTCTCCCGTCTCCTCATCCGCTATCCGGCGTACTTCACCGACGGCGAGCCGGACGCCCGCGCGCGGATCGAGCAGCTCCTGCACGCCAAGTCGGGCCGCGGCCGCGAGTACCACTTCGAGTGGGACGAGGAGGGCAACGAACTCACGGTCACCGTCCTGCCGCCGCTGCCCACCGACATCGCCGCCCAGCGCTTCGTCACCGCGCCCGGCGAGACGGTCCTCGGCTTCACCGATCCGGCCGACGTCCAGCGCACGCTCCCCCTCACCTACGGCGAGGAACAGCGGGACGTCCCGCCGGTCGTCTGGCGCACCGGCGTCCGCTCGACAGAACCCCACCTGCTGATCGCGGGCGAACCGGGCACCGGCACGACCACGCTCATGCGCTCCATCGCCCTCCAGGCCCTCCAGTACGGCGATGTCGTCATCGTCGACGGCGGAGGCACCGGCGAGTACGCGTGCCTGACCGGGCGGGACGGCGTCCTGGCCGTCGAGTGCGGAACGGCCGGCGCGCTCGGGAGCCTGGAGTGGGCGGCGCACGAGACGGAACGGCGGCTGATCGCCGCGAACCGCGCCCTCCAGTCGGGACACCCCGCTCCCGACGACATCAAGAACCCGCTGTGGATCCTGGTCGACCGGCCCACCGCGCTGGCCCACCTGGCCACCGCCGACGGCCGCACGGACCCGCAGTCGCTGCTCCAGGTGCCGCTGCGGCACGGCCGTGCGGCGGGTGTCACGGTCGTGGTGGCCGAGCACTTCGAGCACCTCGACTTCCTCAGCGACGCGGTACGGCAGCACACACGCGCGCGCGTGGTGCTCGGTCCGGCCTCCGCCGGTCAGCTGGAGATGATCCTGGGCGCCCCGCCGCACACCACCCCGACCCGCGACGTGCCGCCCGGTCGCGGCTACGCCCGGCTGGGCACGGGACCCGTCCTGCGCCTCCAGGTGCCGGCCACACCCGACCCGTACGACGACGCGACGAGCGAGACGCACCGGCGAGCGGTGCTCGGCCTCCTTCCGGAGCGGACCACTCCGGTGGATGCGGAGCCAGCGCCCTCCGAGGTCGCCGGGGTCGCCGAGATCGCCGGGGTCGCCGTCGCGGAGGGATAGATCCTCCTCGGACGGTCCGGCCGCCACGTCCCACGGCGCACGACTGGTCCGAGAGCCTCCCCGTACGACGGAGGGGCCGGAGCCCCGGCCGGGGCTCCGGCCCCTCCCTCATGTCATCGAAGGCGACAGACCGCCGAGGACGGCCTGCCCCACGCCGCTAGGCCACGAACGTCCGCGGACCGTCGTCGCCCCCTCTGACGCCCGTCTCCACGAGGCGGGCCGCCGCGGCGAGCCGCACCGCCGCCTCGTCCGCGACCGCGCCGCCCACCGTGAAGGGCAGCCGCACGTATCCCTCGAAGGCACCGTCCACCCCGAACCGGGGCCCGGACGGGACCCGTACACCCACCCGCTCGCCGACCTCGGCGAGCCGCGAGCCGGACAGCCCGCCCGTGCGCACCCACAGGGTCAGACCGCCGCGCGGAACCGAGAACTCCCACTCGGGCAGTTCTCTGCGGACCGCGGTGACGAGGGCGTCGCGGTTCTCGCGGGCCTGGGTCCGGCGGATGCCCACCGCCTCCTCCCAGCCTCCGGTGCTGAGCAGCCAGTTCACGGCCAGCTGTTCCAGCACGGGTGTGCCCAGGTCGGCGTAGGCGCGCGCGGCGACCAGGGAGCGGATGACGTCCGGAGCGGCCCGCACCCAGCCGATCCGCATGCCCGCCCAGAAGGCCTTGCTCGCGGAACCGACGGTGATCACGGTCGACCCGGCCGGATCGAAACCGCACACCGGCCGGGGCATCTCGACACCGTCGTCCAGGTGGAGTTCGCTCATCGTCTCGTCGACGACCAGCACGGTCCCCGCCGAACGGGCCGCGTCGACCAGCCCGCGCCGCTGCTCCTCGCTCGCGAGCGCCCCGGTCGGGTTGTGGAAGTCGGCCACCACATAGGCGAGCCGGGGCGCCGCGTCGCGCAGCACCTGCCGCCAGCGGTCCATGTCCCAGCCGGTGAGCCCCTCGGCCATCGCCACGGGCACCAGGCGGGCCCCTGCCTCGCGCATCAGCTGGAGGATGTTGGCGTACGAGGGGGACTCGACGGCGATGCGCTCGCCGCGGCCCCCGAACAGATGACAGATCGCGTCGATCGCGCCCATCGCGCCGGTGGTCACCATGATCTGCTCGGGCATGGTCGGGATCCCGCGCGCGGTGTACCGCTCGGCGAGCGTGGCGCGCAGCGCGGGCAGCCCGGCGGGGTAGTCGCCGTGGGTGTGCGCGTACGGCGGCAGCTCCTCCAGCGCGCCCTGCACGGCCCGCGTCAGCCACGGCTCGGGGGCGGGCAGGGCGGCGCAGCCGAGGTCGATCATCGACCCGAGGGTCTCGGGCGGCAGCGGCTCCAGCCCGCGCGCGGGCAGCGGGTTCCCTGCGGGCACGGCGGTCCAGCTGCCGGCTCCGCGACGGGACTCCAGGAAGCCCTCCGCCCGCAGCGCCTCGTAGGCGGCGGCGACGGTCGTACGGCTGACGGACAGGGCCAGTGCCAGCTCACGCTCGGCGGGCAGCCGCGCGGCCACCGGCACCCGGCCTTCGAGCACGAGCAGGCGGACGCCGTCGGCGAGCGCCCGGTAGGCGGGCGGACGCCGGGTACCGGGGCCCGCGGGGCGCTCCTGCTGGGAGTTGAGGAGCCGGGCGAGTTGCGCGGCCCCCACCGCCGAAGTCCACTGCGCCATGATTCCAGTCCACCTTCCCCGAATTGGCCATGGATGTGGCCACTTCCCACGCCACAGAGTGTCATGGGTCAGGCCACTATCACCACCGGGGGGCATCCCATGACCGCACGTTCCGAGTCCGCACCCATCCCGGACTCGGCACCCGGTCCCGGTGTGCGCTCCGGATCCCGGCGGCTCCCCCGCCGCCTCGTCCAGCTCTACGCGGGCCTGGCCCTCTACGGCGCGAGTTCGGCGCTGCTCGTGGAGGCGGGGCTGGGCCTGGAGCCGTGGAACGTGCTGCACCAGGGGCTGGCCGAGCTGACCGGTCTGACGATCGGCGTGGTGTCGATCATCGTGGGCGCGGCCGTACTGCTGCTGTGGATCCCGCTGCGCCAACGTCCCGGGCTCGGCACGGTGTCCAACGTCTTCGTGGTCGGCATCGCCATGGACGGCACGCTCGCCCTCCTCCCGGACACGCACTCCCTGGCCGTACGGATCCCCCTGCTGCTGGCGGGTGTGGTGTTGAACGGCATGGCGACCGGCCTCTACATCGCGGCGGCCTTCGGCGCGGGACCCCGGGACGGTCTGATGACGGGACTGCACCGGCGCACCGGCCGCTCGGTGCGCCTGGTCCGCACGGCCCTCGAAGTGGCCGTCGTCGCGACCGGCTTCGTGCTGGGCGGCACGGTGGGCGTCGGCACGGTCCTGTACGCCGTCGCCATCGGGCCCCTCGCCCAGCTCTTCCTGCGGGTGTTCGCCGCCCGTCCGGCACCGGCCGGCAGCGCCTCCGTCGCCACCGGTCAACCGGAGGGCGCCATACTGCCCGGGTGAGCACGCGCATGCGGCACCCGTACCTCGACCACCCCGGCCCGATCCCGTTCGCCCACCGGGGCGGTTCGGCGGACGGCCTGGAGAACACGCTGACCCAGTTCCGGCGGGCGGTGAACGCCGGGTACCGCTACATCGAGACCGACGTGCACGCGACGGCGGACGGCAGGCTGGTCGCCTTCCACGACGTGAGCCTCGACCGGGTGACGGACGGCGCGGGCCGGATCGCCGACCTCCCCTGGGAGGACGTGCGCCGCGCGCGCGTGGCGGGCAGAGAGCCGGTGCCCCTCTTCGAGGAGCTGCTCGAGACGTTCCCCGAGGTGCGCTGGAACGTCGACGTGAAGGCCGAACCGGCCCTCCTGCCGCTGCTGGACCTGATCGGCCGCACGGACGCCTGGGACCGGGTCTGCGTCGGCTCGTTCTCCGAGGCGCGCGTCGTCCGCGCCCAGCACCTGGCGGGACCGCGGCTCGCGACGTCCTTCGGCACCCGCGGGGTACTGAATCTGCGGCTGCGCTCGTGGGGTGTCCCGGCCGCCGTACGCCGCTCGGCGATCGCGGCCCAGGTCCCCGAGACGCAGTCCGGTGTGCCGGTCGTCGACCGCCGCTTCGTGCGCGCCGCCCACGCGCGCGGGCTCCAGGTCCACGTCTGGACCGTGAACGAACCGCAATGCATGCACCGGCTCCTGGACCTGGGAGTCGATGGCATCATGACCGATCACATCGACACGCTGCGCAAGGTCCTGGAAGACCGGGGCACCTGGTTCTGAGCCTGCTCGCGCGGTCCGTTCACGGGGAAACGAGGGCACGGGTGAGCACGGACACCGTGCGGGCGGGGGTGGCCGACGAGGCCGTCGAGCGCCGACGCGAACAACGCGGCTGGTACTTCTACGACTGGGCGTGCTCCGTCTACTCGACGAGTGTGCTGACCGTGTTCCTCGGCCCCTATCTGACGGCCGTGGCCAAGCACGCGGCGGACGCGGACGGATTCGTCCACCCGTTGGGTATCCCGGTCCGCGCCGGTTCCTTCTTCGCGTACGCGGTCTCGGCGTCCGTCATCGTGTCGATCTTCGTGATGCCGCTCGCGGGGGCGGCCGCCGACCGCAGCGGCCGCAAGAAGCCACTGCTCGCGGCGGCGGCCTACCTGGGCGCCGCGGCCACCACGGGCATGTTCTTCCTGGACGGCGACCGCTATCTGCTGGGCGGCCTGCTGCTGATCGTCGCGAACGCCTCGCTGGCCGTGTCGATGGTCGTCTACAACTCCTATCTGCCACAGATCGCCCCACCGGAGGAGCGCGACGCCGTCTCGTCCCGCGGCTGGGCCTTCGGGTACGCGGCGGGCTCACTGGTCCTGATCGCGAACCTGATCCTGTTCACGGCCCACGACAGCTTCGGCGTCTCCGAGTCGACGGCCGTCCGCATCTGCCTCGCCTCGGCCGGCGTCTGGTGGGGCGCCTTCACCCTCGTCCCGCTGAAACGGCTGCGGGACCGCCGTGCGCCGTCCGCCGGACAACCGTCCGCGCACGGATGGCGGCAGCTGGCGGCCACGGTGCGCGACATGCGCGGCAAGCCGCTGACGCTGTCGTTCCTGCTCGCCTACCTCATCTACAACGACGGCATCCAGACGGTCATCTCCCAGGCCTCGGTCTACGGCTCCGAGGAACTGGGGCTCAGCCAGTCGACCCTGATCGTGGCCGTCCTGCTGGTCCAGGTGCTGGCCGTGGGAGGAGCACTGGGGATGGGCCGGCTCGCCCGCACGTACGGCGCGAAACGCACCATCCTCGGTTCGCTCGTCGCCTGGACGCTCACGCTCGGCGCCGGTTACTTCCTGCCGGCGGGCGCGCCCGTGTGGTTCTTCGTCCTCGCGTCCGCCATCGGTCTCGTCCTGGGCGGCAGTCAGGCCCTGTCCCGCTCCCTGTTCTCGCACCTGGTGCCGCAGGGCAAGGAGGCCGAGTACTTCTCCGCGTACGAGATGAGCGACCGCGGAATGAGCTGGCTCGGCCCGCTGCTGTTCGGGTTGACCTACCAGCTGACGGGCAGCTATCGGGACGCGATCATCTCGCTGGTGGCCTTCTTCGTCATCGGTTTCGTGCTGCTCGCGAGGGTCCAGGTGCGGCAGGCGGTCCGCGACGCGGGCAATCCCGTACCCGAGAGGATTTAGCGTCCGGGCCCAAAGAGCGGTAGTGTACGCGTTTGGCCTGCCTGGCGTACCGTTACTGCGCGTCAATGATACTGAAGCGTTGGGTGACATCTGATACCAGATGTGACAAACCGGGCGACGGTGGGTACAACAAGGGGCGGCTACGACGGCGACGCATGACCCGTAACGGGAATCTTTACCGCCGACCGGACGTTGACCGGATGACGACGACAGCGACACCTGTCCTGTGGGCGACAAGCCCGGGAGGCACGATTCATGAGTGAGCGAGCTCTTCGCGGCACACGCCTCGTAGTGACCAGCTATGAGACGGACCGCGGCATCGACCTGGCTCCGCGCCAGGCCGTGGAGTACGCATGCGAGAAGGGACATCGTTTTGAGATGCCCTTCTCGGTGGAGGCCGAAATTCCGGCGGAGTGGGAGTGCAAGGTCTGCGGGGCCCAGGCACTCCTGGTCGACGGCGACGGCCCTGAGGAAAAGAAGGCCAAGCCCGCGCGTACGCACTGGGACATGCTGATGGAGCGGCGCACTCGCGAGGAGCTCGAAGAGGTCCTCGAGGAGCGTCTGGCCGTTCTGCGTTCCGGCGCGATGAACATCGCGGTGCATCCGCGCGACAGCCGCAAGTCCGCCTGACCCCCCGGGGTCGAGCGGCATACCACGCACACACGAGACCGCGGGCACCGTACGTCATGTACGGGGTCCGCGGTCTCGTGCGTTGTACGAGCTCTGCGGTCCAGCGCTGTACGGGCGCTGCGGAGCCGCTGCCGCGTCCCGGAGGTACCGCGCGCCACGGGCCGGGGAGGCGCGCGCCACGGGCCGGGGAGCCGGCGGATCCCGGCGGTTCAGCGGCGGCGCTAGCGGTTCAGCGGCGGGTACTGCTCGCCGGGTTCGCGCGGCTCGTCGTGGTGGATGACCTCGCCCTGGACGACCTTGCCGTCGGGGCGGTGCATCCGGGCCTGCTGGAAGGCGCCGCCGACCGTGCCGGCCGAGGCCGCGCCCATCGTGCGGTCGAGGGCGCTCTGCGCGTACCTGCTGAGGAGCTTCTGGACCGGCGGGATCAGCAGGAGCAGGCCGAACGCGTCGGAGATCAGCCCCGGGATCATCAGGAGCAGGCCGCCGAGCATCATCATGCCGTTGCCCCCGCCGCCCTCGGTCGTGGGCGTGACGCCGCTCTGCTGCTGTTGCAGTGTCTGGCTGAGGTTCCTGAAGGCGCGGCGGCCGGCCCGCTTGATCACCACGGCTCCGAGCACGATCCCGCCCACCAGCAGCAGGAACACGAGGAAGCCGCTGGTGGCGCGAGCGACCATCACCAGCAGCCAGATCTCCAGCACCAGCCACACCGCGACGCCGAGCGGCAGGAACGTACGCAGCCGCGAGCGCCGCGGCCGTGCGGAGCGGGTGGGGGTCGGAGCGCCAGTCGTCATGCTCCCAGTGTGCCTGGGCCGGGCTCAGTACGGGATAAGCGGATGATCAATCCCCGCTGTGCGACCCGTTCGGAGCTCTCAGGGCTGCTTGCGGCCCGTGATCCGTCCGACGCGTTCCCCCACACCCCAGGTGGTGACGCGCCACAGCGCCTCCACGAGGATGTCGCGGCTCATCTTGGAATCGCCCAGCTCGCGCTCGACGAAGGTGATCGGGACCTCGACGACGTGATAGCCGGCCCTCACCGCGCGACGGGCGAGGTCGACCTGGAAGCAGTAGCCCTGGGACGCGACCTCGCCGAGGCCGAGGCCTTCGAGGGTCTCCCGGCGGAAGGCGCGGTAGCCGCCCGTGACGTCGCGGATCGGTACGTCGAGCAGGACGCGGGAGTAGAGGCTGCCGCCGCGCGAGATGAACTCGCGGGACTTCGGCCAGTTCACCACCCGGCCGCCCGGCACCCAGCGCGAACCGAGCACCAGGTCGGCGCCCTTGAGGGCGGTCAGCAGGCGCGGAAGTTCCTCGGGCTGGTGGGAGCCGTCGGCGTCCATCTCGATGAGCACGCCGTAACCGTGCTCGATGCCCCACCGGAAGCCGGCGAGGTAGGCGGCGCCGAGGCCCTCCTTGCCCTTGCGGTGCAGCACCTGGACGTTCTCGTCACCGGCGGCGACCTCGTCGGCCAGCTTGCCGGTGCCGTCGGGGCTGTTGTCGTCCGCCACCAGCACGTGCGCCTCCGGCACGGCCGCTCGCACCCGGCTGACGATCTTCTTGATGTTCTCCGCCTCGTTGTAGGTCGGAATGATCACCAAGGCCGTGCCGAGCGGGCCGAACCGCCTCCCCTGGGCTTCCGCCGCGAGGGTCCCGTCGCCGTCGTTCACTGCTGCCCCTTCGTCCGTACGCAGGGGACCACCATAATGCGCCCGGCCTGCACTGCTGTGACGCAGCGTTCGTCCGGGGGTGTCGAATACGGGTGAGCCGGAGGGGAGGGGTCGCGCGGACGTGCCGTCGCGTCTGCGGATCGGGGCCCGGCGCCCTTCGGGCCGACCAGGGACCCGCTGGCTGCGGGTCGACCGAAAGCCGTTGTCTACTGAACGTCCGGGCCCCACCCGGGTCGCACCTGCCGACTTGTCGGAACGTTCCCCCGCCTCGCTGCGCGGGCGCTGGGCCTGGCTGCCAGTGGCCGTGCGCCGGTGCGGCGCACCACCCCTGACCCAGCGGCACTGCGAGGCAGCGCGGAAGCTCCCCGGTCGGACGTCCGGTGGTGGACGCGGCCGAACCTACCGGCCCGCTGCGGCCGGCTGTCAACCGTCCTGTGAGCTGCGCGTTCTCCGTCCCGCCCCTGGCCGGTGCGGAGGATGCGCAGGTCGCGCGACGGGGTGGCGGGCGGTGATCGCGACCGCGGGACCCCGGGACATCACTCGTTAGGCCGTACGAATACCGTCCGTCCGCCGACCACGGTGCGCAGACAGACGGGCAGGTCGTTCCCGGGGGTCAGATCGGGCAGTCCCGGGGTGCCCGAACGCGGGTCGGTGGACCAGCGCGCGACCCGGTCGTCGGGGGCCTGCACGACCAGCTCGGCGGTGCGCCACACGGCGTAGTCGGCGGGCGCGCCGGGCACCAGCACACCGCCGTCGTCCCGTCCGACGGCCCGCCAGCCACCCCGGGTGTGAGCCGTGAAGGCGGCGCGGACCGACACCCGGTGCTCGGGGGTGCGGTGGAAGGCCGCGGCGCGGACGGTGCCCCAGGGGTCGAGCGGGGTGACCGGGCTGTCGGAGCCGAAGGCCAACGGTACGCCGGTGCGCAGCAGGGCGGCGAACGGGTTGAGCGTCCGGGCGCGTTCGGTGCCCAGTCGCTGGGCGTACATGCCGTCCTCGCCGCCCCAGAGCGCGTCGAAGGCGGGCTGCACGGAGGCGGTGAGGCCCAGTTCGGCGAAGCCCGCGACGGTCTCCGGGGTGAGCATCTCGGCGTGTTCGACGCGGTGCCGGGCGGCGCGGACGCGGGCCTGGCCGACCTTCTCCGCGGCGGCGCGGACGCCGTCGACCACGGAGGCCACCGCGGCGTCCCCGATGGCGTGGAAGCCCGCCTGGAGGCCCGCCTCGGTGCAGGCCACGACGTGCGCGGCGACGGCGTCCGTGTCGAGGTGGGCGACGCCGGTGTGGTCCGCGTCGAGGTAGGGCCGGTGCAGACAGGCGGTGTGCGATCCGAGGGAGCCGTCGACGAAGAGGTCGCCGGCCGCGCCGAGGGCGCCGAGGGCGCGCACCTTGTCGACGTCGCGCTCGGCCCAGTAGCCGACGACACGCGGGCCGAGTTCCTCGGCGGCGAGCCGCAGCAGGCCGGTGAAGTCGTCCTCGGAGGAGATCTCGGGGCCGCCGCACTCGTGCACGGAACCGATGCCGAGCGAGGCGGCGTGGGCGAGGGCTGCCCGCTGGGCCTCGGTGCGCTGGGCCCCGCCGACCGCGCCGAGGGCCGCGGCACGCACCCCGTGGTGGGCGTCTCCGGTCAGCGGGCCGTCCGGCACGTATCCGGTGCGCGCGGTGACGCCGGGGACCAGGTCCAGGAGCGCGGTGGTGGCGACGGCGGAGTGCACGTCGATACGGGAGAGGTAGAGCGGGCGTCCGCCGGCGGCCTCGTCGAGTTCGGTGCGGGTCGGGGGCCTGCCACCGGGCCAGCGGGCGGTGTCCCAGCCGTGGCCGAGCAGCACCCGGTCGGCGGGGCGCGCGGCGGCGAAGTCGCGGACGAGGGCCAGCGCGGCGTCCAGGGAGGGCGCGTCGGACAGGTCGAGGCCGGTGAGCGCGAAGCCGGTGGCGGTGGTGTGCACGTGGGCGTCGGTGAACGCCGGGGTCACCAGGGCGCCTTCCAGGTCCACGACCTCGTCGACCCCGGCGGCGAAGGCGTCGGCGGCTCCCTCCGAGCCGACCCAGGCGACTTGGCCGCGCTCGACGACCATGGCGGTGGCGAAGGGGTCTGCGGGGCTGTGGACTTCTCCACCGCGCAGCAGCACGGTGACCGACGGGGCGGTGCTCTCACTCATGGGACCAGTCTCCCGCCTCCCCGACACCGACCGTCGCCCGGGTGCCCGACCGCACGCCGTCCGGCCCCGTCATGGCGTCCGGGCGCCGCGGTGGCGTCACGTGCCGCCGTGCCGCCGGCGGGGCCCACTGGCGGCCCCGGAGCGGCTCGGAGGCACCCTGGCGCTCCGCAACGCTCCCGCACGCGCACGCGCGCGCACAGGCGCGTACGAGCGCGCACGGGCGCAGGGCGCGGGCAGGCGCGGGGACATAAGGACAAGTGGGGCCGCGGTCGGCCGGATCCCGGGGCGGTCCCGGTCCGGCGTGAGCGGTCAGATGCGCGGGGGGCGCGATTCGTACGGGGTCGACAGGACGACCGTCGTGCGGGTCGACACGCCCGCGAGGCTGCGCAGTCGCGCCAGGAGTTCCTCGAGTTCGTGCGGGGTGGAGACGCGCACCTTGAGGATGTAGTTCTCGTCGCCCGCGACGCTGTGGCAGGCCTCGATCTCCGGTACGCCCGCGAGGCGTTCGGCGATGTCGTCGGGGGCACTCGGGTCGAACGGCTTCACCGAGATGAAGGCGGTCAGGGGCAGCCCGACGGACTCCGGGTCGACGACCGCGGCGTAGCCGCGGATGACGCCACGCTGCTCCAGCCGGCGCACCCGCTGGTGCACGGCGGACGTGGACAGGCCCGTGGCCTTGCCCAAGTCGGTGTAACTCATCCGCCCGTCTTCGACGAGCAGCTGCACGATCTGTCGGTCCAGCTCCTCCATGGCGCAAGAACCTACAGGGCCCGTGATCTCCGGGGTACTCAGCGGCGCAGGTCATAGCCGGTTTGTGATGTGGCTTAGAGTCACGTGTACGCCACCGGGCGGACAGATCCGCCGGGCCAGGCACCTGCGGGCGGCATGTGACGAACGCCACATAGCTGCAACCGGGTCCGTGATGTTCTCGTGATTACCGCAGAGACGGGGCGGGAAGTGCTTGCTGTGGTCGAGGTCGCAGCGCCTTGTCGGCCCACCCGAGGGGGAGAATCCCATGCAGAGTCTTAAGCGCCCTGGTCGTACCGCGCCCAAGCGGCAGCCCGCACTCGATTCCGAGCCGGAGGGTGTCGAACACGACGCCCTGGACGGCGACGAGTTCGACGCGTACGACACTTTCGAGATGTACCGGGTGATCTGCCCGGACTGCGCGCAGCCGATCGCGCTCCTGGCGGACGAGGAGATCCTGCCGGAGCACGCGCTGTGCGCCTCCCCGTGGAACCCGTTCGGGCTCACGGTCTGCTCGGGCACGGGCCGTTCGGCCGACGACGCGAGGCCGGCCGACGAGTCCGTGGAGCCCCAGGAGCAGGACGCCGCACTGCTGTTGACGCTCCCTCAGGGACTCGACTGGCGCACGCAGCCGTTCTCCCACGTGGGCGGACCGGCCTCGCGCCCGGTGCGTATCGTCCCTTTGATGCGGGACCAGGCCGCCTGAACGGCACGCTCGTTCACCGGGCGACGCCCGGCCCGTCCCAGTAGCTGCCCTGCACCATGGCCCGCAGGCTGTCGTGGTGCAGGATCAGCGTGTCCGGGTCACGGGGGACCGCCACCTCGCCGAAGTGCGCCTGGCGGTAGGCGATGCGCAACATGACGATCGCGTGCCGCAGCGCGGCGTAGAGCGTGTAGAAGTCCATGTCTCGGGGTGTGTGTCCGGTGAGCCGGGCGTAGCGGGCCTCGACGCGGTCGCGGCGCAGGAACGCGGGGAGCCCCGGCTGTCCGAAGCTCACGGTCAGATCCTGGAAGAAGCGGTGCAGGTAGACGGTCCAGCCGAGGTCCACCTCGCGCGGGGCGGGCGCCGCCATCTCCCAGTCCAGCACCGCGACGGGGTCGAACCCGTCGTAGACGACGTTCCCGATGCGCGCGTCGCCCCAGTTGAGCACCGCCTCGCCCTCGTCGCGCGGCCACAGCGTCTCGAGCCGGTCGAAGGCGCTCTCGATGAGCGGTGAGGGCGACAGTCCGTCGACCACCCAGGCGTAGTAGGCGCGTTGGGATGTCACATGGCGGCGCAGTGGGCTCCCATCGCCCGGCAGGTCCAGGAAGTCCGCTTCTCCCAGGGGGACTTGGTCGTGCAGTCGGGCGATCAACGCGACGGACGCCGCTTCCAGGTGTTCGCGTTCGGGCTCGCTCGCCGTGTGCAGCCAGTTGCCTTCGTACGTGTACGGCATGACGTCCGGAGGGACGCGCCCGGCGATCCGCTCCATCACGAAGAAGGGCACCCCGAGCGGGCCGGGGTCCTCCTCCAGCCAGCGCACCCGGGGGACCGGCAGGTCGCTGCGCTCTCCGACCAGGCGCATCGTGCGGTACTGCCGGGCCATGTCGTACACGGGGAACACGCTGTAGGCGGCGGGGTCCGCGGCGGCCCTCAACGCACAGGCCCTCAGCGGTGGTTCGGGGTGGTCGATGTCGAAGAGCAGCGTCTCGCTGGACATGCCGTTGGACTCGGGGATCCGCACGTCCACCGCTCTGGCGCCCGGGAGGCGGGCGTCGAGCCAGGTCGTCAGGCGCCGGGCGAGTTCGCCGGGGTCGCGGGTGGTCGTACGGGGGCGGGGTGCGGGTGCCGTGGCCATCTCGCCACTCCTCTCAGGGCGCGACCGAGTCGAACCCGGTGAAGCCGCTCGGGTCGTGGCGGCCGAACGAGCCGTGCTCGAAGATCCCGTGTCCGACCTGCCCGTCGAGGGTGAACCGGGCGGCGTGGTCGGTCACGCCGTAGCCGGCGAGGGGGTGGGCGGCCGGGTCGGCGAGGTCGTAGACGCGCCGGTCGGTCCACCCGCGGCCGCGCCAGGTGCCGTGCTGCCAGTCGTCGGCGGGCGGATACCCCGCTCCGACCGCGAGCGGTGACGAGCAGAGCACCTCGACGCCCAGCTCCAGCGGTTGGCGGTCCTGCGGGTGGGTGAGGTGCAGGACGGCGGAGGTGGGCCGGCGGGTGCCGGAGCGGTAGGTGATGTCGGCGTGGGGCCAGCCGAGTTGGAGGTCCCGGTGGCCCTCGCGCACCAGGGTCGCGTCGCTCAGCGCCCGGTACCCGTCGGCATCCTCCTGGACGACGACCATCAGGAAGCGGTCCTCGAACCGCACCGGGCACCAGATCCAGTGGAACCCCTCGGCCGGGCTCTCGGCGGCGAGGCGGCCACCCTCCTCGCCCGGGATCGGGCGCACCCCCCAGCTGCGGTCCCGGGTGCCGGTCCACTCCCCCGCGCCGACCGGGATCTCGTCGCCTTCGACCCGGATGACGCCCTCGACACCGCCGGCCTGGACGAAGCGGCGGCCCTCCAGGGTGAGCCGGCCGCCCCGGCGCTGGACGTGGTGCGGCTCCCAGAGGGCGGGGAAGTCGGCGGTCCAGGTGAGGTCGTACGCGAGGGAGTCGTCGTCGGAGCGCAGCCGGAACCGGCGCAGCGGTTCCTCGACGGTGATCCGGAAGGGGCCGACGGCGAGGTCCATGCGGTCGTCGCCGAGCGCGTCCGAGGCACGGACGGCGTGCAGGCGGTCGCCGAGCCGCAGCGTGGCGTAGGCGTCGATCACCCCGACGTTCGGGTAGACGCCGAGGCCGAGGATCAGCAGGGCGCGGCCCCGGTGGTCCAGGACATGGAAGATGCAGCGGTCGTAGGCGTTCCGGTCGCCGCCGGCCACATGCTTCATGGACAGCGGGACCTGGTGCACGGGGTATTCGTCGAGGGGAACGGGGCGGTCGTCGGTCACGGCAGGTCTCCCTGGGCGCGCGGCAGTTGACGTCGCCCGGAGGGGTACGGCCCCCGGCGGCAGATATGACGGTACGTCAGATAACGGTGGCGGACCAGACGGTGCGTTCGCCCTTGGAGCCCCGCACGGGGTCCGTCGCGAACGCACACCCGAATCCGTGGGCGGGTGACCTGTCCGCCCGCCCCGGCGTTGCCCCGGTATGAACCCCACCTATGCCGCGCCCGGGCGTCGGCGCCGGATCCTCGTCCCGGTTCCGGCAGAATCGGTTCACCGTGCGCCGCCCCCGCCCGCGCCGCCGGTCCAGGATCCGCCCATCTACCGGGCGCTGATGCGCGCGTGGGCCGATCGCGGCCGCACGCTGCCGGGGCGCCACGACCCGGAGTGGGTGCGCCTGTCGGCGCCGTCGGCGATGTACGGGTACAGCACCTTCGGGGCGACCCGTGATCCGCGCGGCGAGCCGCGTTTCGTCCCGGTCCGCGATCCGCGGGGCGAGGGGCAGTTCAACGCGTCCCGGGATCCGCGCAACGAGTTCGGCGTGGCTCCCGACCGGCGCGGGGAGTTCGGCCCGGGGCCGGACCCGCAGGGCGAGTTCGGGGCGCACCGGGGCCCGCGCGGGGATCTCGGCGTGGGCCGGGACCCGCAGGGCGTCGCACCCTGACCGAGCCTCGGGGCCGCCGACCGCACATCGCCGGCATCACGCCCAGGGCCACGCGCACGTCGGAGCCGGCAGGCACGCTCGGCGCCACTCACAGCCCTCCCCGTCCACGCACCGGGGAGAACCCTGTTCGGGCACTGACGCCTCCAATCCGGAGCAACCGAGAGGGAGTTGACGGCCGTGAGCCGCGCTGTGGGGAATTGGTCCGAACCATTGACGCAGTGGTCTAGTCCTCCTAGGGTTCCCCCAACGCCTCACCGCGTTCATGCCAAGCGGCATGCGGCGGCCCCTCACGGCCGCCCACAGGTCCCGGCACGAACGCCTCACGCTCCCCTCCCCCACGAGGAGAACAGATGCTCCGACCGCACCTCCCCCGCGCCCTCTCCCCCGTCAGGCGCTCCGTCCGCGCCAGAAGCACATCGGTCCGTGCCCTCGTCTCCGCCGCGTGTTGCGCCGTCCTCGGTGCGGGACTGCTGGCCGGCGCCGGCACGGCAACGGCCGACGCGAGCGCGGCCGGCAAGACGACCACGAGCACCGTGCAGTCCGCGAGCGCCGCGGCAGCGGGCTCCAAGGTCGTCGGCTACTTCACCGAATGGGGCGTCTACGACCGGAACTACCACGTCAAGAACGTCGAGACGTCCGGTTCGGCCGCCAAGCTGACCCACATCAACTACGCGTTCGGCAACGTCTCCGGCGGCAAGTGCGCCATGGGCGACTCGTACGCGGCGACCGACAAGGCCTACACCGCCGACCAGTCCGTCGACGGCACCGCCGACACCTGGGACCAGCCGCTGCGCGGCAACTTCAACCAGCTGCGCGAGCTGAAGAAGAAGCACCCGAATCTCAAGGTCCTCTGGTCCTTCGGCGGCTGGACCTGGTCGGGCGGCTTCACCGAGGCCGCCAAGAACCCCGCCGCGTTCGCCCAGTCGTGCTACGACCTGGTCGAGAACTCCAAGTGGGCGGACGTCTTCGACGGCATCGACATCGACTGGGAGTACCCCAACTCCTGTGGTCTGTCCTGCGACACCAGCGGCAAGGCGGCGTTCAAGAACGTGATGGCCGCGCTGCGCGCGAAGTTCGGCAGCGGCAACCTGGTCACCGCGGCGATCACGGCCGACGCCACCACCGGCGGCAAGATCGACGCCACGGACTACGCGGGCGCGGCCCAGTACGTCGACTGGTACAACCCGATGACGTACGACTTCTTCGGCGCCTGGGACGCGACCGGTCCCACGGCCCCGCACTCGCCGCTGAACTCTTACACCGGCATCCCGAAGGCGAACTACTACACCTCGGCGACCATCGCGAAGCTCAAGGGCCTCGGCATCCCGGCCTCGAAGCTGCTGCTCGGCATCGGCTTCTACGGCCGCGGCTGGACCGGCGTCACCCAGGCGGCACCGGGCGGCACGGCGACCGGCCCGGCGGCGGGCACGTACGAGCAGGGCATCGACGACTACAAGGTGCTCAAGGCGAAGTGCCCGGCGACCGGCACGGTGGCGGGCACCGCGTACGCCAAGTGCGGTACCAACTGGTGGAGCTACGACACCCCGTCGACCATCGCGGGCAAGATGAGCTACAAGAACGCGCAGGGCCTGGGCGGCACCTTCTTCTGGGAGCTGAGCGGCGACACCTCGAACGGTGAGCTGATCAAGTCGATCAACTAGCCTTCGCGGCAAGCGAGTCGGGGCGGACGCCGGTCACGGTGTCCGCCCCTTGCGCGTCGGCCCTGACGGGCGTCGAGTGCCCGTCAGCCGTCCCGGCGGGCGTCCGGCGGCGCGACGTACGAGGGGTCGATCTCCTCGATCGCGCGCATCGTGCCGCCGAGCATCTTGACCAGCAGCTCGCGCATGACGTCGCGCGACACCGTCTGGTGGCCGATCCAGTCGAGGGTGGCCCCCTCGACACCGTGCAGCCAGCCGAGCAGGGCGATGCGGGGCAACGGCCCGATCCCGCCCCGGCCGTACGCGCCTTCGGCGATCGTCTCGACGATCACCTCGCGCACGCCCTCCCGGATCGCCTGCACCTCGACGTCGAACCCCACGCCGCCCGCGATGATGGTGCGGTAGGCGGCCTGGTTCTGCTCGGCGTAGCGGAGGTAGCCGTCGATGGTGCGGTGGACCCGCTCCACTGGGGGTAGTTCGAGACCGCCCGCGGCACGCGAGACGAGGTCCGCGACGGAGTCCTCGACGATGGCGAGGTAGTAGCCGCGCTTGGACTTGAAGTAGTAGTAGATCAACCCCTTGGCGACATGCGCCTGACGCGCGATGTCGTCCATGGAGAGTGCGTCGTAGGACGTGTCGGCGAACAATCTCCGCCCGATGGCGATGAGTTCGGCGCGACGCGCCAGTGAGCGGTCGGTGCCGCGCGCCCGTGGACGCTCGGCATCGCGCTGTTGACTATTATTCAATTCTGGCCCTGGTCTCCGACTGCCGACGGAACATCCGCAGTATGGCAGAAGCGTGGCGACCGTTCGCTCGCACGCGATCGACGGAGCGCCCGGCGGCCCGGACCGGCCGCGTCCGACGGCGCGGGCACGGATGCGCCCGGCATCGACGATCCCCGCCGTCGGCTCAGAACAGGCCGAGCTGCGTCACCAGCATCGCCACGACCACCACGAGGGTCCAGCCCAGCACGTGCTCGAGGATCTTCGGGCCGTCCTCCCGGGGGCCGCCGGTGCGGGCACGGAGACGGGAGGCGGTGGCGGAGCTCGTGGTCATGGCATCTCGCTGACGTAGTGGTGCGGTCGAATCGCCCGCCCCGCCGGCTCCCCACCGGCCCGACCACCTTGCCACCGGAGCCGGCCCCGGCGGTAGAGAGCTTGCTCACGCCGACGTTTCGACCAGCGTCGAATGCCTGGGAATGCCGCGACGGGGCGCGAAGGGTGTGGGTCTCGTCACACATCCCGGCTCAGCCAACCGAAAGGTCCTCGATGAGCACGTTCCGGACACGCCGCCGCCGCGCCCGCCTCGCCCTGGCCGTGGCGGTCGCCCTCACGGGTCCGGTCTCGCAGGCGGCCTCGGCCCCCTCGTCCCGTGCCGACGTCCCGTCCCCCGGCGCGGCGGGGCTCGGCGACCCGGTGTTCCCGCTCGACGGCAACGGCGGCTACGAGGTGAGCCGCTACACCCTCGACTTCGACTGGCAGGCTCCCGGCACGCCCTTCGAGGCGTCCACCACGATCAGGGCGACCGCCACCCAGGCGCTCTCCCGCTTCGACCTGGACTTCGCCGGCAACACCCTGCACACGGTGACCGTGAACGGCACCACGGCCGTCGCCGCGCGCGAGGGCGACGAGCTGGTCATCACCCCCCGCGCGCCCCTGCCCCGGGGCAAGGCCTTCACCGTCAAGGTCACCTACACCGCGGACCCGACACGGATACGCCACCGCGACGACGCGATCGAGGACTACGGGTGGATCCCGACGCCGGACGGCACGGTGCTCTACCCGCAGCCCGACGGCGCCAAGATGATCTTCCCGTCGAACGACCACCCGAGCCGCCGGGCTCCGGTCACCTTCCACATCACCACCCCGGCCGGGCTCACGGCCGTGGCGGGCGGCAGGCTCACCGACCGCACCGCACTGGCCGGCGGACGCGTGAAGTGGACGTACGACTCCGAACAACCCGTCGCCACCCAGCTCGTCCAGCTGGCGATCGGCCGGTTCACTTCCGTCGAGAGCACCGGTCCGCACGGCCTGCCGATCCGTGACGTCGTCCCGGACGACCTGGTCGCCCCGACCGCGGAGTACCGGGCGCTCACCGCCGAGCACCTCGCGTGGCTGGAGGAGCGGCTCGGCCCGTACCCGTTCGACCGGTACGGACTGCTCGTCGGCGACACCGATCTCGCGGTGGCGCTGGAGACGCAGACGCTGTCCCTGATCCCGAAGGCCGACCTGCTGGGCGACCGGGTGAGCGCCGAACGGAACCAGGTGCACGAACTCGCCCACCAGTGGACCGGCGACAGCGTCGGCATCCGGACCTGGTCCGACCTGTGGCTGAGCGAGGGCCACGCGCGGTTCTACGAGCGCCTGTACTCCGAGGAGCACGGCGGGGCGAGCTTCGAGGAGGCCATGCGGACGGCGTACGCGAGCCACGACCAGTGGCGGCACGACTACGGCGCCCCGGCCGAGCCGACCGAACCGAACCTCTTCAAGCGCATGCGCTACGACGGTTCGGCACTCGTGCTGTACGCGCTGCGCGAGAAAGTCGGCGACACCACGTTCCGGAAGATCGAACGGGCCTGGGTCACCACCTTCCGCGACCGCAGCGCGCGGACGCGGGACTACATCGACCTGGCCTCGAAGACGGCGGGCCAGGATCTCGACGGATTCCTGCACCCGTGGCTGTACGGCGCGAAGACCCCGCCGATGCCCAACCACCCGGACTGGACGGTCGATCCCGTCCAGGGCTGAGCCCGGGGGCGGCCCCACCGCGCGGGGGCCGCCCGTCGGCTCAGCGGATGCCCACCGCCGCGAGCGCCTTGACCTGGCGCGGGGAGGGATGGGCCGGGAAGTACAGGTAGCAGACACCGCCGGTCCCCGAGGAGACGCCGCCGGAGGCGTTGTGGCGCTTGGTCCGGAGCCAGATGTTCTCCCACTCGGAACGCTTGTAGACCCTGCGCACCGCGTCGTCGCCCGGAGACGCCGGGTCGTTGGCGATCACGTCGCCGTCGGCGGTGAACCCTATGACCGTCATGAGGTGACCCGAGGTGCCGTACCCCGCGCCCGTCAGCTCGGTCTTGAGGAACGACTGGGACGTTATGGCCGGGATGCCGGCGGCGATCAGCGTCTCCAGGTCGGTGAGCGAACCGAGCCGGGTCACCACACCCTGGAGGTCCTTGTACGTCGCCGCGTAGGCCGCGTTGAAGGGCCAGTTGCCGCATCCGTCGTACTGGTAGTCGAAGGTGGAGCGGGCCGCGAGGCACACCTGCGGGTCGGCGTACGCCGGGTCGACCCAGGAGAGTTGCTCCGCCGTGGGCTTCCGGCCCCAGTACTCGATGATCATCTGCGAGGAGGTCGGGCTGCACCAGGCCTCGCCGCCGTTGTCGTACTCGGGGTACTGGCCGGCGTGGATCTCCTGCGAGTACCGCGGGACCCGCAGTTCCTGCGAGAGCCCCGGGGTGGAGGCAGGGACGGTGAAGCGGTCCGGGATGTCGGAGCCCATCGCGCCGAGCCGCCACACGGTGGGCGTGAGCCGGGAGCCGGGGGTGCGGTAGAGGGTCAGGCGCAGCCGGTACGAGACGAGGCGCAGTCCGGAGGCCGCGTCGTCGATGGCGAACGTGTCCGTCCAGATGCTGCTGCGGCCGTCGCTCTGGTCGTCGACGGAGGTCCGCCGGATGTCCTGCTCGCCGGCGGCCCAGCGGCCCATCACGTACCAGGGGGTGGCCGTGCCGTCGGAGTACGTGCCGGTCAGCTCCACCTGCAGCCAGGTGCCGGCCGGGGTGTTCGCGTTCCAGGAGGCGATGACCTCCGTCGCGGGCACGCCGAGCCGGTGGACCGGGCTGGTCCAGGTCGCGTACTCCCAGGTGGCCGTCCTGCCGGTGTGCGGGTCGGTGTAGTCCGTGGTGCCGGCCCGGGCGACGATCACCAGACCGGGACGCACGCCCGGCACGGCACGCGTGCCCCGTGCGGCGCCGCTGCGCCAGTCGGTGTACGAGGTCCAGGCGCGGTTGTCCACGAGTCCGCCGTGGGCCCTGGCCGGGCGGTCCGGGACGGCGGCGGCCGCGGGGCCGGTGGCCCCCACCGCCGCCGCCGCGGCTACCGCGGCGGCGAGGACTGTTCTGCGGGACGGCTGTTCGGCTCTGCTCATGGGTGGTTGACCCCCAGGTGTCCGGAACGGGCGGGCCCAAGCTCGGTCGTGGGCCAACTATGGACGCCGGGGGCCGACTTCTGCCAGCACTTTCGGCCATGCCACGCCCACCAATATTGGTAAGGACCACTGGCATGACCTGCGGCACCCGGCCCCGGCGGATGCCGGAGCCGGGGCGCGGGCTCGATCAGACCAGGTCCATGGCGGCGACCTCGTCGGGGCGGCCGTAGCTCACGGGGCCCTGGAAGCGGCGGCGTGCGGTGGCGAACCACCACACCGTGGCCACGATCAGGACCGCGGCGAGGGCGATCGAGGCGTAGTTGAAGGTGTCGCCGGTGATGGGCGAGCCCTGCGGCAGCATGAAGAGCACGCTGCTGGCGAGGATCCAGATCACGGCCACCCAGCCGACCGGCCTGCTCCATCGGCCCAGGTTCCAGGGGCCGGGCTGGAACTCGTCCGCGAGCCGCAGCCGCAGGAAGATCGGCACGGCGTAGGCGAGGAAGAGGCCGACGACGTTGACGCTGACGATCGCGGTGAAGGCGGTGTGCGACCACCAGCCGGGCAGGACGAGCACCAGCGAGCAGCCGACGGCCAGCCACACGGCCTTGACGGGGGTACGGGTGCGGGGCGAGACGGAGTGCCACCAGCGGGAGCCCGGCATAGCCCCGTCCCGCGAGAAGGCGAAGATCTGGCGGGTGTTGCTGGTCAGGTTGGCCAGCCCGCAGAACAGCATGGACCCGATCACGATGAGCAGGATGACCTTAGCCATGCCCATGCCAAGTCCGTCGATGAGAATCTGGACGGGCGGCGCCGAGGAGGAGGCCACCTTGTCGTAGTCGTGAATGCTGTAGACGAGGGCGAGCATCAGGACGAGACCGGTGATCGCCGAATAGCCGATCGCGCGCGTGATCCCCTTGGGCGCGTTGACCGTCGCCCGCACCGTTTCCTCGGACATGTGGAAGCTGCCGTCGAAGCCCGTGAACGTCCAGCTGGTGACGAGCAGGCCGAGCATCCCGCCGTAAAGCCCGTTCGTGAAACCGGTGTTGTTCGCGAAATGCGTGACGAACGACGGCGACTGGTGGTCGTCGGGCATGACGACCAGCGTGCTCACGATCACGACGAGCCCGACCAGCAGCCACCAGACGGAGATCCGGTTGAGCAGGGCGACCAGTTGGACCGTGTAGGTATTGGCCAGACCCTGGAGCACGATGATCAGCCCCGTGATCAGGACGGTCTGCTGCGCGGTCGGCTCGTAGGTGTGCCACTGCAGGGCCACGAAGGCCTGGATGAAGGTGGCGGCCGCGTAGCCGGTCGCGGCGGTGCCGCCCACCTGACCCACGAAATTCAGCCAGCCCGTGTACCAGGACCATGCGCCCTTGTGCCGCTTGGCGAGCTTTCCGGCGGAGAAATAGAGGGCCCCACTCGTTGGATAGGCGGAGGCCACCTCGGCCATCGCCGCGCCGATGAAGAGGACCATCACGGAGACGCCGATCCAGCCGAACACGAGAATGCGGGGGCCGCCGGCGTTCATCCCGAATCCGAAGGACGAGAAAATACCCGAGACGATGTTGATGATCGTGAAGGAGATCGCGAAATTGTCGAACGCCTTGAATCGGCGGGTGAGTTTTCGCGGATATCCCATCGCGTGCAGTGTCGCGTCGTCGTCGAGCGTGGCGGAATCCTGTCCGGCACGGGCTCGCGCGTGGGGGGCCGATATCCGTTCTGACACAACTGACCTTTCTCTCGGGGGTTTCGTGAGGTCACTCGGGGTGTTCCGGACACCGGGCGGGGCGACCGGTCAGGGGGCTCCCGGTGCGGCCAGGCCGCAGGCGCGGCGGGCCCGGGAGAGCTGCTCCTCGGGTTCGCCGAACACGCTCCACGGCATGCGGCTGGCGTACGGCCCCATGGCCGTGAGGACCGCGCGCGCCTCGAACTCGCACTGCGCCATGAAGAGCGCGTGCGCCAGGTACGCCAGGTCGAGCACCGGCGTGAAGCGGTATCCGGACGCCTCCGGCAGCCAGTGCCGGTAGATCGCGAGCGCCGTCGAACGCCACTGCGGCTGCTCCCAGGTGCGGTCGACCAGCAGCTGCGAGGGGTCGTAGCTCTCCACCAGGGCGACCAGGGGCAGCAGCCGCAGCGGGGAGGTGGCGGGGGCGCGCTGGCTCAGGAAGGCGGCGACGTCCCAGGCCGCGTTCACGGAACCGCCGTACCGCGTGAAGAAGAAGGCCAGAAACCGGTGGTGCCCCTCACGGTGCCAGGGGTCGAGACGCAGGATGTGCGAGAAGAGCCGCCAGGGACCGGGCGGCTGGGTGAGCAGTCCGTGCGGCGCCGCGTCGCGCAGGTCGTGCAGCCGGGCCATGGACAGCCGGGCCACCCACGGCGTCGGATCGGCGCGGTCCATGACGGCGGCCCGGTCGCAGGCGGTCAGCGCTATCCGCTCCAGCGCCTCGGCCCGGTCGTCCTTCGCGTCGGCCGCGCGCAGCGCCCGCAGGACGGCCACGCGGGCCCACAGGAGCGCGGATTCGGGCGACGATCCCTCCTCGGCCAGCCAGCGCTCGGCGAGGTCGGAGTCGGCCGCCTCGGAAGCGAGGACCAGGGAGCGGTGGGCCCGGAGCGGGAAGTCCGCGCGGGTGTCCGTGAGAGCTTCGTGGGCGCTCAGAAAACGGCCGGCCCGGACATCCACGCAGACGCTCGCGAGTCTGCGGTCGTCGGCCGCCGGATGCCACACGTACTGCCCCTCGAATAACCCCGCGGCCATCTTCCCCTGTCCATCCCCGTGCGACGTCCCGCCGTTGCGCACCAGGCACCCTACTCAGCTTCCCGGAGAACCGGAATGCCGTATCCGAAATACCTGCTTCCGCCGGGACCTGGAACTTCGGAGGCGCCGACGGGATTTCTTGAGGAATGTTCAATCGATAGTTCAACGCAACACCATTCAGCACCCACGGATCCACCGCGCACGGGTCCTCGATAGAATGTTCCCCAGGAATATGCTCACCTCCGATCTCACCCCGGGAAGTCCCATCGACGTCCTCGCCGCCCGGCTGCGCCGGCTGCCGCCCTCCTGCGGGCCCGTCCGCCTCGTCGGCGTCGACGGCCACGCCGGCTCCGGGAAGACCACGTTCGCCGGGGAGTTGGCGGCGGCCCTCGGCGGCGCGCCCGTTCTGCACCTCGACGACGTCGCCACCCACGAGGATCTCTTCGCCTGGACCGGGCGCCTGCTGAGCCAGGTGATCGAGCCGCTGCGGCGGGGCGAGAGCGCGCGGTACACCCCGTACGACTGGACTGCCCGGGAGTTCGGGCCGGTCCGTGAACTGCCCGCCGCGCCCGTGGTGCTGCTCGAGGGCGTCGGAGCGGGGCGTCGCGAGCTGCGTCCGTGGCTCGCGCGGCTGTTGTGGATGGAGTTGCCGCACGACGAGGCCTGGGCGCGCGGGATGCGACGGGACGGTGCGGCGCAGAGCGACTTCTGGGCCGGCTGGGTCCGCGCCGAGCGCCGGCACTTCACGGAGGACCCCTCGCGGCCCTTCGCGCATCATGTGGTGCGGCAGAGTTCCGAGGGGTACGAGGTGCTGCCGGGGCCCGCTGGGACACCAGGACAGGACCTTTTCATCACGCACCGTGACGGACCATCCGCAGTGTGCTGAACTTGTGAAGAGCGGCGCCGGAGAAGTTCTCCCAGTGCCTCAACTCTCCTTGACCGGGGGGCCGTACAGGTCTTACGTTCTGAATGAGCGGCCTTCGGGAGTCGCCCCGCAGTCGCGAAGCCCCCGGTTGTTCCCCCGTGATCGGGGGCTTCGTTCTGCCCACACCCCCATTTTCCGGACGCCCTGCGGCGCCATTCGCTCACCCAGGGTCACCGCCCCTTGTGCGCCCCGTCTGCTCCCACCTCGTGGAACGGGGTGTGCGGCACCCTTCGGCACGCCCATGAACCGCAGGTACGATGCCTCTCGGTGCGACCTTCGGACGGCTGCTCTGCGCACCGCTGCAACTCCCGTCCGTGGCACAGTCGTTCGACCAGAGATGCCGACGGGCACCTGCCCGGCGGCAAGGGAGGTGTCCTGATCCACGAGACACTTCCCGACCATCGGGGGCACGGTTTGTGGGGGACGTGATGGACTTCGGCACGCAGGGCCCCGAGGCCCCGGCCGACCTCGCCTGGCTGCGAGGTGTGGACGCCTACACGATGGGCGCCTACCCGCAGGCGGAGGAGGAGTTCCGCGCCGCGGTCCGGATGGACCCCGGTATGGCGGACGGCTGGCTCGGACTGCACGCGCTACGGGTGGACACGACGACCGCGCTGCTGCGGATGTTCCGGCACCGGGACCGCTTCGGCGAACAACGCGCCCGCCACCGGCGCACCATCAACTCCTGGTACTGGCTGGGCTGGTGGGTGCAGCCGGTGCTGGAGAGCCCGCGGGACCTGCTGCTCGCGCACGCCTCGCACTGGCTCGACGGACGCCATGTACCGGAACTGGACCGGGCGTTGGCCGGTCTGCCGCCGGTCGACGCGGATCACCAGGTGCGGTTCCTGCACGCGTGCCGGGCCTATCTGGTCAAGGACTGGGAGCAGTTGGTCCGGCACACCGACCCGCTGATCGACGATCCGATGCTCGGCATAGAGGCCGGCCTGTTCGGCGGCATGGCACGGGTCAGGCTGGAGATGTTCGGGCACGCCGAGCCGCTGCTGTCGTCCGCGCTGATGCGCTGCCGCAGCGAACAGCCGCAGCGCAAGGAGCTGCGCTACTGGCTGGCCCGCGCCCACGAGGGCACCGGCCGGTCCGCGGCGGCCCTCCCCCTGTACCGGGCCGTGCACCGGGTCGACCCGTCCTTCATGGACACCTCGGCACGGCTCGCCGCCATCTCCGAGGGGGACGGCTACGACGACGCCGCGGCCGACCTCGCGGCGATCACCCTCGCCGGAGTGGGCCAGGACGTCCTGGAAGGCCCGGACGGAGTGGATCCGCTCTTCGGCTCCGAGGGACGGGACCTGAAGCTCTCGGAGCCCGATCCGCCGTCGGGCGGCCTCCAGCCGGAGACCGACGTCTTCCGGGAGAAGGCGATGGTGCCGGTGCAGCCGCTGCCGACCGGCCCGACCGACCCGGCATTATTGGAGGAAGCGCTCGCCGAACTGGAGTGCATGGTCGGCCTGGAACCGGTGAAGCGCCAGGTCAAGGCGCTGTCGGCGCAGTTGAACATGGCTCGGCTGCGCGCCGGGCAGGGCCTCCCGGTGCAGCCGCCCAAACGTCACTTCGTCTTCTCCGGCCCCTCCGGCACCGGCAAGACCACGGTGGCCCGCATCCTCGGCCGGGTCTTCTACGCGCTCGGGCTGCTCGGCGGCGACCATCTGGTGGAGGCCCAGCGGGCCGACCTGGTCGGCGAGTACCTCGGCCAGACCGCCGTGAAGGCCAACGAGCTGATCGACTCGGCGATCGGCGGCGTCCTCTTCGTCGACGAGGCGTACTCGCTGTCCAACTCCGGCTACGGCAAGGGCGACGCGTACGGCGACGAGGCCCTCCAGGTCCTGCTGAAGCGGGCCGAGGACAACCGCGACCACCTCGTCGTCATCCTGGCCGGATACCCCGAGGGCATGGACCGCCTGCTGGCCGCCAACCCCGGTCTCTCCTCCCGCTTCACCAGCCGGGTGGACTTCCCCTCCTACCGCCCCCTCGAACTGACGTCGATAGGCGAGGTGCTGGCCGCCGAGAACGGCGACGTCTGGGACGAGGAGGCGCTCGACGAACTGCGCTCCATCGCCGGCCACGTCGTCGACCAGGGCTGGATCGACGAACTGGGCAACGGCCGCTTCCTGCGCACCCTGTACGAGAAGAGCTGCGCCTACCGCGATCTGCGGCTGACGGGATACACCTCCACCCCGTCCCGCGACGACCTGTCGACGCTGCGGCTGCCGGACCTCATGCAGGCCTACGGGGAGGTCCTGTCGGGACGGGGCCCGCACGACCCGACGGGGATGTGAGAAGGCCCCGGCCTCCGTGGGCCGTACGACCACCGGGGCGGTCGCACGACCCACGGAGTACCGGGGCCCACGCGCACGGTCAGCCGGCCAGCGCCTCCTCCGGAGCGGCCGGGGCCGCACTCGAAGCGGCCGGGGCCGGACTCGGACGGGCCTCGGCGACCCGCACCGGCGTGACGTCCCGGTGCGCCGGGTCGCGCACCTCGCCGACGAGCAGCTCCAGTACGTCCTCCAGCGCCACCAGGCCGAGGACCTTGCCGGCCGCGTCGGCGACCTGGGCGAGGTGGGTGGCGGCCCGCCGCATCACGGTGAGGGCGTCGTCCAGCGGGAGTTCCGCGCGCAGCGTGGTCATCGGGCGCCACATCTGCTGCGGGACCGCGCGCTCGGACTCCTCCAGGTCGAGGACGTCCTTCACATGCAGGTAGCAGCCCATGAACGCGCCGTTCTCCGCGACCACCGGGAACCGGGAGAAGCCCGTGCGCGCGGTGAGCGCGACGACCTGGCCCGGGGTCACCGAGGGGTCCACGGTGATCAGCGAGTCTCCGTCGAGCAGGACGTCGGTGACCGGGCGGGAGCCCAGTTCCAGGGCGTCCTCCAAGCGCTCCTGCTCCTCGGGGTCGAGCAGGCCGGCCTGCCCCGAGTCCTCCACCAGGCGGTTGAGCTGCTCGCTGGTGAAGACCGCCTCGACCTCGTCGCGGGGCTCCACCCGGAACAGCTTGAGGATGAGCCGGGCGCAGGCGCCGAGTCCGAGGGTGACCGGCCGGGCAAGCCGGGCGAAGGCGACGAGACCGGGGCTGAGCCACAGAGCCGTCTTCTCCGGCGCCGCCATCGCGAGGTTCTTCGGGACCATCTCGCCGATCACGAGGTGGAAGAAGACGACGAGGGCGAGCGCGATCACGTAGCCGAGGGGGTGGATCACCCCGTCGGGCAGGTGGACCGCCTCGAAGAGCGGTTCCAGCAGATGGGCGACCGTCGGTTCGGCGACCGCGCCGAGCGTCAGCGAACAGACGGTGATGCCGAACTGGGCCGCCGCCATCATCTGCGGAAGCCGCTCCAGGCCGTACAGGACCTGCCGGGAGCGCGTGGTGCCGAGCGGCTCGATCTGACTGCGCCGCACCGAGACGAGGGCGAACTCGGCGCCGACGAAGAAGCCGTTGGCGAGGACCAGCAGACCGGCGAGAAGAAGTTGGAGAACGCTCATCGGACGGCCTCCGGAGCGAGCGCGGTCCGCACCAGGCGGACGCGTTCGGCGCGGTAGTGGCCGACCTGCCGGACCGACAGACGCCAGCCGGGGAGTTCGGCCTTGTCACCGGGGGCCGGGATCCTGCCGAGCAGGTCGGCGACGAGGCCCGCCACCGTCTCGTACGGCCCCTCGGGCACGTCCAGGCCTATGCGCTGCAGGACGTCCACCCGGCAGCTGCCGTCGGCGTCCCAGGCGGGCCTGCCGTCCTCCGGCGGGGCGGTGGCGAGCTCGGGCGGTTCGCCGAGCACGTCGTCGTGCTCGTCACGGACCTCACCGACGAGCTCCTCGACGATGTCCTCCAGGGTGACGACCCCGGCCGTACCGCCGTACTCGTCGACGACGACGGCGATCGGCTGCTCGCTGCGCAACTGCTCCAGGAGCGGCTGCACGGGCAGCGTCTCCGGGACGAGCAGCGGAGCCTGCGCGATCCGGCCGACGGGGGTGCGCAGCCGGTCGTGCGAGGGGATCGCGAGGGCGTCCTTGAGGTGCACCATGCCCACGATCTCGTCGATCCGCTCCCGGTAGACCGGGAAACGGGACAGGCCGGTGGCACGGGTGAGGTTGACCACGTCCTCGGCGGTCGCCGAGGACTGGAGGGCGCTGACCTTCACGCGCGGCGTCATGACGTGCTGGGCGGTGAGGTCGGCGAGGGACATGGTGCGGACGAAGAGGTCCGCCGTGTCCTGCTCCAGGGCGCCGGCCAGGGCCGAGTGACGAGCCAGGGAGACGAGTTCGCCGGGGGTGCGGGCGGAGGCCAGCTCCTCGGCGGGTTCGACGCCGAGGGCCCGGACGAGCCGGTTGGCGACCGTGTTGAGCGCGGCGATCACCGGCCGGAACAGGCGGGAGAAGGCGTGCTGGGGGCCGGCCACGAACCGGGCGACCTGGAGCGGCTTGGACACCGCCCAGTTCTTGGGTACGAGTTCACCGATCACCATCTGCACGGCGGAGGCCAGCAGCATGCCGACCACGACGGCGATGCCGGGCACCGCCCCTTCGGGCAGGCCGATCGCGGTGAACGGACCGTGGAGCAGCTGGGCGAGCGCCGGTTCGGCGAGCATGCCGACGACGAGGGAGGTGATGGTGATGCCGAGCTGTGTTCCGGAGAGCTGGAACGAGAGCTCCTTGAGCGACTCGACGACCGTGGCGGCGCGCTTGTCGCCTTCGGCCGCGGCCTTCTCGGCTTCGGGGCGCTCGACCGTCACGAGGCCGAACTCGGCGGCCACGAAGAAGCCGTTGGCGAGAATCAGCAGGAACGCCGCGCCAAGGAGCAACAGGGGGATGGTCATGCCGCCGCCTCGCTATGTCGACAGGGGGCGGCGCAGGTACTACAGGACGATCCGTCCATCGCTGGAGGGAGTCACTCCTCGGGTAGCAGGGAGCCTCTGAGGGCGGGGGCCGTATCGGAGGCGGAGGCGCGGTGAAACGCCTCCGCCACCAGATTAATCAAGACATGGGCCCTCAGGGCAGGGTGGAAGGGCGAGAGTCAGCCCTGATGTTCGTCACGCCGCCCACCGGGCTCGCGGACGGAGCGGGCCTCGACGAGGGCGCGCAGGGTCCGGGCGTCCTCGATGGCCCGCCGTTTGGCGATGCCCGGCTGGATACCGAGCACCGGCAGGCTGGTGCCGTCGCTGAGGTCGAGGAACACCCACGGGTCGCCGGGGCGCAGGTTGACCCGGAGGATCTCCGCCCAGTCCAGGCGGCGCCGGCCCGCGATGTTGACCACGGTGACCCCGGTCTCGTCGGCGACGACCTTGGGCCGCGACAGCAGCAGGAGCACGCCGAAGAGCAGGGCGGCGGTGAGGATGAAGCTGAGCCGCTCCCCCGGACTGAGCTGCTCCAGGAGCATCGCGACCGTGGTGATGACCACCAGGATCGCGGCGCCCGCGCCGAGCAGCACGGCCCGGGTACGGGACGGCCGGAAGGTGACGGGGAGGCGGGGAAGGTCCGACATGTCCAGAGGTCCCGTCAGAGCCGGCAGGCGTGGATGGCCGTGGTCAGGATGGCCCGCGCGCCGACGGCGTACAGGTCGTCCATGATCCGCTGGGCCTCCTTGGAGGGGACCATGGCGCGGACGGCGACCCAGCCCTCGTTGTGCAGCGGCGAGATGGTCGGCGACTCCAGGCCCGGGGTGAGGGCGATGGCCTTCTCCAGGTGCTCGGCGCGGCAGTCGTAGTCCATCATCACGTACGTCCGTGCGACGAGGACGCCCTGGAGCCGGCGCAGGAACTGCTGGACCTTGGGCTCGGCGTCCTCGGTGAGGTCGGCTCCGACGCGGCGGATGACGACGGCCTCGGACTTCATGATGGGGTCGCCGAAGACCTCCAGGCCGGCGTTGCGCAGCGAGGTGCCGGTCTCGACGACGTCCGCGATGACCTCGGCGACGCCGAGTTCGATGGCGGTCTCGACGGCGCCGTCGAGGTGCACGACGGAAGCGTCGATGCCGCTGTCGGCGAGGTACTTGCCGACGATGCCCTCGTAGGACGTGGCGACCGTCTTGCCGTTCAGGTCGGCGACGCCGCTCGCGGTGCCCGGCTTGGAGGCGAAGCGGAAGGTGGAGCGGGCGAAGCCGAGCGGGAGGATCTCCTCCGCGCTGGCTCCGGAGTCGATCAGCAGGTCGCGGCCGGTGACGCCGATGTCGAGGCGGCCGGAGGAGACGTAGATCGCGATGTCGCGGGGGCGGAGGTAGAAGAACTCGACCTCGTTGACCGGGTCGACGATCCGCAGTTCCTTGGACTCGCGACGCTGCTGGTAGCCGGCCTCATGCAGCATGTCCGCCGCAGGTCCTGAGAGGGAACCCTTGTTGGGGACGGCGATGCGCAGCATGAGGTCGGCTTCCTTTGCTTGAGGTGGTGCGGGGCTGGGGGCGGGGACGGGTGGACGGGCACTGCGGGGCGATACGGGGGTCGGCCCCTACAGATGCGCGTACACGTCGTCGAGGGAGATCCCGCGCGCGACCATCATCACCTGGACGTGGTACAGCAGCTGCGAGATCTCCTCGGCGGCGGCGTCCTTGCCCTCGTACTCGGCGGCCATCCAGACCTCTGCGGCCTCTTCGACGACCTTCTTGCCGATGGCATGGACGCCCTTGCCGACCAGCTCGGCGGTGCGCGAAGTGGCGGGGTCGCCGGTGGCGGCCTTCTGCTGGAGCTCGGTGAACAGCTCCTCGAACGTCTTCTTGGACATGGTGGTCCTCAGCCTACGCGCTCGGTGCCGTACCTCAGCGCCAGGGTTCGGATACCGAGCGCAGGGTGGCCGCGGTCGCGACGGCGGCGGTGACCGCCTCGTGCCCCTTGTCCTCGTTGGAGCCCTCCAGACCGGCGCGGTCCAGTGCCTGCTCCTCGGTGTCACAGGTCAGCACCCCGAAGCCGATGGGGACTCCGGTGTCGATGGAGACCTTCGTGAGGCCCTGGGTGACGCCCTGGCACACGTACTCGAAGTGGGGCGTTCCGCCGCGGATGACGACGCCGAGCGCGACGATCGCGTCGTAGCCGCGGCCCGCGAGTACCTTGGCCACGACCGGCAGCTCGAAGCTGCCGGGGACCCTCAGCAGGGTCGGCTCGTCGATCCCCAGCTCGTGCAGGGCGCGCAGGGCGCCGTCGACGAGTCCGTCCATCACCTTGTCGTGCCACTGGGCCGCGATGACCGCGACCCGCAGGTCGCCGCAGTTGCGTACGGACAGTTCAGGTGCACCCTTGCCGCTCACGTCTCTCCTCAGTCCCACTGTGCTCTGTTGCCGATAGTGCCGGCGTGTTGCCGGTGTTGCTGTCGTGCCCGGTCGGGCGGTGTCACTGGCTCCCGCAGGCGGACACGGTCGTCGCGTCCAGCCAGGGCAGGTCGTGCCCCATCCGGTCCCGCTTGGTGCGCAGGTAGCGCAGGTTGTGCTCGCCGGCCTGGATGGGCATCGGCTCGCGGCCGGAGACCCGCAGGCCGTGCCGGACGAGCGCGTCGGTCTTGTCGGGGTTGTTGGTCATCAGGCGCAGGCTGCGCACGCCGAGGTCCTCCAGGATCTGCGCGCTCGCCCCGTAGTCCCGGGCGTCGGCCGGCAGGCCCAGTTCCAGGTTGGCGTCCAGGGTGTCCCGGCCGCGCTCCTGGAGTTCGTAGGCGCGCAGCTTGGAGAGCAGTCCGATGCCGCGACCCTCGTGGCCGCGCAGGTAGACGACGATGCCGCGGCCCTCGGCCTGGATGCGTTCCATGGACGTCTGGAGCTGGGGCCCGCAGTCGCAGCGCTGCGAGTGGAAGACGTCACCGGTGAGGCACTCGGAGTGGACGCGGACCAGGACGTCCTCGCCGTCGCCGATCTCGCCGTGGACGAGGGCGACGTGTTCGACGCCGTCGGCGGTCGAGCGGTAGCCGTACCCGGTGAACTCACCGAAGGCGGTGGGCAGGTGGACCTCGGCCTCGCGGCGCACGGCGGGTGCGGCGATCGGCGCCACGCCGTCGGCGGACGGCGCGCTCTCGGCGGCACGGCGGTAGGCGATCAGGTCCTCGATGGAGATGATCGTCAGGCCGTGCTTGCGGGCGAAGGGGATCAGCTCGGGCAGCCGGAGCATCCGGCCGTCCTCGCCGGCGATCTCGACGATCGCCCCCGCCGGGCGCAGGCCGGCGAGCCGGGCCAGGTCGACGGCCGCTTCGGTGTGGCCGTCGCGGGCCAGCACGCCGCCGGGCCGTGCGCGGAGCGGGAAGATGTGGCCGGGGCGCACGAAGTCGTCGGCTCCCGAGGTGCCGTCCGCGAGGAGCCGCAGGGTGGCGGCGCGGTCGGACGCGGAGATGCCGGTGGTCACGCCGTGCGCGGCGGACGCGTCCACCGACACCGTGAACGCCGTCTTCATCGACTCGGTGTTGTCGTCGACCATCTGCGGCAGCCGCAGCCGGTCGAGTTCGTCGCCCTCCATGGGGGCGCAGATCAGCCCGCGGCACTCGCTCATCATGAAGGCGACGATCTCGGGGGTGGCCTTCTCGGCCGCGATGACGAGGTCGCCCTCGTTCTCCCGGTCCTCGTCGTCGACGACCACGACGGGGCGGCCCGCGGCGATGTCCGCGATGGCCTGCTCGACGGGGTCGAGCGCGAAGTCCGAGGCGTCTTGATCGTGCCCGGTGCTGTACCAAACCGGCGTCGTTGTCATGCCGGGGCTCCTTCCATGACGGGCTGCCCGGCCTTGCGGGAACGCAGCCACCAGTCGCGCATGCCCCACAGGACGAGCGCGCCGTACAGGACGTAGACGAAACCGGAGAAGGCGTAGCCGTTGGCGAAGTTGAGGGGGACACCCACCAGGTCGACCAGCAGCCAGGCGAACCAGAACTCGACCATGCCGCGGGCCTGCGCGTACATGGCGACGATCGTGCCGACGAAGATGTAGGCGTCGGGCCAGGGGTCCCAGGACAGCGTCGGGTACGCGTGGAACAGGGCGCCGACCGCGAGCGTGCCCACGGCCGCGGCGCCCACCATGTACCCGCGCTCACGCCAGGTCGCGAACCGCACGGAGACCCGCCCGTCCTTGCCCTCGCCGCGGTTCCACTGCCACCAGCCCCACAGGGCGACGACCATGACCACGACCTGCTTGCCGGCGCTGCCGGTGAGGTGGCCGAAGAAGGCCGCGAAGAGGACGACGCCGGAAAGGAACTGGACCGGCCAGCTCCAGATGGAGCGCCGCCAGCCGAGCGCGAGGGCGAGCAGCCCGATCACGTTGCCGATCATGTCCGACCACTTGATGTGCTGGTCGAAGAGGACGAAGGCCTCGGAGTTGAGCCAGTTCACTGTCCGGCCCCCTGGACGCCGGGCAGACCGGCCGGCTGCTCGCCGCGTGCGCCGAGCAGCCGCTCGACGTACTTGGCGATGACGTCGACCTCGAGGTTGACCGGGTCGCCGGGCTGCTTGTGGCCGAGCGTGGTCAGGTCGAGGGTGGTGGGGATGAGGCTGACGGTGAAGAAGTCGGGGCCCGCGTCGACGACGGTCAGGCTGATGCCGTCGACCGTGACGGAGCCTTTCTCGACCACGTAGCGGGAGAGGTCGGCGGGCAGCGAGACCTTGACGATCTCCCAGTTCTCGGACGGCTTGCGCTCGAGGACGGTGCCGGTGCCGTCGACGTGTCCCTGCACGATGTGGCCGCCGAGGCGGTCGCCCACGGCCATGGGCCGTTCGAGGTTGACGCGCGAGCCGACGGCGAGAGCGCCGAGGCTGGAACGGCTGAGGGTTTCCGCCATGACGTCGGCGGTGAACTCGTCGCCCTCGTGCTCGACGACGGTGAGACAGACACCGTTGACGGCGATGGAGTCCCCGTGCTGTGCGCCCTGCGTGACGACGGGGCCACGCAGACGGAAACGCGAGGCGTCGTCGAGGGTCTCGACGGCGGTGACTTCACCCAGCTCTTCGACGATTCCGGTGAACACTTCCCGGGTCCTCCTGCCTCATAGGGCACGGACTCCGGGGCCTGTCGATGACGACAGAACGAACGGACGACGGCACATCGGAAGCGACGCCGAAAGGGACACTCGTCCCGTAGGACGAGCAGCTACAAACGGCAGCGCGCACGAAGGCCCGCCCGCCGCGCACTGCCTCCCATCCGGACTTTAACCGTCGGTCCAGGAATTTCACCTGGTCAACCGGCCGCTGGAAGCGACCGGGTCGCGGACTGTAACCGCCGGTTCGGAATTACACCGACCCCGGAGTGCGCTGCTTCTGGTACACGGCCAGTGTGCCACGCCCGCTCGGCGACCATGCGGGCGATCCTCTGTGGGGTGGCTCACAGGAGGTCGCCATGGACTTCTGCGTGGCCCCGCCTCCGACCGGCCCGCCGGTCAACCTCCGCCAGGGCGACGGACCTTGGGCGCGTGGCACACCCACTCAAAATTGGTCCATACCTATTGACGCTATGGTCTAGTCCTCTTAGTGTCCTCGACCAAGACTGCGTGATCAACCAGCGCCGGTCCCCCACCATCGACCCGGCGGCGGTGACGAAGGCCCTTGCCCCGCCGCCGGGTCTCCCCAACCGGCACCGCCGGACACGGGCACGGCCCGCCGCCCCTCTCCTCCCGCCCTCCGCCGCGGCCCAGGCCTCTGGGAGGCTGACGGCGTGACCACGAGCCCCGCCGACGAGTTCGAGACCCACCGTCCCCGGCTGTTCGGGCTCGCCTACCGCCTGCTCGGGTCCGCCGCCGACGCGGAGGACGCCGTTCAGGACGCCTATCTGCGCTTCGGCGAGGCCGACCGGCCGGGGATCGGCAGGCCGGGCGCCTGGCTCGCCAAGGTCGTCACCAACCTCTGTCTCAACCGGCTCACCTCCGCCCGCGCGCGACGTGAGCGCTACCCGGGCCCCTGGCTGCCGGAGCCGGTCGTCACCGGGGACGGCGCGCTCGGCCCGCTGGAGTCGGCGGAGCAGCGGGACGCCGTGTCGCTGGCCCTGCTGGTCCTGCTGGAACGTCTCACCCCGACCGAACGGGCCGTCTACGTGCTGCGCGAGGCGTTCGCCTACGGCCACCGGGAGATCGCCGGGGTCCTGGAGCTGAGCGAGGCCAACTGCCGTCAGTTGTACCGGCGGGCGGCACAGCGGATCGCCGCGCCACAGGCCCGCTTCGAGGCCCCTCCGGAGCGGCAGGCCGAGCTTGTCGCCTCCTTCCTCACCGCGGCCCGGGAGGGCGACCTCGCGGGCCTGGAGCGACTGTTCGCCGCCGAGGTCACCTGGTGGTCCGACGGCGGAGGCAAGGTCTCCGCGGCGCGGCGGCCGGTCGTGGGGCGCGACAAGGTGCTGCGCTTCCTGGCGGGTGTCCTCGTCCGGTCCCGGGCGGACGGAGTCCGCCTGTCGGTCACCGAGGTCAACGGCCGCGCCGGGCTGGTCGCGCGCGGGCCCGGAGGCGCGGACGGGAGCGCTGCGGACGGCGCCGTCATCGGTGTGGTCGCGTTCGAGGTGCGCGACGGGGTGTTCACGGGGGTGCGGGCGGTCCTGAACCCCGACAAACTGGAGTTCGTGGGACGCCAGTCGGCGCGGATTCCGGACGGCTCCTGACCTCTGTCGCCGTCGCTGTCCTGTCGGACCCTCGTCGGTCCGCTGCAGTCGGTCGGCGTGACGGGCCGGTCGCGCGGCCGTGCCAGGCGAGGGCCGGGGACGGGTCGGTGTCACATTCGGGCGGGCTGTCCGGTCTCAATTGACGAGGAGGCTCCGCACGGGAGCGTCCCGCGTCGAAAGGGGCTGAACGGCATGACCACGATCCTGGTGACCGGCGGGACCGGAACGCTCGGCCGGCTCGTCTGCGAGCGGCTGCGGGCGAACGGCCACGAGGTGCGGGTACTGAGCCGGCACACCCAGCCGTACGCCGTCGACCTGCGCGAGGGGGGCGCCGCGCTGGACGCGGCCGTCTCCGGGGTGGAGGCGATCGTGCACTGCGCGTCGAGCCCGCGGGGCGGCGACGAACAGGCGGCCGGGCATCTCGTCGCGGCGGCGCGGCGGGCCGCCGTCCCCCATCTGCTCTACATCTCGATCGTCGGCGTCGACGCCGTGCCGATGGGCTACTACAAGACCAAGCTGGCCGTCGAGCGGCTGATCGAGGAGTCGGGACTGGGGTGGACCGTCCTGCGAGCCACGCAGTTCCACGAGCTGGTCGACCAGGTCCTCACCGGACTCGCCAAGCCGCCGCTGCTGCTTCTCCCGGCCGGCGCGTCCGACCAGCCGATCGAGGTCGCCGAGGTCGCCGACCGGCTCGCGGAGCTGGCGGCCGGGGCACCCGCGGGACGGGTCGCGGACATGGGCGGGCCCGAGGTGCGGACGTTCCGTTCGCTGGCCGCCGCCCACCTGCGCGCCACCGGAAAGCGGCGCCCCGTCATCGACGTACGGCTCTGGGGCAGCACCTACCGCGCCTTCCGGGACGGCCACCACCTCACCCCGGAACTCGCCGTGGGCAAGGGAACGTTCGAGGACTTCCTGAAGGTGCGGTACCCGGCGACCCGGTGATCCCGGGCCGGCCTACCGCCCCGGAGGCGGTGCGAACAGCTCGTCCTGGGCGCCGTCGCGGGCGGTCAGCAGGGCGCCGCGCAGCACCGCGCGGCCGCCCAGCGTGCTCGCGCGCACCTCGGTCGGCAGCGGCGACATCCGGACGAGCCGCCGCTCGACCCGCTCGGCGAGAGCGGACCCGCCGGCCCGGCCGACCTCGCCGCCGAGGACCACGCAGCCGGGGTCCAGGACGGCGATGACGGAGGCGGCGCCGATGGCGAGCCGGTCGGCGAGCACGTCCAGGAAGGCCGTCGCCGCCGGGGCGTCGGGACCGGCGGCCACGGCCTGGCGCACGAGCGCTGCGGCGTGCGGTTCGTGTCCTTCCGGCTCCGCCGCGACACCGAGTTCCGCCGCGAGGGCGGCGACCGCCGCGGCCCCGGCGAGGGAGTGGAAGCCACCCTCGCAGTCGGTCGCCGAGGGAAGGGTCGTGGTGCCCGGGACGGGCAGGAAGCCGATCTCGCCGGTGCCTCCGGAGGCGCCGCGGCGCAGCGCGCCGTCGAGGACGACAGCGGCGCCGGTGCCGTGGCCCAGCCAGAGGAGGACGAAGGTGTCGCGGTCGCGTGCGACGCCGTCGCGCTGTTCGGCGAGGGCGGCGAGGTTGGTCTCGTTCTCGACGAGGACGCGGGCCTCGGGCAGTCGTTCCTGGAGGGCGGCGACCAGGCTGCGATGCCATGCGGGCAGGCCCGAGGAGTCACGGAGTTCGCCGGTGGAGGGGTCGATCAGGCCGGGCGCGCCGATGCCGACGGTGTGCAGCCGGCCCCGCCCCCGGACGAGTTCGGGCGGGGGCGCGGCGCCCAGGGCCTGCGCTTCCTTCGCCGCCCGTTCGACCAGCGCGACGGCCTGTTCCACCGCCGGGCCGGTGCCCGTGTCGCCGCCGATGGGCAGGGACGCCTCGGCCAGGACCTCACCGAGCAGGTCGGAGACGACCACCGAGACGCCCTCGGTGCGGATGTCCAGCGCGGCCAGGTGCGCGCGGTCCGCGACGATCCCGTAGACGCGGGCGTTCGGGCCACGCCGCTGCTCCCCCGACTCCCCGACGACCGTGATGAGCCCGGAGTCCGTGAGGCGTTCGACGAGGTCGGCGACGGTGGGCCGGGACAGTCCGGTGAGCTGCTTCAACCGGCTTGCCGTCAAAGGGCCTTCCTGCTGCAACAGGCGCAGGGCGAGCCGGTCGTTGATGGCCCGGGCGGTGCTCGGGGATGCGGGCATGCCGGGAATCCTCCCAGATCGGTGGGACCGCCCCGGACGGGGCGGCGAACGGTCATCTATCTATCAGGCAGGGTTCCTGATAGTTTACGGCGGCAGAGCGGGGAAGTGTGACCCGGGGAGGGGCCCGAGCATGAGTGAAGTGCTGTACGACCGGCGCACGGTGAAGCGCGCGCGGTACGCCGTCGCGGCCGTGTTCGCCGTACACGGAGCCGTCACCGGATCGTTCGCGACCCGCGTGCCGTGGATCCAGGACCATGCCTCGGTCAGTGCGGGGCAGTTGGGGTTCGCCCTCGCCTTCACGGCACTCGGCGCCTCCTGCTCGATGCCGCTGGCCGGACGGATCACCCACCGCTTCGGCAGCCGTACGGCGCTGCGCGGTCTGCTGGCCCTGTGGACGCTGGCGCTGATCCTCCCGTCCGTCGCGCCGAGCCTGCTCACCCTGTGTGTCGCGATGTTCGTGTACGGGGCGACGGCGGGCATGGCCGACGTCGCCATGAACGCGCTGGGGGTCGAGGTCGAACAGCGGCTCGACAAGTCGATCATGTCGGGGCTGCACGGCATGTGGAGCGCCGGTGCCCTGATCGGCTCGGCGGCCGGCACGCTCGCCGCCCACCTGGGCTCGGACGCGCGGGTGCACCACGCGCTGGCCGCGGCGACCCTCACGGTCCTCGGGCTGGTCGCCTGTCGCTGGGTGCTCGACCTGAAGCCCACCGAGGACGAGGAGCCGCCCCCGCGGTTCGCCCTGCCGCCGCGGTCGGCGCTGCTGATCGGCGCGGTCGGCTTCTGCGCGGTGTTCGCGGAGGGCGCGAGCCTGGACTGGTCGGCGGTCTATCTGCGCGACCGGATGGACAGTTCGGCCGGACTGGCGGCCGCGACGACGACCGGCTTCATGCTGACCATGGCGGTGGCCCGGCTGGTCGGCGACACCGTGGTGAACCGCTTCGGCGCCGTGCGCACGGTGCGGGCGGGCGGTGTCCTCGCCGCACTGGGCGGCGTACTGATCGTCGTCGCGGACAGTCCGGCGCCGGCGATGGGCGGCTTCGCGCTGCTCGGTCTCGGCATCGCGGTCGTCGTCCCGCTCTGCTTCGCGGCGGCCGGACACAGCGGCCCCAACCCGAGTCAGGCCATCGCGGGCGTCGCCACCATCACCTACACCTCGGGGCTCGTCGCGCCGAGCCTGATCGGCTCGGTGGCGCAGGCGACGAGCCTGGTCGTGTCGTTCACGCTGGTCACCGTGCTGGTGTGCGGGCTCACCGTGCTCGCCGGGGTGCTGCGCACGGGCGACCGCGACCGCCCGAAGGTCAGTCCGCCGAGCGCAGCAGTTCCCGGCCCGCGCTCCTGAACGACTCGCTCCACGGCGTGGGGCGCAGCGTCGTCGCGTCCAGCCGGACGAGGACGCGGGTGCCGTGGGCGTAGGTCACCGCGCCGTCGGCGGAGCAGAAGCGGAAGCCGTACGTGAGTCCGGTGGTACCGAGGCGTTCCAGCCACAGGTGGACGGCGTACCCGCCGGGGCGGCCGACCGGGACCTCGTAGGTGATCCGCAGTTCCTTGACCGCGTTGCAGGCGTCGCCCGCCGCCTCCCAGTCACCGTCGAAGCCGAAGCCGCGCTCGCTCCAGAGCGCGGTCCAGGCGCGCTCGACCATGACCGGATAGCGGGCGTTGTGCAGCAGGCCGAGCGCGTCGAGATCGTCGAAGTGCACGGTGACGGGCAGCAGCCGGCCATGGGTGAGAACGGGTGCGGCGGGGGCTTCGGCGGTCACGGGCGGGACTCTCCTGGATGTGCTGCGTGCGGCGCGGACGGGGCGGCCCGAGGGGGTGTCGTGCGGCCCTGTCCTGGTCAGGTCCGTACGACATCCTCCGGCTGAAAACATGCCCTTATCCTAAGCAAACGCTCAGGAGTGCCGTCCCGGCGGGATCAGCCCGCGATCGAGTCGAGCTGCTCGGCGGCCGGGCGCAGGGCCCACAGGTCGCCGCCGGGCGGGGCCTCGAGCAGCGGGACGGCCGCCCGGGCCGCCCGGTCCCCGGCGTCGGCCGCCGCGTGCACGACGTCGCTCGCCGCGAACCGGTGGAACTCCAGCTCGGGATGCGGCCACGGCTCGGTGCCGGTCGCGGCGGGCAGCAGGTAGTCCACGGCCTTGAACAGGCTCTGCCCTTCCGGCCCCCGGTACGACCAGAGGTCCACGCCGACGTGCCGGCCGATCGCCGCGAGCCGGGTGTAGGCCACGAGGTCGAAGGTCGAGTAGTGCCAGCTGCGGGTGCGGGCGAGTTCCTGGGGCTGGCTGCCGTCGGCGGCGATCTGCGGGGCGATCCGCAGGGTGCGCGCGGCGAGCACGGTCCGCCGCGCGAGGTCCGTGTCGCCCGTGGCGTACGCGAGGGCGGCGAGCTGCATGTCGTAGAAGGTGCCGTGGTTGTTCTGGGCGGCGCCCTCCTCCTTGCCGAAGGCGCCGTCCGCCAGCCAGTCGCGGAAGGCGATGTTCCAGTCGAGCATCGCCGCGCGGTCGCGCCGGGACCAGCCGGGGGCGCCGGTGTCGAGCAGGGCGATCGCGTCGAGGACGCCGGTGTAGGACTGCGAGAAGTCGATGATGCCGATCGCGCGGCCGTCGTACCTGCAGGGGATGAACTGGCCGTGGTCCAGGTTCGGGTTCATCCGGGTCGCCGGGTCGAGGAACCAGGTGCGCAGGACCTGGGACGCCTTCTCGGCGTACTGCCGTCGTCCCGTGTAGTACCAGGCGAGGGCGAGGTCGTACGTGGAGTCGAAGACCTTCTCGACGTCCTGCCGGTCGGTGCCGGTGTCGACCTCGGGGTTGCGCTGCCCGTCGCGCTGGACGTAGGGGCAGCCCCAGGGGTTGTCGGTGGTGGCGGGCTGCGAGGGCCACCAGTACGGGGCCTGGCTCAGGTAGTCGTGGACGTCGCCGCCGGGCGCGGGCTTCGGCTTGTCGACGACCGTCCAGGGCCCCTGGCCCAGCCAGGTGTCGGCGCGTGCGGTCAAGTCCCGCAGCGAACGGCCGAGTTGCCGGTCGCCGTGGTCGAGGCGGATCCGGGTCCGCTGGAGCCGGTGACCGTCGAGGACGGCGGTTCTCGGTACGGCGGGCACGGCGTGGGCGGGCACCGAGGGGGCGGCGGACGCCGTGGGGACGACGACGGACGCGAGCGCGACGGCGGCAGCCGCGAGCAGGCCCAGTCGGGAACGTGCACTCACAGAACACTCCGATCAGACATATGAACGACGTTCATGAGTAGGACCGTGTGAGCGTAGGGCCGCTGGTTGACCCTGACAATGGTCCGGACAGATTCACGTACAGAGAAAGCGAACCCTCACCATGGACCTCGGCGTGCGCTGGAAACTGCACGGCGACGGGCGGACCCCCGCCCCCGGAGCGGTCGTCCGCCCCGATGAACGCCTCTCCTGGCCCCGGACGTTGGGGCTCGGCGCCCAGCACGTGGTGGCCATGTTCGGAGCGTCGTTCGTGGCACCCGTCCTGATGGGACTCGACCCGAACCTCGCGATCATGATGTCCGGCGTGGCGACGGTCATCTTCCTGCTCGCCACCCGCGGCCGGGTGCCCAGCTACCTGGGCTGCTCGCTCTCCTTCGTGGGAGTCGCCGCCGTGATCCGCGCGCAGGGGGGCACCAGCGCGACGGTGACCGGCGCGGTCTTCGTGGTCGGGGTCGCGCTGTTCCTCGTGGGGCTCGCGGTGCAGCGCTTCGGAGCGCGGATCATCCACGCCGCGATGCCGCCGATCGTGACCGGCGCGGTCGTCATGCTGATCGGCTTCAACCTGGCACCGGTGACCGCCTCCACCTACTGGCCGCAGGACCAGTGGACGGCCCTGCTCACCATGCTGCTCACCGGCGCGGCCGTCGTGTGCCTGCGCGGCTTCTGGTCACGCGTCGCGATCTTCCTCGGCCTCGTCTTCGGCTACGTGATCTCCTGGGTCTTCGACCGGATCTTCGGCCGCATCCACTCGGTGGACGCGAGCGGCAAGGTCACCGACCACTGGCGCCTCGACCTCTCCGCTGTCGGGAACGCCGACTGGATCGGGCTCCCGACGTTCCACGGGCCGTCGTTCCAGTGGTCGGCGATCCTCGTGGCCCTCCCCGTCGTCATCGCGCTCGTCGCGGAGAACGCCGGGCACGTCAAGGCCGTCGGCGAGATGACCGGCGACCCGCTGGACGACAGGCTCGGCACCGCGATCTCCGCGGACGGCGTCGCCTCGATGCTCTCCACCGCGGTCGGCGGCCCGCCCAACACCACGTACTCCGAGAACATCGGCGTGATGGCCGCGACCCGCGTCTACTCCACGGCCGCCTACTGGGCCGCCGCCGGTTTCGCGCTGCTCTTCGGCCTCTGCCCCAAGTTCGGCGCGGTGGTCGCGGCGATCCCGGGCGGTGTCCTCGGCGGCATCACCGTCATCCTGTACGGCATGATCGGCCTGCTGGGCGCCCAGATCTGGCTCAACGCCCGGGTGGACCTGCGCAATCCGCTGAACCTGGTGCCGGCCGCGGCGGGCATCATCATCGGGATCGGCGGGGTGAGCCTGAAGTTCACCGACAACTTCTCGCTGAACGGCATCGCCCTCGGCACCATCGTCGTCATCACCGGCTACCACGCGCTGCGGGCGATGGCCCCGGCCCACCTCAAGGGGCAGGAGCCGCTGCTCGACTCGGGGACGTCCTCGTACGACGAGCCGGGCGATCAGCGCGCCAGCTCATAGGCGTACGCCGGCGAGAAGGTCCCCGGTGAGCCCTTGCAGCCGTCCGACTCGCCGGGCAGCTTCACCCACAGATAGGCGTCGATCCCGGCCACCCCGGTGGCGAGGGTCGGCGCCTGTCCGATCCTGCGGCCCGACGGATCGCACCACGCGCCGCCGGCCGGGGCGCCGTTGCCGTTGCGGCTGGTGTCGATGACGGCGCCGAGCCCGGGCGGCCCGCCGAGCGCGGACAGCACGCTGCGGGCGTAGGCGATCTCGTCGCTCGTCCGGTTGAAGTTGGACACGTTGGTGAAGACGCCGTCGGAGGAGGTGGCCGAGGCGGCGCCCGCCCGCCCGAGCAGTTCGGCCTGCCGGGCGGCGGGGTTCCAGTCGGAGTGACCGGCGTCGTAGTAGACCCGGGCCCGAGGGTCCGCCGCCTTCAGGACCCGGCCCGCGCGGGCGAGCGAGGCGAAACGGCCGGCCCGCTGGTCCGCGCTGAGGCAGTCGGTCTGGGCGATCGAGTCGGGCTCCAGGACGACGACGACCTCGCCGGAGCCGAGCCCCGCCGCGAAGTCGTCGATCCAGGCGTCGTACGCGGCGAGGTCGGGCGCCCCGCCCTCCGAGGCGCCGCCGCAGTCGCGCTGCGGCACGGCGTACGGCACGACGACGGGGACCCGGCCCTCCGCGACGGCCGCCGACGTCACCGCCCTGACCCGCGCGGTGACGGTGGACGGCGTGAAGTCCGCGAACCACACCGCGGCCGGCCGGTCCGCGATCCTGGACTCGATCACCGCGCGCCGCGCGTCGCCCGGATGGGCGTCGACCCATTCGCGGACCTGCGAGTCGGGATGGCTGTAGAGACGCGCAGGTGCGGCCGCCGTCCTGGTCCTGCCCGCCCCCACCGAGGGACGGGCGGCCGGCTTCCTCGCGGAGACCGTCGCCGACGGGGACGGAGTCGGCCGGCCCGGGGACGACGTCGGCACGCCGGGCAGCGGACGGAAGCTCGGCGCCCCGGTCGGCGACTGCCTCGCCTCGTCGGAGGCGCGGCCGTCGCCCAGCGCGGACACCATCCCCGTCACCGTCGCGATCGCCACCACGGCCGAGGCCGCGGCGACCATGAACCCCCGTCCGGCGGACCGCCTGCGCTCCGCCCGGCGCTCGGACAGCCGCTGGGCACGTAAGCCTGGCACGTCCTGTTCCCCCCACTGCGCCCCCGGACGCGTTCCCCCGTTCTGGGGAAGCCTCCGGCCCGGTGGCACCGCGGCCACCCTAGGACTGGGACGCTGCCCCCATGGCCCAGTCGGCACACCTCACCACTCCCGTAGACGCGGTCGTCGCGCGGATGCGGTTCCTGGACGCGACGCTGCCGGAGCGGGACGGTGTCGCGGTCTTCAACCGCGTCTACCTCACCGTCACCGAGGAGTTCGACCGGCGCCTGGACTCCGGGTTCTTCCCGGACCGCCGGGCCGCGACCGCCTTGGACGTGCGGTTCGCGGAGCGCTATCTGGCGGTGGCCGAGGAGGGCCGGGCGCCCGCCTGCTGGCGCCCGTTGCTCCAGTTCCGCCGCCATCCGGGAGTACGTCCGCTGCAGTTCGCGGTGGCGGGCATCAACGCGCACATCGGGCACGACCTCGCGCTCGCCCTCGTGGACACCTGCCGTACGCTCGGCTGCGAACCGGCCGATCTGGAGGACGAGTTCGACCGGGTGGGCGACCTCCTCGTCTCGCTGGAGGAGCACATCCGCGAGGACCTGATGCCGGGCCCCGACCTGCTCCAGATCGCCGATCCGCTCACCCATCTGCTCGGCTCCTGGAGTCTGGAGCGGGCCCGCGAGGCGACCTGGTCCGCGGCCCGCGCCCTGTGGGCGCTGCGCGGACTGCCGGATCTGGCCGAGGAGTTCGCCGAGCGCCTCGACGCCGTGGTCGGCCTGGCCGGCCGGATGCTGCTCACTCCCCTGCCGGACTGATCCCGCCACGCCAAGCGGTCCGCCCCGAAACTCACGGGCCCCCGCTGTACGTTGACCGGTCGGCACCCCCCGACACGAAGGAGCGAACAGGCATGGCGACGCGACTCGGTCTGGCCCTCCCCCAGATGAGGCAGTACGACATCGGACGGGACGTGCCCGACGTGGCGCGCACCGCCGAGACGATCGGCTACGACAGTCTGTGGGTCTTCGAGCGTGCCCTGTTCCCGGAACCCGCCACCCAGGGCCTGTACGGCATCGAGGGGCTGCCCTGGCCGGACACCTACCGCGGGGTCGCCGACCCGCTGGTGACCCTGGCGCTCGCGGCCGCGGTCACCGAGCGCGCCCGGCTCGGCACCAGCGTCCTGGTCGCCCCGCTGCACCTCCCCTTCCAGCTCGCCAAGTCCCTCGCCACGCTCGACGCGGCGAGCGGCGGCCGGGTCGTCGCGGGACTGGGCACGGGCTGGTCGCACGACGAGTACGCGGCGGCGTCCCCGCGGCCCTTCGAGGAGCGCGGCCGGGTCCTCGACGAGGTGCTCGAGGTGTGCCGCGCGGTCTGGGGCCCCGACCCGGTGGTCCACGAGGGCGACCTCACCCGGATCGCGTCGGCCGTGGTCGGCCCCAAGCCCGCCCGGCCGATCCCCGTCCTGCTGGCCGCCAACACCGGCAGGGCGCGGCGCCGGCTCGTCGACCACGCCGACGGATGGATGCCGATCGGCATGGGCGTGGACCAACTGGCGTCGCAATGGCGCGCGTTGCAGGACCTGGCCGCCGAGCGCGGCCGCACCGAGCCGCTCCGGACGGTCCTGCGGACGAACGTGCGCTACACGGCGAAGGGGTACGAGGGCGAGGACCGGAAGCCCTTCCACGGCGGAGTCGACCAGATCGTGGAGGACCTCGTCGCCCACGCCGCGATCGGCATGGACGAGATCTTCCTCGACCTGCAGAGCACGCTCCGGGACGCCGAGGAGCTCAAGGACGTGGCCTCCGCGATGTACGAGGCGGCGCGGGCAGCCGGCGTCTGAGCCGCCCACCCACGGGCCCCTGGTCCGCTGCTCCCTCTGGTTCTCGGGGAGTTCGACCGGCTAGTCCTCGGGGAGTTCGACCGGCGCGATCTCGTCGTAGACGTCGCCGGGTCCGGGGTTGGTCGGGTCGGTCGTGCCGCCGAGCTGGTGCATGACGCCCCAGACCGCGTTCAGCGCGGTCTGGACGGCGCCCTCGGCCCAACCGGCCGTCCAGGAGATGTCGTCGCCGGCGAGGAAGATGCCCCGCTTGTCCTCGGGCAGGCCGTCCTGCATGAAGTGCGTGAACAGGCGGCGCTGGTAGCGGTAGTGGCCCGGCAGGTTGGCCTTGAACGCGCCCATGAAGTAGGGCTCGTTCTCCCAGGACACGGTCACCGGGTTGCCGATGATGTGCTTGCGGATGTCGACCTTCGGATAGATCTCTCCGAGCGACTTCAGCATGACCTCCATCCGCTCACTCGCGGACAGCGGCAGCCACTTCAGGCTGTCGTCGCACCACGTGTACGAGAGGCAGATGACGGCGGGCTTGTCCGGGCCCTCGTCCAGCAGGTAGGTCCCGCGCGTCATACGGTCGGTGAGCGTCATCGACATGACGTCCCGGCCCGTCGTCTCGTCCTTGTCCAGCCAGAACGGCCGGTCGACGGGGACGAAGAGCTTGCTCGACTCCATGTAGTGGGTGCGCTCCATCGCCGTCCAGTGGTCGATCGGGAAGAGCGCGTCGTCGCAGGCGATCTTCGACAGCAGCAGCCAGGACTGCGCGGTGAAGATCGCCGCCTTGAAGGTGCGGATGTCGCCGTTGGCGTCGGTCACGGTGATCCGGTTGCCGGACGTCCGGTTCAGCCGGGTGACGGCCGGGCGCGGGGCGCCGTCGTGCAGCGACGACAGCGAGGTGCCGTAACCCCAGTGGACGATCTTCCGCGGCTCGCGCTCCCACAGCCGCAGCGGGAGCTGCTGGGAGCCGCCGACGATGCCGCGGTGGTGGTCGTCGGCCTCGGTGTAGACGACGCGCAGGATCTCCAGGATGGAGTTCGGGAAGTCGGTGTCCCAGCCGCCGGTGCCGAAGCCGACCTGGCCGAAGATCTCCCGGTGCCGGAAGGACTTGAAGGACTCCGAGTCGCAGAGGAAGCCGTAGAAGGTCTGGTTGTCGAGCTTCTCGACGAGCTTCGCCCAGATCTCACGGATGCGCGGCACGTCGCGCTCCCGCATGGCCTGGTTCATGTCGGAGAAGTCGGCGCCGTCCTCCAGGCAGGCGTTCCAGGCGTTCATCACGTCGCGGTAGACCTGCGGCAGGTCGTCCACGGAGGTCGCGTAGTGGGACTCGCCCTTGAGGTCGACGACCGTCGAGGGTGTTGACTCCGCGAGCGGGTTGGGGAAGGGGCGGGTGGTGAGGCCGACCAGGTCGATGTAGTGCTGGAGCGCCGTGGAGGACGGCGGGAAGCGCATCGCACCCATCTCGGCGGTCAGCGACGGGTCGCAGCCCTCGAAGCCGACGGTGCGCAGCCGTCCGCCGATCTGGTCGGCCTCGTAGACGACGGGCTTGAGGCCCATCTTCATCAGCTCGTACGCGGCCACGATGCCGGAGAGTCCGCCACCGATGACGGCGACCTCGGTGCCGTGCTCGGTCGCGGGTATCTGTCCGAGGCCAGCGGGGTGCTCGAGGAAGTCGTCGTACGCGTAGGGGAAGTCCGGGCCGAACATGGTGATCGGCGGCTGCTGCACGTCGGCGTGCTGGACGGCGTTGGGCACGGTGGACGTCATGGGGTACGGACTCCTTGCGCGAAAACTGGTGGGGGAAGGCTGGTTCGGCCGGGCCGGATCGGGGGGTTCCGGGCGGACCGGGTCAGACGAGGGACCCGTAGAGACCGGGGCGGCGGTCCTGCAGGTACGGGTTCGTCTCGCGTGAGGCCGCGAGGAGGACGGGGTCGGCGTCGGCCAGGACCAGTTCCTCACCGCGGCCCGCGCGGGCCCGGGCGACTCCGTCGGGGCCGGCCAGCGTGGAGAGCCCGACGAACTCGAACTCCCCCTCAGGGCCGGTGCGGTTGACGTACGCGACGTACATCTGGTTCTCGAAGGCGCGCACCGGGACGACGGACTCGGCGACGAACTGGAAGGGGTGCATCTGCGCGGTCGGGACGAGCAGCAGGTCGGTGCCGGCGAGGGCGTGCGCGCGGACGTTCTCCGGGAACTCGACGTCGTAGCAGATCATGAGGCCGACCCGGAGGCCGTTCAGCTCCGCCTGCACGACGTGCCGGTCGCCGGGTGTGAAGTGGTCGCGCTCGAAGCAGCCGAAGAGGTGGGTCTTGCGGTAGTTCGCGAGCCGGTTGCCGTCGGCGGAGATCAGCTGGACGGAGTTGTACACGTTCGCCGTGTCGCCGTCGGCGGGGGCGTCCTCGCCGTGCCCCCGCTCGGGGTAGCCGTAGGCGACGGCCACGCCGTGCCGGCCGGCGATCTCGGCGACCGCGTCGGCCGAGTCGCCGTCGGCGGGCTCCGCGAGGCGGCCGATGTCGTCGCCGATGGCGTAGCCGGTGAGGAACATCTCGGCGGTCACGAGGAGACCTGCGCCCGCCGCGGCGGCGCGGCCCGCGGCGTCGTCGAGCACCTTGAGGTTCTCGGCGATCGAGCCCGGGCGGCCGGAGCTCTGGAGCAGGGCTGTGCGCATGCGTGTTCTCCACCGGTACGGAGGGTTTGGGGGGCCTGTTAGACGGTACGGTCGGCGGCCTCGGCCGGACAAGAAGGACCCGTTGCGCGTCACCGAACGAATCGTTGCGTGCGCCGGGCCCCCGGCGGCGATTCGTTGCGCGTCCACCCCCGGGCCCTGATTCCGCCGGAGAACACGGGGAGACGCAGGTCACAGGCGGGTTTCCGCGTAGCGGAACGGTGACGGGCGGCCCGCTCGGCGCGACGCGTGTCCCGCCGGGCGGCGCCGGGTCCCGCGGGGCGCTCCCCCACCGGCCGGGCGCCGCGCGGGCCGCTCGGACGCGGCCGCCCGCGCCCCCTCCCGTCACTCCCCGCGGGGCACTCCGAAGACGGTGAGGACCGCCGCGTGGTCGGAGGGCCAGTCGTTACCCGCCACGTCGGGCCAGGAGCGCGGGGTGCCGCTGACGACGGTGCGGGATTCGAGGGCGGTCAGCCCGCGGTGCAGGACGAAGTCGATGCGGTCCTGGGGTTCGGGGCGCCCGCTGCCGTCCTCGTGGTCGGCATGGACCGGCGACCAGGTGTGTCCCGGGTCCCGCACCGGGTCGGGGTGGATCTCGCGGTAGGAGTCGCGCAGGCCCGCCTCCTCGGCCGCCTTCGTCACCGGCCATGCGACGTCCGGCCAGTCCAGGTGCGAGGGCGCGTTGAAGTCCCCGACGAGGACGACCGGCGTGGCCGCCTCGGCGGAGTCGGCGATCATCCGCAGGATCTCCCGCATCCGGGCGAGCCGCCCGCTCTCGTGCGCGACCAGGTCGGCGGCCGGGAGCCCGTCGAAGCGGGCCTCGTAGGGGCCGTACGGCGTGTAGTCGAGGTGGGCGCTCCAGACGTCCACCCGCCGGCCGCCGGCCAGCTCGACGCGGACGCCGGTGCCGCCGTAGAAGCCGACGTCCGGGTCGCCCAGTTGGGCGGTGATCGGGTGGCGGCTGATGACGCCGAGGTTGTCGCCCGCCCGGTGGTGGTGCCAGCCGAGGGCTTCTGCGAGTTCCCGCGCCGCGTCCCCGTAGGTCTCCTGGAGGCCGACGACGTCCGCGCCCGTCTCGGCGATGACCTTGAGCTGCTTCTCGCGGTGGTCGTCGACCTTGGTGCCGCCGCACCAGAGGTTCCAGCTCAGCACCCGCAGCTCGTCCGGGGCGACCATGGCGCGCAGCAGCGCCGGGGACACCTCCTCCAGGCTGCCGAGCACGGTGCGTCCGGCGGCGGGGCCGATCGGCGCGAGCGAGGGCACCGCGAGGACGGCACAGCCCGCGGACTCGGCGGAGGTGACGCCGGTCTGGGTGTCCTCGACGGCGACGCAGGCGGCGGGTTCGACGCCGAGGGCGCGGCAGGCGGCGAGGTAGGGGTCAGGGGCCGGCTTGGTGCGCTCGGTGTCGTCGGCGGTGACGGAGACGGCGAAGCGCTCGGCGCCCAGCGCCGCCAGCACGGTGTCGGCGACCGCGCGCGGGGAGGCGGTGACGAGGGCGGTGGGGACGCCCTCGCGGGCGAGCGCGTCGAGCAGCTCGGTCGCCCCGGGGCGGGGCACGATGCCGGTGCGGACCCGGTCCGAGAACTCGCGGTGCAGTTCGGCGGCGATCGCCTCCGCCGGGGACGCGGTGACGCCCGCCAGCCAGGAGGCGGTGTGCTCGACGGGCCGTCCGAGCACCTCGGGCTGGTCGGCCCCCGTGAGCGCGTGTCCGAGCCCGTCGGCCACCTGTTCCACCGCCTCCCACCACAGTCGCTCGGTGTCCACGAGCGTGCCGTCCATGTCGAACAGGACGGCCTGGAGCGGGAGTCGGTCGGTGGTGCGGTGGCTCACGGTGATCTCTTTCGTCGGTGGGGGAAGTGTGGGGGCGGTCGCGGGCGGGGCGGGCACCCCGGACCGCCCGGCCGGAAGGCCGCACGGTCAGCAGGCCGTCCCGGTCGGAGGACCGTCCGGTCAGGAGGCCGCCCGGCCGGAAGGGCGCCCGCGGCGCGACACGGCCCGGGCGAGGGCCGCTGCCGCGCCGCGGCCCTCGCCCGGCCACGGAGGCCGGGGCCGGTCCGCCGGAGGGTCGGCGGACGCGGGACCCGGCGGGGTCTCGGGGCGGGGCACCCTGCCGGGTGCCGGTGCCGGCGGCACCGGGTCGTGGACGGCGGCCCCTGCTCAGCTCGTGCGAGCGGCGACGAGGACGGGGCGCTCCGGCAGCGTGACCGCGACGGGCGCGCCCGGTGCGAGGGCCGCGGCCTCGTGCGTGGGCAGGTCGGCCTTGACCTCGGTGCCGTCGGCGAGGCGCACGGTGACCCGGGTGGCCGCGCCGAGGAACGCCGTGGCCACGAGGCGCGCGCCACCCGACTCGTCGGCGCTCACCCGCACGGCCTCGGGCCGGACCAGCACATCCACCTCCCGTACGGCGGGCGCCTCCCCGTCCACCGGCAGGCGCCTGCCGAGGACCTCGACGGACTCGCCGTCGAGCGTCCCGGGTATCCGGCTCATCGTGCCCACGAACTCGGCGACGAAGGCGGTGGCGGGACGCCCGTACAACTCGGCGGGCGCCGCGCACTGTTCGAGCTTCCCGGACCGCATCACCGCGACCCGGTCCGCCATGGACAACGCCTCTTCCTGGTCGTGCGTCACGAACAGGGTGGTGATGCCGAGTTCCTGCTGGAGGCGGCGGATCTCCTCGCGCAGCGAGAGGCGCACCTTGGCGTCCAGTGCCGAGAGCGGCTCGTCGAGCAGCAGGACGCGGGGCCGCAGGGCGAGCGCGCGGGCCAGCGCGACGCGCTGCTGCTGACCGCCGGAGAGCTGGTGCGGGTACTGCTCCCCCTTGTCCGCGAGGCCCACCAGGTCGAGCAACTCGGCGGCCCGTGAACGCCGTTCGGCCGTGCGCACCTTGCGCATCCGCAACCCGAAGGCGACGTTGTCGACGGCGCTGAGGTGCGGGAAGAGGCTGTACGACTGGAACACCATCCCGGCGTCGCGGCGGTGCGCCGGGACCCGGGTGACGTCCTCGCCGTCGACCAGCACCTCGCCGGAGTCGGGGTGTTCGAAGCCGGCGAGCATGCGCAGCGCGGTGGTCTTGCCGCAGCCCGAGGGGCCCAGCAGGGCGAGGAGTTCACCGGGCCGGACGGTGAGGTCCAGACCGTCGAGGGCGACGGTCGGGCCGAACTCGCGCCGCAGTCCGCGGAATTCGACGGTGGCGGCCTTTTCGAGCGTGGCGAGGGTCATGGTCATCCCCGGGAGGCGGAAGCGGTACGGGAGCGGCCGCCGAAGCCGGCGAGCGCGAGGAGCAGGGCCCAGGTGACGAACAGGCTGAGCACGGAGACGGCGACGGACATCTGGGCCTGCGAGCCGCCGACGTTGTAGATCCACACGGCGAACGGCTGGTAGCCGAGGAGCCGGGCGACCGTGAACTCGCCGAGCACCAGGGCGAGGGTGAGGAAGGAGGAGTTGAGCAGAGCGCCGCGCAGGTTGGGGAGCACCGCCCGGACGAGTGCCTGCGGCCAGTTCGCGCCACAGCTGCGGGCGGCCTCGACGAGGGTGCGTACGTCGACGGCGCGCAGTCCGGCGTCCAGGGCCCGGTAGACGAACGGCAGTGCCATCACGACGTACGCGAGGACGAGCACGACGGGGAAGTCCGGATTCTGGATGGCCACGAAGGTCTGGAACAGCGGGGTGCGCGAGAGGTGTTCGGGTCCCCACTTGAGGACGGTCGCCATGCCGGCGACGAAGGCGATCGGCGGGACGACCAGGGGCAGCGAGCACACCACCTCGACGACCGGCCGCAGCCGGGGCGCGCCGAGCCGCAGCGCGACGGTGGCCGGAACCATCAGCAGCAGCACCACGACGATGGTGGCGACGGCGAGTTCCAGCGAGAGCAGCAGGCTGGAGACGAACCCGTCGGCGGAGACGATCTGGGTGTAGGCGTCGAAGGTGACGCCCTGCCCGGGCACGTCGACCGTGAAGATGACGGACGCGGCCATGGGCACCAGGAAGTACAGCGCGGCGAGGGCGAGGACCACCCAGCGCCACAGGTTCAGGCGAGCCATCGCGCGCTCCGTCGTTGCAGGGGCAGGTACACGGCCATGACCAGGCCCGCGATGAGGACCATGTCGAGGCTGAGGGCGAGCGCCACGTTCTCCTGGCCGACCAGTACGTTGCCGGAGATGGCGTCGGCGATCTGGAGGGTGACCAGCGGGACGGCGCTGCCGACCATGGCGGCGGCGGTGGCGTACGCGGCGAAGGCGCTGCCGAACAGGAGCACCAGGCCGCCGAGCAGCGAGGGCGCGAGCACGGGCAGGGCCACGTGCCGCCAGTACTGGACGGAGGTCGCGCCGTTGTTCTGCGCCGCCTCGCGCCACTGCGAGCGCAGTCCGTCGAGGGCGGGCGTGATGGTGAGGACCATGAGCGGGATCAGGAAGTACAGGTAGACGATGACCAGGCCCCAGAAGCTGTAGAGGCTCCAGCCCTTGTCGGTCAGGCCGAAATGCCGGGTCAGGACACCGGAGTTGCCGAGGGTGGCGACGAACGCGAAGGCCAGGGGGACGCCGCCGAAGTTGGCGAGGACGCCGGAGGCGGTGAGCACGGCCTCGCGCAGCGCGCGGAAGCGCGAGGTCACCACGGCCTGGGCGAGCGGCAGTCCGAGGACCGTCGCGATGCCCGCGGAGACCGCCGACAGCTTGACGCTGCCGATCAGGGCGGTCAGGTAGGCACCCTGGAACGAGCTGGTCAGGTTGTCCGTGGTGTACGAACTGGCGCCGGTCGTCGGGTCCTTGACGGTGAAGGCGCCGTTGAGCATGGCGAGGGCGGGGATGCCGAAGGCGATCGCCACGAAGACGAGCAGGGGTGCGACGGCGAGCCAGCCCGGGGCGCGGCGGTGCCGCCGCTGCCGGTGGGCAGCGGCGGGCGCCACGTCGGCCGGGGCCTCGGTGAGAGCGGTGGTCATCCGGATACGGCCTTGCCCCAGCCCTGACCGAGCACGGTCTTGGCCTTGCTCTGCTGGTCCTCGGTCGGGAAACTCGGCGTACCGGTGACCGCGGGGAGCTTCGCGGCGGCCGTCTTGTCGAGCGTGCCGGCCTTGTCCATCGCGGGCATCAGAACCGGGCGGGCGTAGCCCTTGAGCCAGAGGTTCTGGCCCTCGGCGCTGTAGAGGTACTCCTGCCACAGGCGGGCGGCCGCGGGGTGCGGTGCGTCCTTGTTGACGGCCTGGGAGTAGTACTGGGCGTACTGGCCGTCGGAGGGGATGGCGACCTTCCAGTCGACGCCCTTGGACTTGAACTCGTCGGCGTAGCCGGCGTTCAGGTAGTCCCAGTCGATGCTGATGGGCGTCTCGCCCTTCTCGACGGTGGCCGGGGTCGACTCGACGGGCGTGTAGTTGCCGTTCTTCTTCAGCTTGGCGAAGAAGTCGAGGCCGGGCTGGATGTCGTCGAAGGAGCCGCCGCTCGCGAGCGCGGCCGCGTACACGCCGCCGAACGCCGAACCGGACTTGGTGGGGTTGCCGTTGAGGGCGACCTGGCCCTTGTACTGCGGCTTGAGCAGGTCCTTGAAGGTCGTCGGGCACTCCTTGACCTTCTTGGCGTCGCAGCCGATGGAGATGTAGCCGCCGTAGTCGTTGAACCAGCGGCCGGTGGCGTCCTTCTGCCCCTCGGGGATGTCACCGAAGGCGCCCACCTTGTACGGGGCGAGCAGCCCCTGCTGGGCCGCGCTGAGGGCGAAGGAGCTGCCGAGGTCGAGGACGTCCGGGGCGCGGTCCTGGCCCTTGCGCGAGGTGACGGCGGTGATCTCGTCCTGGCTGGAGCCGTCCGGGCTCTCGACGTCGATCTTGATGCCGTACTTCTTGGTGAAGCCGTCGATCAGGGCGCCGTAGTTGGCCCAGTCGCGGGGCAGGGCGATCGCGTGCAGCGTGCCCTCCTTCTTGGCGGCCTTGACCAGGGCGTCGAGGCCGCCGAGGTCCGCGGCGGAGGTCGCGGTGGCCGCGCTCTTGCCGTCGGCGCTGGTCGCCTTGTCGTCGGGGGCGGCGCCGCAGGCGCTCAGGGTGAGGGCTGCGGCGACGGCGAGGCCGCCGGTGAGGAGGGCGGTCCTCGGCAGGAACACGGTCACGGTCTCTCCAGGATGACGCACGAGGGTGTGGTGGGACGGAGAACTTGTCTGAACAAGTTGGCCCAAGTAGGCCCGGCGTTGGTGTCCTGTCCGTAAACTTTGGCCAAACCGTGACCCCTCATTCCCTGCACAATCCCGGCGGATACGGATCGCACCGCGCGGTCGATTAGGCTGATCACGCTGTGCACAGTGGTCCAGCCAGAGGGGAAGCATGCCGGCGCGACACGAGGAGATCGCCGAGGAGCTGCGGCGGGCGATCGACCGCGAGGAGTACACCGTGGGCAGCCTGTTGCCCGCGGAGACCGACCTCGCGGCCCACTACGGCGTCTCGCGCGGCACGGTCCGCCAGGCCGTCGCGGCCCTGACCGCCGAGGGGCTGATCGGTTCCCGCCAGGGTGCCCGCCGCGTGGTCCTGGCCAGCCGCCGCAGCCAGAGCTTCGCCGAGCTGCGCAGTTTCGCCCAGTGGGCGCGTGCGATGGGCCGCGTGGCGACCGGGCAGGTGGTGTCGCAGGAGTACCTGCCGGCGACGGCGGCGGACACCGTCCGGCTGCAACTGCCCGAAAAGACACCGGTGTTGCACGTACTGCGGATCCGCGGCCTGGACGGCGAGCCGGTCCTGCTGGAGCGCACGGTGTACGCGGACTGGATCTCGCCCGCCGTGGCGGCCATCGAGCCCGGGTGCCCGTCCGTCACGCAGCGCCTCTTCGAGGACACCGGCCTGGTCTTCGCGTACGGCGAGCACGTGATCGACGCCGTCGCCGCGGGCGCGCAGGACGCCGACCTCCTCGGCGTCCGCCGCACCAGCCCCCTGCTGCGTGTCCGCCGCGTCACCACCACCCGCGAGGGCCGCCCGGTCGAGTGGTCCGACGACCGCTACCGTTCCGACGCCGTGAGCTTCAGCGTCCACAACTCGATGGACAACAACGCCCTGGCGAGAAAGACGGCCGAGTAGAGCCAAGACGGGCACCAGGTACCACCAGGTACTGGGACGGCCGGCCGCACTTCCGATCCGCGGTCATCGACGACTTGCTCGCCGGCATCGCGGCCGAAGCCTTCAAGCAGGCGCCGTTCAGCCTGGGTGTCGTCGGCTGGACGGTCTCCGGACTCGCCGACTCCGCAATGCCGGCTGACGAGTTGCCCGAGGAACGCGGTATGGGATAGCTGCTGCCGCGTGGCGGGGTCCTGCGCCACGGGGCAGCCACCACCTGACGCCGACGACTCTCGATCGACCGTGTCCATGCCCCCGGCGACGAGCCACCGGCAATCCGGACATCGCCTAAGTGGGCGACCCCGAGGAGAACCTCCGCAGGAGCGGCGACAGGACCAGGACGGACTTCGTCCGTTCCACGAACGACTCCCCCGCGATCCGCTCCAGCACCCGCTCGAAGTGACGCATGTCCGAGGCGAAGACCTGCACGACCGCGTCCGCCTCCCCGGTGACGGTGGAGGCGGCCACGACTTCCTGGTACCGCTCGAGACCGCGCTGGATCGTCTCCGGCGAGGTGTTGCGGCGGCAGTAGATCTCGACGAACCCCTCGGTCTCCCAGCCGAGCGCCGCCGGGTCCACCCGGACGGTGAACCCGGTGATGGCACCGGTGGCCCGCAGCCGGTCGACCCGCCGTTTCACCGCGGGCGCGGACAGGCCGACCTGTTGCCCGATGTCGGCGTAGGAGCGGCGGGCGTCCTCGGCGAGGGCGTGCACGATGCGTTCGTCGAGATCGTTCAGCACTGCGGGTGGTTCACTTTTCTGCGAGGGTTCCTGCGGGGGTTCTAGGCTTGCTCGGCGACGGGTTCCGCGGTCGCCATCCGGGACCGGCGATAGCCGTAACTGAAGTAGAACACGAGCCCGACGGCCATCCAGACACCGAAGACCACCCAGGTGACGGCGGAGAGACTGGCCATCATCCACAGGCACAGCAGGAAGCCGATCGCGGGCAGCACCGGCGCGAGCGGGACGCGGAAAGTGCGGCGCATGCCCGGGCGCGTCCGGCGCAGCACCACGACGGCGATGTTGACCAGCGCGAAGGCGAAGAGGGTGCCGATGCTGGTGGCGTCGGCGAGCTGGCCGAGCGGGATCGCGGCGGCGAGGACACCGCAGAACAGCGAGACGATCACCGTGTTGGCACGGGGCGTGCCGGTCTTCGGGTGGACGCGGCCGAAGACCTTGGGGACGAGACCGTCCCGGGACATGGCGAACAGGATGCGGGTCTGGCCGTACAGCACGGTGAGCACGACGCTCGCGATGGCGATGACGGCGCAGGCGGCCAGCAGCGTGCCCCAGAAGGTCTGTCCGGTGACGTCCTTCATGATCTCGGCGAGCGCGGCCTCGGAGTCGTTGAAGCGCCGCCAGGGCTTCGCGCCGACGGCGACGGCCGCGACGAGGACGTACAGGGCGGTCACGATGACCAGCGAGAGCATGATCGCGCGCGGCAGGTCGCGCTGGGCGTCCTTGGCCTCCTCGCCCGCCGTGGAGGCGGCGTCGAAGCCGATGTAGGAGAAGAACAGCGTGGCACCGGCGGCGCTGACGCCCGCCATGCCGAGCGGCATGAAGTGCTCGTAGTTGCCCGAACGGAAGCCCTGGATGCCGATCGCGCAGAACATCACCAGCGCGGCGATCTTCACGGTCACCATGACGGTGTTGGCGCGCGCCGACTCCTTGGCTCCGCCGAGCAGGAACGCCATGGCGAGCAGGACGACGATGAGGGCCGGCAGGTTGAAGATGCCTCCGGCGCCGGGCGGCGCGGACAGCGCGTCCGGGATGGTGACGCCGATGGTGCCGTCGAGCAGTTCGTTCAGGTACTCGCCCCAGCCGACCGCGACGGCCGCGACGGAGACGCCGTACTCCAGGACGAGACACCAGCCGCATATCCAGGCGATCAGTTCGCCCATGGTTGCGTACGCGTACGAGTACGACGACCCGGCGACCGGGATGGTGCCCGCCAGCTCGGCGTAGGAGAGGGCGGAGAAGAGCGCGGTGAGACCGGCGATCACGAAGGACAGGGTGACCGCGGGACCGGCCTTGGGCACGGCCTCGCCGAGGACGACGAAGATGCCGGTGCCGAGCGTGGCACCGATGCTGATCATCGTGAGCTGCCACAGTCCGAGGGAGCGGCGCAGGGAGCCTCCCTCGCCCTGACCGCCCTCGGCGAGCAGACGTTCCACCGGCTTGCGGCGCATCAGGCGCGCGCCGAACCCCGGGGACGGTGGGGAGGAGGCGGTTCGGGACTGCGGGGGTGCGCCGTGGTCGAGCACGCGGGTGGCTCCTTCATCGCTGCCGGTCGAAAAGGGCGGGGACCGGCGGCATCCCTGACAGGGGGGACCCACCGAGCGGGGTCCCCGCCACGCCTGTGTACAGCGCTTGACCCTATGAGCCCGGGCTTCGCGGGCGTAATGCAGCAACCTTGCGCGTCTCCGCAGGATCGTTGCGTTCATCGCGGTGGGGCGGAGGTTCGTTGCGCGAGGCCTTTCGATGGTTGCGCGAAGCGTCTTTTCGCTGGTGAAAGGGGTTCGCGGGCCGCTGAACCGACGGTGCGTCAATTCCCTGTCCGAGGAGGCCGGTCCGCCCGTCGCGGGACGTCCGGGTACGCGGACGGCCCCTGCTCCCACGCGGGGGAACAGGGGCCCTGGAGGCGGCGGACCGGGCCGCGGCGTGTGGCGGCTCCGGCCGTCGGTGCGGAGGTCAGCTCCAGCTGGCGTGCAGCGGCTTGCCCTCGGCGTAGCCCGCGGCGCTCTGGATGCCGACGATCGCGTTCTCGGCGAACTCCTCCAGGGAGTTGGCGCCCGCGTACGTGCAGGAGGACCGGACGCCCGCGATGATCGAGTCGATCAGGTCCTCGACGCCGGGACGGGACGGGTCGAGGAACATGCGCGAGGTGGAGATGCCCTCCTCGAACAGCGCCTTGCGGGCCCGGTCGTACGCCGACTCCTCGCTGGTGCGGTTCTTGACGGCACGCGCCGACGCCATGCCGAACGACTCCTTGTACAGGCGTCCGTTGGCGTCCTGCTGGAGGTCGCCCGGGGACTCGTACGTCCCGGCGAACCAGGAGCCGATCATGACGTTGGACGCACCGGCGGCCAGCGCCATCGCGACGTCGCGCGGGTGGCGGACACCGCCGTCGGCCCACACGTGCTTGCCGTACTTCTTGGCCTCGGCCGCGCACTCCAGGACGGCGGAGAACTGCGGCCGGCCGACGCCGGTCATCATGCGGGTGGTGCACATGGCGCCGGGGCCGACGCCGACCTTGATGATGTCGGCGCCCGCGTCGATGAGGTCCTTGACGCCCTCGGCGGCGACGATGTTGCCCGCGACGATCGGCACCTGCGGGTCGAGCGCGCGCACGGTGCGCACGGCGCTGATCATCGACTCCTGGTGGCCGTGCGCGGTGTCGATGACGAGCGTGTCGACGCCGGCGTCGAGGAGCTGCTTGGCCTTGCCTGCCACGTCGCCGTTGATGCCCACCGCGGCGGCGATGCGCAGCTTGCCGTCGGCGTCGGTGGCCGGCGTGTACAGCGTGGCGCGCAGGGCGCCCTTGCGCGTGAGGATGCCGGCGAGGCGGCCGTCGGCGTGCACGGCGGGGGCGTAGCGGCGGTTGGCGCCGTCGAGCCGGTTGAACGCCTCGCGGGGCTCGATGTCCGCGTCGAGGAGCAGCAGGTCCTTGGACATGACCTCGGACAGCTGCGTGAAGCGGTCCACGCCGGTGAGGTCGGCGTCGGTGACCACGCCGACCGGGCGGTCCTCGTCGTCCACGACGACGCCCGCGTTGTGGGCGCGCTTGGGCAGCAGCGCCAGCGCGTCGGCGACGGTCTGGTGGGGCGCGAGGACGATCGGGGTGTCGAGCACCAGGGGCCGCCCCTTGACCCAGGAGACGACCTCGGTGATGACCTCGATCGGGATGTCCTGCGGGATGACGACGAGGCCACCACGGCGGGCGACGGTCTCCGCCATCCGCCGGCCGGCGATCGCCGTCATGTTGGCGACGACGAGCGGGATGGTGGTGCCCGTGCCGTCCGGGGAGCTGAGGTCCACGCCCTGACGCGAGCCGACCGCGGAGCGGCTGGGCACCATGAACACGTCGTCGTACGTCAGGTCGTACGGGGGCTGGATGTCGTTGAGGAAACGCACGTGCTGCACATCCCAGTCGATCAGAGGTGGCCCCCGGACAGGTCAGCCAGGGGGAAGAGCACGTACTTCATTGTCCCATGACGGCCGGTATGCGATGCCCGGACAGATCATCCAGGCAGGTCAGGGGGCAATTGGTCGGATCCTCCAAGGACGAGGACGACCGACAGCGTGGCGTCGAACTGCTGGTAGTGGCCGGAGGCCGCCTCCAGGATCTCCTGGGCGGTCTCCCACTCCCCGGGCCGTGCCCGCGCGTACGGGCGCCAGCCGCTCACCACGAGGAGCCTGCCCGGGGTGGCCGGTCCCCAGTCGGGGTCGCCCAGGACGTCGGCGAGCGCGTCCCAGTTCCGGCCGAACCACTCGGGCAGGTCGAGGGCGCGGACGCAGCGGGCCATGAAGCCGGCCTTGTCGAGGACGCCGGAGAGGTCGAGCTCGCTGACCTGCCACCCTGCCGAGCGGCACACCTCCGCGAGCGGCCCACGGGTCATCTCAGCACCGCCTTGAACGAGTCGTAGTGATCATCGGTGTAGTAGATCTCCCCGCTCTGCCCGGTGACGATGCGCCGGGCTCCGCGGTCGCCCTCGCCGGGCGTCCGCACCGTGTACTCGTGGTAGTACCCCCGCGGACGCTGCGGCAGCTCCCGCTCGAAGTTGCCGAAGACGGCACCGTCCTTGGCGTACGGGTACGGCCCGCCCCGGTCGATGAGGGCGAGGGTCGTACGGGCCTCGGCGGGCAGCTCGGCCGCGCGGACGGTCCCCAGGTCGCCCGCCCAGGACGGACGGGCCCCGGAGCGGCTCGCGGTGGTCGTCACCCGGTCGACCGGGGTGGCGGTGTCCGTCGAGGAGCAGCCCGTCAGCAGCACCGCCAGGCAGGCCAGCAGGGCGGCCGTCAGACGGCCCGCGAACGCGCGAGGGGACGGCCGTGGCAGCATGCGTCGATGCTGCCACGGCCGTCCCCTCGGGGCGCGCGTTGGAGTGCCCTCAGGGGCCGTCCGGGTCCGCCCGGTTCAGCGCCGGACGCGGGGTCGTGCCCGCCGTCATCAGATAGTCCGCGGCCGAGGTGTCCGTCACCAGGCTGGTGACGAGCCCGGAGCGCAGCACCGCGTCGATGGCGGCCGCCTTGCGCTGGCCGCCCGCGATCGCCACGACCTCGGGGATACGGCGCAGCCGGTCGGCCTCGACCGTGATGCAGCGCTCTCCCAGGTCGCGTCCGACCCGCCGGCCCTCGGTGTCGAAGAGGTGGGCGGACATCTCGGCGGCGACACCGAGGGACGCGTAGTGGGCGCGTTCCTCGTCGCTGAGCATGTCGTGCACCGTCGAGATGCCGGGCTCCCAGGAGCCGATGGAGACGCAGGCGACCGTGACCTTGTCGAAGTACTCGAAGGCACGGGCGATCCCCGTCTGGTTGCGCAGCGCCGCCGCGGTGGCCTCGTCGGGCAGCAGCATCGGCGCGTAGATGGGGTGGGCGTCGCCGCCCGACACCTGCGCGGCACGCCGTACGGCCTCGACGGAGCCGCGCTCGGCGGTCCCGGCGTCGTAGACACCCGTCAGCTGCACCACGGTGCACGGCGGGAGCCGGTCCAGGGCCGCCGCCATGTGGATCGTGGAGCGGCCCCAGGCGAGGCCGAGCACGTCGCCCTCGTTGACCAGTTCGCCGAGCAGGTCCGCGGCCACCTCACCGAGGTTCTCCGGGTCGGGCGACTCCTCGGCGTCCGCCGGGGACTCGACGACCACGGCGTGCCGCAGGCCGTAGCGGGCGCGCAGCGCGTCCGAGCGCTCGGCGTCCAGCTCGGCGGGGACGCGGATCTCGATCCTCACGAGATCCCGTTCGAGAGCGGTCTCCAGGACCCGGGCCACCTTGAAGCGGCTGACGCCGAACTCCTCGGCGATCTGGATCTTGGACTTGCCCTCGAGGTAGAAGCGGCGGGCCATGGCCGCCGCCTGCACCAGCTCAGCGGGTCCCATCCGCATGGCTGACCGGCCCGACGACATACCCGACACGGCGATCTCCTCACTGCTGTTCACACTCTGGATTCGCCGTTCATCCTCGCAGATCCGGCGCACTTGATCCGCCCGGAAGGGCGGCGTTCACGTTCCCTTGGTTCAGTGGCCGCACGCCCACGAGGCGCGGGCCGTCGCATCCTCGGCCTGGGTGCGCAGTGCACGTACCGCCTGGGCGGGGTCCGCGGCCCCGTAGACGGCCGATCCGGCGACGAAGACGTCGGCCCCCGCGTCGGCGCACCGCTCGATGGTCGACGCCGAGACACCGCCGTCGACCTGGAGCCACAGCTCGAGGCCGTGCTTTTTGATCAACTCGCGGGTGCGGCGGATCTTCGGGAGCATGATGTCGAGAAACGCCTGACCCCCGAACCCGGGCTCGACGGTCATGATCAGCAGCATGTCGAGCTCCGGAAGCAGATCCTCGTACGGCTCGATGGGCGTCGCCGGCTTGAGCGCCATCGAGGCACGGGCCCCCTTGGCCCGGATCTCGCGGGCGAGCCTGACCGGCGCCGCGGTCGCCTCCACGTGGAAGGTGACCGAGCCGGCACCCGCTTCCACGTACTGGGGCGCCCACCGATCGGCGTCCTCGATCATCAGATGGCAGTCCAGCGGAGTGTCCGTCGCCCGGGCCAAGGACTCTACGACCGGCACACCCAGCGTGAGGTTCGGTACGAAATGGTTGTCCATCACGTCGACATGCAGCCAGTCCGCCCCCGCCACCGCTGTTGCCTCCTCGGCAAGACGGGCGAAGTCGGCGGACAGGATGCTGGGGTTGATCTGCGCGGCCATGCCCCAAGCCTGCCATGTCCCGGGCCGGTTGCTCTCCTCGGTCCGGCCCTCGGTCTCTCCGCCGATGTCCTGCGGGCGTCGCGCGTGCCATGCTGGGCGGCCCAGCGGCGCTGCGTCCGACCCCGGGGGTGGGCATGAAGCGGCTCGACGCCTGGAAGCGGGCGGCCATCGGCGTCGTGTGCGGGCGCCGGTCGAAGTGGCTCGTGCTGGCCCTGTGGCTGCTGGTGCTGCTCTTCGTGGCACCGCTCGGCATGAAGCTCAGCGACGCCCAGGACAACGACGCGCAGTCCTGGCTGCCCGGCTCGGCGGAGTCGACGCAAGTCCTCGACATCTCCCACGAGTTCCGTCCGGAGCAGATCCCCGCGGTCGTCGTGTACGCCCGCGGGAGCGGCCTGACGGCGCAGGACCGGCGGCAGATCACCGAGGACGTGCAGCAGATCAAGAAGCTGCGGGACCACGGCATCCGCGGGGCGGAGACCCGGGGTCCGGTCTTCGACCGTCCGGCCGATCCGCGCGCCGCGCAGATCTACGTGCCGATCACCATGGACGCGGCCGGCTGGCAGCGGATCGCTCCCGCCGTCGACTCGATCCGCGACCAGGTGGGCAAGGGCGGTGACGGGCTCGCCGTGCACATCACCGGGCCCGGCGGGACCTCCGCGGACTCCTCGAAGGCCTTCGAGGGCATCGACTCCACGCTGCTCTACGCCGCGATGACCGTCGTCATCGTGATGCTGCTGATCACCTTCCGCAGCCCGACCCTGCTCTTCGTCCCGCTGCTCGGCGTGATCGTCGCCCTGTTCACGGCCCAGGCGCTGATCTATCTGCTGGCGACCCATGCCGGGCTGACCGTCAACGGGCAGAGCGCCGGCATCCTCACGGTGCTCGTGTTCGGCGCGGGCACCGACTACGCCCTGCTGCTCGTCGCCCGCTACCGGGAGGAACTGCGCCGTCACGAGGACCGGCACGAGGCGATGGCACGCGCCATGAACCGGGCGGGCCCGGCGGTCCTCGCCTCGGGCGCGACGGTCGTGCTGAGCATGCTGGTGCTGCTGGTCGCCGAGATGAACTCCACGCGGGGCCTCGGCCCGGTCGCGGCGATCGGCGTGGCCGTCGCCCTGCTCGCCATGCTCACCCTCTTCCCCGCTCTGCTCCTCGTGTTCGGGCGCTGGGTCTTCTGGCCCGCCGTGCCGCACGTCGGCTCGTCCGACCCGACCCGCAGCGGCTTCTGGTCGCGCACCGGGCACCGCATCGCCCGACGTCCCCGGACGACCTGGATCGGGACGGCGCTGGTGCTCGCGGCCCTCTCCATCGGGCTCGTCGAACTGCGGGCCGCGGGTATCCCCACAGCCGATCAGTTCACGGGGAAACCGGACTCGATCGTGGGCCAGCAGATCTCCGAGCACTACTTCCCGGCCGGCGCCGGTGATCCGCTGGTGGTGGTCTCGGACGCGACATCGGCCGAGCAGGTCCGCCGGACCGTGGCGGCGGATCCGGGCGTGGTGCCCGCGAGCATCGGCGTGCCACCGGGCACGGCGCCGGAGCACGACGGCAGCGTGCTGTTCGAGGCGACGCTGCGCGATCCGTCCGACAGCGACGCGGCGAAGGCCACGGTCGACCGGGTACGGGACTCCGTGCACGCGCTGCCCGACGCCGACGCGAAGGTGGGCGGCGGCACCGCGGCCCTGCTGGACATGGAGGACGCCCAGACGCACGACAACTATCTGGTCATCCCTCTCGTCCTGATCGTGGTCCTGCTCGTCCTGAGCGTGCTGCTGCGGGCCCTGGTCGCACCGCTGCTGCTGATCGGGACCGTGGTGCTCTCGCTGGCCGCGGCCCTCGGGGTGAGCGCGCTGGTCTTCCGGCACGTCTTCGACTACGCGGGCGAGGACGTGTCCTTCCCGCTGTTCGTCTTCGTGTTCCTGGTGGCGCTCGGGATCGACTACAACATCTTCCTGACCACCCGCGTACGCGAGGAGGCGGCCCGTCAGGGCACCCGGGCCGGCGTGGTCACCGGCCTCGCCACCACCGGGGCGGTGATCACCTCGGCCGGCCTGGTCCTCGCGGGCACGTTCGCGGCGCTCGGCACCCTCCCGGTGGTGGGCTTCGCCGAGATCGGCTTCGCGGTCGCCTTCGGCGTGCTGCTGGACACCTTCATCGTCCGCTCGGTCCTCGTGACCTCGCTCTTCCTGGACGTGGGCCCGAAGGTGTGGTGGCCGAACCGGCTGGCGCACGAGGACGGCGGGACCCGGCCCCCACCGGATCACGCCGCCACGGGGGCGGGTGAGGCACCGGGACCGGCCGCTCCCCCGGGCTGACGGAGACGGCCGCTACGGGAGAGCGCGGCCGCGGTCAGCCCGTCCGGCGGATGAGCGCCAGATACATGGCGTCGGTGCCGTGCAGATGCGGCCACAGCTGTACGTCGGGGCCGTCGCCGAGGGCCGGGACGCCGGGCAGCAATGGCCGGGCGTCGAGGAGTTCGGCGGAGCCTCCGTCATAGTGCTTGAGGACGTCGTTGACGACCGCACGGGTCTCGGCGAGGTGCGGCGAACAGGTCGCGTATCCGACGACACCGCCGACCCGCACCGAGTCGAGGGCCGTGCGCAGCAGTCCGCGCTGGAGCGGGGCGAAGCCGTCGAGGTCCTCGGGGCGGCGCCGCCAGCGGGCCTCGGGACGACGGCGCAGGGCGCCCAGACCCGTGCAGGGAACGTCCATGAGCACCCGGTCGAAGGTGCCGGGACGCCACGGCGGACGCGTGCCGTCCGCCGTGATGACCTGGTAGGGGCCGGGGTTCCCGGCCAGCGACTTGGCGACCAGTCCCGCGCGGTGGGGCAGCTTCTCCGAGGCGAGCAGCATGGCGCCGCGCTGGGCCGCGAGGCCCGCCAGCATCGCGGCCTTGCCGCCGGGTCCGGCGCAGCCGTCCAGCCAGACCCGGTCGGGCCCGTCGAGCGGCGCGTTCGCGAGGGCGACGGCGACGAGCTGGCTGCCCTCGTCCTGGACGCCCGCGCGCCCCTCCCGGACAGCGTCGATCGCGCCCGGTTCGCCGCCCTCGGTGAGCCGCACGGCGTACGGCGACCAGCGGCCCGGCAGCGCCGAGTCCTCGTCGAGCGCGCCGAGGATCTCGTCGGCGGTGGAGCGTCCGGGCCGGGCGACGAGCGTCACCTCGGGCCGTTCGTTGTCGGCCTCCAGCAGGTCCTCGATGCCGGCCCGGCCGCCGCCGAGGGAGTCCCACAGAGCGGAGACGACCCAGCGGGGGTGCGAGTGCACGACGGCGAGGTGGTCCTCGGGGTCCTCGTCGTAGGGCGGGGCGACCTGCTCCACCCAGGCGTCGAGGTCCTGCCGCGCGACCTTGCGCAGGACCGCGTTGACGAACTTGGCCCGCCCGTCGCCGAGCACCACCCGGGCCAGCTCCACCGACGCGGAGACGGCGGCGTGGGTCGGGATGCGCGTGCCGAGCAGCTGGTGGACGCCGAGGCTGAGCACGTCGAGGACCGGTGGGTCGACCTCGCGCAGCGGCCGGTCGACACAGGCCTTGATGACGGCGTCGTACGTCCCCTGCCGGCGCAGCGTGCCGTAGACCAGTTCCGTGGCGAGCGCGGCGTCCCGGCTGTCGAAGTCGCCCTTCTCCCGCGCCTTGCGCAGCAGCGGCGGCAGGACGAGGTTCGCGTACGCGTCGCGCTCGTCCACGGCCCGCAGCGCCTCGAAGGCGAGCATGCGGACCGGGTCCTTCTGGGGGCGGCGGTAGGGCTTGCCGGGCTTGTCCGGCCGACGGGACTGCTCACTCACGAAAAAGGTGCTCCGGATCCAGGAAAAGGTGCGGTGTTCAGCCTACGCCGCGCGGCGCAGACCGGCCGTGGGGCGGACGTCAGACCCCGAGGCGCTCACCGGAGGGGATCCGCACCCCGCGGGCCCAGTCGGCCGCGCGCATCGGCTTCTTGCCCTGGGCCTGCACCCAGAGCAGCTCGACGGCGTACGAGCCGGTGCCCACGTACACGTTGTTCTTGGCGACGGACAGCTCGCCCGGGGCGAGGTCCGTGCGGTCGGGCACGGTGGCGACCTGGATGAGCTTGAGCCGCTCGTCCCGGAAGACGGTCCAGGAGCCGGGGGCGGGGGTGCATCCACGCACCACGCGGTCGACCCGCAGCGCCGGGGCGGCCCAGTCGACGTGGGCGTTCTCGACGGAGATCTTCGGCGCGGTGCTGACACCGTCGGCGGACTGCGGCACGGCCTTGAGGGTGCCGTCCTCGATGCCGTCCATCGTGGCCGCCAGCAGTCCCGAACCGGCGAACGCGAGCCGCGTCAGCAGGTCGCCGCTGGTGTCGGTGGGCCGGATCTCCTCGGTGACCGTTCCGTAGACGGGGCCCGAGTCGAGGCCCTCCTCGATCAGGAAGGTGGAGGCGCCGGTGATCTCGTCGCCGGCCATGATCGCGTGCTGCACGGGGGCGGCACCGCGCCAGGCGGGCAGCAGGGAGAAGTGCAGGTTGACCCAGCCGTGCACGGGGACGTCGAGGGCGACGCGGGGCAGCAGCGCGCCGTAGGCGACGACGGGACAGCAGTCGGGCCCGATCTCCCGCAGCCGGGCCAGGAACTCCTCGTCACGGGGCTTCGCGGGCTTGAGCACCTCGATCCCGGCCTCCTCCGCCCGGACGGCGACCGGGCTCGCGACGAGCCGCCGCCCTCGGCCGGCCGGCGCATCAGGCCGGGTCACGACGGCGGCCACCTCGTGCCGCCCGGAGGCGATCAGGGCGTCCAGGGCGGGAACGGCGACCTCGGGGGTGCCTGCGAAGACGAGCTTCATGGGTGGCGGTTGGCCTCTCGGGCGGGAGCTCTTCCAGGCCCACGCGCGAGCCGTGAAGGGCGCAGCGCGGGGCAGCGCACCAGTCTATGCCGCCCGCGGCGCCGGGGCTCGGGGGTTCTCCCGCCCCCGTCCGGGGGGCCCGGGCGGGTGACGTGTCCGGGCGCCGGACCGGGGGGCGCGTCACCCCCATGACAGGGGGCGTACGTCCTGCGGCGCGCCCCGTGCATATGCCCTCACGCCCCCGCAGCGTGACCACTCACCCGTCCACGCGTTGGTCAAGAAAGAGTTGACCACAGCGGGCTGCACGAGCGGCCCGATCCTTTTTCAACGCCGGTTCGAGAGGCTTGTTCATGGCCGACCACGCAACCCACGACGCCCAGGCTCGGGCCAGCCTGCACTTGCTGGTGCGGGACATCGAGCGGGTCCGCCGGCAGGTGGACGCACTGCGCACGCTCACCGCCCAGTTGGGCAACGTCTACCGCCCGCGCCGCTCCGGCCCGTCCACGGGCTTCGTCGTCTACGGGCGTGCCCCCGCCCCGACCGTCCGTCTCGCGCAGGAGCTGCGGGACAGTGTCGAGACCCTGGTCACGGCTGCCGTGGACTTCGACCGCTCACTCGGATTCTCGTGGGACGCGGTGGGATCGGCTCTCGGGGTCACCAAGCAGGCGGTGCACCGTCGTTACGGCGCCCGCCGCGCCGCCGCCCAGGCAGCCGCCGAGGCGGAGCGCGCCACGGAGACGGCGAGCACCCGCACGGTCTCCGTCGGTGCCGGACTCCCCGCGGTGCCCACGGTCCCCGCAGCCCGCTCCATGCCCACCCAGCCCACGGCGGGCAGCCCCTTCCGCGACGAGGTCAGGCCCACGGCCTTCCCCGGTCCGCGCAACGGCTGACCCACTCCCCCACCAGAGACCGAGAACTGCCTCCCGGCCAGGGCCCCGGGAGGCAGTCGTGCGTCTGCCCCCGACCGGACACCGCCGCCCGTCCCACTCCCCTTCGGACGGAAAGGAAGGCACCCTTCCGCCGGTCGGGGTCAGCCGATGTCGAGGGGATCGATCCGGATCCGTACGGGCTCTGTTCCGCCGCGGGCCATACGTGCCGCCTGGGCGTGCTTCAGGGCCGCCGCCAGCGCGGCGCCGCTGCCGGGTGGCACCCGGACCAGTACGCGCTCCGTCGGCTCCCCGGTGGGTGGGCCGCCGGGCCGACGTCCGCGTACCGCCTCGGCGGCCGGCACCGGGACGGGTCCCAACACCTCGGCGTCGCCCGGCAGTTGGGCTCCGGCGAGGAACCCGGCGAGCGCCTCCGGGGTGCCGGACACGGCCGCCATCCGGGAGACCGGCGGGAAGCCCAGCTCGGCCCGCTCGGCGAGTTCACGCACCGCGTGGCCGACGGGATCCCACCGCACGAGCGCCTGCACGGGCCGCAGGGTCGGTTCGGCCACCACCACGACCGTGCCGCCCTCGCCCTGCGGACGGACCAGCGCCGCCGCGCCGATCCAGCGGCGCAGCGCGTCCTCCCCTGCCCGCAGGTCGGGCCGGCCGAGCATGGCCCAGCCGTCGAGCAGCAGGGCCGCCGCGTAGCCGCCCTCGGCGACCGGTTCGGCGCCCGGGGTGCTCACCACCAGGGCGGGGGTCCCGGACACCGTGTCCAGCACCTGCTCCCGGCCGGACGTGCGTACCGGCACGGCCGGGAACGCGCGTCCCAGTTCCTCGGCGGTCCGGCGCGCGCCGACGATCTGGGCCCGCAGCCGGAACCCGCCGCACTCCTCGCAGTGCCAGGCGGTCTCGTCGCGCCCGCACCACGCGCACCTCAGAGCCTGCGCGTCCTGCGCCTCCAGCGGGCCCGCGCAGTGCCGGCACCGCGCGGGGGCCCGGCACTGGGCGCACGCCATCCGCGGCACATACCCCCGCCTGGGCACCTGGACCAGCACGGGCCCCTGTCGCAGCCCCTCCCGCACGATCTGCCAGGCGATCGTGGGCAGTCGCGCGGCGCGGGCCGCCTCGTCGCGCGCGAGATCGCCGTCCCCGACGGTGCGCACCAGGGGCGCGGCGGCGCGCACCTGGTCCCGGTCGGCGGCCAGTGGCAGCGCCCAGCCGCTCTCGACCAGCTGCGCGGCCTCCACGGTGCACGTCCAACTGCCCAGCAGGAAGCCGCACTTGTCCCGCGACGCACGCAGTTCCAGCACTTCGCGGACATGCGGGAAGGGGGCGTTGTCGTCGCTGTGTCCCGCGTCACCGTCGTCCCACACGACGACGAGCCCGAGGTCCCGCACCGGCGCGAACATCGCCGCTCGGGTGCCGACGACCGCCCGCACCGCGCCGCGTCGAACGGCCAGCCACTCGCGGTAGCGCTTTTCCGGTCCGGCGTCGGCGGTCAGCACCGCGTGCTGCCCCGCCCCCAGGAGGGCCAGGAGCGCCGCGTCCACGCGGGCGGTGGGACGTCCGGCCGGCACGACGACGAGGGCGCCGCGCCCGGAGGCGAGCGTCGCCTGAACGGCCCGGGCGATCTCCTCGGCCCACTCCGGTCCGGGCAGCGCGGTCCACACGGCGCGCGGGGCACCGCCGGAGGCGAGCGAGGCGAGGAGGTCCGCGCCCCGCCCGTACCGCCGCCACGTCCCGGGGTCGGGCGCCGCGGGCGGCGGCGGAGGCGGCGGCGATTCGCGGGCCTCGGCCCGGGCATGCCGTGGCGGAACGGCCAGTTGCAGGACGTCGGCCAGCGATCCCGCGTACCGGTCGGCGACCGCACGGGCGAGTCCCAGCAGGTCGGGCCCGAGGACGGGCTCGGGCGAGACGACCTGGGCGAGGGCGGCGAGCGGCCCCGAGTAGTCCGACTCGGCGATCCGCTCGACGAGGTAGCCGTCGATCAGGCCGCCGCCCTCGCGCCGGCCGTCCCGGACATTGCGTCCGCCGGCACCGAAGCGCACCCGTACCCGCACGCCCGGCTGAGCGGCCTCGTCGAGGTCCTCGGGCACGGCGTAGTCGAAGTAGCGGTCGAGGTGCAGCACCCCTTTGTCGACGAGGACCCGCGCGACGGGAAGCTCCTTCGCCACCGCTGCCCCGCGCCAGGTCCGCGGCTTGGCCTTCGGCTCTTTCGGCGTCTTCGACCGGCGGACCGTCTCCCGGATCAGCGCAAGCTGCTCGGGCGGCCCGCCGTCCGCGCCGCCCGTGTCGTCCGCGTCGGCGCCGTCAGCCCCGTCACCCTCGGGTCGCCCGTTCCTGCTGCTCACAGCAGTATTCCTACCAGACCGCACCGACACCGCCGCGGGCCCGAGTTCAGGCCGGCCGCGGATCGCGAACGCCGGGAAGGCGGCAGCGGCTGGTTTCCTCCCGGATTCACCGCACGCCTCCGGGACGTACGCCACCGAAGTGGCCACGACCGGCGCACCGGGAGATCACCAGCGTCCCGAGCAGGGTTGTCCGGGCCGTCGGTTCCCGTGCCACCGCGGGGCGTCCGCACAGCCGGGAGGCCCGGCACCCTGGGGTGCCGGGCCTCCCGGATCGGCCGGAGAAGTCGGGGACTACAGGCCCGCGGCCTTGCGGAGAGCGTCCACCCGGTCCGTCCGCTCCCACGTGAAGTCGGGCAGCTCACGGCCGAAGTGACCGTAGGCGGCTGTCTGGGAGTAGATCGGGCGGAGCAGGTCGAGGTCACGGATGATGGCCGCCGGGCGGAGGTCGAAGACCTCGGAGATGGCGGTCTCGATCTTCTCGGCGTCGACCTTGGCGGTGCCGAAGGTCTCGACGAACAGACCGACCGGCTCGGCCTTGCCGATGGCGTACGCGACCTGCACCTCGCAGCGGGAGGCGAGACCGGCGGCGACGACGTTCTTCGCGACCCAGCGCATCGCGTACGCGGCGGAGCGGTCGACCTTGGACGGGTCCTTGCCGGAGAAGGCGCCGCCGCCGTGGCGGGCCATGCCGCCGTACGTGTCGATGATGATCTTGCGGCCGGTGAGGCCGGCGTCGCCCATCGGGCCGCCGATCTCGAAGCGGCCGGTCGGGTTCACCAGCAGGCGGTAGCCCTCGGTCTCCAGCTTGATGCCGTCGTCGAGGAGGGCCTTCAGCTCCGGCTCCACCACGAACTCGCGGATGTCCGGGGCGAGCAGGGACTCCAGGTCGATGTCCGACGCGTGCTGCGAGGAGACGACGACGGTGTCCAGACGGACCGCCTTGTCGCCGTCGTACTCGATGGTGACCTGGGTCTTGCCGTCGGGGCGCAGGTACGGGATGGTCCCGTTCTTGCGGACCTCGGACAGTCGGCGCGAGAGCTTGTGCGCGAGGTGGATCGGGAGCGGCATCAGGTTCGGGGTCTCGTCCGTCGCGTACCCGAACATCAGGCCCTGGTCGCCGGCACCCTGCCTGTCCAGCTCGTCGCCCTCGTCCCCCTGGGAGGCTCCCCCGACCCGCGACTCGTACGCCGTGTCGACACCCTGCGCGATGTCCGGGGACTGGGAACCGATCGACACCGACACGCCACAGGACGCCCCGTCGAAGCCCTTCTTCGACGAGTCGTAGCCGATCTCGAGGATCTTGTCGCGGACCAGCTGCGCGATCGGCGCGTAGGCCTTGGTCGTGACCTCTCCGGCCACGTGCACCAGGCCGGTGGTGATGAGCGTCTCCACGGCGACCCGGGACGTCGGGTCCTCTCGCAGAAGCGCGTCGAGAATGGTGTCGCTGATCTGGTCAGCGATCTTGTCGGGGTGACCCTCGGTCACGGACTCCGAGGTGAACAGGCGACGGGACACAACGCTCCCTGTGGTTGCAGCGGCTGCTGGCTGATCATGGGTGGACGGGCCGGGGGCTGCGCCCGGCGTCGTCCGAGAACAGTTTATCGGTCGCGCTCATCCGCAGGACCCCTGTCTCGCCTCTCGGGAAGCCTGTGACCTGCGGCACGGGCATTCTGCGCCATCGCCAGGGGGGTCCGCCAGGGTCGCCACGCCCGATTTCGTGGGCTTCGGGGCATCCGGAGGGGTGGATGAGACATTCACCCCAGTCGGCGTGTCACGAGGTCCCAGACCGTGTCGGCCAGCGCTTCCTTGGGTCCGTGGGCCACCGGCGTCTCGCTTCCGTCGGCCCCGAGCACCACGGCCTCGTTCTCCTCGGAGCCGAACGTCCGGCTCTCGCCGACCTCGTTCACCACCAGCAGATCGCAGCCCTTGCGTGCCAGCTTCGTCCGTCCGTTGGCGAGGACGTCATCCGTCTCCGCCGCGAAGCCGACGACCACCTGGCCGGGCCGCGCCCGTTCGGCGGAGATCTCCGCGAGGATGTCCGGATTGCGGACGAGGACGATCGGCTCCGGCTCCCGGCCGTCCTTCTTCTTGATCTTCCCGGCCGCGTAGGACTGGGGGCGGAAGTCCGCCACCGCGGCCGCCATCACCACGGCGTCGGCCTCCGGGGCCGCCTTCAGCACGGCTTCCCGCAGCTGCACGGCTGTCCCGACCTGGATCACGTCGACCCCGGCCGGGTCCGGCAGGCCGGTGTTCGCGGCGATCAGGGTGACGCGGGCGCCTCGCGCGGCGGCGGTGCGGGCCAGGGCGTACCCCTGCTTGCCGGAGGAGCGGTTGCCGAGGAACCGGACGGGGTCCAGCGGTTCGCGGGTGCCGCCGGCGCTGACGAGGACGTGCCGTCCGGCGAGATCCGGCTCGGTGACGCCCCGAGCGAGGACGCGGCGGCAGACCTCGAAGATCTCCCCCGGGTCGGGCAGCCGTCCCTTGCCGGTGTCGACGCCGGTCAGGCGGCCGACGGCGGGCTCGATGACCACGGCTCCGCGGCGCCGCAGGGTCGCCACGTTCTCGCGGGTGGCCGGGTGCTCCCACATCTCGGTGTGCATGGCGGGCGCGAACACGACCGGGCAGCGGGCGGTGAGCAGGGTGTTGGTGAGCAGGTCGTCGGCGAGGCCGTGGGCCGCCTTGGCCAGCATGTCCGCCGTCGCGGGGGCCACCACCACCAGGTCGGCGTGCTGTCCGATGCGTACGTGCGGGACCTCGTGGACGTCCGACCAGACCTCGGTCGAGACCGGGTGGCCCGAGAGGGCGGACCAGGTGGCGGCGCCGACGAAGTGCAGGGCGGACGCGGTGGGCACCACCCGTACGTCGTGGCCCGACTCGGACAGCCGTCGCAGCAGCTCACAGGCCTTGTACGCGGCGATGCCACCGCTGACCCCCAGGACGACCCTCGGCTTGTCCACCGTCTCTCCCCGCGCTAGGAAACGTACGACTCCATGACACACCACAGGCCCGGCGGTCGCGCCGCCGGGCCTGGGATGAGGATGGTGAACGACTACTGGGCGGGGCCCTCGACGGCCTCGGACGTCAGCAGTCCCGCGTTGATCTCGCGCAGGGCGATCGACAGCGGCTTCTCGTGAACGTGGGTGTCGACGAGCGGACCGACGTACTCGAGGAGGCCCTCGCCGAGCTGCGAGTAGTACGCGTTGATCTGGCGGGCACGCTTGGCCGCGTAGATCACCAGGCTGTACTTCGAGTCGGTGGCCTCGAGAAGCTCGTCGATCGGAGGGTTGATGATGCCCTCGGGAGCGGTGATGGAAGAGGACACGCTCTGCCTTCCGAATGGTGGAAAAAGACCTGAAAGATCAAACAACTTCCACCAAGGCTAGCAGCTCACGAGCCACGTCCTCGACGGAGGTGTTGACCAGGGTGACATCGAACTCCGGCTCGGCCGCCAGTTCGATCTTCGCGGCCGCGAGGCGCCGCTCGATCACCTCGGGGGATTCGGTGCCACGACCGGTGAGCCTGCGCACCAGCTCCTCCCAGGAGGGCGGGGCCAGGAACACGAGCAGCGCCTCCGGCATCGACTCGCGGACCTGGCGCGCACCCTGGAGATCGATCTCCAGGAGGACGGGCACACCCGACTCCAGGTGCTCCAGGACGGCGGCACGCGGGGTTCCGTAGCGGTTGCCCGCGAACTCGGCCCACTCCAGCAGTTCGCCGTTGGCGATCAGCTTGTCCATCTCCTCGTCGGAGACGAAGAAGTAGTGCACCCCGTGCTTCTCACCGGGGCGGGGCTTGCGGGTCGTCGCCGACACCGAGAGCCAGACCTCGGGGTGTTCCTTGCGCATATGAGCGACGACCGTGCTCTTGCCGACCCCTGAGGGGCCGGAGAGCACGGTCAGCCGCGGACGTTCACTCATGCAGCGATTATTCCAGCAATCCCGGGGTGCCCAGGACTCAGGCGCCGGAACCGCCGAACTCGCGCTCCAAAGAGGCGATCTGATTCGAGCCGAGACCGCGTACGCGACGGCTCTCGGAGATCCCGAGTCGCTCCATGATCTGCTTGGCGCGGACCTTGCCCACGCCCGGCAGGGACTCCAGAAGGGCCGAGACCTTCATCTTGCCGACGACGTCGTTCTCCTGGCCCTGCTTGATGACCTCGTGGAGAGAGGCACCGGAGTGCTTGAGTCGATTCTTGACCTCGGCCCGCTCCCGGCGAGCCGCGGCGGCCTTTTCGAGCGCGGCTGCGCGCTGTTCAGGGGTAAGGGGCGGAAGAGCCACGCCTACGTCACCTCGGATGTCGAACTGTCGGATAGGGACCGGTGAGGAACCTGTTCGCCCCACACCTGGGGAGGTACGAGCAACACGCTTGCCCGTTCTCTCGACGGAGACTAGCGGGCAAGTGCGCCAGAGTCAGCGAGAACAGCGGAAAAGTCCTGGTCAGCCTCCCTGGGGCCCGACATTTCCGACATAATGCCCCGGATTTGAGAATGTATTCAGACTCGGGGCGCCGGGAAGACCGTCGTCAGGGCTGTTCCGGAGTGACGCGAAGGGCTCAGGCGGCGGCCACAGCGGCCCTGATCTCCTCCGCGAAGCGGTCCGCGGAGGAGCGCAGCGCGACCACGTCGGGACCGAACCGGAGGACACCCCGGCTGACGTTCGGGACGACGTTGCGCACCGCGGGGCCGAAGACGCCCGCCAGATCGGCCGGGGTCGCACCCTGGGCGCCGATGCCGGGCGCGAGGAGCGGGCCGTTGATGTCGAGGTCGTAGGAGGACAGATCGCCCAGCGTGGCGCCGACGACCGCGCCGAAGGAGCCGAGCGGCGTCTCGCCCGCGTTCTCGACGGCCAGGTGCGCCAGCATCGTCGCCCCGACGTTCCGGCCGTCCTCGCGCAGGGCGTGCTGGACCTCGCCGCCCTCCGGGTTGGAGGTGAGCGCCAGGACGAAAAGCCCGGCCCCGCTCTCGCGCGCCAGCTCGACCGCGGGCAGCAGCGAGCCGTAGCCGAGGAAGGGCGACACGGTCAGCGCGTCCGAGAAGAGGGGCGCGTCCTTGCGCAGGAAGGTCTCGGCGTACGCGGCCATGGTCGAGCCGATGTCGCCGCGCTTGGCGTCCATCACGACCAGGGCCCCGGCGGCGCGGGCCTCCTCGACCGACTTCTCCAGGACGGCGATCCCCCGCGAGCCGAAGCGCTCGAAGAAGGCGCTCTGCGGCTTCAGGACGGCGACCCGGTCGGCGAGCGCCTCGACGACCGTGCGACTGAAGCGCTCCAGGCCCGCGATGTCGTCGGCCAGGCCCCAGTCGGCGAGCAGGGAGGCGTGCGGGTCGATGCCCACGCACAGCGGGCCCCGCTCGTCCATGGCGCGGCGCAGGCGGGCGCCGAAGGGTTCCAGGCTCATGCGGACTTCCTCACGTCGGCGCCGACCGCGTCGGCGAGGGTGGTGTACGGGCTCGTCCGCAGACGGGCGGCGAGCCCCTTGTGGATGGCGCGGCCCCAGAAGGGTCCTTCGTAGATGAAGGCGCTGTAGCCCTGGACCAGCGTGGCGCCGGCCAGGATGCGCTGCCAGGCGTCCTCGGCGTCCTCGATGCCGCCGACGCCCACCAGGGTGATGCGGTCGCCCACGCGCGCGTAGAGGCGTCGCAGCACCTCCAGCGAGCGGGCCTTGAGCGGGGCGCCCGACAGTCCGCCGGTCTCCCCGACCAGTGCGGGCTCGGAGAGCAGACCGAGGCTCTCGCGCTCGATGGTGGTGTTCGTCGCGATGATCCCGTCGAGGCCGAGTTCCACGGCGAGGTCGGCGACCGCGTCGACGTCCTCGTCGGCGAGGTCGGGAGCGATCTTGACGAGGAGCGGGACGCGCCGGCCGGTCACCGAGCGGTCTGCGGCCTCGCGGACCGCGCTCAGCAGCGGGCGGAGCGCCTCGGTGGCCTGGAGGTTGCGCAGACCGGGCGTGTTCGGGGAGGAGACGTTCACGACGAGGTAGTCGGCGTGCCGGGCGAGCCGCTCGGTCGACGTCACGTAGTCGCCGACGGCCTCCTCCTCGGGGACCACCTTGGTCTTGCCGATGTTGACGCCGACGACGGTCCTGAAGACGGGCGTGCGGGCCGCCAGGCGCTCGGAGACGGCCGCGGAGCCCTCGTTGTTGAAGCCCATGCGGTTGATCAGCGCGCGGTCCGGGACGAGGCGGAACAGCCGCTTCCTGGGGTTGCCGGGCTGCGGCTCCCCGGTGACCGTGCCGATCTCGATGTGGTCGAAGCCGAGCATGGCCATGCCGTCGATGGCCACGGCGTTCTTGTCGAACCCGGCGGCGAGTCCGAAGGGGCCGTGCATGCGCAGCCCGAACGCCTCGGTGCGCAGTTCCTTGTGGCGGGGGGCGAGCGCGGCGGCGACGAAGGTGCGCAGGACGGGGACGCGGGCGGCGAGCCGGATCCAGCGGAAGGCGAGGTGGTGGGCCTGCTCCGGGTCCATCCGCTTGAAGACGAGGTTGAAGAAGAACTTGTACATGATCGTGTCCTCGGAAGAGCCCGGTGAGGGCCTCAGGCGGGATAGGGGCCTCATGAAGAGGGGGACACCGTTTCCCGGTGTCCCCCTCTGGGCTGTTAGTCGCGCGCGGCGGTCAGATGCTCGGCGTGTTCCTGCAGTGAGCGCACGCCCACGTCTCCGTGGTTGAGCGCGTCGATGCCCTGGACGGCGGCGGCGAGCGCCTGCACCGTCGTCAGGCACGGGACGGCCCGGGCCACGGCCGCGGTCCGGATCTCGTAGCCGTCGAGGCGGCCGCCGGTGCCGTACGGCGTGTTGACGATGAGGTCGACCTCGCCGTCGTGGATGAGCTGGACGATGGTCTTCTCGCCGTTCGGGCCGGTGCCCTCGCTCTGCTTGCGCACGACGGTGGCATTGATGCCGTTGCGCTTGAGCACCTCGGCCGTGCCGGACGTGGCGAGCAACTCGAAGCCGTGGGCTACGAGTTCACGCGCCGGGAAGATCATCGAGCGCTTGTCGCGGTTGGCGACCGAGATGAACGCGCGGCCCTTGGTCGGCAGCGGACCGTAGGCGCCCGCCTGGGACTTGGCGTACGCCGTGCCGAACACCGAGTCGATGCCCATGACTTCACCGGTGGAGCGCATCTCCGGGCCGAGCACCGTGTCGACGCCGCGACCGTGGATGTCGCGGAAGCGCGACCACGGCATGACGGCCTCCTTGACGGAGATCGGCGCGTCGAGCGGCAGGGTGCCGCCGTCGCCGACGGCCGGGAGCAGTCCCTCGGCGCGCAGTTCGGCGACGGTCGCACCGAGCGAGATGCGGGCGGCGGCCTTCGCGAGCGGCACCGCGGTCGCCTTCGAGGTGAAGGGGACGGTGCGCGAGGCGCGCGGGTTGGCCTCGAGGACGTAGAGGATGTCGCCGGCCATCGCGAACTGGATGTTGATCAGGCCGCGGACGCCGACGCCCTTGGCGATGGCCTCCGTCGAGGCGCGCAGCCGCTTGATGTCGAACCCGCCGAGGGTGATCGGCGGGAGCGCGCACGCCGAGTCGCCGGAGTGGATGCCGGCCTCCTCGATGTGCTCCATGACGCCGCCGAGGTAGAGCTCCTCGCCGTCGTACAGCGCGTCGACGTCGATCTCGATCGCGTCGTCGAGGAACCGGTCGACGAGGACCGGCCGGGAGGGGCTGATCTCGGTCGACTCGGCGATGTACGAGGACAGTCGCGTCTCGTCGTACACGATCTCCATGCCGCGGCCGCCGAGGACGTACGACGGGCGGACGAGGACGGGGTAGCCGATCTCGTCGGCGATGGCCTTGGCCTGGGTGAAGGTGGTGGCGGTGCCGTGCTTGGGGGCCGGCAGGCCGGCCTCCGCGAGGACCCGGCCGAAGGCGCCGCGGTCCTCGGCGGCGTGGATGGCCTCGGGCGGGGTGCCCACGACCGGCACGCCGTTGTCCTTGAGGGCCTGCGCGAGGCCGAGCGGGGTCTGGCCGCCCAGCTGCACGATGACACCCGCGATGGGACCGGCCAGCGACTCCGCGTGGACGATCTCCAGCACGTCCTCCAGCGTCAAAGGCTCGAAGTACAGGCGGTCGGAGGTGTCGTAGTCCGTGGAGACGGTCTCGGGGTTGCAGTTGACCATCACCGTCTCGTAGCCCGCGTCGCTGAGCGCGAAGGAGGCGTGGACGCAGGAGTAGTCGAACTCGATGCCCTGGCCGATGCGGTTGGGACCGGAGCCCAGGATGATCACGGCGGGCTTCTCGCGCGGCGCGACCTCGCTCTCCTCGTCGTAGGAGGAGTAGAAGTACGGCGTCTTCGCGGCGAACTCGGCGGCGCAGGTGTCGACCGTCTTGAAGACCGGGCGTACCCCCAGCGCGTGCCGCACCTCGCGCACGACGTCCTCGCGCAGGCCGCGGATCTCGGCGATCTGCGTGTCGGAGAAGCCGTGCCGCTTGGCCTCGGCGAGCAGCTCGGGGTAGAGCTTGTCGGCACCGGCCAGGTCGTCCGCGAGCTCCTTGATCAGGAAGAGCTGGTCGACGAACCACGGGTCGATCTTCGTCGACTCGAAGACCTCCTCCTGTGTGGCGCCGGCGCGGATGGCCTGCATGACGGTGTTGATGCGGCCGTCGGTGGGCCGGACGGCCTCGCTGAGCAGCTCGGCCTTGTCGCCGGGCTCGCCGACGAAGGTGAACTGGCTGCCCTTCTTCTCCAGCGAGCGCAGCGCCTTCTGGAGCGCCTCGGTGAAGTTGCGGCCGATCGCCATGGCCTCGCCGACCGACTTCATGGTGGTCGTGAGGGTGGAGTCGGCGGACGGGAACTTCTCGAAGGCGAAGCGCGGGGCCTTCACGACGACGTAGTCGAGGGTCGGCTCGAAGGAGGCCGGGGTCTTCTCGGTGATGTCGTTCGGGATCTCGTCGAGCGTGTAGCCGACGGCCAGCTTGGCGGCGATCTTGGCGATCGGGAAGCCGGTGGCCTTGGAGGCGAGCGCCGAGGAGCGCGAGACGCGCGGGTTCATCTCGATGACGATGATGCGGCCGTCGTCGGGGTTGACCGCGAACTGGATGTTGCAGCCGCCGGTGTCGACGCCGACCTCGCGGATGATCGCGATGCCGATGTCGCGCAGTCGCTGGTACTCGCGGTCGGTGAGCGTCATCGCCGGGGCGACGGTGATCGAGTCACCGGTGTGGACGCCCATGGGGTCGAAGTTCTCGATGGAGCAGACGACCACGACGTTGTCGTTCTTGTCGCGCATCAGCTCCAGCTCGTACTCCTTCCAGCCGAGGATGGACTCCTCCAGGAGCACCTCGGTGGTCGGGGAGAGCGTGAGGCCCTGGCCGGCGATGCGGCGCAGCTCCTCCTCGTTGTGGGCGAAGCCGGAGCCGGCGCCGCCCATGGTGAAGGAGGGGCGGACGACGACGGGGTAGCCGCCGAGCGTGTCCACGCCCGCGATCACGTCGTCCATGGTGTGGCAGATCACGGACAGGGCGGACTCGCCGTGGCCGATCTTCTCGCGGACGGCCTCGACGACACCCTTGAAGAGGTCGCGGTCCTCGCCCTTGTTGATGGCCTCGATGTTGGCGCCGATCAGCTCGACGCCGTACTTCTCCAGCACACCCTGCTCGTGCATGGAGATCGCGGTGTTCAGGGCCGTCTGGCCGCCGAGGGTCGGCAGCAGGACGTCCGGGCGCTCCTTGGCGATGATCTTCTCGACGAACTCGGGGGTGATCGGCTCGACGTAGGTGGCGTCGGCGATCTCCGGGTCGGTCATGATCGTCGCCGGGTTGGAGTTGACGAGGATGACCCGCAGGCCCTCGGCCCCTAGGATGCGGCACGCCTGGGTGCCGGAGTAGTCGAACTCGGCGGCCTGGCCGATGACGATCGGGCCGGAGCCGATGACCAGGACGGACTGGATATCGGTGCGCTTAGGCACGCTGGCCCTCCATCAGGACTGTGTTCATCAAAGACGTGAAACGGTCGAACAGGTAGGCGGCGTCGTGCGGTCCTGCTGCCGCTTCGGGGTGGTACTGGACGCTGAAGGCCGGCTGGTCGAGCAGGTGGAGGCCCTCCACCACGTTGTCGTTGAGGCAGACGTGGGAGACCTCGGCGCGGCCGTAGGGGGTGTCGGAGACCTTGTCGAGCGGGGCGTCGACGGCGAAGCCGTGGTTGTGCGCGGTGACCTCGACCTTGCCGGTCGTACGGTCCTGCACCGGCTGGTTGATGCCGCGGTGCCCGTACTTCAGCTTGTAGGTGCCGAAGCCGAGGGCGCGGCCGAGGATCTGGTTGCCGAAGCAGATGCCGAAGAGCGGGGTCTTGCGGGCGAGCACTTCCCGCATGACCGCCACGGGACCGTCGGCGGTGGCCGGGTCGCCGGGGCCGTTGGAGAAGAAGACGCCGTCCGGGTTCACGGCGTAGATGTCCTCGGCGGTGGCCGTCGCGGGCAGGACGTGGACCTCGATGCCGCGCTCGGCCATCCGGTGCGGGGTCATGCCCTTGATGCCCAGGTCGACGGCGGCGACGGTGAACTTCTTCTCGCCGATCGCGGGGACGACGTACGTCTCCTTGGTGGCGACCTCCGCGGCGAGGTTCGCGCCCTTCATCTCGGGCGCCTGGCGGACCTCGGCGAGCATGGTGCCCTCGTCGGGCAGCGCGTTGCCGGAGAAGATGCCGACGCGCATGGCGCCGCGCTCGCGGAGGTGGCGGGTGAGGGCGCGGGTGTCGACACCGCTGATGCCGACGACGCCCTGCGTGCGCAGCTCCTCGTCGAGGGACCGGCGGGAGCGCCAGTTGGAGGGCACGCGCGCGGGGTCGCGGACGACGTACCCGGCGACCCAGATCCGCCGGGACTCGGGGTCCTCGTCGTTCACACCGGTGTTGCCGACGTGCGGGGCGGTCATCACGACGACCTGGCGGTGGTAGGACGGGTCGGTGAGGGTCTCCTGGTAACCGGTCATGCCGGTGGAGAACACCGCTTCGCCGAAGGTCTCCCCCACGGCCCCGTAGGCGCGGCCGCGGAAGACCCGGCCGTCCTCCAGGACGAGTACGGCGGGAAGCGCCTTCTCCCTCTGCGAGGCGTTCCCCTGGGTGGAGGTCGTCATCGTGCGCCTTCCGTTTCCGTCGTGTTGATCATGTTGTTCAGGGTCTCGACCCAGGCCGCGTGCTCGTCCGCGCGGTCCGAGCGGAAGCCGGAGTCGAGCAGCCGGTCGCCGTGCTGCCAGGTGACGACGAGCAGTCCGCCCTCGGTGAGGACCTTGCCCGCGATTCCCTTGTCGAGCCGGGCCTCGCGCAGCTGCGAGGCCGGGACGAAGAAGTCGCTCGCACCGGGGCGTACGACGTCCAGTCCCGCGTCCGTCAGCGTGAGCTCGGCCCGGCTGCGGGTGCCGAGGCCGTGCGCCACGATCCGGTCGAGCCACTGCCCGGCGGTGGTGGAGCCGTGGTAGCGGCCGCTCATGCCCAGTTTCACCGGGCCGGGGTCTTCCGGCGCGGTGGGCAGCTCGGGCAGGTCGCCCTGGAGGGTGCCGCGCCACTTCCAGCCCTCGCGCATCAGCCAGTAGACGAGCGCGATGAAGAGGACGATGCCGACGAGCCAGCCGATGCGGGCGGCCCAGTCGGTCACTTCCGCCGACTTCTGTTCGGCGGCCAGGGGGAGGAGAGGTGTCACGCGAGCTTCCCGTCGACGAGGGTGGCCTTGCCCCGCAGCCAGGTGTGGGTGACCCTGCCCGGCAGCTCGCGGCCCTGGTAGGGGGTGTTGCGGCTGCGCGAGGCGAAGCCCGCGGGGTCCACGTCCCCACGGTATGCGGTGTCGACCAGCGTGAGGTTGGCGGGCTCACCCTCCGAGACGGGGCGTCCGTGGCCGGTGGCCCCGCCGATCAGCGCGGGCTTGGTGGACATGCGGTCGGCGACGCCGGCCCAGTCGAGCAGGCCGGTCTCGACCATCGTCTGCTGGACGACGGACAGCGCGGTCTCCAGGCCGACCATGCCCATGGCCGCGGCGGCCCACTCGCAGTCCTTGTCCTCGTGCGGGTGCGGCGCGTGGTCGGTGGCGACGATGTCGATCGTGCCGTCGGCGAGCGCCTCGCGCAGCGCCATGACGTCCCGCTCGGTGCGCAGCGGCGGGTTGACCTTGTAGACCGGGTTGTAGGTGCGCACCAGCTCGTCGGTGAGCAGGAGGTGGTGCGGGGTGACCTCGGCGGTGACGTCGATGCCGCGGGACTTGGCCCAACGGATGATCTCGACGGACCCGGCGGTCGACAGGTGGCAGATGTGGACGCGGGAGCCGACGTGCTCGGCGAGCAGGACGTCCCGGGCGATGATCGACTCCTCGGCCACCGCGGGCCAGCCGCCGAGACCCAGCTCGGCGGAGACGATGCCCTCGTTCATCTGGGCGCCCTCGGTGAGGCGGGGCTCCTGGGCGTGCTGGGCGACGACGCCGCCGAAGGCCTTCACGTACTCCAGGGCGCGGCGCATGATCACCGCGTCGTCCACGCACTTGCCGTCGTCGGAGAAGACCGTGACGCCGGCGGCGGACTCGTGCATGGCGCCCAGCTCGGCGAGCTTCTTGCCCTCCAGGCCGACGGTGACGGCGCCGATCGGCTGCACGTCGCAGTAGCCGTGCTGCTGGCCGAGCCGGTAGACCTGCTCGACGACGCCCGCGGTGTCGGCGACGGGGAAGGTGTTGGCCATGGCGAACACCGCCGTGAAGCCGCCGCCGGCCGCCGCGCGCGTGCCGGTGAGCACGGTCTCGGAGTCCTCACGGCCGGGCTCGCGCAGGTGGGTGTGCAGGTCGACCAGGCCCGGCAGGAGCACCTTGCCGTCGGCCTCGACGACCTCGGCGCCCTCCGCCGACAGTCCGGTGCCGACCGCGGCGATCGTGTCGCCGTCGATGAGGACGTCCTGCGGCTCGCCGCCGAGCACCTTCGCCCCACGGATAAGGATCTTGCTCATGGTTCTTACTTCTCCTCGGTACGGGTGTGGGTGACGGCGGGCTCGTTGCCGCCCAGCAGCAGGTAGAGCACGGCCATGCGGATGGAGACGCCGTTGGCGACCTGCTCGACGACGGTGCAGCGGTCGGAGTCGGCGACCTCGGCGGTGATCTCCATGCCGCGGACCATCGGGCCGGGGTGCATCACGATGGCGTGCTCGGGCATCTTCGCCATGCGCTCGCCGTCGAGGCCGTAGCGCCGCGAGTACTCGCGCTCGGTCGGGAAGAACGCGGCGTTCATCCGCTCGCGCTGGACGCGGAGCATCATCACCGCGTCGGCCTTGGAGAGCGTGCTGTCGAGGTCGTAGGAGATCTCGCAGGGCCAGGACTCGACGCCGACCGGCACCAGCGTGGGCGGCGCTACGAGGGTGACCTCGGCGCCGAGGGTGTGCAGCAGGTCGACGTTCGAGCGGGCGACCCGGCTGTGCAGGATGTCGCCGACGATCGTGATGCGCCTGCCGGCCAGGTCCTGGCCGATCCCGGCGTCCCGGCCGACCAGCCGGCGGCGCATGGTGAAGGCGTCGAGCAGGGCCTGCGTGGGATGCTGGTGGGTGCCGTCGCCCGCGTTGATCACGGCGGCGTCGATCCACCCGGAGGTGGCGAGCCGGTACGGGGCCCCGGAGGCGCCGTGCCGGATGACGACGGCGTCGACCCCCATGGCCTCCAGGGTCTGGGCGGTGTCCTTGAGGGACTCGCCCTTGGAGACGCTCGATCCCTTGGCGGTGAAGTTGATGACGTCGGCGGAGAGGCGCTTCTCGGCGGCCTCGAAGGAGATCCGGGTCCGCGTCGAGTCCTCGAAGAAGAGGTTGACGACGGTACGGCCGCGCAGGGTCGGCAGTTTCTTGATCGGCCGGTCGGCGACCCGGGCCATCTCCTCGGCGGTGTCGAGGATCAGGACGGCGTCGTCGCGGGTGAGGTCGGCGGCCGAGATGAGATGACGCTGCATCTGTCAGGCTCCGTAGGGAAGTTCAGGGAGGATTCGGGCATGCGGGCGCGCGGGAGCGCACTCGGCGGGGTGGGCCGGAGTGCTACTGCTGCTCGTCCGGGGCGGTCCGCTTGGCACCGAGCAGCACGGTGTCGCGACCGTCCTCCTCGGCGAGCTGGACCTTGACCGTCTCCCGCAACGACGTGGGGAGGTTCTTGCCGACGTAGTCGGCGCGGATGGGCAGTTCGCGGTGGCCCCGGTCGACCAGGACCGCGAGCTGCACGGCGCGCGGGCGGCCGATGTCGTTCAGCGCGTCGAGCGCGGCGCGGATGGTGCGGCCGGAGAAGAGCACGTCGTCGACGAGGACGACGAGGCGGCCGTCGATGCCGTCACCGGGGATATCGGTGCGGGCCAGCGCACGCGGCGGATGCATGCGCAGGTCGTCGCGGTACATCGTGATGTCGAGGGAGCCGACAGGGATCTTGCGATCGGTGATCTCTTCGAGCTTGTCGGCCAGCCGACGGGCGAGGAAGACGCCCCGGGTCGGGATGCCGAGGAGCACGACGTCGTCGGCGCCCTTGGCGCGCTCGACGATCTCGTGGGCGATGCGGGTCAGCACCCGCGCGATGTCGGGAGCCTCCAGAACGGGCCGCGCATCGGCTTCGTACTGCTGCTTGTCCTGCTCTGAGTCCATAGGAAACGGACCTCCTTCTCCGCCTCACGGGACGGATCATTAAAGGACGTCGGAATTGCGCCATCCACGGTACCAGCCCGGCAACGCGCCTGATCACCACCCTTTGAGCCACCCCCCGGCGACTCCCGTGCGGGGACCGGGTCCGACCCCTTCCGCTTGACGGGGGAGAGTAACGCTGCGTAACCTCACAGTGAGTCACCAGAGTCACCAGCCGCGCGGCGGAGCCGCACGTTGATACAGCGTCCGGGGAGCTATATGTCCAGCGAATACGCCAAACAGCTCGGGGCCAAGCTCCGCGCCATCCGCACCCAGCAAGGCCTTTCCCTCCACGGCGTCGAGGAGAAGTCCCAGGGACGCTGGAAGGCGGTCGTGGTCGGTTCGTACGAGCGCGGCGACCGCGCCGTGACCGTCCAGCGCCTTGCCGAACTGGCCGATTTCTACGGGGTCCCGGTGCAGGAGCTGCTGCCCGGCACCACGCCCGGCGGTGCCGCCGAGCCGCCGCCGAAGCTGGTCCTCGACCTGGAGCGGCTGGCCCACGTGCCGGCCGAGAAGGCGGGCCCCCTCCAGCGCTACGCGGCGACGATCCAGTCGCAGCGCGGTGACTACAACGGCAAGGTGCTGTCGATCCGCCAGGACGACCTGCGCACCCTCGCCGTCATCTACGACCAATCCCCCTCGGTCCTGACGGAGCAGCTGATCAGCTGGGGCGTCCTGGACGCCGACGCGCGTCGCGCGGTCGCCCACGACGAGGGCTGATCCCGCACCACAGCTCAGCAGAAACGTGGCGCCCGGGGGGGGGGGGGGCGGCGCGGGGGGGGGCCCCCCCCCCCCCGCGGGGGGGGCCGCCCCCCCCGCCCCCCCCCCCCCCCCGGGGGGGGGGGCCCGCGGGGGGGGGGGGGGGGGGGGGGGGGGGGGGGGCCCCCCCCGGCGGGGGCGCCCCCCCCCCCCCCCCCCCCCTCCCGGGGGGGGGGGGGGGGGCCGCCCCGGGGGGGGCCCCCCCCCCCCCGGCGGCTTTCTGCGCGCGCAGCGGCCTCAGAAGCACCAGAGGCACCACGAGAGGGCGGGAGGGCGCCCTAGGCGCCTGGACCCCGGGAGGAACGCCGGAGGGCCCGCAGCGGTCGGCTGCGGGCCCTCCGGCGATGCGTACGACCTCTGCGGGTCGTACGCGTCCGTCGTTCTAGTCCTCGTCGCGGCGCAGCGACGGCTTCAGCTCCTTGAAACGGCCGAGCAGGCCGTTCACGAACGAGGGCGACTCGTCCGTGGAGAACTCCTTGGCCAGCTGCACCGACTCGTCGAGAACCACGGCGTCAGGGGTCTCGTCGACCCAGATCAGCTCGTAGGCGCCGAGACGCAGGATGTTGCGGTCGACGACCGGCATCCGGTCCAGCGTCCAGCCGACGGCGTACTGCGAGATGAGGTCGTCGATCCGGCGCACCTTGGTGGCGTACCCCTCGACCAGCTGCATCGTGTACTCGCTGACCGGCGGCTGCCGGGTGTCGGACCGGGAGTGCCGGATCCAGTCCGCGAGGACCGTCAGGACGTCCACGCCGCGCTGGTCGCCCTCGAAGAGGATCTGGAAGGCGCGCTTGCGGGCCGTGTTGCGGGCAGCCACGGTTAGCTGTTCACCCGGCCGAGGTAGTCGCTCGAGCGGGTGTCGACCTTGATCTTCTCACCGGTGGTGATGAAGAGCGGGACCTGGATCTGGTGGCCGGTCTCCAGGGTGGCGGGCTTGGTGCCACCGGTGGAGCGGTCGCCCTGGACGCCCGGCTCGGTCTCCTGGATGACCAGCTCGACGGCGGCGGGCAGCTCGACGAAGAGCACCTCGCCCTCGTGCTGGGCCACGGTGGCGGTGAAGCCCTCGATCAGGAAGTTGGCGGCGTCGCCGACGGACTTGCGGTCGACCATGAGCTGGTCGTACGTGTCCATGTCCATGAAGACGAAGTACTCGCCGTCCATGTACGAGAACTGCATGTCGCGCTTGTCGATCGTGGCCGTCTCGACCTTGACGCCGGCGTTGAACGTCTTGTCGACGACCTTGCCGGAGAGCACGTTCTTCAGCTTGGTGCGCACGAAGGCCGGGCCCTTGCCGGGCTTGACGTGCTGGAACTCGACGACGGACCAGAGCTGGCCTCCGTCGAGCTTGAGCACCAGGCCGTTCTTGAGGTCGTTCGTGGAAGCCACGGTTGCGGAATCTCCTGGACTGACGTGGACGACCCCGGCGCAGGCGCACAGCTCGGAGAGCTAGAGCGCGAGCAGCTCCTTGGTCGTGATGGTGAGTAGCTCGGGTCCGCCGTCCGCCTCAGGGCGTACGACGAGCGTGTCATCGATCCGGACACCGCCCCGTCCCGGGAGGTGGACCCCCGGTTCGACGGTGACCGGCACGCAAGCGTCCAGTTTACCCATGGCCGCGGGGGCAAGCTGCGGGTCCTCGTCGATTTCGAGCCCGACACCGTGCCCGGTGAGGGAGGAGACGCCTTCCGTGTGCCCCGCGGAGTCCAGCACCTGACGGGCCGCGCGGTCCACGTCGCGGTAGGCGGCGCCGGGCAGGAGCGCCTCCCGCCCGGCGCGCTGAGCGGCGAAGACGAGGTCGTACAGCTCGATCTGCCAGTCGGCGGGCGAGGTGCCGATCACGAACGTACGGCCGATCTCACAGCGGTAGCCCCGGTAGGTCGCGCCGAGACAGACGGAGAGGAAGTCGCCCTCCTCCACCCGCCGGTCGGTGGGCCGGTGACCCCGTCTGCCCGAGTTCGGGCCGGTACCTACCGAGGTCGCGAAGGCCGGGCCGTCCGCTCCGTGGTCGACGAGCCTGCGCTCCAGTTCCAGCGCGAGATGGCGTTCCGTCCGGCCGACGAGGATGGATTCGAGGAGTTCACCGAGCGCCTGGTCGGCGATCTCCGCGCCGACCCGCAGGGAGGAGATCTCCTCCTCGTCCTTGATGACGCGCAGCTGCTCGACGGCGCCGCCCAGGTCCGCGAGGCGCAGCCCGGGCGCCACCGAGCCGAGGGCGCGGTGCCGGGTCACGGTCAGGTGGTGCTCCTCGACGGCGAGGGATTCGGCGCCCTGTCCGGCGGCCATGCCCGCGGCGGCGACGGCGGGATCTCCGCCGGCCCGTGGCAGCACCCTCACGTCCACCGCCTCGTCCGGCCGTCCCTCGACGGCGTCACCGGTCGGCGGTCCGCCGCACAGCAGCAGGTCCTCGCCGCGGCCGAGCAGCAGCAGGACGGAGCCGTGCGGGGCCGCGCCGGCGAGATACCTCACGTTTGCGGGGCGAGTCACCAGCGCGGTGGCGCTGCCACTCGCCGCACAGCGCTCCCGGAGCCGCTCTCTGCGGGTCGCGTACACCTCTGACATGAAACCGAGCGTACGAGCGGCGGACGGATGACGCCGGTCCAGAGGGCCGGACGGGTCCCCCGGGGGGACCGGACGGGTCCGTGGCGGGCGGGCAGACCGGTGCCGTACGGCTTCAGCGGTGCGTCACCACTGGGGCGGGCTGGCGATCGACCGGGCGAGGACGTCGTCCAGGACGCGAGCCGTGGTGGCCACGTCGAGCTGGGAGTTGTCGATGATGGGCAGGCCCGAGCCGTACCAGCCGGCCATCCGGCCGTGGATGCGCGCGACCTCCTCGTCACTGAGGCGGCGGTTCCCCGAGCGCTCCGCGTTGCGCTCCAGGACGATCTCCAGGCCCGGCAGCAGGACGACCGGCAGCAGACCGGGGCCCACGTGCCGCTTCCAGCCGCCGAGGCCGACGACCGGGCGGTCCGGAAAGACCGCGTCGTCGAGGATGCAGGAGATGCCGTTGGCCAGGAAGTTCCGCGCGGCGAAGCCGCAGGTGCGGCGCGCCAGGCGGTACTGCGCCTCGGAGTGGTCGTTCCACCCTGTCTGCGGGTCGGCGAAGCCCGAGCGCACCCACTCGCGCACGTCGTCGAGGCTGATGTGGGCGGTGGGCACACGGCGATGGTCGGCCCAGTACTTGGCGACGCTGGTCTTCCCGGCGCCCGCGGGGCCGATCAGCAGGACCGCGAGCGTGGTGGCGGCCGGGTCGGGGGTGCCGGGGGCCGGCGGCGCGCTCGGCATTCCGACCGGGCCGCCCGGAGGCAGCTGCACATGCCCGGTGGTGTCCGGCGGCGGCACCGGGAGGTGCTGCGGGGGGTGCGCGGAGGGGTGCTGCGGAGGCTGTCCGGGCCCGTGGTGCGGGGCCATGGGGTGCTGCGGGGGCTGAGCCGGAGGAGCGCCCGGAGGGACCGGACCTCCGGCGAATCCCGGAGCGGGTGCCGGACCCGGCTGCCCCGGGTGCTGTCCGGCCGGTGACCAGCCGGCGGCCGGTCCGTGCCCCGGCTGATGGGGCGGCGGCAGCGGAGCCCCCACTGCGTGCTGCATCCGGTGCCACTCCGTCTCGTACAGGCAATGGTCGCTGGCGAACGGGACACCGGTCCCGCCGCTACCGAACGGTACCTTCCCCGGCCGTCGTTGTGTGAACGGCCGGGGAAGGCCCGAAGTGCCCAGGGGGCGGAACGGGTTGAGCAGGGGTCTTCCCGGTGAATACGTCCGCCGGGTCGTCGCGTACTACTCCGCGACCTCGCCGTACGCCGCGAGGAGGACGGCCGGGTCGGGGCCCTCCAGGACGGTGGGCTTGGCCAGTCCGTCGAGGACGATGAAGCGCAGCAGGTCGCCGCGGGACTTCTTGTCGACCTTCATGTTCTCCAGGAGCTTCGGCCACTGGTCGTAGCGGTAGCTCAGCGGGAGACCCACGGACTCCAGGACCGTGCGGTGGCGGTCGGCGGTCGCGTCGTCCAACCGGCCCGCGAGACGGCCGAGTTCGGCGGCGAAGTGCATGCCGACGGAGACCGCCGCGCCGTGCCGCCACTTGTAGCGCTCGTTCTTCTCGATGGCGTGCGCGAGCGTGTGGCCGTAGTTGAGGATCTCGCGCAGCCCCGACTCCTTGAGGTCGCCCGAGACGACCTCCGCCTTGACCTTGATGGAACGCTCGATCAGCTCCGCGGTGTGCGGTCCCGCGGGCGTCCGGGCCGCCTCGGGGTCGGACTCGATGAGTTCGAGGATCGCCGGGTCGGCGATGAAGCCGGCCTTGATGACCTCGGCGAGTCCGGAGACGAAGTCGTTGACCGGCAGCGAGTCGAGCGCGGCCAGGTCGCAGAGCACGCCGGCGGGCGGGTGGAAGGCCCCGACGAGGTTCTTGCCCTCGGCGGTGTTGATGCCGGTCTTGCCGCCGACGGCCGCGTCGACCATGCCGAGCACGGTGGTGGGGACGGCGATCCAGCGCACCCCGCGCAGCCAGCTGGCGGCGACGAAGCCGGCCAGGTCGGTGGTCGCGCCGCCGCCCACTCCGACGATGACGTCGGTGCGGGTGAAGCCGGACTGGCCGAGCGCCTTCCAGCAGTAGGCCGCGACCTCGACGGTCTTGGCCTCCTCGGCGTTCGGCACCTGGATGGCGACGGCCTCGAAGCCCTGCTCCGCCAGGTCGGCGCGTAGTGCCTCACCGGTGTCGGCGAGCGCCTCGGGGTGCACGACCGCGACACGCTTGGCCTTGACGCCGATCAACCCGGCCAGTTCACCGAGGAGTTGACGGCCGACCAGGACCTCGTAGGGATCGGTGCCCGCGGTGCCACCGACCTGGATGCGGGTCACTGCCTCGCTCATGCTTCCTTCAACTCCAGTGCGTCGAGGACCGCTCGGGCGACCTCATCGGGGGTGCGGCCGTCGGTCGCCACGACCGCGCGGGCGACTTCGGTGTACAGGGGGCGGCGGGCTTCCATCAGCTCGCGCCACTGACGGCGCGGGTTGACGGCGAGCAGCGGCCGGGCCGCGTTCAGTCCGGTGCGCTGGACCGCCTCCTCCACGTCCATGGAGAGGTAGACGACCTGGTGGCCGGCGAGCAGCGCGCGGGTGTCCTCGTCGAGGATGGAGCCGCCGCCGAGCGCGAGCACGCCCTCGTGTCCGGCGAGCGCCTCGTGCACGGCCCGCTTCTCGATCGCGCGGAAGGCGGCCTCGCCCTCGTCGACGAAGATGTCGGCGATGGTGCGGCCCTGCGCGGCGACGATGTCGTCGTCCGTGTCCCGGTAGACGCAGCCGAGCCGCTCGGCGACGAGCGCGCCCACCGTGGACTTGCCGACCCCCATGGGGCCGACGAGGACCAGACGTGGCGCGGTCACCGGATGGCCAGGTTCTCGAGGTAGCCGGTCACGTTGCGGCGGGTCTCGGTGACGCTGTCGCCGCCGAACTTCTCCGCGACGGCGTCGGCCAGGACGAGGGCGACCATGGCCTCGGCGACGATGCCGGCGGCCGGGACCGCACAGACGTCGGAGCGCTGGTGGTGGGCCTTGGCGGCCTCGCCGGTGGCGACGTCGATGGTGGCCAGCGCGCGCGGCACGGTGGCGATCGGCTTCATCGCGGCGCGGACGCGCAGCAGTTCGCCGGTGGTGAGGCCGCCCTCGGTGCCGCCGGAGCGGCCGGTGGAGCGCCGGATGCCGTCCGCGGTGTGGACGATCTCGTCGTGCGCCTGGGAACCGGGCACACGGGCCAGGTCGAAGCCGTCGCCGACCTCGACGCCCTTGATCGCCTGGATGCCCATGAGCGCGGCTGCGAGCCGGGCGTCGAGGCGCCGGTCCCAGTGCACGTGCGAGCCGAGGCCCACCGGCACGCCGTACGCGAGCACCTCGACGACGCCGCCGAGCGTGTCGCCGTCCTTGTGGGCCTGGTCGATCTCCGCGACCATCGCCTTCGACGTGTCGGCGTCGAGGCAGCGCACCGGGTCGGCGTCGAGCTTGTCGACGTCGGAGGGCTTGGGGAGGACGCCGTAGGGCGCCTTGGCCGCTGCCAGCTCGACGACGTGGGAGACGATCTCGATCCCGGCCGTCTCCTTGAGGTACGAGCGGGCGACCGCGCCGAGCGCCACGCGGGCCGCGGTCTCGCGGGCGGAGGCGCGCTCCAGGATCGGGCGGGCCTCGTCGAAGCCGTACTTCTGCATGCCGGCGAGGTCGGCGTGGCCGGGCCGGGGGCGGGTCAGCGGGGCGTTGCGGGCGAGGTCGGCGAGGATCTCCGGGGCGACCGGGTCGGCCGCCATGACCTGGTCCCACTTGGGCCACTCGGTGTTGCCGACCATGACGGCGATCGGGGAGCCGAGGGTGAGTCCGTGCCGGACGCCGCCGAGGAAGGTGACCTCGTCACGCTCGAACTTCATCCGGGCGCCGCGTCCATAGCCGAGGCGCCGCCGGGCCAGGTGGTCCGCCACCATGTCCGTGGTGATCGGCACGCCGGCGGGAAGTCCCTCCAGCGTGGCCACAAGTGCGGGACCGTGGGATTCCCCCGCGGTCAGCCAGCGCAACCTGCTCAACGGTGCTCCTCATGCTCGCGCCCTGGTGCTGCTGCTGCGTACGCGCGTCCTCGCGTACGGCGACGGCGCGACCGGGTGCGCGGCCCTGGCCCGCCATCCCCGATCCTCCCACGTCCGACGGCGGGAACCGGCCGCAGGTCCATCAGGCGGACGCGGCCGACCGGGGCACTGCGGGCCATGAGCGCCGTGCCGGAGCGGGCCGGGAGGCGTACGGAGCGCCGTGCCGCCGGGCTCTAGCGGGCGGCGAGGGCGTGTTCGCCGGCCTTGCGCATCGCGTCGAGCGGGGCGGGGGCGCGCCCGGTCATCTGCTCGACCTGCAGCACCGCCTGGTGGACGAGCAGGTCGAGTCCGCCGACGACGGCACCGCCGTACGCCGACCAGCGTGCCGCGAGGTCCGTGGGCCAGGGGTCGTAGAGCACGTCGAAGAGGGTCGCCGGGCGTTCCGGAACGGCTGCGGCCAGGGCGTCCGTGGTGCCCGCCGGAGTCGTGGCGATCACCAGCGGTGCCCGCAGCGCCTCGGCGGCGTCCGCCCAGTCGGCGGTCCGCACCTCGACGCCGAGCCGCTCGCCCCACAGCCGCATCTCGGCGGCCCGCTCCGCGCTGCGGACGTAGGCGACGACCTCGCCGGTGCAGATCCGCGCGAGGGCGGCGAGAGCGGAGGAGGCGGTGGCGCCGGCACCGAGGATCGCGGCCGAGTCGACCTGCTCGATCCCCCGCTCGCGCAGCGCCGCGACCATCCCCGGGATGTCGGTGTTGTCGCCCGTGCGCCGCCCGTCCTCGGTGAACACCACGGTGTTGACCGCCTCGACGGAGGCGGCCGTCTCGGTGACGCCGTCGAGCAGCGGGATCACCGCTCGCTTGAGCGGCATGGTCAGCGACAGCCCGGCCCACTCGGGGCCGAGCCCGTCGAAGAACCCGGTCAGCGACTCCTCGTCGACCTCGAAACGGTCGTACGACCAGTCGGCGAGGCCCAGCTCCCGGTACGCGGCGCGGTGCAGCACCGGGGAGAGGGAGTGGGCGATCGGCGACCCGAGCACGGCGGCCCGGCGGGCATCAGTTGCCCGAACTGTCATTGAACTTTTCCTTGAGCTTCTCGAAATCTGCGTTCGTCTTGGCGAATTCGGTCTTGCTGTGACCGTCGGTCGCCACGAAATACATCCAGCCCTCACCCGTCGGATTGAGCGTCGCCTTCAGGGCATCGACACCCGGATTGCCGATCGGGCCGGGCGGCAGTCCCCTCTGCGTGTACGTGTTGTAGGGGTCCTTGTTGCTGTTGATCTCGGACTCGCTGATGTGGATATTGCTCTGGCCCTTCAGATAATTGAAGGTCGAGTCGAACTGGAGCAATTGATTCGTCTCGGTGTTGCTGGACTTGAGACGGTTGTAGATGACCTCGGCCATCTTCCGGTAGTCGTCGTGCGTCTTGCCCTCGGCCTCGACGAGACTGGCGACCGTGACGACCTGCAACGGGTCGGCGAGCTTGAGGGACTTCGCCTTCTCCGCGAGGCCCAGGGCCGCGTAGTTGCTGGACGCCTGCTTCACCATGCCCTTGAGCACGCTCTCGGGCTTCATCCCCTTGGCCGCGGGGTAGGTGGCGGGCCAGAGGAATCCTTCGAGCGGATCCTTTATGTCGCGGTTGCTGTTCGCCCAGCTCGGCAGACCGAGGCTCTTGTAGTCCTTCTTCGCGACACCGCTGGTGGTGCCCTTGGAAAGGCCGAGCTGTTTGTCGATCGACGCGTAGACCGTGGCATTCCGGTTACCGGGGGCCACGACCACGTTGTTCTGGCTCTTGGGGTCGAGCATCAATTCGACGGCACTCGCCGCGGACATCCCCTTGCGCAGCAGATAGGCGCCCGCCTGGATCTTCTGGCCCTGAGGATTCTCCTGCTGGGCGGAGACGAAGGCGTCCACGCTCTTGACGACCCCGAGCTCCTTGAGCTTCTGGCCGATCTCGTAGCCGCCGGCGCCCTTGTTGATCTCGACGGTCACCTGGCCGGAGCCGTCGCCCGCGTAGTCGGGCGCCGAGCCGAAACGGTTCTGGTAGTAGTGGTAGCCGAAGTAGCCGACGCCCGCGAGGCCACCGCCGAAGACCGCGACGACCACCAGGCACGCACAGCCGCTGCGCCGCTTCTTGCCCTTGCCGCCGCCCCGGCCCTTGCGGTCACCGCGGCCCCGGCGCCCCTTGGGGTCGTCATCGTCGTCGAGGTCGTCGTCATCGTCGCCGCCCGCGAAGAAGGCGTGCTCGCCCTGGTCGGGACCCGGGTCCCAGTCCGTCTTCGGCTCGGGCTCGGCACGGCGCCGGGCGGGAGGCTCGGGCGGCGGATAGGCCTCGGGAGTGTTGTAGAAGTCGGGCTGCTCGCCGGTGTACTGGCCCGCGTAGGGGTCGGTCGGGTCGGCACCGTAGGACACCTGGGGGTGGCCCCCGGTCTGCCACTCACCGTTCTCGTACTGCTGCCCGCCCTGACCGCCGTACTGCTGCTGACCTTGATCGACGTACTGCGGCTGTCCCTGGCCGTCGTAGTGCTGCTGCGCCTGGTCCCCGTACTGGGGATGCCCCTGCCCGGGGTACTGCTGCTGGCCCTGGTACTGCTGCTGCCCGTGGAACTGCTGCTGACCCTGGTACTGCCCGGGACCGCCCTGGGGCTGCTGGTACTGCTGCTGCCCCTGGTCGTACGCCTGCCCGCCGGTGCCCCAGTCGCCCTGCTGAGCCTGGTGCGCCTGAGCCTGCGGATAGTGCTGCGGCTGGCCGCCGTCGTAGGCGGACCGGCCGTCGGCGGCCTGTCCGCCCCATCCGCTGTCCCCGTACAACGGGTCCTCCGGATGCCACGGTTCGGAGCCTGGGCCCCGGCCATACTCAGTCATCGATCCCCTACGAGCCGCGAGCCGGCAGCTGCCGGCTCCAGTGGCTCGGCTCCCGTCCGCCTCTTTGCTGTGCGGGGGCTGTTCGAACACCACCGCATCGCGCGGAACGTTACCGTATCGCGATCACATGACCACTTCGACGCCCTCGCCGGGAGATTTACCTGACACCCGTTCGGATTCCAGGGCCTGCTGCAGAATGATGACGGCCGCCGCCTGGTCGATGACCGACCGGCCCTTCTTCGACTTCACGCCCGAGGCACGCAGTCCCTGACTGGCCGTCACCGTGGTCATGCGCTCGTCCACGAGCCGCACCGGAACGGGAGCGATCCCCCGCGCGAGCTCCTGGGTGAAGGCACGGACCTTGACGGCGGCGGGCCCCTCGCCCCCCTTGAGGGAGCGAGGGAGGCCGACGACGACCTCGATCGGCTCGTACTCCTCGACGAGCTGCTTCAGCCGGCGGTGGGCGGCCGGGACGTCACGTCCCGGGACCGTCTCCACCGGTGTCGCGAGGATCCCGTCGGGGTCGCACGAGGCGACCCCGATCCGGGCGTCCCCGACGTCGATCGCGAGCCGCCGTCCTCTGCGCATCTCCACGATCTTCTTACTTTGCCGTCTCGGCGACGAGGCGCTGGACCGCGGCGACGGCGTCGCCGATGGCGGCCGGGTTCTGGCCGCCGCCCTGGGCGACGTCCGGCTTGCCGCCACCGCCGCCACCGAGGGTCTTGGCCGCGGCCCGGACCAGCTCGCCGGCCTTCAGACCGCGCTCACGGGCGGGCTCGTTGGTGGCGATGACCGTCAGCGGCTTGCCGCCGGCCACGGTGAACAGGGCCACGACGGCGGCCCGTCCGCCCTGGATACGGCCACGCACGTCGAGGACCAGCTTGCGCAGGTCGTCGGCGCCGGTGCCGTCCGGTACCTGGCCGGTGACCAGGGCGACGCCGTTGACGTCCTGGGCGGACTCGACGAGACCGGCGGCGGCCTGGAGGACCTTCTCCGCGCGGAACTTCTCGATCTCCTTCTCGGCGTCCTTCAGCTTGCCGAGCATGGCGGAGACCTTCTCCGGAAGCTCCTCGGGGCGGCCCTTGACCAGCTCCTGGAGCTGGGCGACGACCGTGTGCTCACGGGCGAGGAAGTTGTAGGCGTCGACGCCGACGAGGGCCTCGATGCGGCGCACCCCGGAACCGATGGACGACTCACCGAGCAGCTTGACCAGGCCGAGCTGGGCGGTGTTGTGCACGTGCGTGCCGCCGCACAGCTCCTTGGAGAAGTCGCCGATGGTCACCACACGGACGCGCTCGCCGTACTTCTCGCCGAACTCGGCGATGGCGCCCTGCTTCTTGGCCTCGTCGATGCTCATGACCTCGGCCTCGACGTCCAGGTCGCGGGAGAGCACCTCGTTGATCTGCTGCTCGACGTCGGTCATGACGGCCGTCGGGACGGCCGACGGGGAACCGAAGTCGAAGCGGAAGCGGCCGGGCTGGTTCTCGGAACCGGCCTGGGCGGCCGTCGGGCCGAGGGCGTCGCGCAGCGCCTGGTGCGTGAGGTGGGTGGCCGAGTGGGCGCGGGCGATGGCCGTGCGGCGGCGCACGTCGATGACGGCCTGGGCCTTGGCACCGACCGTGGCCTCGCCGACCTGCACGACGCCCTTGTGGACGTACACACCCGGAACGGGCTTCTGGCAGTCGCGGATCTCGATGATCGCGCCGGACTCGACCCGGATGCGGCCGGTGTCGCCGATCTGGCCGCCGCCCTCCGCGTAGAAGGGGGTGCGGTCGAGGACGATCTCGACCTCGTCGCCCTCGGTGGCGGCCGGCGAGGAGACGCCGTCCACGAGGATGCCGACGATCGTCGACTCGGCCTCGGTGCCGTCGTACCCGACGAAGTCGGTCTCACCGGCGGCGTCGGCGATCTGACGGTAGGCGCCGAGGTCGGCGTGGCCGGACTTCTTGGCGCGGGCATCGGCCTTGGCCTTGTCCCGCTGCTCCTTCATCAGGCGGCGGAAGCCGTCCTCGTCCACCGACAGGCCCTGCTCGGCGGCCATCTCGAGGGTGAGGTCGATCGGGAAGCCCCAGGTGTCGTGGAGCAGGAACGCCTTGTCGCCGGCGAGAACCTTGCCGCCGGACTCCTTGGTGTCGGAGATGGCGGTGTCGAGGATGTTCGTGCCGGCCTTCAGCGTCTTGACGAAGGCGGCCTCCTCGGCGAGGGCCACGGTCTCGATCCGCTGCCGGTCGCCGACCAGGTCCGGGTACTGCTGGCCCATCATCTCGATCACGACGTCGACGAGGTCCTTGACGACGAGGCCGGTGGCACCGAGCAGCCGCATGTTGCGGATGGCACGGCGCATGATGCGGCGCAGCACGTAGCCGCGGCCCTCGTTGCCGGGGCTCACGCCGTCGCCGATGAGCATCACGGAGGTGCGCATGTGGTCCGTGACCACGCGCAGCGAGACGTCGGAGTCCGGGGCGGCACCGTACGCGACACCGGTCAGTTCGGTGGCCTTCTCGATGACGGCCATCGAGGTGTCGATCTCGTACAGGTTCTGCACGTCCTGCAGGATCATCGCGAGACGTTCCAGGCCGAGGCCGGTGTCGATGTTCTTGCTGGGCAGGTCGCCGAGGATCTCGAAGTCGTCCTTCGAGGTGCCCTCGCCGCGCTCGTACTGCATGAAGACCAGGTTCCAGATCTCCACGTACCGCTCGTCGTTGACGGCCGGGCCGCCCTCGACGCCGAACTCGGGGCCGCGGTCGTAGTTGATCTCGGAGCACGGGCCGCAGGGTCCGGGGACGCCCATGGACCAGTAGTTGTCCTTCTTGCCGAGACGCTGGATGCGCTCGGCCGGGACGCCGATCTTGTCGCGCCAGATGGCCTCGGCCTCGTCGTCCTCCAGGTAGACCGTGATCCACAGACGCTCCGGGTCGAGCCCGTAGCCACCCTTGTCCTGGGGCAGCGTGAGCAGCTCCCAGGCGTAGGTGATGGCGCCTTCCTTGAAGTAGTCGCCGAAGGAGAAGTTGCCGCACATCTGGAAGAACGTGCCGTGCCGGGTGGTCTTGCCGACCTCTTCGATATCCGGCGTGCGCACGCACTTCTGCACGCTGGTGGCGCGCGACCAGGGCGGCTTGACCTCGCCGAGGAAGTACGGCTTGAAGGGGACCATGCCGGCGGGGACCAGGAGCAGAGTCGGGTCGTCCGCGATGAGCGACGCCGAAGGGACGACGGTGTGACCGCGCTCCTCGTAGAAGCTCAACCAGCGGCGGCGGATTTCAGCCGACTCCATCAGTGGTCCTCATTCCGGTTGTACGTGTACGTCGTGTTCTCGATGTACTTGATCTGCTTGTCGTTGCCGGGCTGCCCGGCGTCGCCGAGCGCGGCGATCCGGCGCTGCGTGGGGAGTTCGGGGTCGGTGCGGCCGTTCAGGCCGAGCACCTCACCGAGTTCGGCCTCCCGCTGGGCCATCCCGTCACGGACGTCGAGGGCGAAGTCCTTGAGCCGGTGACCCGCGTCGATCGCCTTGTTGGCGGCCTGCGCCGCGAGGCTCTCGGGGGTCAGCGCCCGGATCTTGCGGTTGACCTTGGTGGTGGCCCATACACCCGCGGCTGCGCCTGCGGTGAACCAGAACGTACGGCGGAACATCGCTGCGTCAGTCCTTCTTCCGCTTTCCCCGTCGCGACGACGGGACGGTGCGGCCCACGATCACGGTTCGCCGGGACGCCTTGTCGGGCTCGTTCTCTCGACGGCCTCCGATGGCCCGGCGCACGCCGTAACCGAACGCCGCGACCTTGACCAGGGGGCCGCCGAAGGTGGAGGCGACGGTCGTCGACAGTGCCGACGCGTTCGACGTGACCTCCTGGACGTCCGACGCGATGGCGTCGACGCGGTCGATCTGGGTCTGCGCGGAGCGCACGGCCGCCGACGCGTCCGCCAGGAGGGGGACGGCCTGTTCGGTCACGTCCGCCACGAGCTTGGTGGTCGCCCGGAGCGTCTGGGCCAGTCTCGCCAGCGCGACGGCGAGGAAGGACACCAGGATCGCCCAGAACACGGCCACCAGGATCCCGGCCACCTCACCACCGGACACTGTTGCACCCGCTCCCTGACTGCCTGCCTGATCATCGAAAAGTCGTCACCCGAGCCTATCGCGCCGACACCGCGGCTCCGTACCGCATTACCGGCTGCCGCACCTGGAGTTGCGCGAAGCGATTGTACGGAGTGCTCACGGGTCAGTACGCTCCGTATCCCATGCAGCGTTCTCAGCCCGCCCGGCGCTCCGCTCCCGCGACATCCGGCAATCTGCCCCTGGAACTCGACGCGTTCGTGGGGCGCGCGGCCGAACTGGCGCGTCTGGCCGAGCTGCTGGGGACGGTCAGGCTGGTCACGGTGACCGGGGTCGGCGGTGTGGGGAAGTCCCGGTTCGCGGTGCACGCGGCGACGTGCGCGGACGGGCTCGACGCGGTGTGCCGCGTGGATCTGTCCGCGGTGCACGATCCGGGACTCGTCGAGTACGCGGTGCTCGAGGCCCTCGGTCTGACGGACCACACCGCGAAGCCACCCCGTCAGGTGCTGCTCGCTCATCTCGCCGACCGGCGCCTCCTGCTCGTGCTGGACGGCTTCGAGCACCTGGTGGAGGTGACCGCCTCGCTGGTGGCCGAGCTGCTGCGGAGGGCGCCGGAGCTACGGGTGCTGGCCGTGGGGCGCAGGCCGCTGGATCTCGGCGGCGAGCGGGTGTTCCCGCTGGCCCCGCTTGCCGAGGCGGAGGCCGCCGAGCTGTTCGCGGACCGGGCGGCGGCGCGGGTCCCGGGATTCACGCTGGACGAGGGGAACCGGGCCGACGTACGGGAGCTGTGCCGTCGTCTGGACGGGATCCCGCTGGCGGTGGAGCTGGCCGCGGGACGCCTCAGCGCCCTCTCCCCCGGTCAGTTGCTAGCGCGCCTGGAGGACCGGTTCCGGCTGCTGACCGGGGGCGGGCGGGACGCGCTGCCCCGGCATCAGACACTGCGGACCGCGATCGGCTGGAGCCATGAGCTCTGCACGCCGGAGGAGCGGCTGCTGTGGTCGCGGTTGTCGGTGTTCGCCGGACGGTTCGACCTGGAGGCCGCCGAGTACGTGTGCAGCGGGGACGGACTGCACGCCGACGACGTGCTCGACGTGCTGGACGCGCTGCTCGCGCAGTCCGTGCTGTCCCGCGAGGAGACGGCGGCCGGGGTCCGCTACCGGATGCTGGACACGGTGCGGGCGTACGGCGCCGAGTGGCTGGAGGCGACGGGGGACGCGGAGCGGCTGCGCCGCCGGCACCGCGACTGGTACATGGGCCTCGCCACCTGGTGCGAGCTGGACTGGTTCTCACCGCGTCAGGGCGAGGTCGCGGCGCGGGTCGAGACGGAGCTGCCGAATCTGCGCTGCGCGCTGGAGTTCTCGCTGACCGAGCCGGACGACGCGCATCTGGGGCAGTACCTGGCGGGCGCCCTCTGGTTCTACTGGGTGGGCTGCGGCCGGCTCTCGGAGGGCCGGCACTGGCTGGAGCGCAGTGTCGAGCTGGACGGCGACCGTGACCAGTCGCGGCTGAAGGCCCTGTGGGTGCTCGGCTATGTGGCGGTCCTCCAGGGGGACCCGGTGCCCGCGCTGTCCGCACTCCACGAGTGCCGCGAGGAGGCGGAGCGCTCCGAGAACGCCGTGGCGATCGCGTACGCCGAGCATCGCACCGGCTGCCTGGCCCTGGTCACGGACGACATGACGCGCGCCGAGACACTGCTGCGCTCGGCCCTCGACCGCTATCACGAGATCGGCGAGCTGAACAGCAACGTGCTGATGGGGCAGGTCGAGCTGGCGATGGCGCTCGCCTTCCAGGGCGATCTGCCGGGCGCGGTGAAACTGTGCGAGGACGTCCGCCGGGTCTGCGAGGACCACGGGGAGCGCTGGGCGCTCGGGTACGCGCTGTACGTGCTGGCGTACGAGGCCCAGGCGGGCGGCGACCCCGCGCGCGCCCGGGAACTCCTGCGACGGGGGCTCGGTATCGCGCACGCCTTCCACGATCTGCTCGGCGCCGTCCTCGCGGTCGAGCTGCTCGCCCTGATCACGGTCGTGGAGGGCGATCCGGCCGAGGCCGCGCTGCTCCAGGGTGCGGCGTCGAGGATGTGGCCGTCGGTGGGCCTACCCCTGTTCGGCTCGGCGTACTACAACGCGCCGCACGAGCGCTGCGCGGCGCTGGCCCGACAGTCGCTGGGCGACGAGCGGTACGAGGAGTGCGTACGGGAGGGCGAGCAGCTCGGGCAGGAGGCCGCGGTCGCCCGGGCGCTCGGCGGAGCGGGGGCGCCTCCGCTCGGGGTGGTGCCGTCGCCGCGCAGAGTGCCCCCGGACATGCGAAAGCCCGCCGTCTCCCCCACCGCGAAGGGCGGGGAGACGACGGGCTGACGCTGACGCGCAGGTGGTGCGACGTCCGCCGGAAGAAGATCAGCGGGCGTAGTACTCGACGACGAGCTGCTCGTCGCAGATCACCGGGATCTCCTTGCGGTTCGGCTCACGGTCCAGGCGGAACGCCAGGGCCGGGAGGTTCACCTGGAGGTAGCGCGGGGTCTCACCGTCGGGGGCGAACCCACCGGCACGGGAGACCTCGAACAGCGTCTTGCTGCGGCTGCGCTCGCGGACCATCACGACGTCGTCGGGACGGACACGGAACGACGGCTTGTCGACCTTGCCACCGTTGACCTCGATGTGGCCGTGGACGACCATCTGGCGGGCCTGGTAGATCGTGCGGGCGATGCCCGAACGCAGCACCAGCGCGTCGAGACGGCGCTCGAGCTCGATGACCAGGGCCTCACCGGTCTTGCCCTGCGTCTTGGCGGCACGCTCGTAGGCGCGGACGAGCTGACGCTCGGACACGTCGTACTGCGCGCGCAGACGCTGCTTCTCCAGCAGACGGACCTTGTAGTCCGAGTTCTGCTTGCGGCCGCGGCCGTGCTCGCCCGGCGGGTAGGGGCGGGCCTCGAAGTACTTGACGGCCTTCGGGGTCAGCGCGATGCCGAGGGCACGCGACTTCTTGACCTTGGGGCGGGACTGGTTCGGCATGAACCAAACACCTCATGTCTCTGATGCGAATACGGCTTCACCAGGGTTAGGGGAGGTCGCAATCCGCAGCCCGGGAAACCCTCCTCGCCGACGTGACGATCCACGTGGACGGGGCGGGCAGCCGCTCCTGGGTCTGGGCACATACGTGCAGCACGCGAGTGACCCACCGACCGATCCCGGAGATCCGGGTGGTGGTGGGTTGCCCGCGACACCTTCGACGGTGCGCGACGCTCCTGGAATCCCCCCGTTCAGGCGGGGGCTCCGGCTGAATGTCCCGTTCTGGTGGTGCCGACCGGAGCCGGACACGGGACGCAGCGCTTCGAGACATCGTACAGGGTGCTCAGGAGCGTCCTCTACCGAGGTGCTTCCTGGTCCACTCCACGGCGTCCGCGTAGCGCGCCTCGGCTCCGTGCCGGGTCGGGGTGTAGTACTCCCGGTCCTTGAGCTCCTCCGGCGCGTACTGCTGGGCGGCGATCCCCTCGGGCAGGTCGTGCGGATACACGTAGCCCTGGGCGTGGCCGAGCTTGGCCGCGCCCTTGTAGTGACCGTCGCGCAAATGGGTCGGCACCGGGCCCGCGTGGCCCTTGCGGACGTCCTCCATGGCGGCGCCGATGGCGGTCGTCGCGGCGTTGGACTTCGGGGCCAGGGCGAGGGCGATGGTCGCGTGGCTGAGGGTGAGCGCGGCCTCGGGGAAACCGATCATGGCGACCGCCTGGGCGGCGGCGACGGCTGTCGGCAGCGCGTTCGGGTCGGCGAGGCCGATGTCCTCGCTGGCGGAGATCATCAGACGGCGGGCGATGAAGCGGGGGTCCTCGCCGGCCTCGATCATCCGGGCGAGGTAGTGCAGGGCGGCGTCCACGTCGGAGCCGCGGATGGACTTGATGAGCGCGCTCGCCACGTCGTAGTGCTGGTCGCCGTCGCGGTCGTACTTCACGGCGGCGCGGTCGACGGTCTCCTCCAGGGTCTGGAGGGTGATCTCCGGCTCGCCCTTGTCGAGGGCCGCGCCGGCGGCGGCCTCCAGGGCGGTCAGGGCGCGGCGGGCGTCCCCGCCGGCGATCCGCAGCAGGTGCTCCTCGGTGTCGTCGGGGAGGCCGACGGCTTCCTTGAGACCGCGCTCGTCGCCGAGCGCCCGGCGCACCAGGGCGCGCAGGTCGTCGTCGGTGAGCGGTTCCAGGGTGAGGAGCAGGGAGCGGGAGAGCAGCGGGGAGATCACCGAGAAGTACGGGTTCTCGGTGGTCGCGGCGATCAGCGTGACCCAGCGGTTCTCGACCGCGGGGAGCAGGGAGTCCTGCTGGGCCTTGCTGAAGCGGTGGATCTCGTCGAGGAAGAGGACGGTCTCCTTGCCGTAGCCGCCGGTGGCGCGGCGGGCGCCTTCGATGACCGCGCGCACTTCCTTGACGCCCGCGGTGATCGCGGAGAGTTCCACGAAGCGCTTGTCGGTGGCCTTGGAGACGACGTACGCGAGGGTCGTCTTCCCGGTGCCCGGCGGGCCCCAGAGGATCACCGAGGACGGTCCGGCCGGGCCGCCGCTGCCCTCGGCGACGAGTCTGCGCAGGGGTGAGCCCGGCTTCAGCAGATGCTGCTGACCCACGACGTCGTCGAGGGTGCGCGGGCGCATCCGCACCGCCAGGGGACTGCTGGACGGGTCCTTCTCCTGGCGTTCTTCTGCTGCGGCGGTGAACAGGTCGGGCTCCACGTCCAAAACCCTATGTCACGCCACTGACAATCCCCGCAGGGCCGTCAGCTGGTCCAGAAGTCCCACCAGCGGGTCAGGATCAGCATGCCGATGATGCCGACGTGCAGCACGGGCAGGACCCAGGTGAACTCGCCGAAGAAGCCCTTCGCCCAGCGCGGGGCGGGCAGGAAGCCGTTGCGGACGTTGAAGGACGTCACGTACCAGAACATGGTGATCGTGGCGACCCAGGCGAGGCTGCACCACAGGCACAGCGAGTTGATCCGGTACAGCGACTGGAACTGCAGCCAGGTGCAGAACGCGACACCGAAGAGCGTGCCGAAGTTGAAGGTCAGCCAGTACCAGCGGGGGAAGGTCGCGCGGGCGAGCAGGCTCATGCCGACGCAGATCACGATGCCGTAGGCGACGAGACCCAGCATCGGGTTCGGGAAGCCGAAGGCCGAGGCCTGGTCGCTCTTCATGATGTTCCCGCAGGAGACCACCGGGTTCAGGCTGCACCCGGGCACGAAGTTCGGGTTCTCCAGCAGCTTGAACTTGTCGATCGTGATGACCCACGCGGCAAGGAGACCGGCCGCGCCCGTGATCACCAGCAGCAGGGCGAGCGCGCGACTGCCGCCGGCCGTCCGGGGAGCCGCGGGGCGTTCCTGCTCGGTCGGGACGTCCTTGACTGTCGTCTTGCTCATCACGCCGTTTCCGTTGCTTCGAAGGGGCCTGCGGGCAGGCTCATTGTGCCGCACCGGCCCCCTTGTCCACCGTTCGGTGGACATAAGAAGGCCCGCACGGTCGTCCCGGAGCGTTCGGTTCGGGGGCATGCTCGTCGGCATGACGACACACGGGGAGCAACTCGCGGTGGACGTACGGGGGCTGCGCAAGCAGTACGGGGACGTCACCGCTGTCGACGGCATCGATCTCGGCATCCGGCGGGGCGAGGTGTTCGGCCTGCTCGGACCGAACGGGGCGGGCAAGAGCACCACGGTGGAGATCCTCCAGGGCAACCGGCGGCGCGACGCGGGCGAGGTGTCGGTGCTGGGCTCGGACCCGGCGACGGGCACGCGCGCGTGGCGCTCGCGCGTCGGCATCGTCTGGCAGGACGAATCCGCGCCCGCCGAGTTGACGGTGGACGAGACAGTGCGGCATTTCGCCCGCTATTACCCGAATTCACGTGATCCCGAGGAGGTCATCGGCCTCGTCGGTCTGGAACAGAAGGCGGGCAGCCGGATCAAGTCGCTGTCGGGCGGCCAGCGCAGGCGGCTCGATGTCGCCCTGGGCGTCATCGGCGGCCCCGAGCTGCTGCTCCTGGACGAGCCGACGACGGGCTTCGACCCGGCCGCGCGACGGCAGTTCTGGGAGCTGATCCGCAAGCTCGCCGACGAGGGCACGACGATTCTGCTGACCACGCACTACCTGGAGGAGGCGGAGGCGCTAGCCGACCGGCTGGCGGTGGTCGCCCGCGGCAGGGTCGTCGCCGAGGGCGAACCGGCCGCGCTGCGCGAGCGCTTCGGCACGGAGGCGACGGTCGCGTGGACCGAGACCGACGGCACCGCGCGCAGCGAGCGCACGGACACGCCCACCAAGACCGTCACCGAACTCGTCCACCGCTTCGACGGCGAGATCCCCGGGCTCCGGATCAGCCGGCCGACCCTGGAGGACGTCTATCTGCGACTGACCGGCCAGGAGGGCGCGCGATGACCACGACCGACGTACGCGAACGCACCGGGACGGCGGCCGGAAGGCTGCCCGGCGCCTGGGGGGTCGGGCTGAGTCGCGGCGCCCTGGAGATCAAGCAGTTCTTCCGCCAGCGCGACCAGGTGGTGTTCACCTTCGCCTTCCCCGTCGTCTTCCTCTTCCTGTTCGCGTCGATCTTCAGCGACGACGTGAAGGGCGCGGGCATCACCGCCTCCCAGTTGTACGTCCCGGCGATGATGGCCGCGGGCATCATGTCCACCAGCTTCCAGTCCCTCGGCATATCGATCGCGATCGAACGGGACGAGAAGGTGCTGCGCCGGCTGCGCGGCACACCGATGCCACCGGCCGCTTACTTCCTCGGCAAGATCTGGCTGGTTCTCGTCACCGGCGCGATGGAGACGGCCATCCTGCTCCTGGTCGGCACCACGCTGTACGACGTCGACCTGCCCGCGGACGCCGGCAAGTGGGCCGACTTCGCCTGGATCTTCGTCCTCGGCCTGACAGCCTGCGCGCTCCTCGGCATCGCGGTCAGCTCGGTCCCGAAGTCGGGCAAGAGCGCCACCTCGGTGGTCGTCCTGCCGTTCCTGGTCCTCCAGTTCATCTCCGGCGTCTACATCGCCATCGACACCATCCCGGACTGGATGCTGAACATCGGCGCGCTGTTCCCCCTCAAGTGGATGTGCCAGGGCCTGCGCGGGGTGTTCCTGCCCGGGTCGGCTCAGGTCCTGGAGCAGACCGGCGGCTGGGAGTTCGGGCGGATCGCCCTGGTGCTGGGGGCGTGGTGCGTCGGCGGACTGCTGCTGTGCCTGCTGACCTTCCGTTGGAAGAACCGGCGCGACGGATGACCGTTCCGGCCTCGCGCCTCGGGCCGGCGCCGGGCGGCGATCCCGCCGCTCCGGCCCCGGCCCCGGCGGCTTCGGCACGCGGCGGCGCCCGGGAGTCGAACACCTGGGAGCGCTCGTTCCGGCTGTGGGACGCGTACTTCACCGTCGTGTGGGTGGCCACCCTGGTGTTCGTGCTCGGCACGGCCCACCCGGGGTGGCACGTCCGGCTCGCGGCCGGCGGCCTGCTCCTGCTGCTCATCCCCTGGTACCTGGCGGTCGGACGCCCCGTCCTGACGGCCGACGTCCCCGACGAGCGCCGCGCCCTCGGCTACATCGCGGGGGCCGTCCTGCTGTTCCTGCCGCCGGGCGTGCTGGTCGGTGAGACCCGGCTGATGACGTTCGCGCTGATCCCCCAGTGCTTCATCGCCCTGCGGCTGCGGCGCGCGCTGACCGCCTGCACCGTCATCAACATCGCGCCGGTGGCGGGCTGGGCCCTGCTGTGGCGGCCCGCGGGACAGGACCTCTTCTTCAACTCGGTCTTCGCGGTGGTCACGCTCGTCTTCTCGGCGGCGCTGGGCAGCTGGATCATCCGCATCATGGAGCAGAGCCAGGAACGGGCCGAGTTGATCACCGAGTTGGACGCCAGCCGGCACGAGGTCTCCCGGCTCTCGGCGGCGCACGGCGCGCTGGCGGAACGCGAACGGTTCTCCCGGGAGATCCACGACACCCTGGCCCAGGGCTTCACCAGCCTGCTGATGCTGGTCCAGGCGGTGGAGGCGGAACTCGACCACGATCTGCCGAAGGCCCGGCGCCATCTGGCCCTGATGGACCAGACGGCCCGGCAGAACCTCGCCGAGGCGCGGGCCCTGGTCACCGACGGCACCCCCGCCGACCTGGACGGCGCCACGCTGCCCGACGCGCTGCGCCGGCTCGCCGCCCGGCACGACGCGGGCGTCGAGGTCACCGGTCCGGTCCGGCCCCTGCCCGCCGGCCCCGAGGTGGTGATCCTCCGCTCCTGCCAGGAGGCTTTGGCCAACACCCGCAAGCACGCGGGGAGTTCACCCGGGATCATGGTGGGTCTGACGTATGGCGCCGCCTCGCTGACCCTCTCCGTGCGCGACGACGGCTGCGGCTTCGACCCGTCGGCACCGGCCGGCGGGTACGGCCTCGCGGGACTGCGCGCACGGGCCCGGGAGGTGGGCGGCACCGCCCTGATCCACAGCGCACCCGGCGACGGCACGACCGTCACGGTGTCGCTGCCCGTACCGAGGAGCGACACGTGATCCGGATCCTGCTCGCCGACGACCATCCCGTCGTACGCGAGGGGCTGCGCGCGATGCTCAGCGCCGAGCCCGATCTCGATGTCGTCGGCGAGGCGTCCAGCGGACCGCGGGCCCAGGCCCTGGCGGCCGAACTCCGGCCGGACATCGTGCTGATGGACCTGCGGATGCCCGAGGGCGGGGGTGTCGACGCGATCGTGTCGATGGCCCGGGCCGGGCTGCCGTGCCGGGTGGTCGTGCTGACCACCTACGAGACGGACCGGGACATCCTGCGTGCGGTGGAGGCCGGGGCCGCGGGCTATCTGCTGAAGGATCTGCCCCGGGCCGAACTGGCGGACGCCGTACGGGCCGCCGCACGCGGTGAGACGGTGCTCGCCCCCTCCGTCGCCGCCCGCCTGGTCGACCGGCTGCGCACCCGGCCTGAACAGCCGCGTCTCTCCGAGCGGGAGACCGCGGTGCTGCGGCTGGTCGCCGAGGGCTGCACCAACGCCGAGATCGGACGCCGGCTCTTCATCGGCGAGTCCACCGTGAAGACCCATCTGCTGCGCGTCTTCGGCAAGTTGGGGGTGGACGACCGCACGGCGGCCGTGACGAGCGCGATGCGTTTCGGACTGCTGGACTGAGGCTCCCGCCCCCTCCGCTCCGAGCGGAGGGGGCGGGAACGGCCCGGTCAGCCCAGGCGCGAGCGCAGTTCGCCCACGATCTCACCCACGCCGACCGCCGTCTGCTCACCGGACTCCATGTCCTTGAGCTGCACGACGCCCTCGGCGAGGTCACGCTCACCGGCCACGACGGTGTACCGCGCGCCCGACCGGTTGGCGTTCTTCATCGCGCCCTTGAGGCCCTTGGCGCCGTACGAGAAGTCGGCGGGGACACCGAGCCTGCGCAGTTCGGTGACCACGCCGAACAGCACCCGGCGCGCCTCCTCCCCGAGCGGCACGGCGAACACACTGGTGGAGGCGGGGATGTCGAGCTCGACGCCCTCCGCCTCCAGCGCCAGCACCGTGCGGTCGACGCCGAGGGCCCAGCCGACGGACGGCAGCGCGGGGCCGCCGATCATCTCGGACAGCCCGTCGTAGCGGCCGCCGCCGCCCACCGCGGACTGCGAGCCGAGACCGTCGTGCACGAACTCGAACGTGGTGCGCGTGTAGTAGTCCAGGCCGCGCACCAGCTTCGGGTCGTCCTCGAAGGAGACGCCCGCAGCCGTGATCAGATCGCGCACCTCCTCGTGGTACGCCTTGCACGCGTCGCACAGGTAGTCCCGGAGCAACGGCGCACCGGTCAGCTGCTTCTGGACGTCGTCCCGCTTGTCGTCGAGCACGCGCAGCGGGTTGATCTCCGCACGGCGCAACGTCTCCTCGTCCAGGTCCAGACCGCGCAGGAAGTCCTGCAGCGCGGCCCGGTAGACGGGACGGCACTCCTGGTCGCCCAGGCTGTTCAGCAGGATGCGGAAGTTCCGCAGGCCCAGCGAGCGGTACGCCTGGTCCGCCAGGATGATCAGCTCGGCGTCGAGCGCCGGGTCCTCGGCACCGATCGCCTCGGCGCCCACCTGGGAGAAGTGGCGGTAACGGCCCTTCTGGGGACGCTCGTAGCGGTAGTAGGAGCCGGAGTACCAGAGCTTGACGGGGAGGTTGCCCGCCTTGTGCAGGTTGGCCTCCAGGGCCGCGCGCAGCACGGAGGCGGTTCCCTCGGGGCGCAGCGCCAGCCTGTCGCCGCCCTTGGTCTCGAAGGCGTACATCTCCTTGGTCACGATGTCGGTGGACTCACCGACACCGCGGGCGAACAGCTCGACGTTCTCGAAACCGGGCGTCTCGATGTAGCCGTAGCCGGAGTTGCGCAGCGGGGCGGCGATCGCCTCGCGCACCGCGAGGTACGTGGCGCTCACCGGCGGGATCAGGTCGTACGTGCCCTTGGGGGCCTTGAAGGTGCTCACGAAGTCTCTCGTCACATTCCTCGTCGAGGAGCGGCGGTCGGGTCCGCTCCGCGTTCCTGGCGGCCGGCCGCCACCTGCCGCAGATACGGGTTGGTGGCGCGCTCCTGGCCGATGGTCGTCTGGGCGCCGTGGCCGGACAGCACCACGGTCGAGTCGTCGAGCGGCAGGCACACGCGGCCCAGCGAGTCGAGCATCTCGTCCATGTCGCCGCCGGGCAGGTCGGTGCGTCCGACGGAGCCGGCGAAGAGCAGATCCCCGGAGAAGAACACGGACGGAATGTCCGCGCTCTCGGGCATCCGGAACGTCACCGACCCCTTCGTATGGCCCGGCGCGTGCGCGACGGACAGGTCGAGGCCCGCCAGCTTCAGCTCCGCGCCGTCGGTCAGGGTCCGCACGTCGTCCGGCTCTCCCACGGTCAGTTCGCCCATCAGCGGCATCCCGATGGAACGGCCGAGCGCCCGCTCGGGGTCGCTCATCATGTACCGGTCCTCGGGGTGGATCCAGGCGGGCACGTCGTGCGCCCCGCACACGGGAACGACCGAGGCGACGTGGTCGATGTGGCCATGCGTGAGGATGACCGCGACGGGCTTGAGCCGATGCTTGGCGAGTGCTTCCTCGACTCCCTGGGCGGCCTGATGGCCCGGGTCGATGATCACGCACTCCTCACCCGCGGCGGGGGCGACCAGGTAACAGTTGGTCCCCCAGGCCCCGGCGGGGAACCCGGCAATGAGCACGATCGTCCTTCGTGGTGGCGTACGCGCTGGTGTCGTACGGGGCGGGTGGCTGTGGATCAGAGCCTACCGGCGCTGCCGATTCCTCAGCGAACCCATATACGGTACGGGGCACACGCAGGCGGTCGGCTCACAAGACGCACGCGTCCCATCGACGTACGAGACGCACGAGGAGAAACCCGGTGGTCAGCCAGGAACAGCGGCGGCGTCAGCTCGCCCGGGAGAAGTTCTTGCGACAGCAGCAGCGCCGCACGGCCGCGCGACGCAAGACCCATACACGCAACGCGGTGATCGCGTCGGTCGTCGGCGTACTCGTCGCGGGCGGTGCGCTGTCGTTCGCGACCGGGGTCTTCAAGGACGACGGCAAGAAGAAGACCAGTGCCGGTTCCGAGGTGTCGCCGAGCGCCACCCCGAGCAAGGCGTCCGACCCGTGCGAGAAGCCGACGGCGGGCAAGGTGAAGTCGCTCAGCTGGAAGAAGGAGCCGGCGGTCACCATCGACAAGTCCGCGGCCTACACGATGAAGATGGCGACGACCTGCGGGGACATAGACATCGCCCTCAAGGCGTCCGCGGCCCCGCACACGGTGAACTCGTTCTCCTACCTCGCCGGCAAGGGGTTCTTCGACCACACCAAGTGCCACCGGCTCACCACCAACGGCATCTACGTCCTGCAGTGCGGCGACCCGACCGCCCAGGGCTCCGGCGGTCCCGGCTACACGATTCCGGACGAGAACCTGAAGGACAAGACGCTGAAGGCCGGGGTGTATCCGGCGGGCACGATCGCCATGGCCAACACCGGCCAGAAGCACACCGGCGGCAGCCAGTACTTCCTCGTCTACCAGGACAGTCAGTTGCCGCCCAGCTACACACCGTTCGGAACTATTTCCAAGTCCGGCATGACGGTCCTCAAGAAGATCGCGGCGGCCGGTGAGAGCACGGGCCAGGGCGACGGCGCCCCCAACGCGACCGTCGTGATCAACAAGATGACCGTGGCGAAATCCTGACCGCCGGCTGCTTAATTTCGGTCGCGCGGGATGCGGACAGCCGCCCCGCCGGTCGCCTATGTTGGCCGTGACGAAACTGTGGACGATGCCAGGGGGCGCTGACGCCCCTCGCAGGCATCATGTGGAGGAGGCGCTGTGAGCAGCGACCCGTGGGGACGCGTCGACGAGACGGGGACCGTGTACGTGCGTACGGCCGACGGCGAGCAGGTCGTCGGTTCCTGGCAGGCCGGCTCCCCCGATGAGGCGCTGGCCTACTTCGAGCGCAAGTACGAGGGCCTGGTTGTCGAAATCGGCCTCCTCGAGAAGCGAGTGAAGACCACCGACCTGTCGGCGAAGGACGCCCAGGCCGCCATCGATCACATCCGTGAGCAGGTGGTGGCCCACCACGCGGTGGGTGACCTGGATGCCCTGAAGGTCCGTCTCGACAAGCTCGTCGAGACGGTCGACGCGCGTCGTGAGGAGCGCAAGGTCCAGCGGGCCAAGCAGTCCGACGAGGCGCGGCACTCCAAGGAGGCGCTGGTCGTCGAGGCCGAGGAGCTGGCGCAGAGCGACCAGTGGCGCGCGGCGGGCGAGCGGCTGCGTGCCCTGGTGGACACGTGGAAGGGGCTGCCGCGGCTCGACCGCAAGTCGGACGACGAGCTGTGGCACCGCTTCTCGCACGCCCGCTCGGCGTTCTCCAAGCGGCGCAAGGCGCACTTCGCCTCGCTGGACGCGCAGCGCGAGGAGGCCCGCAAGACCAAGGAGAAGCTGGTCGCGGAGGCCGAATCGTTGTCCGGTTCGGCGGACTGGGGTCCGACGGCCGCCCGTTACCGCGAGCTGATGGCGGACTGGAAGGCCGCGGGCCGTGCTCAGCGCGAGCACGAGGACGACCTGTGGAACCGCTTCCGCGGCGCCCAGGACGTGTTCTTCGCGGCGCGCGGTTCGGTCTTCGCCGAGCGGGACGCGGAGCAGACGGAGAACCTCAAGCTCAAGGAGGAGCTGGCCGAGGAGGCCGAGAAGCTCGTCCCGGTGCAGGATCTGAAGGCGGCCCGTGCGGCCTTCCGCTCGATCAACGAGCGCTGGGAGGCCATCGGCCACGTGCCGCGTGACGCCCGCCCGAAGGTCGAGGGCCGTATGCACACGGTGGAGCGGGCGCTCCAGGACTCCGAGGAGACCGAGTGGCGCCGGACGAACCCGGAGGCACGCGCGCGTGCCGAGGGTCTCACCGGTCAGCTGCAGTCCGCCGTGGACAAGCTCCAGGGTCAGATCGAGGCGGCGCGCAGCGCGGGCAACACCTCGAGGGCCGACAAGCTCCAGAAGGAGCTCGACGGCCGTCAGGCGCTGCTGGACCAGGCGCTGAAGGGCCTTCAGGAGTTCGGCGGCTGAGGCTTCGGCCGCGACGGCTTCACACGAAGGGGCTCCCGTACGGTGCGTACGGGAGCCCCTTCGTGTGCTGCACGCGCCGCCCGGGCGGGGCGGCGCGGAGGTCAGGCGTCGGAGGGCCTGCGGGCCGAGGTCACGCGGTAGACGTCGTACACGCCCTCCACGCCCCGGACCGCCTTCAGGACGTGCCCCAGGTGCTTGGGGTCGCCCATCTCGAAGGTGAAGCGGGAGGTGGCCACCCGGTCACGGGAGGTCTGGACGGCCGCCGACAGGATGTTGACGTGCTGGTCGGACAGGACGCGCGTGACGTCCGACAGGAGACGTGAACGGTCCAGCGCCTCCACCTGTATGGCGACGAGGAAGACCGAGGACTGGGTGGGTGCCCACTCGACCTCGAGGATGCGCTCGGGCTCACGGGACAGCGAGTCGACGTTGACGCAGTCGCTGCGGTGAACCGATACGCCGCTGCCACGGGTGACGAAGCCGATGATCGGGTCGCCGGGCACCGGGGTGCAGCACCGGGCGAGCTTGACCCAGACGTCGTCGACGCCCTTGACGACCACACCGGGGTCGTTGTTGCTGCGCCGCTTGCGGCCGCGGCCCCGGGCGGGCGGTACGGACTCGTCGATCTCCTCGGTGGCCGCCTCGTCGCCGCCGAGTGCCTGGACGAGCTTCTGGACGACGCTCTGCGCGGTGACGTGCCCCTCGCCGATCGCCGCGTACAGCGACGAGATGTCGGGGTAGCGCATCTCGTGCGCGAGGGTGACGAGCGAGTCGCCGGTGAAGATGCGCTGAATCGGCAGGTTCTGCTTGCGCATCGCGCGCGCGATGGCGTCCTTGCCGTGCTCGATCGCCTCGTCGCGGCGCTCCTTGGAGAACCACGCGCGGATCTTGTTCCGGGCGCGCGGCGACTTCACGAAGCCGAGCCAGTCGCGGGAGGGGCCCGCGCCGGCCGCCTTGGAGGTGAAGACCTCGACGAGGTCGCCGTTGTCCAGGGTCGACTCGAGGGGGACGAGCCGGCCGTTGACTCGCGCTCCTATGGTCCGGTGGCCGACCTCCGTGTGGACCGCGTACGCGAAGTCCACCGACGTGGCACCGGCCGGGAGCGCTATCACGTCGCCCTTGGGCGTGAAGACGAAGACCTCGTTGCGCGACAGGTCGAAGCGCAGGGACTCCAGGAACTCGCTGGGGTCCTCGGTCTCCTTCTGCCAGTCGAGCAACTGACGAAGCCACGCCATGTCGTTGACGGTGTCCTGGCCCGCGCTGCCCTTCGCGGCGCGGGGCACGTCGGTACGGATCTTGGAGGATCCGGCGACGGTCTCCTGCTTGTACTTCCAGTGGGCCGCGATGCCGTACTCGGCGCGGCGGTGCATGTCGAACGTACGGATCTGCAGCTCGACGGGCTTGCCGTTGGGGCCGATCACCGTCGTGTGCAGCGACTGGTACATGTTGAACTTGGGCATCGCGATGTAGTCCTTGAACCGGCCGGGGACCGGGTTCCATCGCGCGTGCACGGTGCCGAGTGCCGCGTAGCAGTCGCGGACGGTGTCCACGAGGACGCGGATGCCCACCAGGTCGTAGATCTCCGCGAAGTCACGGCCGCGGACGATCATCTTCTGGTAGACGCTGTAGTAGTGCTTCGGGCGGCCGGTGACGGTCGCCTTGATGCGCGCCGCGCGAAGGTCGGACTGGACCTCGTCGGTCACTATGGCGAGGTACTCGTCGCGCTTGGGGGCGCGCTCGGCGACCAGACGCACGATCTCGTCGTACATCTTGGGGTAGAGGATCGCGAAGGCGAGGTCCTCCAGCTCCCACTTGATGGTGTTCATGCCCAGGCGGTGGGCGAGCGGCGCGTAGATCTCCAGGGTCTCGCGCGCCTTCTTCTCCTGCTTCTCACGCTTGAGATAGCGCATGGTGCGCATGTTGTGCAGGCGGTCGGCGAGCTTGATGACCAGGACGCGGGGGTCCTTGGCCATGGCGACGACCATCTTGCGCACGGTCTCGGCCTGCGCGGCCTCACCGAACTTGACCTTGTCGAGCTTGGTGACGCCGTCGACGAGCAGGGCGACCTGGTCGCCGAAGTCCCGCTTGAGGGTGTCCAGGCCGTACTCGGTGTCCTCGACGGTGTCGTGCAGGAGACCGGCCATCAGGGTGGCCGGGTCCATGCCCAGCTCGGCGAGGATGGTGGTGACGGCGAGCGGGTGCGTGATGTACGGGTCGCCGCTCTTGCGCTTCTGGCCCCGGTGCCAGCGCTCGGCGACCTGGTAGGCGTTCTCGATCTGCCGCAGCGTGGCCGTCTCGATCTTGGGGTCGTGGCTGCGCACCGTCCGCAGCAGCGGCTCCAGAACCGGGTTGTACGGGTTCGAGCGCTGGCCGCCGAGCCGGGCCAGGCGGGCGCGGACGCGGTTGGAGGAGCCGCCGGTGCGGGCGGGCTGGCCGGCCGCGGGGCGGACCACCGGGGTGTTCCCGGTGCGCTCGGGGGGAGCCGGCTTGGGACGTGGCTGCTCGGCCGCCGTGTCGTCCGGTGCGGACTGGGCGTGCTCGACCGGCCCGCTCGCGGCGTTCTCGGCGGGCTTCTCCGCGGTGCCCGAGACGGGCTCGGGCTTCGTGGAGGCGGTTCCCCCCAGGCGTTCCGCACTGGGGGCGAGTGGCTGGGCCTCGTCTGGCAAGAGGGCTCCTCGTGCGCGTTCCGGGTCCCCCGGTCAGGCTCCGGAAACCCCATGGTAGCGATCCCGGGCGTCGGACTCTCTGCCGGCCGCCGGGACCACCTCGTACAGCAGGAACGCCGAAGGCGGGCTCCGGATTCCTCCGGGGCCCGCCTTCGGGGTGTCCTGCGGGTGTCTCAGGCCTTTCGGCGGGCTTGCCCGGGACTTTCCTCCCGGGGGCCGCGAAGGGCGCTCAGATCGTGAGCAGCGCCTCCAGCGGAGCTCCGGCCAGCGTCGGCTCCAGTCGGCCGCGGCCGCCCAGGAAGCCCAGCTCCATCAGGACGGCGACGCCCGCGACCTCGGCGCCCGCGCGGCGGATGAGCTGCAGCGAGGCCTCGGCGGTGCCGCCGGTGGCGAGGACGTCGTCGACGACCAGCACGCGATCGCCCGCGCTGAGGTCCTCGGCGTGCACCTCGATCTCGGCGGAGCCGTACTCCAGGTCGTACGCCTGCGAGAGGGTCGCTCCGGGGAGCTTGCCCGCCTTGCGCACGGGGATGAAGCCGAGCCCGGCGCGCACCGCGACCGGAGCGCCGAGGATGAACCCCCGCGCCTCCAGACCGACGATCTTGGTGGCTCCGGTACGGGTGGCGACGTCCGCCAGAGCGTCGGTCAGCGCGCCGAACGCGGCCGGGTCGGCCAGCAGCGGGGTGATGTCCTTGAACACCACGCCCGGCTCCGGGTAGTCCGCCACGTCACGGATACGGCTGGACAGCAGCTCCTCGATACCGGTCATCGGCGCTTCCCCGAGGGACGGCCACGGCCGCGGGTGCGCGACGCGGGCTGGTTGCGGGGACCGACGACCGCGGGTGCGACGTCCTCGGGCTCCTCGTCGTCGTACGACGCCTCGGCGGCCTGCGGCTCGAGGGACTCGCCCTTGGCCGCGGCCTGCGCCCGCTTGGCGAGGACGCGCTTGCGCAGCGCCTTCATCTGCGGCTCGCGCTCCTTGAGGTCGGCGACGAGCGGCGTGGCGATGAAGATCGAGGAGTACGCACCGGCCGCGAGGCCGACGAACAGCGACAGCGAGATGTCGTTGAGCATGCCCGCGCCGAGCACGCCGCCGCCGATGAACAGCAGGCCGGCGACCGGCAGCAGCGCGACCACCGTGGTGTTGATGGAACGCACCAGCGTGCCGTTGATCGAGCGGTCGGCGACGTCGCTGTAGGTCCAGCGGGTCTGCTTGGTGATGTCCTTCGTCTGCTCCTTGAGGCTGTCGAAGACGACGACCGTGTCGTAGAGCGAGTAACCGAGGATCGTGAGCAGACCGATCACCGTGCCCGGGGTGACCTCGAAGCCCACCAGGGCGTAGATGCCGACCGTGATGGTGATGTCGTGGATCAGGGCGACCAGGGCCGCGATGGCCATGCGCCACTCGAAGGCGATGGCCAGGTAGATCACGACGAGGACCATGAAGATCGCCAGGCCTTCCCAGGCCTTGTTGGCGATCTGGTCACCCCAGCTGGGGCCGACCAGGTCGGCGTTGATCTTCTCCGAGTCGACGCCGAGGTCCTTGGCGAGCTGTTCCTTGATCGTGTCCGACTTGTCGGTGTCGATGCCGGCGATCTGGACGCGCAGTCCGCCGTTGCCGAGCTTCTGGACGACCGCGTCGTGGCCGGAGGCGTCTTCCGCGAAGGTCTCCGCCTGGCTCACCGAGATGCTGCTCTTCTCGGTGGTGAAGACGGCGCCGCCCTGGAACTCGATGCCCATGTTCAGGCCCCGCACCGTCAGGCCGAGGATGGCCGTGATGGTGATCAGGATCGAGACGCCGTACCAGATCTTGCGCTTGCCGACGAAGTCGTAGCCGATCTCGCCGCGGTGCAGTCGGGCGCCGAGGGTGCCGAGTTTCGACATCTCACGCCTCCTTCGTGTCGACGGGGGCGGAGGGGCGACGGGTACGGCGCAGCGGCGGCTTGGCGCCCAGTCGCTTCGGGTCGAGGCCGGACCACGGGTGGCCGCTCGCGAAGAACTTCTTGCGGGCGAGGAGCGTCATCAGCGGCTTCGTGAAGAAGAACACGACGACGACGTCCAGCACGGTGGTCAGACCGAGGGTGAACGCGAAGCCCTGGACCTTGCCGACGGTGACGATGAAGAGCACCGCCGCGGCGAGGAACGACACGAAGTCGGAGACCAGGATGGTGCGCCGGGCGCGCGGCCAGGCGCGCTCGACGGCGGGCCGCAGGGTGCGACCCTCGCGGATCTCGTCCCTGATGCGTTCGAAGAACACGATGAACGAGTCCGCTGTGATGCCGATCGCGACGATCGCTCCACAGACGGCCGGAAGGTTCAGCGCGAAGCCGATCGCCGGGCCGAGCAGCGCCATCAGCACGTACGTGAGGACGGCGGAGACGAGCAGGGAGGCGATGGCGATGGCCGACAGGCCCCGGTAGTAGATCACCAGGTAGATGACGACCAGGGCGAGGCCGATGGCGCCGGCGATCAGACCGGCGTGCAGCTGCTCGCCACCGAGCGCGGCGGTCACCGTGGTGACGCTGGACTCCTTGAAGCTGAGCGGCAGCGCGCCGTAGTTCAGCATGTTGGCCAGGTCCTGCGCCTCGGTCTGGGTGAAGGACCCGGAGATCTCGGCGCTGCCGCTCAGCGACTGGGCGACCGAGGGGGCGGAGACGACCTCACCGTCGAGGACGATGGCGAACTGGTTCTGCGGCTGCTGCTGCTGGGCCAGCTTGCCGGTGATGGCGGCGAACTTCTTGGAGCCACCGGACGTGAAGTCCATGGTGACCTTCCAGCCCGCGGCACTCTGGGTGTCGAAGACGGCCCCGGACTTCTTGATGTCCGTACCGGCGACCTCCGCCGGGCCGAGCACGTACTTGGACCACTGCCCCGGCGAGTCCTCACCACAGGCAACCGTCGGCTCGGTCGGCTTGACACCGTCACCGGCGGTGGCGCGGTCCGCCTTCTTCGTGCAGTCGAGCTTCGTGTACGCGGCTTGCAGCTTTGCGGTCGCGGGATCCACGCTGCCGCTCGGCGTGGGCGTGGCGGCGGCGGAGCCGGTCGCGCTCGCGGAGGCCGACGGGCTGGAGTCCGCCTTCAGGGCGTCGGTGACCGCGCGGCCCTGGGAGGTGGCGGTCGCCGACGGCGTCACGGAGGACGACGGGGACGAGGACGAGGTCGCCTTGTCGGTGGCCTTGTCGGTCGTCTTGGAGCTGCTCGACGTGCTCGGCGAGGGAGTGGCCGACGCGGCGGCGCCGGAGGCCTCGGTGGCCAGCACGGGACGGAAGTAGAGCTTGGCCGTGGTGCCGACCTGCTCGCGGGCCTGCTTCGAGTTCGTGCCCTTGGGGATGTTGACAATGATGTTGTCGCGTCCCTGGGTCTGCACCTCGGCCTCGGACACACCGAGACCGTTGACACGGCGGTTCATGATGTCGACCGCGGTGTCCATGTTGGTCTTGTTGATCGCGTTGGGCTGGCCGGGCTCGTTCTTCGCCGTGAGCGTGATGCTCGTACCGCCGGCGAGGTCGATGCCGAGACGCGGAGTGGTGTGTCCCGAGGCGAACATTCCCCCGGTGAGCGCCGCGATGGCGATCAGGATCAGGACCAGCGCGCGCCCCGGCCTGCTCTGGCCACCGGCGCTCCGGCCCTTCTTCGGTGCTGCCACCTTCTCGTACTCCCTCTCGGGCCGCCCTGCGCCGGGTGAGCGCGTGGACGGCCATGCCATGGTGTCGGGACTCCGTGCGAGAACAGCACGTCCCGGGAGGTGCGGAGTGCGAGCGGGTCGCGCCGCGCTCCCGGGTCGTGACTACTTCGCGTCGGCCTCGCCGTCGGTCTTCTTCGGCTCGCTCGCGTCGACGTCGGCGGCCTGGTCGGCCTTCGCCTCGGCGACCTCGTCGGCGGGCGCGACGGGCGCGTCCTTCTTGCCGAGGTCGAGGGGCTTGTCGTCGGAGGCGTCGGAAGAGGCGTCGGCGGCGGGCTCGTCGGTCTCGGTGAGGGAGGAGGCGTCGTCGGGCACGTAGCTGCCGTCGGCCTTCAGGTCGTGCTCGATGCCGTGCACGATGCGGTTGTACTCGTCGTCCGTGAGGACGGCACCGATCGCGTTCTTCGCGAAGAGCAGCTCCACACCCGGGGCCGCGTCGAGGAGGAGCGTCTCCTCGTTGACCTCCTTGACCGTGGCGTACATGCCACCGATCGTGCGCACGCCGGAGCCGGGCTGCAGCTCGTTGCGCATGGAAGCCGCTTTCTGCTGCTTCTTCTTGGCCGAGCGGGTCATCAGGAACATGGCCCCGATGAGCACGATGAACGGGAGGAGGGTCACGAGACTCACGGGTCGGAACTTCCTTCTTCGACCGCACATGGTGAGCGGCCTGCTGGATGGGGGTATGTATGCCGTCGGCAAGGGCGGCATCGGCGGAGTCTAAGCGAGTCCGCGCTCAGGGAACAACGCTCAACATGGCACCGGGGTTCCTGGCCCGGCCCTTGTGCGCGCCGTCACGCCCCGAACAGGTCCTGTTGTCCCTTTCCGCCCGCGGACTGGCGGGGCGGCGTGAGGCCGAGATGCGCCCATGCCGCGGGTGTCGCCACCCGGCCACGGGGAGTACGGGCGAGGAGGCCCTCCCGTACGAGGAAGGGCTCGGCGACCTCCTCCACGGTCTCACGCTCCTCCCCCACGGCGACAGCTAGCGTGGACAGACCGACCGGGCCGCCGCCGAACAGCTTGAGGAGCGCCTCGAGGACACCGCGGTCGAGCCGGTCCAGGCCCCGCGCGTCGACCTCGTAGACCTTGAGGGCGGCCGAGGCGATCTCCCGGGTGATGATCCCGTCGGCCTTGACCTGCGCGTAGTCGCGCACGCGGCGCAGCAGGCGGTTGGCGATGCGGGGCGTGCCGCGGGAGCGGCCGGCGATCTCGGCGGCACCCTCCGTGCCGATCTCCAGGTCGAGGAGGCCGGCGGAGCGGTGGATGACGCGCTCCAGCTCGCCGGGTCCGTAGAACTCCATGTGCGCGGTGAAGCCGAAGCGGTCGCGCAGCGGCGGCGGCAGCAGTCCCGCGCGCGTGGTGGCGCCGACCAGGGTGAAGGGGGGCAGCTCCAGGGGGATGGCGGTGGCGCCGGGGCCCTTGCCGACGATGACGTCGACGCGGAAGTCCTCCATCGCCATGTAGAGCATCTCCTCGGCGGGCCGGGACATGCGGTGGATCTCGTCCAGGAACAGGACCTCGCCCTCCTGGAGGGAGGAGAGGATCGCGGCGAGGTCTCCCGCGTGCTGGATGGCGGGGCCGCTGGTGATGCGGATGGGGGCGCCCATCTCGGCCGCGATGATCATGGAGAGGGTGGTCTTGCCCAGCCCGGGGGCTCCGGACAGGAGCACGTGGTCCGCGGTGGCTCCCCGCGCGCGTGCGGCCCGCAGGACCAGGTCGAGCTGTTCGCGGACCTTCTCCTGTCCGATGAACTCGTCCAGGTCCTTGGGCCGCAGGGCGGCCTCGACGGCCTGGTCCTCACGGTCGGCGACAGATCCCACCAACCGCTCCGCGGCGGCTTCGTCGGTCGTGTCGTCCCAGTTCATCGGTGGTGCCTCGCGGTCTCGTGGTGGTGGGGCGGTCGGGCGGGCGCGGGTCACCCCGCGACGTGGGCCGGCGCGGCGGCCAGGGTCCTCAGCGGGCTCGGTTGAGTGTCTGCAGGGCCGCCCGGAGAAGCTGGCCGACCTGGGGGGCGCCTTCGGCGGCCTCGGCCTGCGGGGCGACGGCGGAGACGGCCTCGTCGGCCTCGCGGGTCGCGTATCCGAGACCGATGAGGGCGGCGTGCAGCTGCTCGCGCCAGCCGGCGGTGACCGCCGTGCCGATGGCCGGGCCACCGGGGCCGAGGGGTTCGCCGAGCCGGTCCTTCAGGTCCAGCAGCAGCTTCTGGGCGCCCTTCTTGCCGATGCCGGGGACAGCGACGAGCGCCTTCTCGTCGCCGGTGGAGACGGCGCGGCGCAGAGCATCCGGGCTGTGCACGGCGAGCATCGCCTGGGCCAGCCGCGGACCGACACCGCTCGCGGTCTGGAGCAGCTCGAAGACCTGACGCTCGTCGTCGTCGACGAAGCCGTAGAGCGTGAGGGAGTCCTCGCGGACGACGAGGGAGGTGGCGAGCTTGGTCTCCCTGCCCATGCGGAGCCCGGAGAGCGTGTTGGGCGAGCACTGGACGGCGATCCCGATACCGCTCACCTCGACCACGGCGGAGTCGGGGGCGAGGGCGGCCACCGGGCCGCTGACGAAGGCGATCATGCGGTACGGCCTTTCGAGGCTTGGCGTGAGGCGTGCGCGGCGACCGCCTGCTGCAGTCGGTTCTGCGCGACGGCCTGGTGCTGTCCGTTCGCGCCGGCGGCCTGCTGCAGGCGGTTCTTGGCGGGGCCGCGCCAGATGTGGCAGATGGCGAGCGCGAGGGCGTCGGCGGCGTCGGCGGGCTTGGGGGGCGCGTCGAGCCGGAGCAGCCGGGTGACCATCGCCCCGACCTGCGCCTTGTCCGCGCGTCCGCTGCCCGTGACGGCGGCCTTGACCTCGCTCGGTGTGTGCAGGGCGACCGGGATGCCGCGCCGGGCCGCGCAGAGCATCGCGACGGCGCTGGCCTGGGCGGTACCCATCACCGTACGGACGTTGTGCTGGCTGAACACCCGCTCCACGGCGACGAATTCGGGCCGGTACTCGTCGAGCCACTGCTCGATGCCCTGCTCGACGGCGACCAGGCGCAGGCCCAGCTCGGCGTCCGCCGGGGTGCGGACGACCCCGACGCCGCACATGGTCAGGGGACGGCCCGCGACCCCCTCGACCACCCCGACACCGCACCGGGTCAACCCCGGGTCAACCCCCAGCACGCGCACGCCGGCCCCTCCTCGGTTCGCCTGTTCGTGCAGGCTATCGGGTGGCACCGACAAAGCGACGGGCCGACGGGAGTGTGTCCCGTCGGCCCGTCGCTCGGTACGAGCCCTCAGGCGTCGACCTTCTCCATGACCTCGTCGCTGACGTCGAAGTTGGCGAAGACGTTCTGCACGTCGTCGCTGTCCTCCAGGGCGTCGATCAGCTTGAAGATCTTCCGGGCGCCGTCCTCGTCGAGCTCGACCTGCATGGTCGGGACGAAGTTGGCGTCGGCGGAGTCGTAGTCGATGCCGGCCTCCTGGAGCGCGGTGCGCACCGTGACCAGGTCGGTGGCCTCGGAGACGACCTCGAAGGTCTCGCCGAGGTCGTTGACCTCTTCGGCACCCGCGTCGAGGACGGCACCGAGGACGTCGTCCTCGCTCAGCTCCCCCTTGGGGACGATGATGACGCCCTTGCGGTTGAAGAGGTACGAGACGGAGCCCGGGTCGGCCATGTTCCCGCCGTTCCGGGTCATCGCGACGCGGACGTCGGAGGCGGCGCGGTTGCGGTTGTCGGTGAGGCACTCGATGAGCACCGCGACACCGTTCGGGCCGTAACCCTCGTACATGATCGTCTCGTAGTCGGCGCCACCGGCTTCGAGACCGGCTCCGCGCTTGACCGCGGAGTCGATGTTCTTGTTCGGGACCGAGCTCTTCTTGGCCTTCTGGATGGCGTCGAACAGCGTCGGGTTGCCGGACACGTCCGCGCCACCGGTACGGGCCGCGACTTCGATGTTCTTGATCATCTTCGCGAAGAGCTTGCCGCGCTTGGCGTCGATCACGGCCTTCTTGTGCTTCGTCGTAGCCCATTTAGAGTGGCCGGACATCTGCCTGTCTCCCTCGCGTAACCCAACCTGGACGAACTCCCCCGGGCTTGCGGAGCCTGAGGGGACCCCCAGATCCTACAAGGACGTCGCTGTCCGGTTCGCGCGCACCATGTCGACGAACAGACCGTGCACGCGGTGGTCGCCGGTCAGCTCCGGGTGGAACGACGTGGCCAGCGCGTTGCCCTGGCGGACGGCGACGATGTGGCCCTCGTGCTCGGCCAGCACCTCCGTCTCGGCGCCCACGGACTCGACCCAGGGCGCACGGATGAAGACGCCCTCTACAGGATCGCCCTCGACGCCCAGGACGTCGACCGACGCCTCGAAGGACTCGTTCTGGCGTCCGAAGGCGTTGCGGCGCACGATCATGTCGATCCCGCCGATGGTCTCCTGGCCCGAGCGCGGGTCGAGGATCTTGTCGGCGAGCATGATCATGCCCGCGCAGGTGCCGTAGACGGGCATGCCGTCGCGCACGCGCGCGCGCAGCGGGTCCATCACTCCGAAGAGGACGGCCAGCTTGGAGATGGTGGTGGACTCGCCGCCGGGAACGACCAGGCCGTCGATCTCGGCGAGCTCCTCGGGGCGCCGCACCGGCCTGGCCACGGCGTCCGCCGCGGCCAGGGCGATGAGGTGCTCCCGTACGTCGCCCTGGAGGGCCAGGACCCCGATCACAGGGGTGCCAGGAGTGTTCATGGGTGACTACCAGCCGCGGTTGGCGTAGCGCTCGGTCTCGGGGAGGGTGTCGCAGTTGATGCCGACCATGGCCTCGCCGAGGTTGCGGGACGCGTCCGCGATGATCTTCGGGTCGTCGAAGAAGGTGGTGGCCTTCACGATGGCGGCGGCGCGCTTGGCCGGGTCGCCGGACTTGAAGATGCCGGACCCGACGAAGACGCCCTCGGCGCCGAGCTGGCGCATGAGCGCGGCGTCTGCGGGGGTGGCGACACCACCGGCGGAGAACAGGACGACGGGGAGCTTGCCCAGCTCGGCGACCTCCTTGACGATCTCGTACGGGGCGCGCAGCTCCTTGGCGGCGGCGTACAGCTCGTTGTTGTCGAAGCCGCGCAGCCTGGCGATCTCGTTCTTGATCTGGCGCAGGTGACGGACGGCCTCGACGACGTTGCCGGTGCCGGCCTCGCCCTTGGAGCGGATCATCGCCGCGCCCTCGGCGATGCGGCGCAGGGCCTCGCCCAGGTTGGTGGCACCGCAGACGAAGGGGGTCGTGAAGGCCCACTTGTCGGAGTGGTTGACCTCGTCGGCCGGGGTGAGGACCTCGGACTCGTCGATGTAGTCGACGCCGAGGGACTGCAGGACCTGGGCCTCGACGAAGTGGCCGATCCGGGACTTGGCCATCACCGGGATGGAGACCGCCTCGATGATCTCCTCGATCATGTTCGGGTCCGACATACGGGCCACGCCGCCGTCCTTGCGGATGTCGGCGGGGACCCGCTCCAGGGCCATGACGGCCACGGCGCCGGCATCCTCGGCGATCTTCGCCTGCTCGGCGTTGACCACGTCCATGATCACGCCGCCCTTGAGCTGCTCGGCCATGCCGCGCTTGACGCGGGCGGTACCGATCGCGGTGTTCTCGGACTGGGCGGAGTTGGAGAGCGTGCTGGACACGGGTGACCTCACTGGGTGAAAGAGGGTTTATGCGCTTTCGAGGAAACGTGAGGTGACCAGTCCACTGCAAGGGCCAATGAGGACGCGGTGGATCGTTTTGCCCGCGACCGGCCCCTTCCCCCGGCCCCCTCCCGGTCGCTTCCCTGGCTTCTCGCGCCGGACCGGGCGGCGGTTTCAGCTGGTGGGGCGGTCCGCCAGGGCGATCGGGGGCTCGTCGTCCATCTCGAAGGCCATCGGGAAGGGGGCGTGGCCGGCGAGCCGGAACCAGCGGACCTTGCGGTGGCGGCGCAGGGCGCGGGCGGCCCGTACGGCGTCGTTGTGGAAGCGACGGGCCATCGGCACCCGCCGGACGGCCTGGGCCAGCTCGCCGGCCGCCTCCTCGCCACCGGGCACCTCCCGCACCGCCTCGACCTGCTGGGCCTCCCCGAACACCGCCCGAAGGGCCTGGCTCAACTCGCTCTCGGCCACCTCACGCTGCTCCTCCTCGGCCTGCCGGGCCGCGTGGGCCGCTTCGTAGAGCACGATCGAGGCGGCCGGGTCGAGCACTCCGGAGGTGGCCAGTTCCTGCGCCACGGAGGCCCGGCGCAGCAACTGCGCGTCGAGGGCGGCACGGGCGGCGTCGATCCGGGCGTGCAGACGGTCGAGCCGTCCGGCGGTCCAGCTCAGGTAGAGGCCGATCGCGACGAGCGCGACGAGGATCCAGATGAGGGTTGCGGTCACGGGCGGCAAGGCTACCCGTGCGAACCCGCGGCCCCGTCAGGCACCGGGCTCCCCTTGCGACATCCGTGCCGGGCGGGCCGAGAGGCGCCGGGGGGCGGAGACGCCGGGCGTCGGAGGCCAGACGCCGGGGACCGCCGGGTGGGCCGGCACTCGCGTCGGCTTCGACCGCCCGAGGAGCCCGCACCACGACGGCCGGGACAGCCTCCGGGGCCGGGCTCCCGCCAGGAGCCCGTACGCCTCCCGTGCTCTCAGTCCCGGGCCATCCCGAACCGCGCGCGGAGGCCGGTGCGTTCGTCCGTGGCCACCGCCGCCGCGCCGTCCGTCACCGTCTCGTAGACGGAGAGGATGTCCGCACCGACCGTCGACCAGTCGAAGCGCCGAACGTGGGCGCTCCCCCGCTCCCGCAGTTCGGCGCGGCGCTCCGGGTCGGCGAGCAGGCGTACCGCGGCGGCGGCGAGGGCGTCCGCGTCCTCGTTGGCGAACAGCTCGCCGGCCGCGCCCTGGTCGAGGACCTGGGCGAAGGCGTCGAGGTCCGCGGCGAGCACCGGCGCACCGGCGGACATCGCCTCGACCAGGATGATCCCGAAGCTCTCGCCGCCCGTGTTGGGCGCGACGTACAGGTCGACGCTGCGCAGGAAGCGGGCCTTGTCCTCGTCGCTGACCATTCCGAGGAACTCGACGCGCGACCGCATCTCGGCGGGCAGCGACTCCACGGCCTCCTTCGCGTCCCCGCGTCCGGCGACCAGGAGCCGCGTCTGCGGCCGCTCGGCGAGGATCTTCGGCAGCGCCTTCATGAGCACCGGCAGACCCTTGCGGGGCTCGTCGATGCGGCCGACGAATCCGATCGTGTCGCCCTGCCACTCCGGCTTGGGCTTGGCACGGGCGAAGAAGTCGACGTCGACACCGTTCGGGATGACGACGGCGTCGCCGCCGAGGTGCTCGACGAGGGTGCGGCGCGCGTACTCGCTCACCGCGATGCGCGCGCTGATCTTCTCCAGGGCGGCCTGGAGGATCGAGTACGCGGCGACCATCGCCCGGGAGCGCGGGTTGGACGTGTGGAAGGTCGCGACGATCGGGCCCTGCGCGGCCCAGCAGGTCAGCAGACCGAGCGACGGCGAGGACGGTTCGTGGATGTGGACCACGTCGAAGGTGCCGTCGTGCAGCCAGCGCCGCACCCGCGCGGCGGACAGGAAGCCGAAGTTCAGCCGGGCCACCGAGCCGTTGTACGGCACCGGGACCGCGCGACCCGCCGAGACGACGTACGGCGGCAGGGGGGTGTCGTCGTCCGAGGGGGCGAGGACGGAGACCTCGTGCCCCAGGCCGATGAGGTGCTCGGCCAGGTCCCGGATGTGGAACTGGACGCCGCCCGGGACGTCCCAGGAGTACGGGCAGACGATGCCGATCCTCACGGAGTCCTCTTCTCGGGAGTCACGGGAGTCAAGGGAGCCTCGGGATTCACGGGATGCCCGGGGTTCGCGGGGTCCTGCGCGAGGGACTCCTGGGATGCCTTCCCGGGGTCGAGGTCCTTGAGCCACAACCGCTGCAGCATGTGCCAGTCCTCCGGGTGGTCGGCGATTCCCGTGGCGAAGGCGTCGGCCATCGCCTGTGTCATGACAGACGTCTTCTCGGCACGGGTGCCTGACGCGGGAACCTCGACGGGCGGATGGACCCGACCCTGCATGACGGTCGAGTCGTCGTACCAGAGCGTCACGGGCAGCAGTGCGGCGCCGGTCTGCTGGGCGAGCAGGGCCGGTCCGGCGGGCATGCGGGTCGCCTCGCCGAAGAACCGCACCTCGACGCCCGACGAGGACAGGTCGCGTTCGGCGACCAGACAGACCAGTCCGCCGTCGCGCAGCCGCCGGGCGAGCGTGCCGAAGGCGGTGCCGCCGCTGTGCGGCAGGACCTCCATGCCGAGGCCCTCGCGGTAGGCGACGAACCGGTCGTACAGCGACTCGGGCTTGAGGCGCTCGGCGACGGTCGTGAAGGGCGTCTCCAGCTTGGTGGTGACCCAGGCGCCGGCGAGGTCCCAGTTGGCCATGTGCGGCAGGGCGAGGATGACGCCCTTGCCTGCGGCGAGGCCGTCGGTGAGGTGGTGCAGGTCCTTCGGCTCGAAGCCGCCCCGCACCCGGTCCGCGCTCCACGCGGGGAGCCGGAACGACTCCATCCAGTAGCGCAGGTACGAGCGCATGCCCGCCTTGGAGAGTTCGGCGAGGCGTTCCGGTGTCGCGTCGGGCACCACGCGCGCGTAGTTGCTCTCCAGGCGCAGCACGCCCTTGCCGCGCTTCTTCCAGACGAGGTCCGCGATCGTCCGGCCGAGGCGCACGGCGACGGGCTCGGGGAGCTTCTTGACGGTGCTCCAGCCGAGCGCGTAGGCGCCGTCCGCCAGCCGGTCCTGGAGGCTGGTCACGAGGTGGCCTCGCTGTTCGCCGCGGCAGCGGCGGCGTCCGCCTCGGCGGACTCCCGGCGGACGGTGACGACGCGCTGGACCAGCGTGACGAGGCTGCCGACGGCGACGATCCACAGCGCGATCGGCAGCAGCACCTGGATGCCGGGCACGCCGAACGCGTGCAGGCCCGCCAGACCGGCCGCGACCAGGGAGATCACCAGTCGTTCGGCGCGCTCCACGAGACCGTTGACGGCGACCGGCAGGCCGATCGCCTCGCCGCGCGCCTTGGTGTAGGACACCACCTGGCCGCTGGCCAGGCAGAAGATCGAGACGGCGCACAGGACGTTGTTGTCGCCGTTGCCGGCGTACCAGAGCGCGAAGCCGCCGAAGATCGCCCCGTCGGCCACCCGGTCGAGCGTGGAGTCCAGGAAGGCCCCCCAGCGGCTGGAGCGGCCGAGCTGGCGCGCCATGTTCCCGTCGACGAGGTCGGAGAACACGAACAGCGTGATGACGATCGTGCCCCAGAAGAACTCTCCCCGCGGGAAGAAGACCAGTGCGCCCGCCATCACTCCGGCCGTTCCCAGGAAGGTGACCGTGTCGGGGCTTACCCCCCGGCGGATGAGAAACGCGGCGAACGGTGTGAGGACACGCGTGAAGAATGCACGCGCGTACTTGTTCAGCATGGCCTTCCCGAGGTTCGGTGTCGCCGTGCGGCCCCTGCTGGCCACCGGCCGCCCCATCGTAGTCACGCGTGCGCATGTGCGACGGCCGGGCACCCGCACCCCCGTGTCACGACGCGATGCCATCGGTGTCGCGGCGCCGTCGCGTCCACTGTATGGACGCACCGTGACGCGAGTGCGAAGCTCGAAGACACCGCGGGCGTCACCGGTGCCGCCACCGCACGCGGCCTGAGCATGTCCGCGCCCACAGTGACCTCACCGTGCACGGGAGGCAAGGCCATGGGCGACAAGGCGAACGCACACCCCGGAGCCGCCGGCAGGGCTACGGCGGCCGACCACCCCGCGTCCATACGGAATGTGGTGCTGGTCGGCCACAGCGGAGCGGGCAAGACGACATTGGTGGAGGCTCTCGCGCTGACGGCGGGAGCGGTGAACCGAGCGGGCCGTGTGGAGGACGGCGGCACCGTCTCGGACTACGACGAGATCGAGCACCGGCAGCAACGCTCGGTACAGCTCTCCCTGGTCCCCGTCGACTGGGACGGATACAAGATCAACATTCTGGACACCCCGGGTTACGCGGATTTCGTCGGGGAACTGAGGGCCGGTCTGCGCGCGGCGGACGCGGCCCTTTTCGTCGTCTCGGCCTCGGACGGCGTGGACGGCTCGACCCGGATGGTGTGGGAGGAGTGCGCGGCGGTCGGCATGCCGCGCGCCATCGTGGTCACCCACCTCGAATCGGCCAGGGCGGACTTCGAGGAGATGACCCGGATCTGCGCGGAGGCGTTCGGCGGGGACGACCCGGACGCGGTCCTGCCCCTCTATCTGCCGCTGCGGGGGCCCGAGGCTCCGGACGGGCACGCGCCCGTGACCGGCCTGATCGGCCTGCTGACCCAGCGGCTGTTCGACTACGCCTCCGGGGAGCGCAAGGAGGCGGAGCCGGGCCCCGAGCAGCGGCAGCTCATCGAGGACGCCCGCAACCGGCTGATCGAGGGCATCATCGCCGAGAGCGAGGACGAGACCCTCATGGACCGCTACCTGGGCGGCGAGCAGATCGACCTCAAGACGCTCGTGCAGGACCTGGAGCGGGCCGTGGCCCGCGGCACCTTCTTCCCGGTACTGGCCGCCGCCCCGGCCGCCGAGGGCGCCCGGCAGGGCCTGGGCACGGTCGAACTCCTGGAACTGGTCACGGGCGGCTTCCCCACCCCGCTGGAGCGCCCGGCGCCCTCGGTGACCACGCCGGACGGCACGGCGCGCGAGGTCAGGGCGTGCGACCCGGACGGCCCGCTGGTCGCCGAGGTGGTGAAGACGGCGTCCGACCCGTACGTCGGCCGGGTCTCCCTGGTCCGGGTCTTCTCGGGGACGCTGCGCCCGGACGCGACGCTGCACGTCTCCGGGCACGGGCTCACCGACCGCGGCCACGAGGACCACGACGTCGACGAACGGATCGGCACGTTGTCCGCGCCGTTCGGCAAGCAGCAGCGGGCTCTCACGCACTGCATCGCGGGGGATCTCGCCAGCGTGGCCAAACTGAACCGCGCCGAGACCGGCGACACCCTCTCGGGCAAGGACGACCCACTCCTCATGGAGCCCTGGAAGATGCCTGACCCGCTGCTTCCGCTCGCCATCGAGGCGCACAGCAAGGCGGACGAGGACAAACTCTCCCAGGGGCTCGGCCGGCTGGTCGCCGAGGACCCCACCATGCGGCTGGAGCAGAATCCGAACACCCACCAGGTCGTCCTGTGGTGCCTGGGCGAGGCGCACGCGGACGTCGCGCTGGAGCGGCTGCGCAGCCGGTACGGCGTGCAGGTCGACGTGGTCCCGCACAAGGTGTCCCTGCGCGAGACGTTCGCCGGCACGTCCAGCGGGCGGGGCCGGCACGTGAAGCAGTCCGGCGGGCACGGCCAGTTCGCGATCTGCGAGATCGAGGTGGAACCCCTGCCGAACGGCTCGGGCATCGAGTTCGTGGACAAGGTCGTCGGCGGCGCCGTGCCCCGTCAGTTCATCCCGTCCGTCGAGAAGGGCGTGCGCACCCAGGCGGCCCGGGGCGTGGCGGCGGGCTATCCGCTCATCGACGTCCGGGTCACGCTGCGCGACGGCAAGGCGCACTCGGTGGACTCCTCCGACGCCGCCTTCCAGACGGCGGGCGCGCTGGCACTGCGCGAGGCGGCGGCCGACGCCAGGATCCACCTCCTGGAGCCGGTGGCCGAGGTGAGTGTGCTGGTCGGCGACGACTACGTGGGCGCCGTGATGAGCGACCTGTCGGGGCGGCGCGGCCGGGTCGTCGGCACCGAGCAGGCGGGCGGCGGGCGCACGCTCGTACGGGCCGAGGTGCCGGAGATCGAGATCGGGCGGTACGCCGTCGATCTGCGGTCCATCTCGCACGGCACCGCGCGGTTCGACCGGCATTACGCGCGGCACGAACCGATGCCGCAGCAGATCGCCGAACGGATCCGTGAACGGACCCCGGACTCCTGAGGGTTCGGGGCGTCGTTCGTGGCGGACGGCTTCGGCCGTCCGCCGACGAATGTCGGTCATGCCCGTTACCCTGAGAACCTGATCAAGACGATGACCTGATCAACAGGTGTGCGGAGCACCGAAGTCGGGAAAGCCGCAGGAGCGGGTGCGGCGGCGATGGGGGCGGAAGTGACGTTCGAGGGTTTCGATTTCACTCCCGGGGCGCAGGTGCCGCTCACGGGCTCCGCGGGGCAGACGGCGGCCACCTTCGCCCTGGCCTCGGCGGCGTACCGCGACAGTCCGGTCACGGAGATCCTCAAGGCCGACAACGAATGGCATCAGTCGACCGTCAAGGCCCCGCGGATCAAGCTGCTCGCGCCGAATCTCGGCGAGGCCTTCTCGACGGCGGTCACCGGCCGCATGCTGGGCGTCGGCCGCAAGCCGCTCATCCAGTCCTTCGGCACCGAGCCGCAGGCCGTCGTGGAGCACTGCCTGGCGGCGACCAACATCCGTCGGGACCGCGACAATTGGTTGTCGGCCGTGATGGTGCTCTGCGGGCTGCTGTTCCTGCCGGGTCTCGTGGTGTGGCTGCTGGTCTTCACGATTCGCACGCAGATCGCCAAGAGCGAGAACAAACGCGCCTCTGCCTTCGGCACCACGCTCCTGCTCGCCGCCGGCGCCCTCGCCGTCCTCTTCCTCGTGCGGATGCCGTTCACGGGTTTCTGGGGGTGGTACGGACGTGCGTCGGTGGTCCTGCCCGTCGTGGGCTGGCTGTGGGCCAAGCAGATCTGCGAGCGCACGGCCAAGGACCTGCGCGCCCGCTGGGACGGCCTCCTGTCGGGCGGCGGCATCGGCGCCAAGATTCCGGAGGCGGTCCCCGGCAGCCCGGGTGAGACGGCGGCCGAGCGGCTGCGTCAGTCCCTCGCCCGCCTCAGCGCCGAGCAGCAGTCCAACTCCGTGTTCTACGCGGGCCCCAAGGGCATCCTCGGGATGGGGACGCGCTGGGGCAGCTGGCAGCTCGCCGAGGACCTGGTGTCCCGGGACACGGCCAAGGAGATCCACCCGTTCCGCAGCTGGGACGTCATCCGCAGCATCCATGACCAGTTGCGCATGCTGGAGCGCGGACCGCTCAACACCGGTGGTTTCCCGGCGCCTTCGCTCAAGCACTGGGTGGTCACGCCGATCGGGGAGAACGCGAAGGCGGTGTCCCGGCCGGGCGGCACGGATGTGGACGCGTACACGGTCAGGAACCACGCCATCCAGGACATCTGCAACAAGCAGCAGTTCGGCAGCGGCGACCGGCACTACCTCGGGGTGCAGTGGACGCTCTGGGACGGCCAGTTGGTCATCACGATGCTGATCACGGTGACCGTGCTGCACGAGACGCTGCGCATCGAGGTCACCGGTCACGCGCTGGGCCCGGTGAACTCGTTGTTCACCACGAAGCCGGAGGCCCCGACCAAGGAGGTCGCGAAGACCGTGCGGTTCTGGGAGACCCGCAAGGTGAGCCTGCCGCTGGTCACCGCGGACGAGGTCGTACGGCTGGCCGCGCGGGCCCCCCTCAGCTGGTATCCGCCGCTCCTGGACTGGCTGGGCGGCTCCCTGGCGCTGCCCGAGCCGTTCGGCCTGCGGCACGCGTGGGCCGACCAGCCGTGGCGGCACCGTTTCATGGCGGACGACGCGCTGCGGGCCGCGACGCCCGTCCTGCGTGTGGTGCACTCGGCGGCGATCAGGGTCCTGGAGGAGAACGGCGTGGACACCGAGAAGTTCGGCAACCGCTCGGCGTTCCTCAGCACCGCGGTGCAGGACGCCGCACCGCGCAAGGCCGATCTGTACGACGCGTAGGGCGAGGTGGCGGGCCGGAGACGGGCCGCCCCGCCCCGCTCCGGGACGGGCCGCCCCGCCCCGGAGTCAGCCTCCGGACAGGACCGGACCGATGACGGTGCCGGCGTCGACGACGAGCGGGCCATGGGCACTGGACTCGCCGGGGATCACCCCGTCCGGGGTCCTCAGCGTGAAGGTCGCCTCGTCGGCGCGAACACCGCCGGGACCGCCGGGCACCCGGATGTCGAAGTGCACCGGATGCCCCGGGCCGAAGGTCACCACCGCGTGCTGCGGGCCGTACCGGCCCGTGGTGACTCCACGGGGGGAACCGTGCTGGTGGAAGCGCATGTCGGCCGGTGACCCGGCCAGTCGGCAGGGCTCGTACCCGGGCGCGGCCGTCAGGGTGACCCGGTAGTGGCGGTGCCCCGCGCCGGCGGGGCCCGCGGCGATCCTGGCGGTGTGGTTCGCCGGACGACACGCGGACGGAGCCGCGCCGCCGGCAGTCGTCGGTGACGACGCCTGTGCCGTTCCGAGTCCCGCCACACCGACGAGCAGGGTGGCGGTGGCTGCGATCAGGGCGCTGCGACGATGCACGGGCATCCCCCTTCGTGGTCCCGGCGGATCCGGGTGAGCCCCTCCGACCTGTCCGCCGGGACCCCCCGCGCAGTCGCGCCGCGGCCGCATTCCCCTCGTACGGGTGACGCCTCCGTGGCGGAGACGGCCGATGCCCGGGAAACGATCGCCTAGGAGGCGGGCCAGGCGTCCGCCAGCATCTTGCGGGTGTCCGCGAGGAGCTGCGGCAGGACCTTGGTGTGGCCGACGACCGGCATGAAGTTCGTGTCGCCGCCCCAGCGGGGCACGATGTGCTGGTGCAGGTGGGCGGCGATTCCGGCGCCCGCGACCGTGCCCTGGTTCATGCCGATGTTGAAGCCGTGCGCGCCGGAGGCGGTCCGCAGGGCGGTCATGGCCTGCTTGGTCAGCTCGCCCAGTTCCGCGGTCTCGGGAGCGGTGAGGTCCGTGTAGTCGGCGACGTGCCGGTAGGGCACGACCATCAGGTGCCCGCCGTTGTACGGGTAGAGGTTCAGCACCGCGTAGACCTGCTCGCCGCGCCTCACGATCAGCCCGTCCTCGTCGGACTTGGCCGGGATCGAGCAGAAGGGACAGCCGTCGTCGGCCCCCGGGCCGGTGGGCTTGTTCTCGCCCTGGATGTAAGCCATCCGGTGGGGCGTCCAAAGGCGCTGGAACGCGTCCTGCGTTCCCACTCCGATCTGCTGCTCCGGCTCACTCGTCATGTGGTGCAGCATATTGCTTCGCCCGTTCGCGGCGTGTCGGCGGGTGCCCGGGAAAGGTGCCTGCGGCCAAGCTGGGGCCATGGACGACGACAGCCCGACGGTCCGCTGGCGGCGACGCACCGAGGTACCGCTGGGGATCGCGTCGATGCTGTTCCTGACCGCCTACGCGGTCCATGTGCTGAGCCGTGGTCTGCCCCGCGACGGCCGGGACGTCTGCCTCATCGTGATCGCGGTCACCTGGGCCATGTTCCTCGCCGACTACCTGGTGCTCTGGCGGCTGAGTGGGCGCGGCCTCGGATTCGTCCGGACGCACGTACTGGACACCGTGGTGCTGTTCCTGCCGCTGCTGCGGCCGCTGCGGGTCGTCCGGCTCTATGACGCCGTGCAGCGCCGGCGGGGGGAACCCCGGCTGCCGCTGTACGCCCGCGTGATGTTCTACGCGAGCATCGGGGTGCTGCTGCTCGGCTTCTCAGGGGCCCTCGCCGTCTACCAGGCGGAGTACGCGGCACCCGGCGCGACGATCCGCACCTTCGGGGACTCCGTCTGGTGGGCGTGCTCCACACTGGCGACGGTGGGCTACGGGGACGTGACGCCGGTGACGGCACGGGGACGCGTGATCGCCGTCGCCATGATGGCGTGCGGTCTGGCCCTGCTCGGCGCGGTCACGGGCTCGTTCTCGTCGTGGCTGCTGCAGGTGTTCTCGCGCGAGGGCGACGACGAGAGGCCCCCGCGAAGCTGAACTTGCCGGGGGCCTCTGGTCGGCTGTGGTCGCGGATCAGACCTGCGCGCGCTCCTCGACGACGCGGGCGATCTTGGCGATCGCCTCGTCGAGCGGGATGCCGTTCTCCTGCGAGCCGTCGCGGTAGCGGAACGAGACGGCGCCGGCCGCCATGTCCTCGTCGCCCGCGATGACCATGAAGGGCACCTTCTGCTTCTGTGCGTTGCGGATCTTCTTCTGCATCCGGTCCGAGGAGGCGTCCACCTCGACGCGCAGGCCCTTCTTCCGGGCCTCCGCGGCGAACTTCTGCAGGTACTCGACGTGCGCGTCGCCGATCGGGATGCCGATCGCCTGGACGGGCGCCAGCCACGCCGGGAACGCGCCCGCGTAGTGCTCGAGGAGTACGGCGAAGAAACGCTCGATCGAACCGAAGAGCGCGCGGTGGATCATGACCGGGCGCTGCTTGGAGCCGTCCGGGCCGGTGTACTCCAGGTCGAAGCGCTCGGGCAGGTTGAAGTCGAGCTGCACGGTCGACATCTGCCAGGTGCGGCCGATGGCGTCCTTGGCCTGCACGGAGATCTTCGGGCCGTAGAAGGCGGCGCCGCCCGGGTCCGGGACCAGCGGGAGGCCCTGCTTCTCGGCGACCTGGCGCAGCGTCTCCGTGGCCTCTTCCCACACCTCGTCCGAGCCGACGAACTTCTCCGGGTCCTTGGTGGACAGCTCCAGGTAGAAGTCGGTGAGGCCGTAGTCGCGCAGCAGGTTCAGGACGAAGGTGAGCGTCTTGTCGAGCTCGTCCGCCATCTGCTCCTTGGTGCAGTAGATGTGCGCGTCGTCCTGCGTGAAGCCCCGGGCGCGGGTCAGGCCGTGCACGACGCCGGACTTCTCGTACCGGTACACGGTGCCGAACTCGAAGAGGCGCAGGGGCAGTTCACGGTACGAACGGCCGCGCGCGTCGAAGATCAGGTTGTGCATCGGGCAGTTCATGGGCTTGAGGTAGTAGTCCACGCCCTCGTCGAGCTGCATGGGCGGGTACATGCCGTCGGCGTACCAGTCCAGGTGGCCCGAGGTCTCGAAGAGCTTCCCCTTGGTGGCGTGCGGGGTGTAGACGAACTCGTAGCCCTCCTCCTCGTGCCGGCGGCGCGAGTAGTCCTCCATGACCCGGCGGATGATGCCGCCCTTGGGGTGGAAGACGGCGAGGCCGGAGCCGATCTGTTCCGGGATGGAGAACAGGTCGAGTTCGTTGCCCAGCTTGCGGTGGTCGCGCTTCTCGGCCTCGGCGAGGAACTCGAGGTGCGCCTTCAGCTCCTCCTTGGAGGGCCAGGCGGTGCCGTAGATGCGCTGGAGCATGGGGTTCTTCTCGCTGCCGCGCCAGTACGCGGCGGCGTTGCGCATGAGCTTGAACGCCGGGATGTTGCGGGTGGTGGGCAGGTGGGGACCGCGGCAGAGGTCCTTCCAGCACAGCTCGCCGGTCTTGGCGTCGAGGTTGTCGTAGATGGTCAGCTCGCCACCGCCCACCTCGACGTCCGCGCCGTCGTCCGAGGACGCGGAGCCCTTGATGCCGATGAGCTCCAGCTTGTACGGCTCGGCGGCGAGCTCCGCGCGGGCGTCCTCGTCGGTGACGACGCGGCGGGAGAAGCGCTGGCCGCGCTTCTGGATCTCCTGCATCTTCTTCTCGACGGCCTTGAGGTCCTCGGGCGTGAAGGGCCTCGCGACGTCGAAGTCGTAGTAGAAGCCGTCCTTGACAGGCGGGCCGATGCCCAGCTTGGCCTCGGGGAAGAGCTCCTGCACGGCCTGGGCCATGACGTGCGCGGCGGAGTGGCGCAGGATGTTCAGGCCGTCCTCGGAGGAGATCTCGACGGGCTCGATCTCCTCGCCGTCCCGCACCTCGTAGGCGAGGTCCTTCAGCTCGCCTGCCACGCGGGCGGCGATGATGGTGCGCCGGCCGGCGAAGAGCTCGGCGGCCGTAGTGCCCGTCGTCACCACGCGCTCTTCCCGCTCGGAATCGCGTTGGATGACCACACGGACGTCTGACACCGGACTCTCCTGACTGAAGGCGACGCCACACCACGTACGACATGGGATGGCAATGCCCCGAATCCTACCGAGCCCGGGGACCCGTCCGCGAAAGGGTTGTGGACAGGGCGCCCTCAGTCCCCGCTGCAGGCCTCCTCGAAGAAGGCTGTGGTCTCCGCGGTCCCCTGCCACGACTTCATCAGCCGGTCCCGCTCGGCCTCGTCGACCTGTACCGGGACGACACCGGAGGCGTCCGTGAGCCGCCGGAAGCCGCCGCGGCTCTCCAGCCGTCCGTGCACGCGCACCGGCAGCCCGACCAGATGGGCCTGGCCCGCTATCCGGTAGGCCTCCTCGTCCAGGGTGACCCGTACGTTCGGGACCTCCGCGCCGGCGATGACCCGCAGCCGTACGGTGCCCGCGCCGCGCGGACCCGACCGGCGCATCCTGACGACCGCGCCGGTGATGCGCACGGGGACGGACGGCTCCTCGCGCAGATACCGGGCGCCCGCGTCGCGGAGCACGGGAAGGTCGCCGGGTGAGAACTCGACGGACTCGGCGGGGTTCGCTCCGCCCTCGGGAACGCCTTCGGCGGGCGACCACTCGACGGCGATCCGGGCGCCCTCCGTCCCGCGCACGAGGGCCGCCAGGGCTTCCATCAGCTCGTGGCTGACGCCGGCCTCGACGGCCGCGTCGAAGGCGTCCATCCCGCCGGTGGCCCGCTGGTAGTCGATCGCCTCGCGGGCCGCGTACAGCGCCTCGTGCAGGCGGACGGAGAGCGCCCGGCCGGTGGCGACGGGGACGAACGCGGTGAGGCGGCGGCCGCCCGGTTCGGCGCCGACCAGCACGCTGTCCAGGGAGGCGGCGGCGGACCTGCGGTGCCGGGCGCCGTAGTAGCCGGCACGCGCGCGGGTGGCGAGGGCAGCGGCGAGCAGCATCTGCCGGGCGGCCCCGCGCAGTTGCTCCTCGACGGTCCAGGGCGCGGCCCCCGCGGGGCCGGTGGGCACGTCACGCCACCAGCGGATCTCGTCGCTGGGGACGGCGAGCGCGAGCAGCACGTCGCGTGCGGACGGCGAGCCGCTGCGGGCGAGCGCGACGAGGGCTTCGCCGAGCAGGTCGTCGCTGTCGGGGAAGGCCCGGTTCTCCGGCACCAGCAGGCTGGTGCCGCCGCCCCCGGGCCCTGGTGGTGTCCACCTGCCGTACCGTCCAGGAGCTCCTCCGCGCCGTTGCCAGCCGTGGCGTTGCAGGAGGGCGCCGAGCACGGCCGGGTCGACCTGGTCGGGGGCCGGGGGGTCGTCCCAGGGGGTTTCGGCGGGGTGCGGCCTCACCGGTCGCAGCGGCTCGTCGATCGGGCGGTGTGTCATGGTCTGCCTCCCGTCCCGACCCTCGTCATGATCTCGCAGAGGGCACGGTCGTCGAAGATCCGGGCCGTCGGGATACGGACGGTGGTCCGGTGCCGGCCCGTGATGGCGTGCCCGGCGAGGTTGATCCAGTAGCAGCAGTGCCGCAGGTCGAGCCGGTCGTGGCCGGCGCGCAGCCAGTCGTCCTGGGATCTGGGCACGAGCATCACGACCAGGATCTTGTGCACCGAGACCGGGGTGCGCGCGAGCTTCGCCAGGTGGGCGTTGTCGAGCGTGAAGGAGAACGCGGGCCCCGGTGGGTCGGGCGGGATCTGGTACGTGCACTTGAGCTGCACCTTGATGGTGACTTCGTCGTCGACCGTGTGCCCGGGGGCGCTGTGGCTGACGTGCCAGTCGATGCCGTTGTCGGGAAACGGCTGGGACAGCGAGCAGCCGGCCGCCGCCGCCACGGCGTGCAGGTAGCCCACCTGCAGGGTCTCCATGCAGGCGGTGGTGGCGAGTGAGCCGCGATGGGGTGCCGTCCGCTGGGGCAGCAGCCCGCCCCGTTCGGGCTGGGCGAGTGCCATGAGTCCAACAGCCTTCCAGGCTTGGTGTGTCCGCGCTTCGGGTCGCTGAACTGCAAAGACCCGCACCTCTGTTGTCTCCTTCCGGCGTACGGCGCAAACAGCCCGGGTATCACCAAACGGGCAGAAGACGGTGCGTCAGCTGCCGTGGGTGAACGAGGAGTTGTGTGCGTATGACGTGCTGGTACGAAGGCCCTCTGGCCGCGTTCGACACGGAGACAACGGGCGTGGACGTCGAGACCGACAGGATCGTGTCGGCCGCCGTCGTCGTCCAGGACGCCGCGGGTACCCGCCCCAGGGTGACCCGATGGCTGGTGAACCCGGGAGTGCCGGTGCCCGCGGGAGCGACGGCGGTACACGGGCTCACGGACGAACACCTGCAGCGCAACGGCCGCTGGCCGGCGCCCGTGCTGGAGGAGATAGCGCGCGAGCTGGGCGAACTGGCGGCGGTGGGCCGGCCGCTCGTGGTGATGAACGCCCCGTTCGATCTGACGCTCCTGGACCGGGAGTTGCGCCGGCACCGGGCGTCGCCGCTGGACCGCTGGTTCGATCCGGCGGCGCTGCGGGTGCTCGACCCGCGGGTTCTGGACAAACATCTGGACCGCTACCGCAAGGGCCGCCGCACCCTGACCGACCTGTGCTCGCACTACGACGTCGCGCTGGAGGGCGCGCACGACGCGGCGGCGGACGCGCTGGCGTCGCTGGAGCTGGTGCGGGCGGTGGGGCGCCGGTTCGCGCCGCGGCTCGAACGGCTGTCGCCGGCCGAGCTGCACACGCTCCAGGCGGTGTGGCACGCGGCGCAGGCGCGCGGACTGCAGGCGTGGTTCGCGCGCAGCGGGTCGGACGAGGCGGTGGATCCGGCGTGGCCGCTGCGACCCGATCAGCAGGCGGCCGCCGCCTGAACGGGCACGCGGGCGCGAGCACAACGAAAAACCGGTCCGTCGGTGACGGACCGGTCTTCTCCAGGTGGGCGATACTGGGTTCGAACCAGTGACCTCTTCGGTGTGAACGAAGCGCTCTCCCACTGAGCTAATCGCCCGGGAACGCACCGAACCATACAGGTCCCGGCGGGTGGGGTTCAAACCGCTTCGAGGTAGTTCCTCAGACCGCGTCGTCCCGCGCGCATCATCAGGGCGTGGTTGGCGCGGAAGAAGGGCCGTCCGGGCACGGCCAGGCGGCGCAGCAGTGCCGTGGTCACGCGCACCTCCTGGTCGTAGCGCGCGCGGGTGCCCGGTCCCGTGACGTCGAGGGTCCAGCGCGCCCACCCGTCCAGGTCGCCCGTCATCGCGATCTCCAGGACGCCGGCCGCAGGGTCCCGGCGCGCCTCGCGTGCGGTGAAGGTGATGTCGTACGGCAGGGTGGAGCGGATCCGGATGACGCCGCTGCGGTCGCCGACCGGCGTCACCTCGCGCACCTGGGGCCACCAGAGCGGGTAGTTCTCGGCGCGTTCCAGGGCGGCGTACACGGCGGCGGGATGCGCGGGCAGTTCCCACTCGCTGTGGAAGCGGTAGTGACTCCAGTCCATGGACCGAGTGTGCCCACGCTCGGGCGGTGTCCATGTCCGCGCGTCCGCAGCCCTGTTCGCCGTCGCCCCATGGGCGCCGAATCGCCCTGCCCACGGGGCCGGTCGGCGGATCTGAGTACGGCGTGAGTACGCGGACTCATGTCCCGGACGCATGGCCGGAACCACACTCCGAGGCATGACCCCTATCCCGCCCCCGGCCGAAGAGCTGCGGCTCCTGGACGCCGAGCTGCGGCAACTGGACGCACGCCGGGCCGTGTTGCTGCACCGCCGTGCCTGGCTGGTCCACATGCTGCAGCCGCGGCCCGCTCCGACGGGGCCTCCTCCGCCGCCGGTCCGCCGGCCCGAGGCCACGGCGCCCGGTGTGCAGAACGTGCTCCTGATCCTCGGCGGCGTCCTGCTCACCGTCGCCGCCGTCGCGTTCACGCTCGTGAGCTGGGGCCACCTGGGGATCGTGGGGCGGTCCACCGTGCTCGGCGCGGTGACGCTGGCCGCGCTCGGTTCGCCCGTGCCGCTCCTGCGTCGGGGCCTGCGGTCGACCGCCGAGTCGCTGGCCGGACTCGGCCTCGTCCTGACGGTCCTGGACGCGTACGCCCTGCACACGGTCGCGCTCCCGGACACCGACGGTGTCGGGTTCGCGGCGCTCGCCTCGGCGACCCTGGCCGCCGGGTGGGCCGCGTACGGGCTCACGGTCGGCGCGCGGCGCGGCGCCCCGGGCCGGCAGTCGGTCGGGGTGAGCACCGAGGGGCTCACGCCGGCAGGCCTCGGGCAGGAGCCCGCCGCGAGCGGTGCCGGCCCTGAGGGGTCCGGCGCGGAGGGGTCCGGCCCGGAGGGGTCCGGCGCGGAGGGGTCCGGCGCGGATACCGGCCGACAGGAGTCCGGCGCCGGGCGGGCGAGCGGGGAGGCCGCGTCGGGCGGCCGTGCTGCGCGCCCCGCGAGCGGGGAGGCAGCGTCGGGCGGCCGTGCTGCGCACCCCGCGTCCGGGGCGGTACGGCGTGGGGCCGTGCTCGGCCTGCGGCTGCCTGTCCCGGCCGCCGTGGTAGCCGCCCAGTTCCCGCTCATCCTCTGGGCGGCCGCCGTCGGCGCGGGAGCGCACGCCATCACGGCCGCCCTGCTGGTGACGGCCGCGTTCGACGCCGTGATCGCCCTGCGCGCGCCTTCGACGGTCGTCCGGGTCGTCGCCGCCGCCGGCGCGTTCGGTCTGGGCGGCTGGGGCACGTTCGCCGGTTGCTATCTGTCCTGGACGGCCGACGGACCGAGCGGTGCGGCACGAGCGGCCGCGCTGCTGCTCCTCGCCGCCTCGATCGCCCTCTCGACGGCGTGGGCCGCCGCGAGGCCGGCCGTCGCGACCGGCACCGCCACGGCCGCCGGGCTGATCACGGTCGTCGCGTTCGGCGGTGTGCTGCGCACGGTCCTGCCCGGTGAGTGGACCGTCCCCGCCCATCTGGTGTGCGGGCTGGCCCTGTTGGCGGCCGTTCGGCCCGGGCTCCCGGAGCCGGTGCGCCGCGGGATCGCCGCCGCCTCCGGCTCCGTGCAGGCGCTCGCCGTGCTCTGGGCGCTGCCCGTGGTCGTGGTCTCGCTCGTCGGACCGCTCGCCCAGGCCGGCGGGGTCTGGTCAGGTGCCCCGGCGACCGCGCGGGACGCGGTGACGAGCGGTCTGCCCTGGCCGCGGGACGCGCTCACGGCACCGCTCGTCCTCGGCCTCGTCGCAGCCGTCCTGGTGGTCACGGTCCGCTCCGCGGCGTGGCGTCCGCGGGCTCTGACGGGCGCTCTGGTCCTGGCGTGGTCGACGGCTCTCTCGCTCCCGGCCGCCCTCGAACTCCCTTATGCGGCAGGCCTTTCCGTCCACGGACTGACGACGGTGGCCCTGCTGGCGCTCGCCCGCCGCACCCGTCCTCCGGTGATCTCCGTGGTCCTGGCCCTGGTCACCTCCGTCGATCTCGCGTTCCTGGCGCTGGCCTCCGAGACCGCCACCCTGTCCGTGTTCGCCGCGCTGGCCGTCCTGTTCGCGGTCACCGCCCGACAGCCCGGTCTCGGTCCGGTCGGGGCGCCCGCCGCCCTCGGTCACCTCGCCGCCTCGGCCTGCGCGGTGGGCGCGTCCCTCGGCTGGCAGCCTCAGCACACGGCCCTGCTCGTACTGGCGGTCCCCGTCGTGGCCGCCCTGCTCGCGGCACGCCTCGCCGACGTGCCGACGACGGTGTCGGTCGAGATCACCGGAGCCGTCACGGCACTGCTCGCCGTCACGCTCGCCGTCACCGACCCGCCGATGCTGGCCACGGTCCTCGCACTGTGCGGGGTCATCGCCGCGGGCACGGCCGTACGGGAGGACCGTCGGTCCGTCGGCTACGCGGCTGCCGCCCTGTTCGTGCTGGCCACCTGGGTGCGGCTGGCGGCCTGGGACGTGACGTCCCCGGAGGCCTACACGCTGCCGGTGACCGTCCCGGCGCTGCTCGTGGGCGTGTTTCGGCGCCGCGAGGACCCGGCGGTGTCGTCCTGGACCGCGTACGCGCCGGGCCTGTCCGTGAGCCTCTTCCCGAGCCTCCTGGCCACCTGGGCCGATCCGCAGGCGCTGCGCCCCCTGCTGCTCGGTGCGGCGGCGCTCGCCGTGACACTGCTGGGCGCCCGGCACCGCCTCCAGGCGCCGCTGCTGCTCGGCGGCACGGCGCTCACCCTGGACGCGCTGCACGAACTCGCGCCCTACATCGTGCAGATGGTCGACGCACTCCCCCGCTGGGTGGCACCCGCGCTCGCCGGTGTGCTGCTCCTCGCTCTGGGCGCCACGTACGAGCAGCGGATCCGCGACGCCCGGCGCGTGCGGGACGTGCTGGGACGGATGGACTGAACGACGAGCGGGCGATCCGCCACCGCGGCGCCGGTCGGCCCTCGGCCACCGGCGCCGTCGGACATCTCGGTGTAGCTGTCGAGACAGAACCGCCCGGTACCGCTTCCGGGAATTCGGAACGCTGTCGCCGGTATTGGCACGGGAGCGCCGGGCGGCTGTCGCGCCCGTCGCCCGACGGCGGAAGCTCCCAGTCCACCGGGCCGGCGAGAGATGGCCGACGGCCGCTCCCCGACCCCGACGCATTTCCGCACCGGGGCCACCAGGGCGTATCTCCGGCGCGTCGGGCGGCGGGTGCTTGACGAACGCGCCACGGATCGCCTTGGGTACGCCACGAAGATTCGGCCGCCACTCAACCCCTCCCCCTGACGGCGCCCGCTCACCCCCAAGCGCCGCCCCGCCGTGGAGAAGTGACACGGCGTCGGGAAGGCCCGGAATACCGAACTGTTTTCCGTCCGTCGGGTCCGCCCTTCTCAACTCCGGTTGGGCGATTTTACGAGCCGAATAATATTTCCCACACATATCCGCGAATTGAGCCGAACGGACTCCCGTTCTTGTCGTACTTCCGCAGAAATCAGATGGCGTTCCGAAATGCGCACACCACATTCCACGGAGTTCCGGGCACAAGAAGTCTCCTGGGAAGTCCCCATAATCCGGGAAGTCCGCTTCCCCAGCCCTTCGGAAGCTTCCGCTTGTTCCCGGAGGGACGGGTCACGGACCTCCTGCCACCTCGGCCGACCCCGGCAGACACCGCCTCACATAACGGACCGTCACGGTCCGTTCCTGGAACCGCCACTGTCCGCCGCGTCACGGTGGAGCCCACCGGTGATTCGGACAGGACCGGGATGCGCCCCACCCTGTCCGCGTTCTCACGACCGTGCGACGAGGCCGGCACCGACGGACGGGACTCCGCAGGTCGGGCGCACACGATCGATTGATCGAACATCTTTCGCATCATGGGGCGGAGGGGGCGCACGGCCGAAAACATACGGCCGTCGGCGGCGTTGGCGAAGCACCTCGGAACGGAGCGTGAGGAGGGGGACTCGACGCTCGGCGGACGCCGCACCCGCGAAAGCGGGAGGCGAGGCGCGGAACGGCCGATCCGAACGGGCCGGACGACGCCCTCGGGTCGCGCGCGGATCGAGGACGGCGGGGGCCGCGCCCAGCCCCCGCCGCCCTCGATCAGTTCGTCCCGCGTGAACCGGCGGGGTCCGTGCGCTCCGGCGCGGAGCGCCACGGGCCGACCACCCGGAGGCCCCGGCCGGGTCCAGGGCAGGACCGAGGCAGATGACCTGGGCACATTCGCTCGGCGTCGGCTCCGGCGCGGGCCGCGGCCGCCGCGTACGGCGGGCTCCCCTCGTGACAACGAGAACGGCTCCGGTCCACGATGTCGTGGACCGGAGCCGTTTCGTACAAGTGGGCGATACTGGGTTCGAACCAGTGACCTCTTCGGTGTGAACGAAGCGCTCTCCCGCTGAGCTAATCGCCCGGGCGCAGAGAGAACATTACCCCATGTCAGGGGATGGCTTCGACCAGCGCGGACGCCCCGCGGGGGCCCGGTCCCGCCCGGTCACTCCTTGATGTTCCAGGGCATCTCGAAGCCGAACTTCCAGACGTACACGCCGACGAGGACGGCCACGATCACGAGGCCGATCGCCGTCAGGATGATGTTGCGACGCCGGACCCTGGGGTCGAGCGCCCGCTGGGTGGCCTCCGTGACCTTGCGCTTCGTCCAGCGGAGCACCAGCTGGGCCCAGACGAACTCGGTCGCCCAGATCGCCATGCCGCCGAAGATCACCAGCCAGCCGGGGCCCGGCAGCGGCAGCATGACCACGCCCGCGCCGACCACCGCGAGCCCCACGACGAAAACGCCGACCTGCCAGCTCACATGCAGGGCGCGCCGCGCCTTGATGAATTCCGGCGCCCGCGAACCGAGCGCTCGTTCATTCTCCGCCTCGTCGTCCGCCATGGCGACCTCGCCCGGCTCGTCACTCCCCGTATTCATACGACCAAACCCTACCCGAGAGAAACCGGTCACCGGAATGGCCCTATCCGGCGAAGGCACCCTCGGCCGGATGAGTTACATAAAGACACGCAAAACCCTCAGAGGGGTTTACAACGGCACCGTAGGTGGCATGTCGATTTCGCCGACGTGCGAATCCCCGAGCGCACACTGAGCGAAAGGCCCTGGCGCTTATGAACACCACGGTCAGCTGCGAGCTGCACCTGCGCCTCGTTGTGTCGAGCGAGTCCTCACTGCCTGTACCCGCAGGACTGCGGTATGACACGGCCGATCCCTACGCCGTGCACGCCACCTTCCACACCGGAGCCGAGGAAACCGTCGAGTGGGTGTTCGCCCGCGACCTCCTCGCCGAGGGCCTGCACCGGCCCACCGGTACCGGCGACGTCCGAGTCTGGCCGTCCCGTAGCCACGGCCAGGGCGTCGTATGCATCGCCCTGAGCTCCCCGGAGGGTGAAGCCCTGCTCGAAGCCCCCGCGAGGGCCCTGGAATCCTTCCTGAAGCGAACGGACGCAGCCGTGCCCCCGGGTACGGAACACCGGCACTTCGACCTCGACACGGAGCTCTCACACATCCTGGCCGAGAGCTGACGCGTCTCCACAGAGCCGCCCGGCGCCGTCCACTCGGGGAGACGGCTCGGGCCTAGACAACCGCATAGGGATGACACCGGCGCCGGCGTCGCGGAAAGTCCGCGGCGGCGGCGCCGGTGCGTGTCCGGGGCCCCACGCCCGTCTCCGTCCGGCCGGGAAGCACTACGATCGGCCAGCATCGGACGGGCGCCCTCGCCCGGCCCCAGGCCAGGGAGCGAATCGTGCTGATCACCCACGACACCCGGTGCTCACTCGACACCGTGGTGGATCTGGTGAACACCGCGCCGGAGGACGAGACGACCGACGGGCTCGCGGACGTCCCGCGCCTCGCGGATTTCGTACGAAAGCACGAGATCAGTGATGTCGGGGTGCTGTCGGCGGACGATCTCGCCGCCGTGCACCGGATCCGCGGCCGGTTCGCCGCGATCTTCGCGGCCGACGATCCCCGGACCTCCGCCTCCCTCATCAACGAGCTGATCGCCACCGCCGGCACCACGCCCCGTCTGACGGACCACGACGGCTACGACTGGCATGTCCACTACTTCGCGCCGGGCGCCTCGGTCGCCGACCATCTCGCGGCCGACTGCGGGATGGCGCTGGCCTTCTTCGTGGTCGCCGGGGAACAGGAGCGGCTGCGCCGCTGCGAGGCCCCGGACTGCCGGCGGGCCTTCGTCGATCTCTCCCGCAACCGCTCGCGCCGCTACTGCGACAGCCGTACCTGCGGGAACCGGCTCCACGTGGCCGCATACCGGGCGCGCCGCAAGGAGGCCGCGGGCTGAGCCGCGCCTCGGGGCTCTCGGGTCATGCCCGAGGCACCGGGAACGGGTGGAGCGGGCGAGACGGCGGGACACGAGGGCCGGCCGTCCTTATCGGGGGGACCGGACCGACGGAGCCCTCGGCGGGTGACGCCAGGGGCTCCGTGTACAGCTCAGAGCAGCAGCAGGTCGTGCAGCGAAGCCATGAGTAGCAGGCAGCCGATCACTGTCAGGAAGATCATCAGCGGCGGCTGGGAGAGCGCGAAGAGACAACCTCGCCGCTCCTTGGGCGGGGCGGCGGTGTCGCTCGGTGTTGTGTCCAGCATCTCGCGGGCGATGATGACGCAGGCAGCACCCGCTGCGCGATCAACACGCACGGAATATACGGGAGTTCGCTGGATCATGTGACGGGCGTGCCCGAACCTGAACGGTTCCGTACGTTCCGTGCGCCCCGCGTGCGATCTTGTGGCAGGTCGGCCCCCGGCTGCCGTACCGCTCCGGCACCGCGCTTCCCGGATCGGACGGATCGGACGGAGTGCCGCCCTGACGGGCCGCTTCGCCGGTGCCGTGCTCTCAGATGCCGTGCTTCTTCAGGATCGCCTCGATGTCGCTGAAGTCGTCGCCGGAGCCCTCGGAGCGCCGCGGCTGCGCGGCGGGCCGGGCCGCGGGCTGGGCCGCCGGCCGGGAGGCCTGGCCCAGGGACGGAGCCGAGGCGGCCGGAGCGACCGCGTCACGCTCCGCGGCCGCCTTCGCCGCCTTGCGCTCCTTGCGCGTCCCGCCGCCGCGCCGCTCCACGGCACGGGTGATCATGAAGAGGAGCCAGGCTCCGCCGAGCACCACGAAGCCGGCCCACGCGGTCGGACTGAAGGCGGTGTCGGCCAGCCAGCCGACCACACCGGTCATGACCAGGCCGATCGGCACCAGCGAGTACGCGGCGATCCGGGCCGCCGACAGGAAACGCTTGCGGTAGGCCGTGACCGCGGCGATGCCGAGGCCGGCGACGGAGACGGCTGAACAGACGGTCTCTGCAATCATCCGGTCCTCCAGGCAGGGCTCGGTCGAACGGGCGGTTCGTCCCTTCCATCCTGCACCGTCACCCACCCCCGGGGCCACGCCCCGAGCCAACCTCAGGGACATCTCGGGGATGCCCTCCTCCCCAGGTCCCGGTTGGTCCGCCCCCTTCCGGGGCTGGAAGACTGGACCCATGAACGACTCCCCCGCCTCCTCCGCCCAGCCTCCGGCCCCCGTCGTCCTGGACGTGTGGTGCGAGCTGCAGTGCGCCGACTGTCGTGACGCCCTCGCCGATCTGCGCGCCCTGCGCGCCCGCTACGGCGACCGCCTGGAGCTGCGGCTGCGGCACTTCCCGCTGGAGAAGCACAAGCACGCGTTCGCCGCGGCGCAGGCCGCCGAGGAGGCCGCCGAGCAGGGCAGCGCGTGGCCGTACGTCGAGGCCGTGCTCGCCCGTGCGGCGGAGCTGGACCGCAAGGGCGAACCCCTCCTGATCGAGATCGCCCGGGAACTCGGCCTGGACGCCGAGGAGTTCGACACGGCGCTGATCGACGGCCGGCACATCCTGATCGTCGACGCGGACCAGGCCGAGGGCAAGGCGATCGGCGTCACCGGGACACCGACGTACGTCATCGACGGGGAGCGGCTGGACGGCGGCAAGAGCCAGGAGGGGTTGCGCGAGCGCATCGAGGAGATCACCGACCGGCTGCTCGCCGAACAGGCCTGACGACCCGCCCGGGACCGCCCAACGGGCCTACGCCGAGGGTGACTTGGCGTGCCGGCCCGGGGCCGGACGGTTCTCGCGGCCGGCTGCCACCCGGCCGGCTACAACAGGTCCTTGTAGAGGTAGTACTCCGTCGTCGCGTAGCCGAGGGACTCGTAGAGCCGCTCGGCCGGGAGGTTGCCCGCGAAGACGTTCAGCGCGAGGCGACGGAATCCGGCGGCGGCCGCCTGCGCCTCGGCGAGCAGCATGAGCGTCCGGCCGTGGCCGTGGCCGCGGTGGTCCTCACGGACGGCGACGTCGTAGACGAAGGCGCGCTCGTCCCGGTGGCCCAGCCACAGTTCACCCACCGGGGCGCCCTCGTGCTCCAGCACGGTCAGGCGCGCCCCTGCGGTGTCCGGACCCTGCGGCAGCGCGCGGCCGAAGTCCCGGTCCGCTTTGGTACGCGCCTCGCTCTCGGGCAGGCCGCGTCTCACCCAGTCCCGCGCGTACTCCTGCCGGCCGGTCCGGTCCCAGACCTCGTACTCGACGTGGTTCATGGGCCGTTCGGCACTGCCCGGCGGCAGGGCGGGCGCCGTGCCGTCGAGAGCCTTCTCCATGGCGCGGTTGCGCAGGACATATCCGAGCGCCCGCGTCAGCCCGAGTGCCCGGGGGGCGTCGCCGGGGACGGCCACCTCGATCTGCCGGCAGCCCCAGCCGCGTGCCACCTCCTCGGCGGCCAGCGCGGCCACGGTGCCCCGGCCGCGACCCCGGTCGGACTCCTCGACGCGGAGATCGTGGATCTTGGCGAAGGCCGGCCCGAGCTCGGGGCTCGTCGCCAGGTGGACCGCACCGACCGGGCGACTGTTCACGCACACCTGGTAGCGGCGTGAACGCGTCCCGTCGTCGGCGAGCTGAAGCGGCTCGGTCGGCCGCAGGGTGGTGGTCATCAGAGGAGTTGTACCCCCTGCGGCGTGCGAGGTCAGCCGAATTACCCCACGATCAGGGGCGGATGGCCGCCGCGGACCGGTCAGGGATCGAGGTCGTCGCCCGCGCGCTCGTCGAAGACCCGCATCGCCTTGGCGGTCACCGGGCCCGGCGCGCCCGGCAGTTCACGTCCGTCGACCCGGTGCACGGCCTGCACGTCGCGCAGGGTGGACGTGAGGAAGACCTCGTCGGCGCGCTCCAGGACGTCCAGCGGAAGGTCGGTCTCCCGGGCGCCGGTCCATTCGACGGCGAGGGCGCGGGTGATGCCGGCGAGACAGCCGGAGGCCACGGGCGGGGTGTGGATCTCTCCGTCGAGCACGACGAAGACGTTCGACCCGGTGCCCTCGCAGAGTCGGCCCACCGTGTTGGCGAACAGCGCCTCGGACGCGCCGTGTTCACGCGCGCGGGCCAGGGCGACGACGTTCTCGGCGTACGAGGTGGTCTTGAGGCCGGTCAGGGCGCCGCGTTCGTTGCGGGTCCAGGGGACGGTGACGACGGCGGTCGCGTCGGGCCGCCGGTCGGAGGCGCCGAGTGCGACGACGAGGGTCGGTCCCTGATCTCCGCGGTCGGAGCCGAGCGGGCCGTGGCCGCCGGTGTAGGTGATGCGGAGCCGTCCGAGCGGCATCGGGTTGGCGTCGATGACGGCGGCGCAGGCGCGGCGCACCTCGTCGGCGTCGGGTTCGGGCAGCCCGAGGCCGCGCGCGGAGCGGGCCAGCCGGTCGAGGTGACGGGTCAGCGCGAACGGCCGGCCGTGGACGGCCTTCACGGTCTCGAAGATGCCGTCACCCACGGTCAGCCCGTGGTCGAAGACGGAGACGCGGGCGGTGTCGATGTCCTGCAGCCCGCCGTCGAGCCAAAGCTTCACTGGTTACCTCGCATGAGAGTGCCGGACACGTCGTCCGGCGTGGCGTCGTCGCCCCGGTGGTGTGTGCGGTGCCCCGGGCCCGGCTCAGGGGGTGGCAGTCCCGTCACCCGCGTCGTACTCTCCCGACGCTACCGCGAGCAGCCGGAACGCCTTCAGCTCGGTCTCCCGCCACTCCCCCTCGGGGTCGGAGCCCCAGGTGATGCCGGCTCCGGTGCCGAAGCGCAGGACGGCGTCGGCCCGGTCGATCCAGAAGGTGCGGATGCCCACGGCCAGCTCGCCGGTGCCGCGGTCGGCGTCGACCCAGCCGATGCCCCCGCAGTACGGGCCGCGAGGCACGGTCTCCAGGGTGTCGATGATCCGCAGGGCGCTGGACTTCGGCGCTCCGGTGACGGAACCGGGCGGGAAGGCGGCCCCGAGGAGTTCCGGCCAGCCGGCGTCCGCGCGCAGCTCGCCGTGGACGCTGGACACGAGATGCACGAGTCCCGGGTGCTTCTCGACGACACACAGGTCCGGCACGGTCACGCTGCCGGGGACACAGACCCGGCCGATGTCGTTGCGGACGAGGTCCACGATCATGACGTTCTCGGCGTAGTCCTTCTCCAGGAGGTCAGCCTCGGTGCGTCCGGTGCCCTTGATCGGCCCGGACTCGACCACACCGCCCGCGCGGCGCAGGAAGAGTTCCGGAGAGGCCGTGGCCATCTCCACGCCGTGGGCGGGCAGCCGGATCGTTCCCGCGTACGGGGCCGGGTTGCCGCGGGCCAGCAGGGCGGTCAGCGCGTCCACGTCCGCGTCGGGCGGGACGGGCGCGGACAGGACCCTGCAGAGGTTCGCCTGGTAGACCTCGCCGGCGGCGATGTGCTCGCGGATGCGGCGTACACCCGCCGTGTACGCGGCGCGGTCGAGGGACGACGTCCAGTCACCGGCCCCGGGTCCGTGCCATCGGCCGGGCACCGGCGCGGGTACCGGCTCCCGGCGTACGTCGCGGAAGCGGGCGCAGGTCAGGCGCCCCTCGAAGTCGGCCGCGACGGCCCAGAAACCGGCCGAGTCCAGGGCGGCGGGATCACTGGTGACGTCGAGGAGGCCGGTCGCGACGAGACCGCCGAAGCGGGCGAGAGGAGGGAGGTCGAGCACGCAGCCGAGTCTAGAGCGGGTGTCCTGCGGGTGCCCTGACCGTGTCCTCGGGTGGACAGAGCGCAGCACGCTGCACAAACGCGTTTTTGTGCTGGCCCGGGAATCCGCTAGAGTTCAACTCGTCGCCGGGCCGCGCAAGCGGAACGGAAACGACAAGCGGACGTAGCTCAGTTGGTAGAGCGCAACCTTGCCAAGGTTGAGGTCGCCAGTTCGAACCTGGTCGTCCGCTCGCAGGAAGTGGGGGATCTTCCCGAACCCCCGCACTCCTGGTGGAGTGGCCGAGAGGCGAGGCAACGGCCTGCAAAGCCGTCTACACGGGTTCAAATCCCGTCTCCACCTCCAAGGACGATTAGCTCAGCGGGAGAGCGCTTCCCTGACACGGAAGAGGTCACTGGTTCAATCCCAGTATCGTCCACTGGTCCGCAAGGATCCCCGCGCGATTAGCTCAGCGGGAGAGCGCTTCCCTGACACGGAAGAGGTCACTGGTTCAATCCCAGTATCGCGCACGCAGTATCCGCAGCAAGCGTGGCTCATCACCGCGTGACCTGCGCGATTAGCTCAGCGGGAGAGCGCTTCCCTGACACGGAAGAGGTCACTGGTTCAATCCCAGTATCGCGCACCACCCGAAGCCCCCGACCGTCTCGTACGGTCGGGGGCTTCGTCGTGCTCCGGCCGTGACGGCGTGCCGGGGCGCGCACGGCGAAGGGGCCCCTCCGTTTCGGAGGGGCCCCTTCGGTCGTTCAGGACGAGAAGAGCATGTGGCCGAAGCTCTTGTGACGCTGATGGCCGCCGTGCCCGCCGTAGTGGCCACCGCCGTGGCCGCCGTGCTGCGGGGCTCCCCACGCGGGCGCGGGGGCGGACGGGTACGCCTGCGGGGCACCCTGGGGCGGCGGCGCGGGCTGCGACCACTGCGACTCCACGCGCGTCAGCGCCTCCAGCTCGCCGTAGTCGAGAAATATCCCGCGGCAGCCGCTGCACTGCTCGATCTGGACGCCATTGCGGTTGTACGTGTGCATCGGCGCATGGCATTTCGGACACTGCATGCTCGGCTCAACTCCTCGCCGGTCGGTACTGCTTCCGCCAGGACAGACACTGCCCGGCTTCGGTCGGTTGCACCCTACGTCGCGAAACCTTGACCCAACTCGGGTGGTTCGCCACTCATTCGGTCACAGGCGTCGACGACTGCCTGCTGCACCTCGTCCAACGGCCGGTCCGCCGCTACGGACTTGGCGACGGCCAGGGCCGCCGTCTGCACGGTGAGGGCACGGGCGGCGACGTCCAGGGAGGGCCAGGGATCGCCCACGGCGGGGACGGCCGGGCCGCCCGCGTCCTGGTACGCGCTCAGGAAGCGGAGCCACTCGTCGGGCGGGAGCAGTCCGCAGGCGTACCAGGCGGCCGGCCGGGCCAGGTCCCAGGCGGGGTCGCCGGCTCCGAGGTCGTCGACGTCGATGAGGACCCAGGGGCCGTCCGGCGCGGGATGGCGGACGAGCTGTCCGAGGTGCAGGTCGCCGTGGCAGAGCGTCGTGGCGGTCATCGGGGCCCGCGCGCGGGCCCAGTCGGGCAGGCCGGCCCAGGCCCGCAGCACGGGAGCGGCACCCGGGTGCGAGCCGGCGGCGCGCAGGCGGGCGATCGCGCGGGCGGCCTTGAGCGGCCCCCGCATGGGCGGCAGGCCGCCGGGGACGGGAGCCCGGTGCAGTCGGGCCAGCAGGGTCGCGGCAGCCTCCCACGGGGCCGCGTCGGGGGTGTCGGGGTCGACGGGACTGCCGTACGGCCAGAGGGTCACCTGGCGGCCGAGGAGGCCGGCGGGGGTGCTGTCCAGCGGAGGCAGGAGGACGCCGGGGAGTGCCGCGGCCACGGACAGGCGGCGGGCGAGCGCGGCGGGGTCGGTGTCCGGGGCGTGGGCCTTGGCGACGGTCTCGCCGTGCCGGACCACGGTGCCGTCGTCCCGGTCCGCGAGCAGCGTGTCCTCGGCCGCGCAGGAGCAGTCCGGGTCCGTCGCGGGGTGGGCCGCGTGCCGGGCGCTGGCGGTGAGCGCGGGCAGCAGGGTGTCTGCGGTCACGGGTCCCCCTGAGGTAGTACGACGTCTGCCGGTGAGCGTACGCAGGTGAGGGAAGGGTGGAGGGCCCGGACCGCGCCTCGCGGGACCGTGCCCCGGGGCGCCGGGCGTTACGCCTGCGGCGGGAAATGAAGAATGCCCGCGCAGCTCCCCAGCTGCGCGGGCATTCCTCGTGCCGTCCGCCGCACCCCCGTCCCCACGGGGTTTCATGGCCGGATGTCCCCGCCCGGACCGCTCTTCCGGGCCTGGGGCGCCGCTCAGCGCCCCAGCATCACGCCCACGGACGACGCCTGTGTGACCACTGCTTCCCAGCCGCCGAAGACGACCACGAGCAGGGCCGCCAGAGGAAGAACCATCGCTGTCGCCACCAAGGGGTGGCGCTGCCCTTGACGACGGGTGCCGAACGCTGCGCCGTACGCCCTGCGTCCCTGCGTGCGGAGCGCTGTCCGCGGTGCCGTCGGGGCCATGGTCCCTCTCCTGACCGAGCTTCTGTTGTGGTTGGCAGCGGCGGGTGCTTGACCTCGGGGGACGAGTGCTGCACCCGCCGCTTGACCTCAAATCTAGGGGCGCGGCGAGGACAGGTCGTCATGCCCTCGTACCGATTGCCGGGCCTCCCGGAGGATGAGCGATGACCTGCGGACTACTCCCCTGGGTGGAGACGAGGACCTAGGTCTCAGGGTCTTCCCGGAGAGGGTGTCCGAAGTGTCCTACTGTTCCGAGCTGTCCTCGCGGGGCACCGGCTGCTCGACGAGCGCCAGCACCCGAGTCGCCATGAAGCGGGCGGTCCGCACCACTGATCCGCTTCGGGTGACTTCGCTCACTTCCACCACCCCTCGGCGCACCGCCGTCTCCACCCGGCGACCCGCCCTGCTGGCCACCACCTCGTACGTACGCGTCGTGTCCCCTGCGTCCACGACTATCTCCACGCGGTCACCCTTCATGGGCTCAATCCCCCTTCTGCGACAGGTGGTTGGGATCACGAGCTCCCCAAAGAGGTCCTGGGCGCACGCTCCCTGACCACCTTTCAAGTTTCCCACCCGGCACTGACAATCGATCGGGACGAGAGGGCGCGGCCTCTGCGCGCACCCGGCCGCGGAAACGTAAGCTGTGGCTCGTCAAACGGACCGGGCAGCGGGGATGGACATGGCGATGATGCGCCTGAGGCGCGAGGACCCGCGTGTCGTCGGCTCGTTCAGGCTTCACCGACGGCTCGGCGCGGGCGGGATGGGCGTTGTCTACCTGGGCTCCGACCGGCGCGGACAGCGCGTCGCACTGAAGGTGATCCGGCCGGATCTGGCGGAGGATCAGGAGTTCCGCTCGCGGTTCGCCCGCGAGGTCTCGGCGGCCCGTCGGATCAGGGGCGGCTGCACGGCGCGGCTCGTCGCCGCCGACCTGGAGGCCGACCGGCCGTGGTTCGCCACGCAGTACGTGCCCGGCCCCTCCCTGCACGACAAGGTCGCGGAAGAAGGGCCTCTGTCGGCCGCCGACGTGGCCGCCGTCGGTGCCGCCCTCTCCGAGGGGCTCGTCGCGGTGCACGAGGCGGGCGTGGTCCACCGCGACCTCAAGCCCTCGAACATCCTGCTGTCCCCGAAGGGGCCGCGGATCATCGACTTCGGCATCGCCTGGGCGACCGGGGCCAGCACGCTCACGCACGTCGGTACGGCCGTCGGCTCACCCGGCTTCCTGGCACCCGAGCAGGTGCGCGGCGCGGCCGTCACCCCGGCCACGGACGTGTTCGCGCTCGGGGCCACCCTGGCGTACGCAGCGACCCAGGACTCGCCCTTCGGACAGGGCAGTTCCGAGGTCATGCTCTACCGGGTGGTGCACGAGGAGCCCCACTTGCAGGGTGTGCCGGACGCGCTCGCGCCGCTCGTCCGCGCCTGCCTGGCGAAGGACCCCGAGGAGCGGCCGAGCACGCTCCAACTGTCGCTGCGGCTCAAGGAGATCGCGGCACGCGAGGCGCAGGGCATGCCGGACGTACGGCCGCCGGCGCCCCGCAACGACCCGGACCGTCCGTCGGGCCGGCTGGCCGAGCAGTACGCCGAGCAGCGCACCCAGCGGCGCCCGCAGGGCACTCCCCCGCCGCGCACCGGAGGGACGAGCGGCGGATCACGGTCGGGGGCGCGTCCCGCTCCGGCCCGCAACACCGGGCGTTCCGGCAGCAGGCCCGCGCCCAGGAGCGGCGCCGGGCGGCCGGGGCCGCGGACGACCGGCACGGGCCGGCGGCCCGCCAACCCGCGGCTGCTGCGCCAGCGCCTGTTCGTCTTCGTCGTGGTGACGCTGCTGGTCGCGCTGGGTATCGCGGTCGCCCAGGGGTGCCAGGGTCCGGCCCGGGGGCTGGACGGCGGGGACCCCGGCAGGGACGTGCGCCGGGAGCAGCCGTCGTTCACACCGCTGCCCACGGACGACCTCATGGCCGACACGTACCGCGGTGACATGCACCTGGACGGCTGAGCGCGCGGGCGGCCGGTGGCCGTCCGCGCGTGGCCGTCAGCTCTCGGGGCGGCCGGTGGCCACGGCGTAGAAGGCGACCGCCGCCGCCGCTCCCACGTTCAGGGAGTCGACCCCGTGGGCCATCGGGATGCGGACCCACTCGTCGGCCGCCATCAGGGCGCGGGTGGAGAGCCCGTCGCCCTCCGCGCCGAGCATCAGCGCGACCCGGTCCATGCGGTGCGGGGCCGCCTCGTCGAGGGACCTGGCCTTCTCGTCCGGAGTGAGGGCGAGCAGGCTGAATCCGGCGTCGCGGACCGAGTCCAGGCTCCTCGGCCAGGCGTCCAGCCGGGCGTACGGGACGGAGAAGACCGCGCCCATCGAGACCTTCACGGAGCGACGGTAGAGGGGGTCCGCGCAGTCCGGCGAGAGCAGGACCGCGTCCATGCCGAGGGCGGCGGCGGAGCGGAAGATGGCGCCGATGTTCGTGTGGTCGTTGACCGACTCCATGACGACCACCCGGCGCGCGGTGCGCAGGAGTTCGTCCGAGGTGGGGAGCGGCTTGCGCTGCATCGAGGCGAGGGCTCCGCGGTGCACGTGGTAGCCGGTGACCTGCTCGGCGAGCTCCGGGCTGACCGCGTAGACGGGCGCCGGGAGTTCGTCGATGACGTCGCGCATGACGTCGACCCACTTGGCCGACAGGAGCATGGAGCGCATCTCGTACCCGGCGTCCTTGGCACGTCTGATGACCTTCTCGCCCTCGGCGATGAACAGGCCCTCCGCGGGTTCGCGCTTGCGGCGCAGTTCCACGTCGGTCAGGCCCGTGTAGTCGCTCAGACGCGGGTCGTCGGGGTTATCGACGGTGATGAGATCGGCCACAGGGTGATACTGCCTTGTCCTGGGTGTGGTGCCAACGGCTGGGAACGGGTTGGGTTACCCGTGGTTACTGAGGGGTTCCGGGGCCCGCGTTGACGACCTCGCCGATGACGATGACCGCGGGCGGCCGCACGTCCTCGGCGCGGACGGTCTCGGCCACGGTGGCCAGGGTGGCGTCGACGCGGCGCTGGGCGGCCGTCGTGCCCTCCTGGACGAGGGCGACGGGGGTGTCGGCCGGCTTGCCGTGCGCCATGAGGGTCTCGGCGATCCTGCCGATCTTGTCGACCCCCATGAGGACGACGAGGGTGCCGCGGAGCCGGGCGAGCGCGGGCCAGTCGACGAGCGAGCGCTCGTCGTCCGGGGCGACATGGCCGCTGACCACGGTGAACTCGTGTGCGACACCCCGGTGGGTGACCGGGATGCCGGCCGCGCCCGGGACCGAGATCGAGCTGGAGATGCCGGGGACGACCGTGCAGGCGATGCCCGCCTCGGCGAGCGCCTGGGCCTCCTCCATGCCGCGGCCGAAGACGAACGGGTCGCCGCCCTTCAGCCGGACCACGGACTTGCCCTGCTTCGCGTGCTCGATGAGCGCGTTGTTGATGGCCTCCTGGGCCATGTAACGGCCGTACGGGATCTTCGCCGCGTCGATCACCTCGACGTGCGGCGGGAGTTCGGCGAGCAGGTCGCGGGGGCCGAGCCGGTCGGCGATGACCACGTCGGCCTCGGCGAGCAGGCGGCGGCCGCGGACCGTGATGAGGTCCGGGTCGCCGGGTCCGCCGCCGACCAGGGCGACACCGGCGGTCCGGGTGCGGTGGTGCGGCGCCACGAGGGTGCCGTCGCGCAGCCCCTCGACCACGGCGTCACGGATCGCGGCGGTGTGGCGGGGGTCGCGGCCCTTGGCGTCCGTGGTGAGGACGGCGACGGTCACGCCCTCGCTGTGGCCGGTGGCCGGGGTCCAGGCGGTCGCCCGGTCGGCGTCGTCGGCGCGGACGCACCAGACACGGTGGCGCTCCGCCTCGGCGGACGCGGCGGTGTTGGCGTCCTCGTCGGTCGTGGCGATCAGCGCGTACCAGGCGTCGGCGAGGTCGCCCTCCTGGTACGCGCGTCGGGTCCAGGTGATCTCGCCGGCGTCCGCCATCGCCTCGACCGACGGGGTCGCCCCCGGTGACACGAGGTGGATGTCCGCGCCTGCCGCGATGAGCGCCGGGAGCCGTCGCTGGGCCACCTGGCCGCCGCCGAGGACGACGACAGGACGTCCGGTCAGGCGGAGGCCCACGGGGTAGGCGGGGTGTTCGGCCATGGAGGTGCGGCTCCTCGTACGGGCAGGCGGTACGGACGGGCGCGCTGCGACATCGGAGCTGCCCTGACGTGGGGATCTTAGGTGCGCGTCCAGCCTACGGCGGAGCCGGGTGGGCGGCGTGGAACGCCTGCCCACCCGGTCCGCTGCCGGTGGACCTACTTCTCGGTCACACCGGCCGAGTCGAACGTGGCGACCTCGTGCATGGCACGGGCCGCGCTCTGCACCACCGGGAGGGCCAGCAGGGCGCCGGTTCCCTCGCCGAGGCGCAGGTCGAGGTCGATCAGCGGGCGCAGACCCAGCTTGTTCAGGGCGGCCACGTGACCGGGCTCGGCGCTTCGGTGGCCGGCGATGCAGGCGGCGAGGACCTCCGGGGCGATCGCGCGGGCCACCAGGGCGGCGGCGCCGGCGCTGACGCCGTCCAGGATCACCGGCGTGCGCAGGGACGCGCCGCCGAGGAGGAGGCCCACCATGGCCGCGTGTTCGAGTCCACCGACGGCCGCGAGGACGCCGATGGGGTCGGCGGGGTCCGGCTGGTGGAGCTCGACGGCCCGGCGGACGACCTCGGTCTTGCGGGCCAGGGTCTCGTCGTTGATGCCGGTACCGCGTCCCGTGACCTCGGAGGGGTCGGCGCCGGTGTAGACGGCGATCAGGGCGGCCGACGCGGTGGTGTTGGCGATGCCCATCTCACCGGTGAGCAGCGCCTTGTTGCCGGCGGCGACGAGGTCTCGGGCCGTCTCGATGCCCACCTCAAGGGCCGCCACGACCTCCTCCCGGGTCATGGCCGGACCGGTCGTCATGTCGGCGGTGCCCGCGCGGACCTTGCGCGGCAGCAGGCCAGGAGTGGCCGGCAGGTCGGAGGCGACGCCCACGTCGATGACGCAGACCTCGGCGCCCACCTGGTTGGCGAAGGCGTTGCAGACCGCTCCGCCGCCCAGGAAGTTGGCCACCATCTGCCCGGTGACCTCCTGCGGCCAGGGCGTGACGCCCTGCGCGTGCACCCCGTGGTCACCGGCGAAGATCGCGACGGCGGCCGGCTCGGGGATCGGCGGCGGGCACATCCGGGACAGGCCCGACAGCTGTGCGGAGATGATCTCCAGCATGCCGAGGGCGCCCGCGGGCTTGGTCATCCGCTTCTGGCGTTCCCACGCCTCGCCGAGCGCCTTGGCGTCCAGGGGGCGGATGTTGGAGACCGTCTCGGCGAGCAGGTCGTGCGGCTCCTCGCCGGGCAGCGCGCGGCGGCCGTACGTCTCCTCGTGCACGACCCAGGACAGCGGGCGGCGCTTGGACCAGCCGGCCTGCATCAGCTCGGGTTCGTCAGGGAACTCGTCGACGTACCCGACACACAGGTAGGCGACGACCTCCAGGTGGTCGGGGAGCCCGAGGGCACGGACCATCTCGCGCTCGTCGAAGAAGCTGACCCAGCCGACGCCGAGGCCCTCCGCGCGGGCGGCGAGCCACAGGTTCTCGACCGCGAGGGCGGAGGAGTACGGGGCCATCTGCGGCTGGGTGTGCCGGCCCAGGGTGTGCCGGCCGCCGCGGGTCGGGTCGGCCGTGACGACGATGTTCACCGGGGTGTCGAGGATGGCCTCGATCTTCAGTTCCTTGAACTGCTTGGCGCGGCCCTTGGGAAGCGACTTGGCGTAGGCCTCGCGCTGACGCTGGGCGAGTTCGTGCATGCTGCGCCGGGTGTCGGCGGAGCGGATGACGACGAAGTCCCAGGGCTGGGAGTGGCCGACGGACGGCGCGGTGTGCGCGGCCTCCAGGACCCGCAGGAGCACGTCGTGCGGGATCGGGTCGCTGCGGAAGCCGTTGCGGATGTCACGGCGCTCGCGCATCACCCGCAGCACCGCCTCACGCTCGGCGTCGTCGTAGCCGGGGGCCGCCGGGCCGCTGGACTCTCGTACGTCTTCCACTGCGGCCGTGCTCTCCTCCTGGTCGGCGACCCGGGTGTCCAGGTCCTCCGCGAGCTGCGCTGCGACGGGTTCCGGCTCCACATCGAGCAGACCGGGATCAGCGGTCTCCCCGGCGGCCTCCGCCTCGCGCGGCGCGGGAACGGCCGCCTGCGCGACGGGCTCCGCGTCCGCGTCCACGATCTCGCCGGCCGGCTCCTCCGCCGGTACGGGCGCCGCGACGAACTCGGGCTCCTGGAGCGGCGGCTGCTCCTCCTCCACGGGAAGCGGCGGCACGGTCATGGCGTGCGGCGGGGTGGGCGCCAGGTGCGGCGTGGTCGGCACTTGGCCCTCCACCGGCACGAACCGGCCGAGGGAGTGGTCCGCCGAGGGCTCCGGGGGAGCTCCGGCGAATCCGGGGGCGCCCGTCGCGTCCTGGTAGTGCCGTTCGCCGTGCGGGTGGCCCGGCGCCGGGTGGGGGGCGTCCGCGTGCGCGGCCACCCCGACCGGGACGCCGTGCGGGGCGTGCGCCGCGGCGTCCTCGGCGTAGGCGACGCCGTCGGGCGCGAAGGCTCCGTCCACCCGCAGGGCGGCGCCGTTCGAGGTGAAGGAGGCGTCGGCGAACGTGGCCGGCTCCGTGAACTGCTGTGCCTGGAAGTCGTCGAGACCGTCGACGGGACGGCCGTGCGAGGCGTCGGCGGTGTGCGCGGTGAGGGCCGACAGGGCGGACTCGGACGCGTCGAAGCCGTGCTGGGCGCCGGGCTGCTCGGCGTCCGCCGGGGGTGCCTCTTCCGCGAACGCGACGGCCGGGTCCGGCAGATGACCGTTCTGCTCGGCGAACTGGGCGGGGTGCGCCTCGTACACGTCCTGCTCGGCGGTCTCCTGCGGGGCCTGCGCGGCGACGAGGTCCTCGACCGGCGCCGGGTACGGCTCGGGCGCGAAGGGCTCGACGTCCGCCTGCGCGGGAACGTCCGCCGCGAACACAGAGGGGTCGGTGTCCGTAGGCAGCACCGGCTGGGGTTCCTGGACGGAGTCCGGCGTACCGAGGGTCAGCGGGGTGTCCGGGAACTGCGGGGCGTCGGAGACCTGGGCTGCCGTCGGGGCGTCCGTCGCGGGCGCGGTCTCGGCGACGAGGCTCGCCGTCGGTGCCTGGAGGACGTCCGGGGAATCGACGTCCTGGGAGTCGACGTCCTGGAGGTCGAACGCTGCTTCGCCGGCCTGGGGCGCGGGCGCCTGTGCGGTCTCCGGGGCCTGGCCGTGGTCGAAGGGGGCGGCCGGGAACTCCGGCTCCTGCCCGGCACCCGCGTCGTTCGGCGCCTCGGCGTCGGCGGCGGTCCCGGGGGCCGCGGCCTGCTCCGGGACGACCGTTTCTGCAGCCGGGACCTCGGGACCCGCCTGCGGAGCGCCCCACGGCACGGCGCCCTGCGGCGAGGTGTCCTCCGCGGGCGGCACGTCGAGGTACTCGGGTCCCACGGTCGGCGGCCCCGCGTGCCGCGGCGGGGCGACCGGCGCGGCCATGGGGCCGGGCCGGGAGCCCGCGGGCCCGCGGTCGGCCAACGAGCGTACGGGGCTGGAGGAGCCGTCGGGCGTGGGCGGTCCGAGGTGCAGCGGGCGCCGTGGCGGCACGGACTGCGGAGCGGGGACCTGGCCGCCCGTACGGACGGCGCCCAGCTCGACCGAGCCGGTGTCACGTCCGGCCGTCTCGTGCGGGCCGGGCTCGTGGGCGAACGGCATGGGGGCCGGCGGCGGCACCTCGTTGCCCCACGCGCCCTGGGCACCGGGGGCGCCCGGCAGCAGAAGCAGGTCGTCGTCCTCGGCGGGGCTCACGGAGGGGTCGAGGTAGGTGTACGCGCCCGGCGCGGCGACGCCCGGCTGCTCCACCATGCCTGCGCTCTCCGGCATTCCCTCGCCCGGGACCTGGCCGGTGTCGGTCATGCGTACCCCTCGCCCATCGGTTAGTGCTTCCAAGTCCAGCTCGCCCGGGACGGCGCACCGACCGCCCCGTAGTCAAGAACGAGCGTGCGTGCCCAGCGGCACGAACGACCCGCCAACAAAGACGACAAAGCCATTAACTGGCATTGTCCCGGTCGTTCCGCCCTCGCGGCTGCATGATCCGCGAGTGCCCGCTGTGGACTACGCCACGTTGCGCGTCCTCCGGTTCTGCCGTACCACACACGCCTCAAAACGGGCGGGTTTTCCGGACATTGGCCTACGAAAGGCCGACCCCACGGGAGCGGTACAACGATCGGCCAGCCTACCGCGCGCAGTACGACAACAGGATCACGGGGCGCGATCCGGCAGACGGCCGCTGAGCAGGAACGCGACGCTCCGCTCCTTCTCCGTCCAGGCCCTCGTGTCGAGTTCGACGGACTGGATGAGGGCGCACTCGACCTCGTAACCGTGTTCGGTCAGGTCGCGGCCGATCAGTTCGGCGGCGTCACGGGTGGACGCGTGCGCGACGATGCGCTGGGGACGGCGGTCGGCGACGGCCGAGACGACCGCCGCTCCCCCGCCGCCGATGCGGACGACGTCCGGTTCGGGCAGGTCTTCGAGGATGTGCGGCGCGGTCCCGTGCACGACCTGCATCTGGACGCCGAAGCGCCGGGCGGCGTGCTCGGTGCGGGCGCAGGAGCCCGGGCTGCGGTCTATCGCTATGACGGCGGCGCCGGTACGGGCGGCCTCGGTGGCGAAGGCCCCGCTGCCGCAGCCGATGTCCCAGACGAGGTCGCCGACGCGCGGCCCCAGGCGGGCGAGTTGGGCGGCCCGCAGCAGATCCGTTTCGCCTTCGCCGAGCGCTCCGCCGTACGCCTCGGCGGGCAGCGCCCAGCCGCGCGGTCCGGCGCCGGGCTCCCGGCCCGCGATCCAGCCGCCCCCTTCGGCGGTGGCCACGAATCCGCCGATGACGATCACGACGTTGGGGTCGCGCCAGGTGTGGTCGGCCGCCTTGTCCGAGGTCAGCATCGTGACCTGTTCGTCGGACGTGCCGAGTTCCTCACAGATGACGAAGGTGCGGTGCACGCCGCCGAGCAGCAGGCCGAGTTCGGCGGGGCCGGCGCCTGGCGAGGTGAGGACGGCGACCTTGGTGTGGGCGCGGCACACGTTCACCGCGCGGCGCAGCGTACGGCCGTGGGCGACGACCACCTGTGCGTCGTCCCAGGGCATCCCGGCGCGGGCGAAGGCGGCGGCCACCGCGGAGACGGCGGGGACGACCTCGACCTCCAGGCCGAACTCGGGAGCGCGCAGGGTGCGGACGACGCCGAAGAACCCCGGGTCCCCGTCCGCGAGGACGACGGCGGTGCCGCGGTGGCCGGCGATGCGACGGGCGGCGAGCCCGACGCTGCCGAGGCGGATGCGTTCGGCGCGCTCGGGCACCTCGGGGAGCGCGAGATGATGGGCCGCGCCCGCCACGAGCGTGGCGGCGCCGAGGGCGGAGCGCGCCGCGGCGGTCAGGGGCGAGCCGTCCCAGCCGATCACCGTGACCCGGTCGGCCATCGTCGTCAGTCTCCAGAAGGTCGTCGCGGGTCCTCAGGTGCAGCCCGAGCGGGCTCCGTGAGGGTACCTGGTGTGCCCGGACGGCGCCGTGCCGGTCCGGACGGGGCGACGCGCGGACTCCCGTGCGCCGACGCTTCCGGCGCGCGGACTGCCCTCCCTCTGCCCGCCCCGCTCAGTTCCAGTCGTTGTACGAGGTGAAGCCGCCGGCGTCGGCGTGGTGGTCGCCGACGTCGTCCAGGTCCTCGGGCAGCAGGCTCCACACGATGAAGTCGGTGCGCAGGTCGACCCAGGTGCCGTCCTCGGTCCGGGTACGCGCTATGCAGGCGTTGCGCAGCACGCCCTCACTGATGCAGCCGATCTTCTGCGCGACCTGCTGGGAGGCGGTGTTGTCGGCGGCCGTACGGAGTTCGAGGCGTTCGAACTTCTGGTCCCGGAAGAGCCATCGGGCGGTGGCGAGCGCCGCTTCGGAGGCGTAGCCCTCGCCGCGTGCCCAGGGGGCGACGATGTAGGAGAGCTCGGTGGAACGGACGCGCCAGTTCGTCTTGCCGAGCTGGATGACGCCCACGAGTCGCTGAGTGAGGAACTCGGTGACGGCGAGGTCGAGTCCACGGCCCTCCGCGCGTTCCGTGGGCGCGTAGTCGGTGATCCAGTGACGGGCGCCGTCCTCGGAGAACGGCTGCGGGATCGACGTCCAGGCCGCCACCATCTCGTCGTTCATCATCTCGGCCAGCGGAGCGACGTCGTCCTCGTCGAGCGCACGCAGGACCAACCGCTCCGTGCTGATGGAGATGTCGGGGAAGGTGCTCGTCATACGACGCTCCGTAACCGTCGGGGACTTCGGACCTGATGTGGCGCCAGCTCCGCTGAACTGCCCAGCATGCAGCATGAAACCACCGAACCGCACAACGGGGTCCACTCCCGGTAATGGAGTGGACCCCGTGCGGTGACCGGGGAGGCCGTGCGGCCCCGCGGTCGGTGAACTGCCGCTCCGCGCCTACTTGAAGGAGGGGATGACGGAGCCGGCGTACTTGTCCTCTATGAACTTCTTGACCTCGGGCGAGGTGAGGAGCTTCGCGAGCTTCTTCACGCGCGGGTCGTTCTCGTTGCCCTTCTTGACGGCGAGGAAGTTGCCGTAGGGGTTGTTCGTCGCGGACTCCAGGACGAGGGCGTCCTTGGCGGGCTTGAGGCCGGCGGAGATGGCGTAGTTGCCGTTGATCACCGCGGCGTCCACGTCGTCCAGGGCGCGCGGGGTCAGCGCCGCCTCGACCTCCTTGAACTTCAGGTTCTTCGGGTTCTTGGAGATGTCCTGCGGGGTGGCCTCGGTACCGGTGCCGTCCTTGAGGGTGATGAGCCCCTTGGTGGCGAGCAGCTTCAGGGCACGCGCCTCGTTCACCGCGTCGTTGGGGACGGCGACGGTCGCACCGCTCTTCAGGGCGTCGGAGCTCTTCACCTTGTGGGAGTAGAGGCCGAGCGGCTCCAGGTGCACCGTGACGACGGGCACGATGTGGGTGCCGCGCTTCTTGTTGAAGTCGTCCAGGTACGGCTGGTTCTGGAAGTAGTTGGCGTCCACCGAGCCGTCCTCGGTCGCCGTGTTCGGCACGATGTAGTCCTGGAACTCCTTGACCTCCAGGTCCAGGCCCGCCTTCTTCGCCAGGTTCTTCTTGACGAAGTCGAGGATCTCGGCGTGCGGGACGGGGCTGGCGGCGACGACGAGCGGGCCGCTCTTGTCGGAGGAGGACGCGGAGTCCTTGTCGGAGCCGCAGGCGGAGAGGCCGAGGGTGAGGGCTCCGGCGGCGAGGACAGCGGTGGTGATCTTGGCGGTGTTACGCACGAAAAGTGCCTTTCCTTATGGGTGGTGCTGCCCCGTCATGAGGCGGACGGGGAAAACGAGGGGGTGGGTGGCCGCGGGCGGCGAAGGCCCGCCGGTGTCTCAGGCGACCTTGCCGACGTCCGCGGCCGAGGGCTCCCGGGACTTCAGGAACCGGAGCTTCGGAGCGGCGCCGGACTGGCCGCCGCGCCGGTGCAGTCCGCGGGCGGCGTAGTCGCCGGCGAACTGGATGACGGAGATGACGACCGCGAGGATGGCGACCGTGATCCACATCATTCCGGTCTCGAACCGCTGGTAGCCGTAGCGGATCGCGATGTCGCCGAGGCCGCCCGCGCCGACGGTGCCGGCCATCGCCGAGTAGCCGATGAGGGCGACGATCGTGGTGGTCGCCGAGGAGATCAGCGAGGGCAGCGACTCGGGTACGAGGACCCGGCGGACGACGGTCCAGGTGTTGCCGCCCATCGCCTGCACGGCTTCGACGAGTCCGCCGTCCACCTCACGGACCGCCGTCTCGACCAGACGCGCGAAGAACGGGATCGCCCCGACGGCGAGCGGCACGATGGCCGCCTCGCGTCCGATGGTCGTCCCGGTGATCGTGCGCGTGAAGCTCATCAGCGCGACCATCAGGATGATGAACGGCAGCGAGCGGGCGACGTTCACGACCTGCCCGACGATCTTGTTCACGACCACGTTCTGCAGGAGTCCGCCCCGGTCGGTCAGGACGAGCAGGACGCCGAGCGGGAGACCGCCGACGATCGCGATCAGCGTGGACCAGCCGACCATGTAGAGCGTGTCCCAACACGCCTGGGACAGCAGGGGCTGCATCTCGGACCAGGTCACTTGGCACCTTCCTTCACCAGCACGGACTCCTGGGCGGCCTGTTCGACGACGTCGATCTGCAGGCCCTGCTCGCGGAGGAAGCCGATGGGTACGACGTTCTCCTCGTAGCCGCCGGGCAGTTCGATGCGCATCCGGCCGACCTGGCGTCCCGCGACGGTGTCCATCGCGGCGCCGAGGATCGAGATGTCAATGTTGTAGGTGCGCGAGAGCTGCGAGATGACCGGCCGGGTCGCCGCCTCACCGACGAAGGTGACGTCGATGACGGTGCGGTCGTCGCCCGACACGTCGCCGCTGACCGGGAAGAGCGCGGAGGCCAGTTCGGAGCCGGGCGTCGCGAGGAGTTCGCTGACGGTGCCGGATTCGACGACACGGCCCCGGTCCATCAGGGCGGCCGAGTCGCAGATCGACTTGACCACGTCCATCTCGTGCGTGATGAGCAGGACGGTCAGCCCCAGCTGGCGGTTCAGGTCGCGCAGCAGCTGGAGGATGGAGCGGGTGGTCTCCGGGTCGAGCGCGCTGGTCGCCTCGTCGGAGAGCAGCACCTTGGGGTCGCCGGCCAGGGCGCGGGCGATACCGACGCGCTGCTTCTGACCACCGGAGAGCTGCGCGGGGTAGGCCTTGGCCTTGTCGGACAGGCCGACCAGGTCGAGGAGTTCGAGCGCCTTGGAGGACCGCCGCTTCCCCGAGACGCCGAGGATCTCGAGCGGCAGCTCGACGTTGTCCTGGACCGTGCGCGAGGACAGCAGGTTGAAGTGCTGGAAGACCATGCCGATCCGGCTGCGCGCCTGGCGGAGTTCGCGGCTCGCGCGCGGGCCGCGCCCGGCGAGAGCGGTGAGGTCCTGTCCGGCGACGGTGACCGTGCCGGCGGTGGGGCGTTCCAGGAGGTTGACGCAGCGGATGAGGGAGGACTTGCCGGCGCCGGACTGACCGATGACGCCGTACACCTCGCCTTCGCGGACATGCAGATCGACGCCGTCGAGGGCGGTCACTTCACGGCCGCGCGAGCGGTAGACCTTGGTGAGGCCCGTTGTCGTGATCACTGGGGGGATTCCGTCACTGTCGAGTGCGGGCGTGGGTGTACGCCGGGCACGGGTGCATGCGGGCGGGAACGCGACACGGGTTCTCGCGATGGCGATGGAACCGGAGGGAGAACAGGTGCGCGGGGCAGCCCGGTCACGTACGCGGTACGGACACAGGGCGCGGCGATCCCGCTTCGGGGCGCGGGATCAGGCGGTGGTGCGGGGGCCCTCTAGAAGGCGCGCATTCGACACATACAGCGAGCACCGGGCGTCATGGTCGCCTCGGTCGCAAGGATGCGGCTGCTCGTCGTGGTCATGGGATGAAGTAAAGCAGACGCCAAGTGGGGATCCGCCACCGCTGTCCGTATAGCGGACAGCGGTGGACAGGGTTCAGTCCCGGGTGGACAGCTCCACGCCCCCGTCGGTGACCAGTACCGACAGGGCGGAGAGGTCCTCGACGACGTGGTCGGCGTCCAGCTCGTGGGCCTGGTGCGTTGTGGCCAACGCCACGGTGGTCATCCCGGCGGCGCGGCCCGACTGGAGTCCGGCCGGGGCGTCCTCGAAGACGACGCAGCGGGCCGGGTCGACGCCCAGCCGGCGGGCGGCGAGCAGGTAGGGCTCCGGGTCGGGCTTGCCGCGGGTGATGTCGTCGGCGGCGATCAGCGTCTTGGGAAGGATGCCGACCTCGGCCAGGCGGGCCTCGGCGAGCCGGCGGGTGGCCGAGGTGACGACGGCCCAGCGCTCGGCGGGCAGGGCGGCGAGCAGGGCGAGGGTGCCGGGCAGCGGGACGACCCCGCCCGCGACGTCCTCGAGTTCCAGCTGCTCGACCCTGGCGAGGGCCTCGGGGGCGGTCTCGGCAGGCAGCAGGTCGGCGACGATCTCGGCGGCGGGGCGGCCGTGCAGTTCGATGCGGGCGAAGTCCTCGGCGGTGATGCCGTACTCCTGCGCCCAGCGGGTCCAGCAGCGGTTCACCGAGTCCAGGGACGAGACGAGGGTGCCGTCGTTGTCGAACAGGAGGGCGTCAGCGTGGATCTTCATGCCTTCGACCCTACGGGGCACCCCGGGGGCGAGCGCATCAGGTCTTTTGGCCCGTAATAGGGTCGCGGCATGCTTGATGCCCTGACGGTCGCGACGGCCGTCGCCGCGCTCGCGCTCGCCGCCTGGTGCGGCTGGGCCGCCTTCCGTGACCAGCCGACGAAGGACTGGCACTTCATCGGCATGGCCGTGGTGTCGCTGCTCGCGGTGGTCCAGCTGGTGGTCGGCGTGGCCCAGCTGGCACGCGGCGAGAAGCCGGAGCAGGGCACGACGATCTTCGTGGCGTATCTGCTCGGCGCCTTCGCGTGCGTCCCCGCCGTGGGATTCATGTCGCTGGCGGAGCGCACCCGCTGGGGTTCGGTCACCGTGGCGGCGGGCGGCATCGTCCTCGCCGTGCTCGAAGTGCGGCTCTATGACATCTGGGGAGGCTGAGATGACGGCCACGGAGGAGAACGCGAGCGTGCCTCGGGACGAGCGGGACGACACGGTGCGCGAGGAGCCGGCGGCCACCGGGCGCACCCGCCTCATCAGCGGCCCGGGCATGCTGCTGGTCTGGCTGTACGGGGTGATGGTGGTCGGCGCGGTCTCGCGGTCGGCCGTGCAGATCTCCACGGAGTTCGACAAGGCGCCGCTCGCCTACTCGCTCTCCGCGGTCGCCGGTCTCGTCTACGGCTTCATCACGTACTCGCTCGTGCGGGGCGGGGAGAAGGCGCGCAGGGCGGCGCTGGTGTGCTGCGCCGCCGAGCTCGCGGGTGTGCTGATCGTCGGGACCTGGACGCTCGTGGAGCCGTCCGCCTTCCCCGACGCCACGGTGTGGTCGGACTACGGCATGGGTTATCTCTTCATCCCGGTCCTGCTGCCGCTGTCGGCGATGTACTGGCTGCGCAAGGCGCGGACGACCGCCGGCTAGCGACAGCGGCGGCCGCCGGACCCGGCTCCTGCCGTCGGGCGGGATGCCGGCCGACGGCCGTGGCCGTCAGGCGCTGGTGGCGTACGCGACGGTGTCGGCGCCCTTCGCAAGGGTCACCAGGGTCAGCCGCTCGTCGACCTGCTCCCGGGAGACGGGCGCGTAGCCGTGCTTGCGGTAGAGACGCAGGTTGTGGTCGCTGCGGTGGCCGGTGAAGAGCTGGAAGGACTTGGCCGCGCCGTCGGCGCCGAGCCGGGTCTCGATCGCGGCGAGCAGCCGTCCGCCGAGGCCGTGCCGCTGCATACGCGGGTGCACGATGAGCTTGTTGATCCGGGCCGTCCCGTCGGCGTCGACGGCGCCCCGCACGGAGGCCACCACCTCGTCGCCGAGCCGGGCCACCAGGACCGTGCCGTCCGCGAGTTCCGCCCTGAGGGAGTCGAGCGGCTGGGTGAGCGGCTCGATGCCGTAGTCGCCGTACAGCTCGGCCTCGCTCTGGTAGCAGAGGTACTGCAGCTTCAGGATCTGTTCTGCGTCCTGCTCGGTCGCCGCCGAGATGGTCACGCTCATGCCCATGTGTGCATGCCTCCCGCTCACCTGTTCACCGGTCGTCCCCCACTCCTATCCCCGTCGTCAGTGGGCCGCAACCTCCACCGCAAGCATTCGCCGCAGACATCCCAGGCATCTGGAACGTTCCGGACCCAGGCTGCCCTGTGAGATACCCAACTCGCCTGCGATCTCCCGGTACGTGAGGTCTTCCGGGGAGAGCAGCGCGGCCATCAGGCCGCGGCAGCGGCGGGGCAGCCGGCGCACGGCCGCGTGCAGTTCACGGCGCCGGTCCGCGGTCATCGCCTGCTGCTCGGGGCCGTGCCGCCGGTCGTCCGCGGGCTCGACGGCGTACGGCTGCTCGGCGCGTGCCGTACGGCGGCTGCGGCGGGCCTCGGAACGCACCGCGCGGCGCAGCCATCCCGGCGGGTCGGCGGGCGGGCCCGCGGTGTTCAGCCGCTCCAGGAGGCGGAGCCAGACGGCCTGTTCCAGATCGTTCTGCTCGGTGCCGGACGCGTGGGCCTCGGCCGACGCCTCGGCGGCGAGCAGCGGCCGGAGCGCGGAAACCATGTCGTGGTTCATGTGCGGCACGACGCGGCCGCCCCGGCATGAGGTTGCCGGGACGGCCGGTTGTCACCCCATCCGGGGTGGCGGGGGCGCCGGTTGACGGTCCGGCCGGCGGCTCAGCCGCCGAGGAAGTCCGCGCGGGCCAGCAGCGCCGTGTCGGCGTTGTCCGAGAAGACGCCGTCGATGCCCGTCGCGAAGTACGCCTTGAACGCGCCGAAGGCGTCCCCGTAGGCGGTCGGGTCCGTGCCCTTGCGGAAGTTGGCCGGCAGGAACGGGTTCTCGTTGCGCATCGTGTACGGGTGCAGGACGAGGCCCGCGTGGTGCGCGTCGGCGACGAGCGTGGTCGGCGTGGTGAGGTTCCCGGCCGCGTCCTTGGGGATGACGAGGTCGAGCGTGGGGCCGATGCCCTGCGCGAACGAGGCGATCCACTTCAGGCCCTCGGGCGTGATCAGGTCGGCGACGGTGCGCGGGTCGCCCGTGGCGACGAAGTCCCAGGGGCGGGTGTCAGCGCCCGAGAGCAGCACGGCGAGCGGGTTGCCCACGAGCTTGTTCAACCGCTCGATGCTGGTCGGCTCGAAGGACTGGAGGATGACGGGCGAGTCCTTCTTGTCCTTGCCGTACCTGCGCAGGAGCTTGGCGACGCGCTCCTCCAGGCCGAGGCCCAGCGCCCGGAAGTAGGTGGGGTGCTTGGTCTCGGGGTAGATCCAGACCTGCTTGCCGCGCTTGCGGGTCTGCTCGTCCTGCCAGCGGAGCACCTCTTCGAAGGTGGGGATCTCCCAGCGCCCGTTGTAGAGGGTGTTGTGCGGGCGGTTGGCGGGGATGCGTTCGACGGCTCGCAGCGTCTTCAGCTCGGCGAGGGTGAAGTCCTCGGTGAACCAGCCGGTGGTGGGGATGCCGTCCAGCACCTTGGTGGTCTTGCGCGCGGCGAACTCGGGGTGCGTGCCGACGTCGGTGGTCCCGCCGATCTCCGGTTCGTGACGGCAGACGAGGTGACCGTCCCGGGTCGGGACGAGGTCGCCGGCCTCGACGACGTCGGCGCCGAGGTCGAGGGCCAGCTGGTACGAGCCGAAGGTGTGTTCCGGCCGGTAGCCGCTGGCGCCGCGGTGTCCGATGACGGTGGGCTTGGGCAGGCTCCGGTAGCCGCCGTCCCCGTGGCGCTCGTCGGCTCTCGCCACGCCGGGCAGTCCGAGGACCGCTCCCCCGGCTCCGAGTACCGCGGCCCCGAGCAGCGTCCGCCGCGCCGTGCCCCGCTCCTGACCGTTCGGCTCCTGCACTCCCATGAGCGTTCCTCCCGCCGTAGGTGCCCTGCCTGTCGAGCGGGACGATCGTAGGTGTCCCCGTGTGACGGGAGGGAGGCCTGCGGCGGAACAGTCGATGACTCGGGTGGACGTCCGGTATGCGGAACCTGACGGTCCGTCCGCTTCGGTTCGTGCGGCGGGGGTACCCGAAAGACAGCGGCGAGTGGGCGGCGAACCATGGCGGGATCACCCGTTCGCCGGTGCGACGCGCGATGTCCGTCACATCGTGTCGCCCCGATGTCGGCCGCCCACGGGCGTGCCACCGCAGGTAAACGTGCGTCAACAGTGCGTATCCAGTCGGTGAACCCGATGTGCAATCACCCGGGAACCGCGAGTATCGTCCTCACCTGCACAGACTCCATACCGACCCCTTGACACCGGAGGGCCCGTTGTCCCGCTTCGCGCTCATCAAGGCAGCGCTCGGACCGATCATGCGCCTGATGTTCCGTCCTCGGGTGGAGGGCGTGGAGCACATTCCGGGCGACGGTCCGGTGATCCTGGCCGGCAACCACCTCACGTTCATCGACTCGATGATCCTTCCGCTGGTCTGCGACCGGCAGGTGCTGTTCATCGGCAAGGACGAGTACGTCACGGGCAAGGGCTTCAAGGGCCGTCTGATGGCGTGGTTCTTCACCGGCGTCGGCATGATCCCGGTGGACCGGGACGGCGCCAACGGCGGTGTCGCGGCGCTGATGACCGGCCGCCGCATCCTGGAGGAGGGCAAGGTCTTCGGCATCTACCCCGAGGGCACCCGCTCCCCCGACGGCCGGCTGTACCGCGGCCGCACCGGCATCGCCCGCCTCACCCTGATGACCGGGGCCCCGGTCGTGCCGTTCGCGATGATCGGCACCGACAAGCTCCAGCCGGGCGGCGCGGGCATCCCGCGCCCGGGCAAGGTCACCGTCCGCTTCGGCCCCGCCATGGAGTTCTCCCGGTACGAGGGCATGGACCGCGACCGGTACGTGCTGCGCGCCGTGACCGACTCGGTGATGACCGAGGTCATGCGGCTGTCCGGCCAGGAGTACGTGGACATGTACGCCACGAAGGCGAAGGCCGCCTAGGGCTTCGCCCGCACGACATCGCACACGGGGTGGGCCCCGGCCGGCAGTGTTCGGCCGGGGCCCACCCCGTTCGTGTCCGCCTTCTCACGCCTCCAGCTTCTGGCCGCGCAGCAGGAACCAGGCCGCCACCGCGGTGGCGAGCAGCACGACGGCTCCCGCTCCGGACGCCAGTGCCAGGCCGTCCACGAAGGCCTCGCGGGCCGCGTTCAGCATCGCCTCGGCGGCCGGCGCGGGCAGGCTCCCGGCGGCCTCCACCGCTCCGCCCAGCGAGTCGTGCGCCGCGGCGGGGGTGCCCGGCGGTCCGGTGAAGCCGGCGTAGACGCCGGTCACGACGGAGCCGAGCAGGGCGATACCGAGGGCCGCGCCGAGTTCGTACGCCGTCTCGGAGACCGCGGACGCGGCGCCCGCCTGGTCCTTGGGCACGGTCGACAGGATGACGTCGGCGGTCACCGTGAACGAGAAGCCGGCACCGATGCCGACGACCAGCAGGGCGGCGCCGAGCACCGGGTAGCCCGTCGACTGGCCGAGCACGGTGAGCGTGCCGAGTGCGAGGCCCACCGCGGCGAGGCCGCCGGAGACGACGACGCGCACGGAGAACCGGCGGGCGTAGCGGCCCGCGGCCAGACCGGCGGCGACGGCGCCGACGGCGGCCGGGATCTCGGCGAGCCCGGCTTCGAACGGGCCGCGTCCCTGCACCAGTTGCAGGTACTGGGAGAGGAAGAACACCAGCCCGGACAGGCCGAGCACGGTGAACAGGTCGGCGAGCACCGCACCGGAGAAGCCCCGGTGGCGGAAGAGGCGGACGTCCAGCAGGGGTGCGGGCAGCGTCAGCTGGCGGCGCACGAACCAGACGAGCGCGGCCGCGCCGAGCAGACCGGTGGCGAACGCCGCGCCGCTCGGGCCGTGCGCGGCGGCCTCCTTCACCGCGTACACCACGCCGATCACGCCGAGAAGGGACAGTGCCACACTGATCAGGTCCCAGGGACCGTGGCTGGGGCTCTTCGACTCGGGGAGCACCTTGATGCCGACGAGGACGAGGACCACCATCACCGGAAGGTTGATGAGGAAGACCGATCCCCACCAGAAGTGTTCGAGCAGGAATCCGCCGACCACCGGGCCGACGGCGGTACCGGCGGAGGCCGTCGCGCCCCAGACGCCGATGGCGAGACTGCGCTCGCGCGGGTCGTGGAAGATGTTCCGGATCAGGGCGAGGGTGGCGGGCATCAGGGTCGCGCCCGCGACACCGAGCAGCGCCCGCGCCAGGATCATCATCTCGGGTGTCGTCGCGTAGGCGTTGAGCACGGATATGAGGCCGAACGCGGTCGCGCCGACGAGCAGCAGCTTCTTGCGGCCGATGCGGTCGCCGAGGCTGCCCATCGAGACGAGCAGGCCGGCGATGACGAAGGAGTAGACGTCCCCGATCCACAGGAGCTGGGTGCCCGAGGGCTTCAGGTCCTCGCTGATGTACGGGGTCGCGAGGCCGAGGACGGTCGCGTCGATGGCCACCAACAGCACGGCGAGGACGAGGACGGAGAGCGCGAGCCAGCGGCCCGGGCGCTTCTCCACCTCCGCCGCGACGGCCGGCTGCAGGGTGCTGGTCATGGTTCCTCTCTCCGTAGCGCTCCGCCGAGCAGCAGCTCGACGATCATGTGGTGGAAGTCGTTGGCGGCGATCCGGCCCTCGGTGACGGCCCAGGACGCGGAGGCCATCAGGCCGTAGAGCGCCTCGGTGAGCCAGGGAGGTGTGAGGTCGATCCTGAACTCGCCGCTCTCCTGGCCGCGCCGGAACAGCGCGGCCATCCGGGCGTCGAGCCGGGCCCAGCCCTCGTGCTGCCCATCCCCTTCGAACAGCTGGTTCTCCGTGTAGAGGAAGGCGAGCAGTCCTGCCGCCTTCTCCAGCTCCTTCACCAGGCGGCGCACGGCCTCCTGGGCGGTGTCCTCGTCCAGGCGGGCGGCGTCCAGGGCCGCCTCGCACTCCTCGATGCCGAGGGCCTCCAGCGCCCGTACGAGCGCGTCGCGCCCGGCGAACTGGCGGTGCAGCGTGGCCCGGCTGATCCCGGCGGCCTTCGCGACCTCGTCCATGGTCGCGGTGGATTTCCGGGTCAGCAGGGCGGCTGCGCTGCGCAGCACGTGGTCACGATCGACAGCCATGAGACAAGAGTACCTCAGATGAGACACACATGTCTCACCTTGGGCACAAGTGTCTCATCGGCACGCCGTGCGCGGAGAGAGAGGGGTGCCGGATACGTGCCCCGGCGATGGGAGCGAGGGGTGTCAGTGCCAGGGCAGCTGCCCGCGCCGCTCCCAGTACGCCCGGGGCTCCTCGGCGAGGGTGTCGAGCCGGTGGAGCTGGTCGTCCCCGAGGTCGACGACGGCCGCGTGCAGGTTCGAGGCGAGCTGGTTGGCGGTGGCGGCGCCCGAGAGCACCACGCCGGCCCAGGGCTGCCGCAGGACGAGCGCGAGGGCGACCGCGTCGCAGCCCAGGCCTGTCTCGACGGCGACGGCGCGCAGCACCTCGGGCGCATGGGGCTCCGCGAGCCGGCCGTTGGCCATGCCCTCCTTGACGATCACGGTCAGTCCGGCGTCGTGCGCCTCGGCGAGTGCGGGCGCGGCCGAGGTCTCCAGGACGTTGTACGTGGACTGGACGGTGCGGAAGAGCGGTTCGCCGTCGACGGTCACGGCGAGCGCGGCGCGGATCGCGTCGGCCTGCGCGGGCCCGCTGGTGGAGAAGCCGATCGACAGTCCGCCGGCGGCCGCCTCGGCGAGCGCGGCGTGCAACTGCTTGTCGGTGAGGGCCGGGCTGTCCGGGGTCACCGAGTGGATCTGGTAGAGGTCGAGGCGGTCGCCGAGCAGCTCGGCGGTCTCCGCGCGCTGCCGCTCGTAGGTGGCGAGGCCGTGGTCCTTGACCTCGTGCGCCTCGGCGTCGGTGCGCCAGTCCGCCGTGTACGTGTAGCCCCACTTGCTGCCGACGACGACATCGTCGACGCCGGGGCGGTCGCGCAGCCAGTCGGCGAGGAACTCCTCGGAGCGGCCGTAGGAGCGGGCCACGTCGAAGTAGCGGACGCCCTGGGCGTAGGCGGCGTCGAGGAGTTCGTGGGTGCGCTCGCGCAGGGCGTCGACACTGCGGTCGCCCGGGAGGTCCTCCTCGCGGCCGAGGTTGATGTAGCCGGGGCGGCCGACGGCGGCGAGGCCCAGACCGATGCGGGCGGTGGGCGTCGTGGCTGAGGCGAGGCGGGCGAAGGGCATCGCGGCTCCGTTTCGGTCGGCTCCTCTACGGCTCCGGACCAACGTAACCCGCGACGCCCTCCGTCGTACGGCACCCACTCCCGTACGCGACACCCGCCAGCGGAGCTCACCCGCGCCCGGGCTACTTCTTCCGCTTGGCCCGCGCCCAGCGCTGCTGGTCCGCGACGTCCGCCTTGATGTCGGCGAGCTGGACGGCGACCGCGCTGGGCGCCGTACCGCCCCGGCCGTCGCGGGAGGCGAGGGCGCCGGGTACGTTCAGGACGGACCGCACCTGTGGCGTCAGGTGCGCGGAGATCTTGGCGAACTGCTCGTCGGTCAGCTCGTCCAGCTCCTTGCCGTCCGCCTCGGCAACCTTCACGCACTCGCCGGCGACCTCGTGCGCGACACGGAACGGCACACCCTGCTTGACCAGCCACTCGGCGATGTCGGTGGCGAGCGAGAAGCCGGCCGGGGCCAGCTCCTCCATGCGCTCGCGGTGCACGGTCAGCGTCGCCATCATGCCGGTGAAGGCGGGGAGCAGGACCTCCAGCTGGTCGCAGGAGTCGAAGACCGGCTCCTTGTCCTCCTGGAGGTCGCGGTTGTACGCGAGGGGCAGCGCCTTGAGCGTCGCCATCAGGCCGGTGAGGTTGCCGATCAGACGGCCGGACTTGCCGCGCGCGAGCTCGGCGATGTCCGGGTTCTTCTTCTGCGGCATGATCGACGAGCCGGTGGAGAAGGCGTCGTGGAGGGTGACGAAGGAGAACTCCTTCGTGTTCCAGATGATGACCTCCTCGGCGATCCGGGAGAGGTTCACACCGATCATCGCGGTGATGAAGGCGAACTCCGCCACGAAGTCGCGGGAGGCCGTGCCGTCGATGGAGTTGGCGACGCTGCCGTGCTCGAAGCCGAGGTCCTCGGCGACCGCCTCCGGGTCGAGGCCGAGGGAGGAGCCGGCCAGGGCGCCGGAGCCGTACGGCGAGACGGCGGTCCGCTCGTCCCACTGGCGCAGCCGCTCCGCGTCCCGGGACAGGGACTGGACGTGGGCGAGGACATGGTGGGCGAAGAGCACCGGCTGGGCGTGCTGCAGGTGGGTACGCCCGGGCATCGCCACGTCCGGGTGGGCCTCCGCGAGACCGATCAGCGCCTCCTGGAGGTCGGCGATCAGGCCGCCGACGATCCGGGCGTGGTCGCGCAGGTACATCCTGAAGAGCGTGGCCACCTGGTCGTTGCGGGAGCGGCCGGCACGCAGCTTGCCGCCGAGGTCCGCGCCGAGCCGCTCCAGCAGGCCGCGCTCCAGGGCGGTGTGGACGTCCTCGTCGGCGACGGTGCCGACGAACGAGCCGTCGGCGACGTCGGCCTCCAGCCGGCCGAGCCCCTCGATCATGCGCGTGAGCTCGTCCTCGGTGAGCAGGCCCGCCCGGTGCAGCACGCGCGCGTGGGCACGCGATCCGGCGATGTCGTACGGCGCGAGGCGCCAGTCGAAGTGGACCGACGCGGACAGCTTGGCCAGGGCCTCGGCGGGACCGTCGGCGAACCGTCCGCCCCAGAGCCGGACGTCACCGCTGTTGCTGCTCACTTGCGTTGCTCCTCGCAGGGGTCGGATGTGCCACCGCCTCCTCACGCGGGTGAGGAGGCGGCTGTCAGGCTAGTGGGTGGGCTGCTCGGGAACGGCGGACACGACCGGCCCGCCAAGTCCCTTGTTCCTCAGGCCTGGTCGCGCTTCGCGGCGATCTTCGACGACAGGCTGTAGATGTCGATGAAGCCCTTGGCCGCGGCCTGGTCGAAGGTGTCGCCCGTGTCGTACGTCGCGAGGTCGAAGTCGTAGAGCGAGGTCTGCGAGCGCCGGCCGGTGACGACCGCGCGGCCGCCGTGCAGGATCATCCGGATGTCGCCGTTGACGTGCTGGTTGGCCTCGGTGATGAAGCCGTCCAGGGCGCGCTTGAGCGGGGAGAACCACTGGCCGTCGTAGACCAGCTCGCCCCAGCGCTGCTCGACCTGCCGCTTGTAGCGGGCGAGTTCACGCTCGACGGTGACGTTCTCCAGCTCCTGGTGGGCGGTGATCAGCGCGATCGCGCCCGGAGCCTCGTACACCTCACGGGACTTGATGCCCACGAGCCGGTCCTCGACCATGTCGATCCGGCCGATGCCCTGGGCGCCGGCGCGCTCGTTGAGCTGCTGGATGGCCTGGAGGACGCTGACGGGCTTGCCGTCGATCGCGACCGGGACGCCCTCCTTGAAGGAGATGACGACCTCGTCGGCCTCGCGCTGCTCGGCGGGGTTCGAGGTGTACTCGTAGATGTCCTCGATCGGCGCGTTCCAGATGTCCTCCAGGAAGCCCGTCTCGACCGCGCGTCCGAAGACGTTCTGGTCGATGGAGTACGGGGACTTCTTGGTGGTCGCGATCGGGAGCTGCTTCTCCTCGCAGAACGCGATCGCCTTGTCCCGGGTCATCGCGTAGTCGCGGACCGGGGCGATGCACTTGAGGTCGGGCGCGAGGGCGACGATGCCGGCCTCGAACCGCACCTGGTCGTTGCCCTTGCCGGTGCAGCCGTGGGCGACCGTGGTCGCACCGTGCTTCTGCGCGGCGGCGACGAGGTGCTTGACGATCGTCGGCCGGGAGAGGGCGGAGACCAGCGGGTAGCGGTCCATGTAGAGGGCGTTGGCCTTGATCGCCGGGAGGCAGTACTCGTCGGCGAACTCGTCCTTGGCGTCCGCGACCTCGGCCTCGACGGCGCCGCACGCGAGGGCGCGCTTGCGGATGACGTCCAGGTCCTCGCCACCCTGGCCGACATCGACCGCGACGGCGATGACCTCGGCGCCCGTCTCCTCGGCGATCCAGCCGATGGCGACGGAGGTGTCCAGACCGCCTGAGTAGGCGAGTACGACGCGCTCGGTCACGGGATTCTCCTCACAGTGCATTCGCTGACATGCATGAGTATGCAGCACTCTGCATGGTTCGTCAACGTCGACGCCTCGAACCCGGTACGACGGAACGGAAAATTCCTTAGGCGAACGAAGGAGTTTCCGCCATAATCGTTAGCCATGGGAAAGACTTATGAGCGCATCGACGGCCGCCTCCGCACCTTCATCGAGGCACAGCCCCTTTTCTTCACCGCCACCGCACCGCTGTCCGGCGACGGCACGGTCAACCTGTCCCCCAAGGGCCTCACCGGTTCCTTCGTCGTGCTCGACGAGCTGACCGTCGCCTATCTGGACTTCGCGGGGAGCACCGCCGAGACCATCGCGCACCTGCGCGAGAACGGCCGGATCACGCTGATGTGGTGCGCCTTCCAGGGGCCGCCCAACATCGTCCGGGTGCACGGCCACGGCGAACCCGTGTTCCGGGACGACCCGCGCTTCGGGGACCTGCTCGCGCACTTCCCCGGCATCGACCCCACCCTGCACGGCCTGCGCGCGATCATCGTCGTGACCGCCGAACACGTCCGCGACTCCTGCGGCTACGCCGTGCCCTTCATGGCGTACGAGGAGGACCGCGATCTGCACGGCAGGCGGTTCGCCCGCGAGGACGACGCCTCCCTGGACGCGTACTTCACCAAGAAGGAGCACATCGCGACGAGCCTGGACGGCCTTCCCGGGCTGCCGCTGCCGTTGCCCCCCAGTACGGTCTGAGCCATGCGCCTCGGAGCCGTCGCCCTCGCGTCCGCGTCCCTGCTCGCCCTGGCCCCGGGCGGGCCGCCGCCGCGCGAACTGCCGGAGCTGATGACCGACACCGGCGGCGGCACCCAGCTCATCACCGCCCGGGCCCCGCGCGCCAACGCCACGTCGGGAACGCTCAGCTGGTGGGACCGGCGGGACGGGCGCTGGGTGCGGGCGGGCTCCGCCACCGCCCGCTTCGGGGCGAACGGACTCGTCGAGGGCGGCGCGCGGCGCCAGGGCACGAACACGACCCCCACCGGCCTGTACGACCTGCCGTACGCCTTCGGGACCAGCACCGCGCCGGGCCGGACCTCGGTGCCCTACCGCCCGGTGCGGCAGGACTCCTGGTGGTGCCAGGACAACGCGTCCCGGTCGTACAACCGGTGGACCGAACCGCGTCCTGCGGACTGCCGGGCCGCCGAGTCCGAGCATCTGGTCGCCTACGAGAAGCAGTACGCGCACGCCTTCGTCATCGGGTTCAACTACGCGCGCCCGGTGCGCGGACGCGGCGCCGGGATCTTCCTGCACGTCAACGGGAGCGGGCCGACGGCCGGTTGTGTGTCCGTGCCGGCGGCCACGATGCGGCGCCTGCTCACCTGGGCGGACCCGGCCCGCGCTCCGCACATCGCCATCGGCACCGCGAGCGGGGTGACGGCGGTCACCCGGTACTGACGTCACTCAGACGGCGGGGAGCCGGACCGTGAAGGTGGTCGCTCCGCTGCCGCTGTCCAGGGTGACCGTGCCGCCGTGCGCCTCCACCACGGCCGCCACGATCGACAGGCCGAGCCCCGCCCCGGTGCCGGCGCCGTCCGGGCGACGACGGTCCGCCCGGGTGAAGCGTTCGAAGACGCCGGGCCGGACGTCCTCGGCGACCCCGGGTCCGTCGTCATGGACCCTCAGCACGGCCGACGTACCGACGCCTTCCAGGGACACGGTCACGCGGGTGCCGACGGGTGTGTGTGCCCGCGCGTTGGACAGCAGGTTGGCCAGCACCTGCTGGAGCCGGTGGGCGTCGCCCGTCACGGTCACCGGCTCCTCCGCCAGTTCGAGCACCCAGCGATGGCCGGGGCCCGCCGCACGGGCGTCGGTGACCGAGTCGAGGACGAGGTGGGTCAGGTCGACGGGAAGCCGCTCCAGAGGGCGGCCCGCGTCGAGGCGGGCGAGCAGGAGCAGTTCGTCGACCATCTCGCCCATCCGCGCCGACTCGGCGCTGATGCGTTCCAGGGCGCGTTCCACCTCGGGGGGCACGGGTCCCGGGTGCAGCAGTGCGAGCTCGGCGTGGCCGCGGACGGTGGCGACCGGGGTTCGCAGTTCGTGGCTGGCGTCGGCGGCGAAGGTGCGCAGCCGCTCCTCGCCGGCGTGCCGTTTGGTGAGCGCGTCCTCGACATGGCCCAGCATGCGGTTGAAGGCACTGGCGACGCGGCCCACCTCGCTGTGCGGGTCGGACTCGGGTACTCGCGGGGGCAGTGCCACCTCGCCGCTGGCGAGCGGGAGTTCACTCACCCGAGTGGCGGTCGCGGCGACCCGGTTCAGCGGCCGGAGCGACCAGCGCACCCACAGGGCCCCGGCGACTCCGGTGACCACGAGGGCCACACCGAAGACCAGGGAGGCGACGAGTTCCAGCCGGTGGACGGCGGCCTGGACGGGCTCGGTGGGCAGTCCCGTGATCAGCACGTCGCCGTCCCGGCCGCGCGTGGCCAGCACCCGGTAGTCGCCCAGTGACGACAGGAGGACCGTGTGACCGCGGCCGTCGAGGGGAACAGCGGCCAGGGCCGCCACGTCGTGGTCGCTCGGCTTCACTTTCCGGACGGCGGCGGTGGTGCCCGAGGGCACGACCGCGGCGTTGGTGACCACCTGTCCGACCAGGCGTGCCCCGAAGGTGCCGGTGCTCTGCCGGCGGGTGTCGCCGCGTTCGTCGCCATCGTGGTCGGAGGGCTTCGGCGAACCGTGTTCCAGGCTCGCCGGGAAACGCTCCCCGGCCTCCCGCAACTGCTCGTCCAGGCGGCCCGTCAGGAAGCCGTTCAGTTCGTACACGGCGGCCACGCCGACAGCGGAGCAGCTCACGGCGAGCAGCACCACGAGCCCGGCGGTGAGGCGGGCCCGCATCGTTCGCGGACGCCACAGGACCCGGGCGGCGCCGACGCCCCGGGACCGCCGGCGCCGGCGGAGCGCCCACCGGTGTGACCTCATCGGCCCGCCACCGGTTTGATCACGTATCCGGCGCCGCGCACCGTGTGGATCATGGGTTCCCGGCCGGCGTCCACCTTCTTCCGCAGGTAGGAGATGTACAACTCGACGACGTGGGCCTGGCCGCCGAAGTCGTAGGACCAGACGCGGTCGAGGATCCGGGACTTGCTGAGTACGCGCCGCGGGTTGCGCATCAGGAAGCGGAGCAGCTCGAACTCGGTGGGCGACAGTTCGATCAGGTCGCCGCCCCTGGTCACCTCTCGGGCCTCCTCGTCCATCGACAGGTCGCCGACGACGAGCCGCGGGCCCTCGTCCGACCGGCGGGCCATTCCGGCGCGGCGGAGCAGTCCGCGCAGCCGGGCGACGACCTCCTCCAGGCTGAACGGTTTGGTGACGTAGTCGTCGCCGCCCGCGGTGATACCGGCGATGCGGTCCTCCACGGCGTCCCGCGCGGTGAGGAAGAGGACGCAGACGTCCGGCAGCACGGTGTGCAGGTCGCGCAGTACGGCGAAGCCGTCGGTGTCCGGGAGCATGACGTCGAGGACGACGGCGTCTGGAAGCAGTGCGCGGGCCTCGGCGGCGGCGCAGGCCCCGTCGCCCGCCGTCCGGACCTCCCATCCCTCGTAGCGCAGGGCTCCGGAGAGGACCTCGGCCAGGTCGGGATCGTCGTCGACGACGAGGACGCGGACGGGGGTGCCGTCGGACCGGGTGAGCGAGGGCGCCCTGCCGGTGCGCCGGGTGGCGGGAGCACCGGGCTCCGGGGAGCGGGAGGCGCCGGTATCTGGGGTGGAAGTGTTCATGGCACCTTCCAGCATCGCCCCTGACGGCGGCCGCGCTCTCCCCGGCAGGCTCTGAGTTTCCTCTGAGTCGTCTCTGAGTCACCTCTCCCCAGAAGCCGCCGCCTCCCCCGTCCTCCCTTCCCCCGGCTCTGGGTTTCCTGTGAGTCCGCGCGGAGCGGGCCCGTTCAGAGCCTCCTCAGAAGTTCCGGACGCACAGTGTGATCCCGGACAGCCCGACTGAGGACGGACACATGACCACGGTGCACGAGCGGGTGGCGGAGCAGCGCCCGACACGAGGACGCCCGCGGCCGCGGCGCTCGCCCGCCGGGCCGCTGCTGGCTCTGCTGTGGGCCGGAGCCGCCGCCGTCCTCGCCCTCTGGTGGACCGACACCCCGGCGGTGGTGGGTACGGCCGGCCGGCTGACGGACGCGGGCCGGATCGGCGGGTTGCTGTGCGGCTACAGCTGCGCCGTGCTGGTGGCGCTGATGGCCCGGATCCCCCTCCTCGAACGGCGCGTGGGCTCCGACCGGGTGGCGCGCTGGCACGCGATGGCCGGCCGGTACACGATCTGCCTGCTGGTCGCGCACGTCACACTGATCCTCCTCGGCTATGCCGCGCAGGACGGCGCGGGCATCGCGCACGAGACGCTGAGCGTGGTCCTCGACTACCCGGACATGCTCAAGGCGACGACCGGAACGGTCATCCTCCTCGCCGTCGGAATCACCTCGGCGCGCCTGGCCCGCCGCCGGATCAGCCACGAGTTCTGGTACTACGTGCACCTGCTCACGTACGCCGCGGTCTTCCTGGCCTTCTTCCACCAGGTCGCGCTCGGCTCCGACTTCGTCGGCGACGCCGCCGCGCGAACCGCCTGGTACACGCTCTATCTCGGCACGGCCGCGCTCGTCCTGTGGTTCCGCGTCCTCACCCCGGTGCGGCTCAACCTGCGGCACCGGCTGCGCGTGGAGTCCGTGCACCGCGAGGCCCCCGGAGTCTTCTCCGTCGTGATCGGCGGGCAGCACCTCGGCGAACTGGGCGCCCGGGCAGGACAGTTCTTCCGGTGGCGGTTCCTCGCGGACGGGATGCGGTGGACCTCGACCCCGTACTCGCTGTCGGCACCGCTCCGGCCGGACCGGCTGCGGATCACCGTCAAGGCGCTCGGCGACCACAGCACGGCCGTCGGGTTGCTGCGGCCCGGTACCCGGGTGTGGGCGGAGGGCCCGTACGGCTCGCTGACCGCGGACCGGAGCACGGCGTCGAAGTCCCTGCTGATCGCGGGCGGCGTCGGCATCACGCCGTTGCGCGCCCTGTTCGAGGAACTGCCCGGCCGGCTCACGCTGCTCTACCGGGCGCGCACGGCCGAAGACCTGGCGCTCGGGGGCGAGTTGGAGGCCATCGCACAATGGCGCGGGGCACGCGTCCTGTACGCGGTCAACGCCGCCGACGGCACCCGCCCACAGCTCGACGCCGCGTCACTGCGCCAGGCCGTGCCGGACCTCGCCGAGCACGACGTCTACCTCTGCGGACCTCCCGCGATGGCGCGGGAGTTGTATGGGGAGCTGCGCACCGCGGGTGTCCCCGACCGCTCCATCCACCACGAGTCGTTCGAGCTGTGAGGCCGCCGTGCACGCCCTGAAGAAGAACCGTCCGCTGCGCCGGGTGACGCTGGCCGCCGCCACCACGGTCACCGGTGTCGTCCTGCTGCTCTCGCTGAAGCCGCACACCCCGCCGGTCCCGGCCCGGGCGTCGTCGTCCGCGAGTCAGCCGTCGTCCACACCCTCGGCAGGCTCGTCCGGGGATTCCTCCGGATCGTCCGGCGGCACGAAGACCGCGGGGACCAGCACCGTCACCGGCGACACCGTCCAGACCCGCTGGGGCCCGGTCAAGGTGCGGATCACCGTGAGGAACGGCACGATCACCGAGGTCACCGCGGTCACCTACCCGTCGGAGAATCCCCGGGACCAGGAGATCAACAGCTATGCGCTCCCCCAGCTCAGGCGGGAGGCACTGGCCGCCCAGAACGCGGAGATCGACTCGGTCTCCGGGGCCACGTACACCAGCGACGGATACAAGCAGTCCCTCCAGTCCGCACTCGACTCCGCAGGTCTCTGAACGCACGGGCGTCGTGGACCGTATCTCTGGGCCAGGGGGCCACTCCCCTCGCCCCGTCCCCACGGACGAACACGGAGGAACCGTGTCCACGATCGCCGGTGGCCGCGCCGCGCGGCGCCAGACCATGCGCCGCATCCGCCCACGCCGCTCGCCCGCCGTCCCCCTGCTGCTCGCCGTCTGGGCGGGCGCCGCCGGGGTGATCTGGCTGTGGTGGAACAACACTCCGTCCATCGCCGACGACAACAGCAGGATCCTCAACGCGGGCCGGATCACCGGCCTGCTCGCCGGGTACCTGATGGCGCTCGTGGTGCTGCAGATGGCCCGCGTCCCCGCACTCGAACGCCGGGTGGGATCCGACCGCGTGGCGCGCTGGCACGCGATGACCGGCCGCTACACGATCTCCCTGGTCCTCGCCCATCTCTTCCTGACCATGTGGGGCTACGCCCTGCAGTCCGGGAAGGGACTCGGCGCGGTCGTCCAGCAGACGATCGACTCGGTCAACCAGCTGCCCGACATGGGCAAGGCGGCGATCGGCACCGGTCTGCTGGTGCTCATCGGCTTCATCTCCGTCGGCCCGGTCCGCCGGCTCATCCCCTACGACACCTGGTACCACGTCCATCTGCTGACGTACGCAGCGGTGTTCCTGACGTTCTGGCACCAGCTGTCCACCGGGAACGACTTCGCGGTGGAGCCCGTCGCCAAGACCGTCTGGTACGGGCTGTACGGCTCGGTGACCGCGCTCGTCCTCTGGTACCGGATCCTCTCGCCGATCCGGCTGAACGTGAAGCACCGGATGCGCGTCGAGGCGGTCATCGAGGAGACGCCCGGCATCGTGTCGGTGCTGATCAGCGGGCGCAAGCTGCACCGGATGGGCGCCGAGGCCGGGCAGTTCTTCCGCTGGCGGTTCCTGGCGCCCGGTATGCGCCTCAGCTCCCACCCGTACTCGCTCTCGGCGGCTCCCCGCCCGAACATGCTGCGCATCACCGTCAAGGCGATCGGCGACCACAGCGCCGGCCTGCGCGACCTGGAGCCGGGCACCCGGGTCTGGGCCGAGGGCCCGTACGGCGCGCTGACCGCCGGCAAGCGCAGCCGCGGCAAGGTCCTCCTGGTGGCGGGCGGCGTGGGGATCACCCCGATGCGGGCCCTGTTCGAGACCCTCCCCGGCGCGTCCGGCGACATCACGCTCCTCTACCGCGCCAACAGCACCCAGGACCTGGCCCTGTGGGACGAGCTGGCCTCGATCTCCAAGGAGCGCGGGGCCCGGCTGATGTACGCGGTGAACAGCCCCGAGGGCGAACGTCCGGACATCTCGGCGGACACCCTGCGCCGCAAGCTGCCGGACATCGAACGCCACGACGTCTTCATGTGCGGGCCGCCCGGTTTCGCGCAGCAGGTGTACGACGCACTGCGCGGCGCGGGGGTTCCCGCCCGCCGCATCCATCACGAGTCGTTCGAGATGTGAGCGACGGGAGTCAGGAGCGATGAAGAAGAGTCACCCCATACGGCGCACCATGCTCGCCACCGCCGCCACCGTGTCCGGGATCGTGCTGCTGCTGTCGCTCAAACCGGCGGGCGATCCGACCGCCGCGTCGGCGCAGGGCGGCGCGGCACCCCAGCAGACGGTGGCCGGGCAGGAGTCGCCGCAGGGCGGCAGCGCTCAGCAGACCGGCACGCGGACCGTCACCGGCGACGTGGTGAAGACCGAGTACGGCCCGGTCCAGGTCCGGCTGTCGCTGAGCGGCGGCAGGATCGTCAAGGCCGACGCGGTCCAGGCCCCGCAGGGCGGGACCAGCGACCAGAAGACCGCCCTGGCCGTGCCCAAGCTCAACAAGGCGACGGTCGCCGCGCAGAGCGCCGACATCGACGCCGTCTCGGGGGCGACCTACACCTCCGGCGGCTACAAGAAGTCCCTCCAGTCGGCACTGGACAAGGCGAAGGCGACGGGCGGCGGTTCGGGTTCCGCGGGAGCCTCGGCCTCACCGAAGGCGCCGGCCACGGAGGCACCCGCAACGCAGACCCGCGTCATCACCGGAGACGTCGCCCGGACCGAGTACGGCCCGGTCCAGGTCCGCCTCGTACTCGCCGGGACGAAGATCACCAAGGCGGAGACGGTCCAGGCGCCGAGCGGCGGGCGCAGCACGCAGGTCACCGCCGACGCCGTGCCGAAGCTCAACCAGGAGGCGGTCGCGGCGGGCAGTGCCGACATCGACGCCGTCTCCGGCGCGACCTACACCTCCGGCGGCTACAAGAAGTCCCTCCAGTCGGCGCTGGACAAGGCCGGTGGCTGAGCCCGCCGAGGAGGCACCGCCCGCTCTGCGGCACGCCGAGGAGGTCATGGGCACGGTGTTCTCCTTCGACGTGCGCGGCGGGGACCCGGAGGCGGTCCGGGCCGCGCTGGAGGAGGCCGTCGCCCAACTGCACCGTGCGGACGCGGTGTTCAGCACCTACCGGGACGACAGCCAGATCTCGCGCCTGGTGCGCGGGGAGCTGACCGTCGAGGAGTGCGACGAGGAGGTCGCCGAGGTGCTCGGCCTGGGCGCCGAGGCGGAGCGGATCAGCGACGGCTGGTTCAGCACGCGCTACGAGGGCCGGCTGGACCCGACGGGGATCGTCAAGGGCTGGGCGGCCGAACGCGCGGCCCTGCGGCTCACCGAGGCGGGGGCGAGCGGGGTGAGCGTCAACGGCGGCGGTGACGTGCAACTGCGCGGTGTCCCGGGCTCGCACCGGCCCTGGCGGATCGGGGTGTCGGACCCGCTCCGCCCGGGTTCGCTGGCCGCGGTCGTCTCCGCGGCCGGGGCCGCCGAACTGGCCGTGGCGACCTCCGGCACCGCCGAACGCGGTGCGCACATCGTCGACCCCCGCACCGGCAGGCCCGCGGTCACCGACCTGCTGGCCGTGACGGTGGTGGGCCCCCGTCTGACCTGGGTGGACGCCTGGGCGACCGCGGCTTTCGCGATGGGATCGCGGGCCGGTCTGGACTGGCTGGAGTCGCTGCCGGACGTGGAGGGCCTGCTCATCACGGCGGGCGACGAGGTCCGGTGCACGGGCGGGCTGGCCCACCGCCTGGGCTGACCGGCCGACCCACGCGGAAGGAGGCGCGCCCCACTGCGGGGCGCGCCTCCTTCCTTCCGCGTGTCCGTGCCGACGGGCCGACGCCGGCTTCAGTGGGTGTTCTGCGCGAGCCTCAGCAGGTGGTCGGCGAGCGCCTGGCCGCCTGTCGGGCCCCGGCTGATCAGCAGCAGGGTGTCGTCCCCGGCGATCGTGCCGAGGATGTCGTGCAGTTCCGCCTGGTCGATCGCCGAGGCGAGGAACTGGGCGGCCCCGGGCGGGGTGCGCAGGACGACGAGATTCGCCGAGGCCTCGGCGGAGATCAGCAGCTCCGAGGAGAGCCGCCGCATCCGCTCCTCCTTCGCCGACTCCCCCAGCGGCGCGCGCGGCGTACGGAAACCGCCCTCGCTCGGCACCGCGTAGATGAGGTCGCCGTCGTTGTTGCGGATCTTCACCGCGTTCAGCTCGTCGAGGTCCCGGGAGAGCGTCGCCTGTGTGACGTTCAGCCCGTCGTCGGAGAGGAGCTTCGCCAACTGGCTCTGTGAGCGCACCGGTTGCCGGTTGAGGATGTCCACGATCCGGCGGTGGCGTGCGGTGCGGGTCTGCGGCACGGCAGGCCCTGCTGGCTCGTGGTCCTGCGCCTGGCTCATCGTCGTCGTCCCATTTCCCGGGATCATCCGTCCCCGTTGGCTGCGTCGAGGATGCCGGGAAGCGCCTGGAGGAACGCGTCCACCTCGTCATCGCCGAGGTTCAGCGGCGGCATCAGCCGTACGACGTCGGGGGCGGGCGCGTTCACCAGGAAACCGGCGTCCTGAGCCGCCTGCTGCACCTGGGGCGCGAGCGGCTCGGTGAGCACGATACCCAGGAGCAGGCCCGCACCCCGGACATGGTCGACGAGCGGGTGGCGGGCCGCGCCGTCGGTGCCCTCGATTCCGTCGCGCAGCTTCTCGCCGGCGCGCTTCACGTTCTCCAGGAGGCCCTCGGACCCGATCGTGTCGAGGACGGCGAGTCCGGCGGCGCACACCACCGGGTTGCCGCCGAAGGTCGTGCCGTGGTGACCGGGCTTCAGCAGGGTGGCGGCGCGGCCGAACGCGACGGTGGCGCCGAGGGGAAGTCCGCCGCCGAGACCCTTGGCGAGCGTGACGATGTCGGGCAGGACGCCTTCGTGGGCCTGGTACTCGAACCAGTGGCCGGTGCGGCCGATCCCGGTCTGCACCTCGTCCAGGACGAGCAGCGCGCCGTTGGCCGCCGTGATCGCGCGGGCCGCCTTCAGATAGCCGGGGGGCGGCACGACCACGCCGTTCTCGCCCTGGATGGGCTCGATGATGACCAGGGCCGTGTCCGGGGTGACCGCTTCGGCGAGGGCCTGCGGGTCCCCGTACGGGACGTGCGTGACGTCGCCGGGCAGCGGCAGGAAGGGCTCCTGCTTGCCGGGCTGGCCGGTGAGGGCGAGGGCACCCATCGTGCGGCCGTGGAAGCCGCCGGTGGTGGCGACCATGTGGGTCCGGCCGGTCAACCGGCCGATCTTGAAGGCGCCCTCGTTGGCCTCCGCTCCGGAGTTGCAGAAGTACACCCGGCCCTCGCGGCCGAAGAGCTGGAGCAGCCTTTCGGCGAGGGTGACGGGCGGTTCGGCGACGAAGAGGTTGGAGACGTGGCCGAGTTCCGCGATCTGCCGGCTGACGGCCTCGACGATCGCGGGGTGGCCGTGTCCGAGCGCGTTGACCGCGATGCCGCCGACGAAGTCGAGGTACTGCGTGCCGTCGGCGTCCCACAGTTTCGTGCCGGCACCGCGGACGAGCGGCAGGCGCGGGGTGCCGTAGTTGTCCATCAGTGAGCCCTGCCACCGCTCGGTGAGCTCTGCGTTCGTGGCGCTGCCGGTCATGCTGCGTCCCCCGCTTCCTCGTCGTCCGGCACGACCATCGTGCCGATGCCCTCGTCGGTGAAGATCTCCAGCAGGATCGAGTGCTGGACCCGGCCGTCGATGACCCGGGCGGTCGTGACGCCGTTGCGTACGGCGTGCAGACAGCCCTCCATCTTCGGCACCATGCCGCTGGCCAGCTCGGGAAGGAGTTTCTCCAGCTGGGAAGCGGTGAGGCGGCTGATCACCTCGTCGCTGTCGGGCCAGTCCTCGTAGAGGCCCTCGACGTCCGTGAGGACCATGAGGGTCTCGGCCCCCAGTGCAGCAGCGAGTGCCGCAGCCGCCGTATCAGCATTGACGTTGTAGACATGTCCGTCGTCCTGGCTCCGGGCGATCGAGGAGACGACCGGGATGCGGCCGTCGGCGAGCAGAGCCTCGATCGCGCCGGTGTCGATCGCGGTGATCTCGCCCACCCGCCCGATGTCGACCAACTGGCCGTCGATCGTGGGCTGGTGCTTGGTTGCGGTGATGGTGTGCGCGTCCTCGCCGGTGATGCCGACGGCGAGCGGTCCGTGTTCGTTGAGCAGGCCGACCAGCTCGCGCTGGACCTGTCCGGCGAGCACCATGCGGACGACGTCCATCGCGTCCTCCGTGGTGACGCGCAGGCCGGCCTTGAACTCGCTGACGATGCCGTGCCGGTCGAGGGCGGCGCTGATCTGCGGGCCGCCGCCGTGCACGACGACGGGCTTGAGGCCCGCGTGGTGCAGGAAGACGATGTCCTGCGCGAAGGCCGCCTTGAGGTCGCTGTCGATCATGGCGTTGCCGCCGAACTTGACGACGACGGTCTTGCCCCGGTGCCGGGTCAGCCACGGCAGCGCCTCGATGAGGATCTGCGCCTTGGGCAGAGCGGTGTGCTTGCGGGTCACATTGCTCATGAGGAGTACGCGCTGTTCTCGTGGACGTAGTCGGCGGTGAGGTCGTTGGTCCAGATCGTGGCCGTGGCGTCGCCCGCGGCGAGGTCGGCGACGATGTGGACCTCGCGGTAGCGCATGTCGACGCGGTCGCGGTCCTCGCCGACACCGCCGTTCTTGCAGACCCGGACGCCGTTGATGGCGACGTTCAGCCGGTCCGGTTCGAAGGCCGCCTTCGTGGTGCCGATCGCGGACAGCACCCGCCCCCAGTTGGGGTCCTCGCCGTGGATGGCGCACTTGAGGAGGTTGTTGCGGGCGATGGAGCGGCCCACCTCGACGGCGTCGTCCTCGGTCGCGGCGCCCACGACCTCGATCCTGATGTCCTTGCTCGCGCCCTCGGCGTCGCGGATGAGCTGCTGTCCGAGGTCGTCGCAGACCTCGCGCACGGCCTCGGCGAACTCCGCGTGCTCCGGGGTGACTCCACTGGCTCCGGAGGCCAGCAGCAGCACGGTGTCGTTGGTCGACATGCAGCCGTCGGAGTCGACACGGTCGAAGGTCGTGCGGGTGGCGTCGCGCAGGGCACGGTCGAGGCCCTCGGCGGGCACGTCAGCGTCGGTGGTGAGCACGACGAGCATGGTGGCGAGGCCCGGGGCGAGCATGCCGGCGCCCTTGGCCATGCCGCCGACGGTCCAGCCGGCCCGCGTCACGACCGACGTCTTGTGCGCGGTGTCCGTCGTCTTGATGGCGATGGCGGCCTTCTCGCCGCCGTGCGGGCTGAGCTGGGCGACGGCCTGGTCGACGCCGGGGAGCAGCCGGTCCATCGGCAGCAGGACGCCGATGAGGCCGGTCGAGCACACGGCGACGCTGCCGGCGCCGGTGTCCCCGAGCGCCTCGGCGACCTTCTCGGCGGTGGCGTGGGTGTCCTGGAAGCCCTTAGGTCCCGTACAGGCGTTGGCGCCGCCGGAGTTGAGGACGACGGCGGTCAGCTCACCGGAGGTGAGGACCTGTTCCGACCAGAGGACCGGGGCGGCTTTGACGCGGTTGGAGGTGAAGACGCCCGCGGCGGCGCGGCGGGGCCCGGTGTTGACCACGAGGGCCAGGTCCGGGTTGCCGTTCTCCTTGATTCCGGCGGCGACTCCCGCCGCCGTGAATCCCTGTGCTGCCGTGACACTCACGGTGCGACTCCGATCGTGGAGAGCCCCAGCTCCTCGGGCAGGCCGAGCGCGAGGTTCATGCTCTGGAGGGCACCACCCGCGGTGCCCTTGGTCAGGTTGTCGATGGCGCTGACCGCGATGATGCGGTGTGCGGCGGCGTCGTACGCGACCTGGATCTGAACAGCGTTGGAACCGTGGACGGACGCGGTGGCGGGCCACTGTCCCTCGGGCAGCAGGTGCACGAACGGCTCGTCGGCGAAGGCCTTCTCGTAGGCGGCGCGCACGGCGTCGGCGGTGACCCCGGGCTTCGCCTTGGCGCTGCACGTCGCGAGGATGCCGCGGGGCATCGGCGCGAGGGTCGGCGTGAACGAGACGGTGACGCGCTCCCCGGCGGCCGCGCTGAGGTTCTGGATCATCTCGGGGGTGTGCCGGTGGACGCCTCCGACGCCGTACGGGGTCATCGACCCCATGACCTCGCTGCCGAGGAGGTGCGTCTTGGGCGCCTTGCCGGCCCCCGAGGTGCCGGAGGCGGCGACGATCACGGCCTCGTTCTCCGCGAGTCCGTCCGCGTACGCCGGGAAGAGGGCCAGGGAGGCGGCCGTCGGGTAGCAACCGGGCACCGCGATGCGCTTGGACCCCTCCAGCGCGGCGCGGGCACCCGGCAGTTCAGGGAGGCCGTAGGGCCAGGTCCCGGCATGCGCGGAGGCGTAGAACCGCTCCCAGTCGGCCGGGTCCTTGAGCCGGAAGTCGGCGCCCATGTCGACGACGAGGACGTCGGGGCCGAGCTGCTCGGCGACGGCGGCGGACTGCCCGTGGGGCAGGGCGAGGAACACCACGTCGTGTCCGGCGAGCACCTCGGGGGTGGTCTCCGCGAGGACGCGGTCGGCGAGCGGCAGCAGGTGGGGCTGGAGCGCGCCGAGCCGCTGGCCCGCGTTGGAGTTGCCGGTCAGGGCACCGATCTCGATCTCGGGGTGTGTCAGGAGCAGACGCAGCAGTTCCCCGCCCGCGTATCCGCTCGCTCCCGCCACTGCCGCGCGTACCGTCATGGAACCCTCCTCCTAGATGGCATGACTATACGTTTCCATGCACGTTTATGCAACGCTGTTGCGATCAATGACCGGCATACGACGACCGCCCCCCAGCCGTCAACGGCTGAGGGGCGGTCGTCGTCCGGGGCTCGACCGCCGCACGAGGGCGGCCGGACCGGTCAGGTGCGGGTCAGGAGCGCTTGGCGGCCTGCTCCGCGTTCTTCTCCTTGATACGGGCGGCCTCCTTGCGGACCTCGGCCTGGGTGTCACGCTCACGGCGCAGCCAGTCGGGGTCCTCGTCCCTGAGCGCGTCGATCTGCTCGGTGGTGAGCGCCTCGCTGACGCCGCCGCGGGCGAGACCCGCGATGGAGACGCCGAGCCGGGACGCCACGACCGGACGCGGGTGCGGGCCGTTGCGGCGCAGCTCCTGGAGCCACTCGGGCGGGTCGGCCTGCAGCGCGTTCAGCTCGGCACGGGAGACGACACCCTCCTGGAACTCGGCGGGGGTGGCCTCGAGGTACACACCCAGCTTCTTCGCCGCCGTGGCGGCCTTCATCGTCTGGGTGGTCTGGTGCGAACTCATGGGTCCAGGGTATCGAGCGCGCGAGCGACCGCCGACCATCGCGGGTGAGGCCGCCGGGCCGCGCCGGGTAACCTGACGGGGTGACCGGCTCCGACGCATCCCCTTCCTTCAGGCTCGCCTACGTTCCGGGGGTGACGCCATCGAAGTGGGTGCGGGTCTGGCACGAGCGGCTGCCCGACGTGCCCCTGTCCCTCGTACCGGCGTCCCCGGACGAGATCTACGAGCTCCTGCGTGGCGGCGACGTCGACGCGGGCTTCGTCCGGCTCCCCGTCGACCGGGACGACCTGAGCGCGATCCCCCTGTACACCGAGACGACGGTGGTCGTGGTCCCCAAGGACCACATCGTCGCGGCGGTCGAGCAGATCTCCCCCGGGGACCTCGACGACGACATCGTGCTGCACCCCCTCGACGACCCGCTGGACTGGGCGGAGCTGCCGGGCAGACCCGCGCTGGAGCGGCCCGCGACCACGGCGGACGCCGTCGACCTGGTCGCCGCGGGCATCGGTGTCGTGATCGTCCCGCAGTCCCTCGCGCGGCTCCACCACCGCAAGGACCTCACCTACCGGACGGTCACGGACGCTCCCGAGTCCCGCGTCGCGCTGGCCTGGCCCGAGGACCGGACCACGGATCTGGTCGAGGACTTCATCGGCATCGTGCGCGGCCGGACGGTCAACAGCACGCGCGGACGCGCCCCGGCGCCGGCCGCCGATCAGCAGAAGTCCAAGAGCGGAGCCAAGTCCACGCCCCGCAAGGGGGACGCGAGCGGCGGCGCGCGGCGCAAGCCCGCCGCCGGCAAGACGGGCGGCAGGACCGCGGGCAAGAACCCCCGGAGCGGTGGCTCCGGCGGTACGAAGGGCGGCCCCAAGGGCGGCGCGAAGCGCGGCAAGCCCCGCCGCCACGGCTGACCCCACGCCCCACCTGCACGCCTGACCACGGGCGGCCGGGCCTCCGCGCCCGGGCGGGCTGCTGTGGACCCCGGGACCACAGGCCGCCGCCGTCCGCGGCCGAGAGGCCCCCCGCCCCTGTGGCATTGCACCCACTCCGCCGCGTCCGCCGGTCCGCGCACCCCCGACCCGCACCCCCGACCCGCACCCCCGACCCGGACGCCGCTCCCCCGAGGCGCCGCGCACGGTGGCGTACCGGCGCGCCTTCCTGAGCGACGCGCGGCAGGCGCCGCCCCTGGACACCGCGCGCCGCCGATCCCCGCGAGAACCCCTCCTTCCCGATCACGGCTTGACCTGGAGCGCGCTCCAGGTTCTACGGTCTTCTCATGACCAGCGGACAGCCCCTCCCGCGAGGGGCGGAACCCACGCTCACGATCGCCCAGGTCGTCGAGCGCACCGGCCTCTCCCACGACACGCTGCGGTACTACGAGAAGGCCGGCCTGATCGAGCGGGTCGGCCGGACCACCGGCAACCAGCGGCGCTACGCGGCGGCCGACCTGGCCTGGCTGGAGTTCCTGATCCGACTGCGCGGGACGGGCATGTCGATCACGGACATGCAGCGGTTCGCGGAGCTGCGCTCGCGGGGCGACGGCTCGGTCCCCGACCGGCTCGCGATGCTCCGCGAGCACCGCACCGACCTCGCGGACCGGATGCGCGCCCTGCGCCGGAACGCGGCGGCGCTCGACGACAAGATCCACCACTACGAACGGCTCCTCGCCGAGCCGGGATCGGACGACCCGACATGAGCGACGCGACGAAGAACCCCGCCTCCACCACGCGCGAGGAGCGGTTCGAGCACGGCCTGACGATCCTGGACGCGGTGGACGGCGAGGCCGGCCACCGCGTCGTCGACGCCCTCAGCGACATCAATCCCGAACTGGGCCACCAGATCATCGCCTGGGCCTTCGGCGACATCTACGACCGGCCCGGACTGGCCGCGCGCGACCGGCAGTTGGTGACCCTCGGCATGCTCACCGCGCTCGGCGGCTGCGAGACCCAGCTGGAGGTGCACGTCAACGCGTCGCTGAACGTGGGCCTGTCCCCGGACCAGATCGTCGAGGCGCTCCTCCACTCGGCCGTCTACTGCGGCATCCCGAAGGCGATGAACGCCAGCCTGGTCGCGAAGAAGGTCTTCGGCGAGCGCGGACTGCTCCCTGCCGGTCAGGGCCCCGCGGCCGACACCGCAGCCGCCTGAGCGGGAGGCGAAGGCAGAATGGGGAACGGCAGGAGTGCGCCGGCGGGGCGCGCGGCGGACGGGACGGGGAGCGGGACGGTATGGGCGAGTTCTGGCCGGTGCGGGACGCGCTGACGTATCTGGCCGGGACCTGGCAGGTGCGGCGCACGGTCCGGGACCTCGCGGGCGACGGCGAGGGGCGCTTCACCGGCGCCACGCTCTTCGGGCCGCTCCAGGACGGTGACCTGCCCCTTTCCGGCGCGGACCCAACGCTGTCGGAGACCGGAGGACCGCTACGGGACCGGGGACTGCTGCATCACGAGGCCGGCACGTTCGTGTGGCAGGGCGTCGCCCGGCCCGCCGAGCGGACCCTCCGGTTCCTGCCGGGCACGGAGCAGGGCACCGCTCTCGTACGGTTCTCCGACGGCCGCCCGTTCCACGACCTGGACCTCGCGACCGGGCGGTACGTCGCCGACCATCCCTGCTCGGCGGACCTGTACCGCGGGGAGTTCACCGTCCGGGACGAGGACCACTGGCGGACCGTCTGGCGCGTCCGGGGACCGGCGAAGGATCTCGTGCTCACCACCGACTACACACGCGAGCGCACCGGCACGGAAGGCCGGCCGGGCGTCCCCTAGGCGCGCGTGGGCTGGATGGAGGAGCCGTCGAAGCGCAGGCTCCAGCGGCCGGCCCGGCCCGTCACGGAGACCGCCGACAGCGGCCGGACGTCGATGTTCCAGTAGGTCGAGGGCGGCGCCTTCAGGGCGTACACCAGCGCGGCGCGCACCACGGCCGGCTCGGCGACCGCGACGATGCTGCCGCCGTCGTCGGCGGGCCGGGTGTCGAGCCAGGAACCGACCCGGCCGATGAAGGACAGCAGGGACTCCCCGCCGTGGGGCGTGGAGCGCGGGTCGGCCAGCCAGGCGTCCACCGCCTCGGGCTCACGGGCCATCGCCTCGCCCAGCGTGAAGCCCCGCCACCGGCCCATGTCGCAGTCACGCAGCGCGAGCTGGACCAGGGGCGCGTAGCCGAGCGCGTCGCCGGTCGCCCGGCTGCGGGGGGTCGGTGAGCAGTAGCGCAGCTCCGCCGCAGCCAGGGGCGTCAGCTCGTTGGCGGCGCGCAGCACTTCTTCCCAGCCGGCCTGGTCCAGCGGCCGGTCGTCCTCGAAGCGCTCCGCCAGCAGCGAGGAGCTGCGCGCGGCGGCGACGAACGTGACCCGAAGATGCATGGCCAGATGGTGGAACGCGGGACTCCGCAGGTCAATAGGGGTTACTCAGGGTGTCTTAAAGTTCACCGGACCTCCCCGCCGCACCCTGTGGGCCCGCTGTCCACCGGCCCTGGGGTCCGGTCCGGTCGCGGTGCGCCTGCCGGGTCCGAGGCCGGGCCGCGCAGGTGGGAGGGCGGTCCCGGCACGGTTCAGGTCCGGACCTCGTCGTACGCCGTCCTCAGTCTGCGCACCCCTTCCGCGATCTCCTCCGTTCCGGCCACCGCCGCGAAGCTCAACCGGAGGTGGGCGGCAGGGGGTTCGGCGCTGAAGTAGGGACGGCCGGGGGCGACGGCCACGCCGGCGCGGAGTGCGGCGGCGACCAGTGCGGACTCGTCGGTGCCGTCGGGCAGCCGGGCCCACAGGTGGTAGCCGCCGAACGGGACGTGTGGCAGGGCGAGTTCGGGCAGGCGCAGTCGCAGTGCGGCGGTCATGACGTCGCGTCGCGCCTTCAACTCGGCTGAAACGGTGCGCAGATGGCGCGGCCAGGCGGGCGAACCGACGAGTTCGAGCGCGGCTTCCTGGAGCGGTCGGGGCACGAAGAAGGTGTCGACGACCTGGATGGCGCGGAGCCGTTCGAGCACCGGACCGCGGGCGGCCAGTGCGCTCACCCGGAAACTCGGCGAGGTCGCCTTGGTCAGCGAACCCACGTGCACGACGACGCCGTCCCGGTCCTCGGCGGCCAGCGGACGCGGCAGCGGGCCCGCGTCCGCGTGCACCAGCCGGCGGACGAAGTCGTCCTCGATCACGAAGGCTCCGGCGTCCCGTGCGATGCGGAGCACCTCGCCGCGGCGCGCGGGCGCGAGCACGGCGCCGGTCGGGTTCTGGAACAGCGGCTGGCAGACGAAGACCCGGGCCCCGGTCGCCCGGAAGGCGTCGGCGAGCAGCTCGGGTTTCACCCCGTCGGGATCCACCGGGACGGGCACGGGACGCAGGCCCGCGGCCCGCGCGATCGCCAGCATGCCCGGATACGTGGGTGACTCGACCAGGACGGGGGCGCCGGGCGGCGCGAGGGCGCGCAGCGCGGTGGTCAGGCCGGACTGGCCGCCCGCAGTGACGAGCACCTCGGCCGCGCCGACCGCTCCACCGATCCCCCGAGCGAACCACTCGCGCAGTTCCGGCAGTCCCTCCATGGGCGGGCGGGACCACGCGCCGGGGCGCCGGCCCGCCCGGGACAGGGCGGCGCCCATGGCCCGCTCGGGCTGGAGCGAGGGATGGAGATAGCCGCCGTTGAACTCGACGACGCCGGGCGGCGGTGCGGCGAGCGAGGCCAGGACGCCGGACGCGTCCACGGTGCGGGGGACGGGTTCGGCGGCGGCGTCCGCGCTGAGCGTGACCTCCTGCCAGGAGGTGTCCCCGCCGGGTGGGGCGGTGGTCCGGGGCTCCGCGCGGAAGGCGCCCGCTCCGGGCCGGGTCACCACGAGGCCCTCGGCGGCCAGCTGGGCGAGTGCCCGCGTCACGGTCACCGGGCTCACGCGGTACCGGTCGACGAGCGCTCTGCTCGACGGCAGCTTTCCTCCAGGTGAGTAGCGGTTCAGCTCCTGTCGCAGCCGGTTCGCCAGATCCCCCACACTGCTACGCTCTTGCATGAGAGCAGAGAGTAGCGCTATCGAGCCCAGCGGGATAGCGGTCAGCGGCGGCACCGAGCCCGCGCCGGACGCATCCGCGGCGGCCCCGGGATTCGCCTCCGCCGCACGTGCGCACCGGCCCCGGGGCGGGACGCCCGCCGGCCCGCACGGCCCGGCCACCGAGACTTCCGGCGCCGCGCACAGCACCGGGAGCACCGGGTCCGCGAGCGGCCGACCCGGTGCCGGGAGCACCGAATCCCCGTCCGGAGCCCGCGAGTCGGTGCCCGCCCGGGCGGACCGCCGCGCCGGCACCCTGCAGGCGGCCCTCGGCGTCACCGCCTTCTCCCTCACCTTCCCCGCCACCGCCTGGGGCCTGGAGGGTTTCGGCCCCTGGTCCCTGGTGGCCGTGCGCTGTGTCCTCGCCGCGGTCATCGCGGGCGGCTGTCTCCTCGCGCTGCGGGTCCCCGTCCCGGCCCGTCGGCATCTGGCGGGTCTCACCGTCGTCGCCGCCGGTGTCGTCCTCGGCTTCCCGCTGCTGACGACACTGGCGCTGCGGACGTCGACCACCGCGCACGCGGCGGTGGTCGTCGGACTGCTGCCGCTGACGACGGCGCTGTTCTCGGCCCTGCGCACCGGCGCCCGGCCCTCACGGATGTTCTGGTTGGCGGCCTGCGCGGGCGCGGCCGCCGTCATCGCGTTCACCGTGCAGCAGAGCGGCGGCGCCCTGACCGGCGCGGACGCCTATCTCTTCGGCGCGCTGCTGATCTGCGCGGCGGGCTACACCGAGGGCGGCAGGCTCGCCCGCGTGATGCCGGGCTGGCAGGTCATCGGCTGGGCCCTCGTCCTGTGTCTGCCGCTCAGCGTCCCGGGCGCGCTGATCGCGCTGTCGTACGAGCCGGTGCATCTGACCGCGCACAGCGTGACGGGGGTGCTGTGGGTCGCGGCCGGTTCGCAGTTCCTCGGCCTGGTCGTCTGGTACCGGGGGATGGCGGCGATCGGCATCCCCAAGGCCAGCCAGCTGCAGCTCGCCCAGCCGCTGCTCACGCTCGTGTGGTCGGTGCTGCTGCTGGGTGAACGGCTGACACCCGCGGCTCCGCTGACGGCGGCGGCCGTCCTGGTGTGCATCGGGCTCACCCAGCGGGCGCGCGGCTGACCGGCCCGGAGCCAGGGATCAGCGCGGGCGCCCCGACCGCTTCCCGTAGTGGCCGGCGACCACCTGGGCCAGCGCGCCGACGCGGTCCTCGGCCACCTCCGTAGCCGAGAAGTAGACGTGTCCGCCCACTTCGGGGTACCCGGCGGCGAGGGTGAGGTGACGGGACAGTTCGGCCGGGTCCTGCCAGCGCGCGGGCTGCCCGGGAGCGCCCGCCTTGTACAGCGCCTCCCCCACGTACAGCCGCACGCCGGTGCCCCGGGCGACCCGGGCCCACCAGGGCAGCAGTTCGGCGTAGTCGGCCGCCTCGAAGCCGATGTGCCAGTACAGCTGGGGGCAGATGTAGTCGATCCAGTGTTCGCGGACCCACTTCCTGGTGTCGGCGTACAGGTCGTCGTACGTCTGGACGCCGGCCCCGGTCGGTGAGCCGAGCGGGTCGGTCGCGGCGTTGCGCCAGACCCCGAAGGGGCTGATCCCGAAGCGGACGCCGGGGCGGGTCCGCCGGATGCCCGCCGCCATCTCCAGCACGAGCCTGTCGACGTTGTGGCGCCGCCAGGCCGCCCTGTCCGGGAAGTCGGCGCCGTGCTCCGCGTAGGCGGCGGCGTCGTCGAACTCCTCTCCGGCCACCGGATAGGGGTAGAAGTAGTCGTCCCAGTGCACTCCGTCGATCGCGTACCGGCCGACCGCGTCGAGCATGGCGGCCCGGACGAACGTCCGCACCTGCGGCAGCCCGGGGTTGTAGTAGAGCTTCCCGCCGTACGGGACGATCCAGTCGGGGTGGAGGCGGGCCGGGTGGGTGGCGGCGAGCCGCGCCGGATCCGGTTGCCCCGAGACGCGGTACGGGTTGAACCAGGCGTGCAGTTCGAGGCCGCGCGCGTGGGCCTCCCGTACCGCGGTGCCCAGCGGGTCCCAGCCGGGATCCTGGCCCTGGACCCCGGTCAGGTACTGCGACCACGGCTCGTACGGCGAGGGCCACAGCGCGTCGGCGGACGGACGGACCTGGAAGAACACGGTGTTCAGCCGCCGCCGGACCGCCGTGTCGAGATGGGCGAGGAGTTCGGAGCGCTGTCGGGCGGCGTCCAGTCCGGTGCGTGAGGGCCAGTCGCGGTGGGAGGCGGTCGCGAGCCACATGCCGCGTACGGGGCGTGGGGCCCGGGGGCCGCGCAGCGGGGCGGGAACGGCCGCCGCGTCCCCGGCCGTGCCCAGTCCCGTGAGTGTCGCCAGTGCCGCAGCCGCGAACGCCCGGCGTGGCAGTCGCCGCATCGCCGTACCCCCTACGCAGTGGATCCGCCCGGTCACGGATCGTCCCGCCGCCCAGCATGCCCGACCCCGGCGATCGATCATCGATACTTGGCGGTAACGTGCACGTCCGGAGCAGGCGCCGAACAACGGAGGTCCTGCCGAGCCGTGCGGATCAGCGAAGGGGACGATGTGACCGACATCGAACGCGTCGGAGTGGTGGGCTGCGGCCAGATGGGAGCGGGCATTGCCGAGGTGTGCGCCCGCGCCGGTCTGGACGTCAAGGTCGCCGAGACCACCGGCGAGGCCCTGGAGATCGGCCGGACCCGGCTGTTCAACTCCCTGTCCAAGGCCGCCGGGCGCGGCAAGATCTCCGAGGACGAGCTGGAGGCCACCCAGAACCGGCTCAGCTTCACCACGGACCTCGGCGAGTTCGCCGACCGCGACCTGGTGATCGAGGCCGTCGTCGAGAACGAGCAGGTGAAGACCGAGATCTTCCAGGTGCTCGACCAGGTGGTGACCCGGCCGGACGCGATCCTCGCCTCCAACACCTCCTCGATCCCGCTGGTCAAGCTGGCCGTCGCCACCTCGCGTCCCGACCAGGTCATCGGCATCCACTTCTTCAACCCGGCGCCGGTCCAGCAGCTCGTGGAGCTGATCCCGGCGCTGACCACCTCCGAGGGCACCATCGGCCGGGCCCAGCTGTTCGCCGAGAAGGCGCTCGGCAAGCACGCGATCCGCGCCCAGGACCGCTCCGGCTTCGTCGTCAACGCGCTGCTGATCCCCTATCTCCTGTCCGCGATCCGGATGTTCGAGTCGGGTATCGCGAGCCGCGAGGACATCGACAACGGCATGGAGATGGGCTGCGCCCACCCCATGGGCCCGCTCAAGCTGTCCGACCTGATCGGCCTCGACACGGTGGCCTCGGTCGCGTTCAGCATGTACGAGGAGTACAAGGAGCCGCTGTACGCCGCTCCCCCGCTGCTCCAGCGCATGGTCGACGCCGGCCGCCTCGGCCGCAAGACCAACTCGGGCTTCTACACCTACGACTGACCAGGCAAAACGCCTCCGCCATTGAACGCCGTCACGGCACGACGAAGGCCGCCTCCCGCAATCCGGGGGGCGGCCTTCGTCGATCACTGCGAACTCAAGGGAGTTGTGAGGGGGTTAGAGCCGAGGCTCACGCAACTCCCTCGGCCAAGACCCCCTTTGGCTCGACGACCCGGAGCGGCCTCGCCCTGCCGGGGAGCACCTCCGGCTCCAGCCACCTGTCGACCGCCGTCCGCCCACGCATGCCACGGTCGGGCATGAAGTGCGCGTAGATCTTCAGCGTGATGTCCGGCGACGCGTGGCCCATCCAGTGCGATACCGAGATGACGTCCTCGCCGGCACCGAGCTGCACACTCGCGTAGGTGTGACGCCACCGGTGGTGCATCATCTCCCGCGACGCTTCCCACCCCCAGCGCGCCCCTTCCTTGCGCTCGGCGATCAGTCCAGCCTTCGCCAGCGCCGGTTTCACGATGCGGTTGTTGTAGTCAGCGGGGTTCAGTCGGTTCCCATGCCAGGTGACCACCAGCAGGCGGACGGTTGCATTGGGCCGCCCTCCGTTCCCTGGGCCCTCCCACGGCAACGTCACCCTCGTCGGCGCGAAGCCCTTGGCGTAGGTATCGAGCAGCTGCAACAGGCCGGGCGAGAGTGGGACCTCCCGCTCCTTGTCGCCTTTGGGCAGCTTGAAGAACGCGCGCTTCCCGTCCTCCCACAGCAGCTGGCGACGCACGCGCAGGACCATCAGCTCACGATCGATGTCGTCCGGGCTGAACGCGAACGTCTCGCCCTGCCGCAGGCCGCAGTGCATACCGAGGTCCGCGATGACCTGGTATCGCTCGGGCATGGCGGCGCGGATCGAGCGGGCCTCGGTCCGTGTCCAGGCCCGGGCTTTCGATCCCTTGCCAGCGGTCGGCCGTACGCCTTTGTCCACGGCCTTGCACGGGTTCTTGGCGAGGCGCTTGCCGACGGCCGCCTTGAAGATGCTGGAGAGGTGGTTCCAGATCACGGTGATCGTCGTGTCCTGGAGACCTCGGCTCTTGAGCTCACGCTTCCAGTCGATGAGGTGGTCCTCGTCGATGATGTTCATCGGCATGCGGCCGAGCTGGCTGTCGACGATGTGCCCGAAAACCTTGGACTTCATGGGGCCGCGGGTGTTGACCGCGTCGTCTCGCTTCGGCCACCACTCGTCACGGACGTAGTCGCCGAGGAGGATCTCGCCCTGGCGGTCGTCGACGAACTCGCGCTTCCTCGTCTCCGAGATTGCCTTGACGCGCCATTCCTTAGCCTCGTCCAGCGTCTCGAACGAGCGCTTCTTGACACCAGGAATGCCGCACACCCGGTATCGCTTCGTCTTGGAGTTGTAGAGCTCCGTACGTTCGCGCTTGCCCGTGTCCGGATCCTTGCGCTTCTTCAGCCAGCGGTCCTCAATCCAGCCAGTGGACGCCACGGCCAGCCCTCCCCTCGCAGATCGTCGAGCCGGACCTCCAACAGGCGCTGCGTCACATGGAGTTCGGCGGCAGCGGTGTGCGGGTCACCTGCCCACTGGGCGACCTCTGCAAGGTCCGAGATAGCAATGAGCTTTCGGGAGGCGAGGAGGTCCGCGCGGCGTTCCTGCCGGATCCTCGCAACCGGATTGGAGCATTCAGCGTCGTCGGCGAAGACGTGCTCCAACTCATGTGCCAGTACGGATCGTTCCTGCACGTACCCGAGGCCGGAGGCGATGACGATCCGCTGGTGGTCGCGAGACCAGGCTCCCCATGTGTCACGCAGCCACGTACGAACGACAGTGATCCCGAGGTCTTCGAGGATCGCGGCCGGCGCGTAGTCGAGACCAGTGGCAACCAATTGAGCTGCGGACATGCGCCCCCCAAGGAAGTGGACGAGTGGGAAGCGCGTCGGATGTTCATGTTTACCTGATCACGCTGAGGCACGGGAAGGAAACGGTAGGAAATCTTTCAACTGACTTCACACCGGTGTGAATCCGTGCAGGGGTGACCAACCCGGGCGATTTAGCGACATGGCGACAGGTATGGCGGTAGACCGCCAAGTCCCACAAAGGGCGTACGGGGCAGGTCAGCCCTCGAGGGCGTCCCGGATGCGGGCCGCGTCGTCCGCCGGCACCCCTTCACCGGCCGCGTGAGGGCGGTAAGCCGCGAGGGCGTATCCCCGTTCGGTCTTCACGGCGGCGAGGATCTCCTGAACGAGCTCATCGAAGTCGTCGCGGAGCTGTGCCGGGGCACCTAGGCCAGCTGCCGTGCGGCTGAACTCGTAGACGCTCGGTACGAGTTCGAGCAGGTGAGAGCGCGGTGATCCTTCAGTCTCGGTCGTCTCCGTCCGCTGGAGTACGACACTCGCGTCCTCGCCCGCCAGGATGCGGTCCGTCCACCCCGGTCGCCAGCCGAGCGCCGCGACCGTGGGCTCCAGCGTGGGGCGCTTCGACCCGCGCTTGGGCGCCGGCCCCTCTTCGAGGGTGGTGATGCTGCGCGAGGACACCTGCACGCCTCGTTCGCGGACGCGTTCCGCCAGCTGCTCGCGCGTCAGGCCCTGCCGCTCTCTGTCTGCGCGGATGGCACGGCCGAGCGTGGCCCACACACGGGGGTCATCCATCACGGTCTCCACTCACTTCGCAGGCAACGCCAGGAAACGTCAGGCAACAAAGTTACCGCGATGACACGCAGTGCCGACAGGCGTGTTTGCGTCTCCGACCTGCGACTTCGCAATCTTTCCTAATCTTTCCCCTGCATCGCTTGCCTCACTGCTGAATCTTTCCTAATCTTTCCCATGTGAAGGCGAACGGAGACACCATCCGGCGCAGTCGCGAGAAGTCGGGCTACGGCCTGACGGAGTTCGCCGCAACCGTCGGAATCTCCGCCTCGTACCTGTCCCGGATCGAAAGAGACCAGGCCAGCCCCAGCCCCGGCGTCGTCAAGAAGATCGCCGTCCAGCTTCGAGAAGCACGCGAAGCCCGGGCTGCCATCGCTGAGATCACCCAGAGCGAAGAGGCATCTGATGACAAGCCAACCGAGTGAGAGCGACGGCACTCACTTGACCGTGGCCCAGCTCGCCGCCCGATGGCACATGTCGGAATCGGCCATTTACGTAGCTCGGCACCGCGGCAAGGCACCCAAGGGCTTCAAGAGCGGCAAGCGGGTTCTCTTCCCGCTGGCCGAGGTTGAGGCCTTCGAGGCGGAGCGGATGGCCGGCGACCGGCCCTCGCACCGCGGGACGACCGTCGAGCACCGACCGCCGGAGCGCGCTGCCCGCCGTGGCCGCCCCTCGCCGGCCCGTGCCTGACACAGACGAGAGCCGCCCCGGATGCGACCCGGAACGGCTCCCTGCACAAACCGAAAGCCCCTACAGAAAAGGAGATCTGGCTGTGTCTTCCCAGGCTAACGCCAAGATCAGCGCTGCGGGAGGCCATGCGACGGCCGCCCTGGTGGCGCGAGCCGCCGCGGGTGACCGCGACGCCTTCGCCACCATCTACAACGAGCACCAGGCCGACGTGTACCGCTTCCTCCACCACCGCACCCGGAACCGGGAGCTCGCGCAGGACTTGACGCAGGAGACGTTCGTCCGAGCCTTGCGCCGGATCGACAGCTTCAGCGAACGCCCCCTCACCGGAGGCGTCGGCGGCTGGCTGGTCACCATCGCCAGGAACCTGCACCTCGACCACGTCAAGACCTCCCGCGTCCGCCTGGAGGTGACGGTCGCTGAGTTCTACGAGTGGGGCGAGAGCGTCGACAGCGCGGAGCTCGGAGCCCTGCGCGATCTGGCAGCCATCGACGCCGTCGACGCCATTCAGTCCGCCATGGCGGCACTGACCCCGCACCAGCGCCGTTGCGTACAGCTCCGCTACCTCCAGGAGCTGTCGATCGACGAGACGAGCGTCGAGCTCGGCCGGCCACGCGGCGCCATCAAGACGCTCACCTTCCGCGCGATCGCCAACATGCGTCGCGCCCTCGCAGACACGGCGGTCGCAGCATGAACAAGAACCTCCCGCACGCAGTGAAGGTCATCCGTGCAGCTATGGCGTCCAGCGGCAGCGACCCGGCGGCCGCCATCGCTCACGCCCTCGACGGCGTGCAGCTGCTCGTTGACCCGGAGCGGACGTTCGGCGCGGTCCTGCGGCGCACTCCCTCCGGCGAGTGGGCGCGCCAGCACCCGGAGCCCGTCGAGCACCAGGCGCTCCCGCAGCAGACCCCGCCGGCGGACCCGAGCCCGATGACCGAGCTGGAGCAGCAGGCCCGCGCGTGGGACGACCGGTGCGCGGAAGCCCGCCGCGTGGCCAAGGTCATCGAGCGGGAGATCGGCGAACACCCCGCCTTCCAGCGCCTCCAGATGGACCGCGACCGGATTCTCGTCTCGCTCCACATCCTCGACCAGGCTCAATGGGCCGAGTGGCGCCGGTACTTCGGGATCGCACACGACAAGGAGACGTCGCTCCCGTACATGGTCGCCGGAGACGGCCACCGATACGGAGTCCGCATCGGAGTCGTGGCCTACGACCTGCCGGAATCCCGGAAACACGCCGCTCGGATCGCTCGCGAGCCGTACGAGTTCGAGGGCGTCGTGTACGACCTGGCCCTCCCGCAGCGTGACGCGAGCGGTGACGCCTGGTTCTACCAGGCCGTGCGGACGCCGGACGGGATGCCGCTTCTGTCGCTGGACGGACGGCCGGACCGCTGCACCCTCGCGAACCTCGTCCGGTACTCGGGGCCGCTGACGCCCGTCACCGACGCCCCGTCGCAGCAGGCCACCCCCGTCGCGACGCCCGTCGCGGGCGGTGAGTCTGCATGAGCAAGGTCACGCCCGCACTTCAGGCTGCCGTCGTTGCCATGCTGACTGCGAAGCGCCCCGCACTCGGCACTCTCCCTCTGCTCTGGGAGCTGCGTTCGTCCGGCGCGATCTACGTCCGCCACGACCACAGCGCGAACCCTGACGATTCGATCGTTCCCCAGATGGCTTTCGAGCTGAAGCGCGCCATCCGTGGTGCCCACACTGACAGCTTCGAGCTCCCGGGAGAGGGCGGGACCATCATCCGGGCCTACTCCGTGTCCGGGCACGTGAACGGCGTCAAGATCGACTTTCACGAGTACCACCGTGGCATTCGCCCCGATGGGAGCCCCCCCAGCACCACCGCTGAAAGAGGTCCCGGCGAGTCGATCCTCGACGTCGAGACGGCCGTCAGTGAACTCGGAGCCCTGCCGGTCCCGATCGGATCCGACCCCGAAACGCCGGACCGTCTGACCCGCACGTTCGCCCCGACCCAGGCCCTGCGCGAGTCGGATGGTGCCGAGTGACCGCGTACAGCAGGGCCTACGAGGCTCTCACCGGCGGCCGGCCCCTGAGCAAGGTCGAGGCTGCGGCTCTTCTCGGCACCCTGCGCCAGGAGTTCGGCCAGGAGCTCGCAGACGCACTCGTGCAGGTTCTCGACGTCGAGTACGAGCAGACCAAGAGCACCGGCAGCAGCAGCGGCGTCCGGCTCAAGCGTCAGCGCTATGGCGCCGCCATCCGCACCGTCAACCGCATCCGCGAGTTCGCCACCAACCCGCGCGGCTTCACCCCTCCCGCCCAGCACGACCCCCGGAGCACGTCATGACGACCTTTACCTTCGCCCCGGCGACCCGCGAGGCCGCAAAGGCACGCATCGGCATCCAGGGCCCCGGCGGCTCCGGCAAGACGAAGACCGCCCTCCGCATGGCCGAGGCACTCAAGGCCGGCGGCCTGATCGGCGTCGTCGACACCGAGCGCGGCTCCGCCCTCAAGTACGCCCCGGTCCCCGGTCGTCCGGACATCGACGCCCACGAGTTCGCTCACCTGCCGATGGCGTTCTGCTCCCCGGAGAACCTGATCGCCGCGGTGAAGGCAGCCGAGGAGGCCCGGATCGCGGTCCTGATCGTCGACAGCTGGTCCCACTTCTGGGCGGGCAGGGGCGGTCTCCTCGCCCGCGTCGACGAGGAGGCCAAGAAGGGCGGCAGCGGCGGCAAGTTCACCGCCTGGGGCCCGGTCAACGAGTTGGAGCAGAACATGCTCGACGCGCTGCTGAACTTCCCCGGCCACGTCATCGTCACCATGCGGACGAAGAACGACTACTCCATGGAGGGCAAGACCGTCACGAAGGTCGGCGTCAAAACCGTCCAGCGTGAAGGCGCGGAGTATGAGGTCGACGTCCTGATCGACATGATCGCGGGCACCGGCACGGTGACGAAGACCAGGTACACCGCTCTGGACGGCGCCTGTGTCCACCACCCCGGCGAGCCCTTCGCCGAGGCGATCTTGGAGCAGCTCGGCCAAGGCGTCGACCCCGTCCAGGTCATCGTCGACGCGCTGACCGCCGACGGCCTGACGTACGACCGTGCGTTGGAGCTGTACAGCCAGGCCGACAACCGGCGGCTCCTGCCTGCTGACCTGCTGCACCCGAAGACTGGCGAGCCCGCGAAGCTCGGGGACGTCATCAAGGAGTACGGGCAGGCCGTCAAGCCCGTCGCTGACGCCCCGTCGACGCCCACGGGGCAGGACCAGGGCACCCCGTCGGGCACCACGCCCGGCGCCGGGGCGGGCCCGTCGCTGACGCCCGTCACGGCCCCGCAGATGCGGATGATGCACGCCCTCTTCGCCAAGGTCGGCCTCGGTCACAAGGACCTTCGGGAGCAGCGTCTCAGCGCCACCGCACTGATCGTCGGCCGCCCGCTCTCGTCCGCGAACGAGCTGACCAAGGACGAGGCGCAGACACTCCTCGACACCCTCACAACGTGGGGTGACCGGGCGAACCCGGAGGACGAGTTCGCCGCGATGGTCCAGGGCCTGGAGGACGAAGCCGCCCGGTCCGCGGGCGTCGCCGCCGGCCAGTCCGCCTGATTCACCACTGATCGCGGGCCCGCCCCGACCCCATGCGGGACGGGCCCGCACCCCCAGAAAGGAGGTGCACCCCAGTGGTGACTCCCACCATCGAACAGCGCGAGTCGATCGACTCGTACGGCGACGGACTCGACCTCGTCCTCCAGGCCGGCGCAGGCTGCGGCAAGTCCGCAACCCTCAAGATGATTTCGCAGACGGACGCGCGTAGGCACATGACCTACGTCGCCTACAACAAGTCCATCGCGACCGACGCCAGCCGCAGTTTCCCCTCGAACGTCCTCTGCAAGACGGGTCACGGCCTGGCCTTCGACCCGCGGTACGGCCGCCGGCTCCAACGTCCCCGCCAGACCGCCCACCAGGCCTCGCAAGCGCTGGACGTCAAGAAGGTCGCCGGGATCATCGGCGCGACGCCCACGATCCGCACCGACCTCGGCCACCAGCACGCCATGACCGGCAAGATCATCATGCGTGCCGCCCTCGACACCGTGACCCGCTGGTGCCACAGCGCCGACGACGAGATCGAGGCGCGCCACATCCCGCAGTACGACGGCCTCACGAAGAAGAAGGCTCGCGCCGAACTCGTGGCGCTCGTACTGCCTGTGGCCCGGGCGTCATGGCAGGACCTGAGCCGCGAGGACGGCGTCCTGAACCTGTCCCACGACCACTACCTGAAGATGTGGGCGCTGAGCAGGCCGACGCTGCCCACGGACGTCGTTCTCCTCGATGAGGCGCAGGACACGAACGACGTCCTGGCCGACGTCCTCCTCCGCCAGGACCACGCGCAGCGCATCGCGGTCGGCGACTCCGCCCAGCAGATCTACAGCTGGCGCGGCGCCAACGACGCACTCGAAGGCTTCCTCCGCCAGCTCGGCTGCCCGGAGCTCACCCTCAGCCAGTCGTTCCGGTTCGGGCCGGCCATCGCGGCCCGCGCCAACATCTGGCTCCGCACGATCGACGCACGGCTCCGCCTCACCGGCTGGGAAGCCGCGGAGTCCAGTGTCGGTCCGCTCGACTCCCCGGACGCGATCCTCTGCCGCACCAACGCGGGCGCCATGGGCATCGTGATGGAGGGCCTCGCCGCCGGACGGAAAGTGTCCCTCGTGGGCGGCGGCAGCGACATCAAGCGCCTCGCCTGGGCCGCCAAGTCACTCCAGGACGGCCGCCCGGCCGATCACCCGGAGCTCATGGGATTCCCCTCCTGGGACGCCGTCCGCGAGTACGCCGAGGAAGAGGACGGCTCGCTCAAGGTACTCGTGAAGCTGATCGACGAGCACACCACGGACCGGATCCTCGCCGCGGCCGACGCCCTTTGCTCGGAGCAGCAGGCCGAGTTGGTGGTCTCGACCGCCCACCGGTCCAAGGGCCGGGAGTGGCCGACGGTCCGCATTCACGCGGACTTCCGGGCGCCGAAGGCCAACCCGAAGAGCGGCCTGGTGGTGCTGCCCCGCGAGGAAGGCCGGCTGGCGTACGTCGCAGTGACCCGGGCGCGCGAGCAGCTCGACGACACCGCCCTCGCGTGGATCTCCACGGTCACGGCGGTGAGCGAGTGAAGCCCCGCAACCGCGAGCGTCAGTACGGTTCACCGCTCGGACGCCGCCGGAACTGGATCTCCGTCAGCCCCCTCGCCGTGCCCACGGTCTGGATGGCCACTCCCGACGGGCTCATCTGCCTCGACCTGATCGCCGTCGAGCTCGCGGTCAACGGCCTCCGCAAGGGCTGGAAGCTCACGTCGGCCGAGGCCGCCTACGCCACCGACCTGCTGCTCCAACGTGGCGTGGAGCGCTTGACGATCTCGAAGCTACTCGGACCGGACTACAGGACCCTCCGCAGCTGGTTCCCGAAGGACGACACGCCCCTGGGCGAGGCCCTGTCACGCGCCCAGGTCTCCGCGGAGGCGAACCCCACGGTGCACAAGCGCCCGGGCCGCAAGCCCCTTGCCTGCTGCGGCACTTACGCCGCTGCCATGCGCCACCAGAAGCGCAAGGAGCCGATGGACGAACCGTGCCGCCAGGCCAAGCGCGCGGCAGACGCCTTCTACCGCAAGCACGGCACCTACGTGGGATTCCCGGGCGTGGCCGCGTGACGGCCGTCGACGACACCCGTCACGTACCCGCTACCAGCCGGAATTCGTTTGATCATGACCGACCGTACGGAGGGCTCGTGATGGGTGCGGAAAGCGACTGGGAGCCGAGGGCCGTCTGTCGGCGCCTCGAGCCGGAGCTCTTCTTCGAGCCGGCAACGAGGTCGTTGGCCAAGGCCGCTTGCGCACGCTGCCCCGTCCGCGCCGAGTGCCTGGACGCGGTTCTGATCCGTGAGGAGGGGCTCCGCGTGGGCGACCGGAGCGGGATCTTCGCCGGACTCCTGCCCGGCCAGCGAGTGGCCCTCGCGAAACGGCGTGCCGCGCAGACCCCGCCGGCCCAGTAGATGCCGGGGGCCCGGCGGATGAGACCAGCCGGGTCACCGGTCACCACCACCTAGGAGACAGCACGTGGGCAGCCGCCTGTACGTCGAGGTGCTCGACTACGCACCGACGACGCTGACGCACCGGGAGAAGCTCGCTCTCGCGGTGCTGGCGGACGACGCCCGCGACTCGACGCGGATCACCTGGTCCTCGGTCGAGTCGGAGAAGATCCTCCGCCGTGCACAGGTGTCGCGGCCCCAGATCTACGAAGTGATCAAGGCTCTGGTGAAGAAGGGCGTCCTCGAGAAGGTCTCCGCCGGCCAGAAGAACGGCACTGCGAAGTACCGGATCCTCGCCCTTCAGAGTCCGGAACTTCCAGACACTGACGACGAAACTCAGGGTCCGGATTCTGCGGACACTGACGACCCTCAGCGTCCGGGAACTCCGGACACTGGACCCGAACTTGAGGGTCAGGGATTCCCGGACACTGAGCCCCCTCAGCATCCGGAAACTCCGGACACTGACCCAGAAACCCAGTGTCCGGATTCTGCGGACACTGACGAGTCTCAGTGTCCGGAAACACCGGACGTCAGTGTCCGGGAATCCCGGACGCCTACTCACTCTCCTCTCTCTACAAGACCTCTCTCGTTCGGAGAACCGTCGCCGTCGGCTGACGATCAAGACGACGCGCCAGAAGAGGTCATCGAGGTCGAGACCGTCGACGACGCTGAGGCCGACTCCACGGACGCACCGATCACCACGCAGACGATCGTCGGCGAGTGGCTCGACCGCTGCGCCGAGCGGCCCCCGTCGCGTGTGATCGGCCAGGTCTCCAAGGAGATCCGGATCCTCCTCGACGAGGACGGCATCGACCCCGACTCCATCCGACGCGGCATCGCGCACTGGATGCGCAAGGGCCTCCACCCCTCGACGCTCCCCAGCGTCGTGAACGAGGTCATGAACTCCACCGGGCCCGCAGGCGCCTCGACAGGACGCCAACAGCCCGCCAACGCCCTCTACGACCAGGCCACCGGCACCACAGTCTTCGACCGTGCCCGTGCCCGCCTGGCCGCCCGCACCGCCGCCCAGGAAGGACAGGGCCAGTGACCCAGGACGAAGCCATCCTGTTGCTGGAGTACGTCTCCGCAGCCTGCCCCGCCCAGCGCATCGGCGAGCACACCCCGGACGTCTGGGGCGAACTCTTCGAGCCCTACGCCCTCGACGAGGCACGTACCGCCGTCCTCGTGGTCGCCCGTCAGCAGCCGTTCGTGGCGCCGGCCGACGTCATCGCCGAGATCAAGGCCCGCCGTGCCGAGCGCATCGAGCTGGCGAACCTGGTCTACGACGGCAACCCGCTGGAGACCGGCGCCGAGTCTGCCGCGACCCGCCGTCAGCTGATCCGAGCCGCTGCAGACGGCCTCACAGGCCCCAGCAGCATTCAGACCGCCCTGGGGGCCGGAGAGCGCCTCGAACTGCCCCCAGGCGACGATCATGGCCCGTACGAGGGCCGTGCAGCTGCCGTCCGAGCGTCCATCGGGAAGATGCCCGCTGGTCGCGACGCCGCTCACGACCCCCGCGGGCGCGCCTGCCGCCGCTGCGGAGCCACACCCGGCAGCAGCTGCACCACCAGAAGCGGCCGCCGTCTCCAGGACCCGCACCCCGTACGCCTGGAGGACATGAAGCGCGCGGCCGCCGGCCTCCCGCTCCTCGACCATGACGCGGAGCAGGCCCGCATCGTGGCCGCCTCCGCAGCTGCCCTCGCGCTCGGCACCGACGACCAGGAGCAGGAGGTCGAGGCGTCATGACGGCCATCCCGCAGCAGCGCCGCCCCTTCCGGTTCGCGCCCATGGCCATCCACTGCACGTGGTGCCGGGCCCGCGTCGGCGAGCTGTGCACGAACCAGCGCGGCAACACCGACCGGCGCCGCGACGTGCACTCCGCCCGCCAAATCGACTGGGTCAGGGTCATGTCAACCCGGTGCCCCGAGTCCATCTGCCAAGCCCCCGCCGGCCAACCCTGCACCCTCGCCCCCAACGCCCACCAACTCCGCATCACCGCGGCCCGCATCCCCACCACCACGCCATGAAAGCCACATGCCACGACTGCCGCCGCCCCGTCCTCTGGACCGTCACAGAGGCCGGGAAGCGCCTCGCCGTCGACCCCGACCCCGACCCCGCCGGGAACGCCGCCGTCTGGCGCGACGGAACCGGCTCCGTACGGTCCCGCCGCCCCTCGGCCGAGCTCCCCCTCTGCGGCTGGGAGCGACTCCACATGCCCCACGTCGCCACCTGCCCGAGCCGCGTCCAGCAACTCGCCCTCCCCGGCGCACTCCCGCCCGGAGTGACCAGCCTCGACGCCCACCGCCGAAAGAAGCACCGATGAAGTGCTGCTTCTGCCCACAGCCCCTACGCACGAAGGAGTCCACAGACCGCGGCTACGGCCCAATCTGCGGCCTGAAAAACGGCCTCATCCCGCCACCGGAACCCCGCCGACCGCGCGTCACGACGCCCGTCAAGCCCGTCACGACATCCCGCGTCCACCCCGGACAGACCTTCATCCCCATCCAGCCCCAACTCCCCACGGAGGCCCAGATGCCCACCCGGACCGACCCACCGACCCCCGCGAGCGACCTGCCCCAGATCGCCGTCGACTGCCCCACCTGCCAGGCGACACCCGGCGACCTCTGCACAAGCCACGGCGGCACCCGCACCCGCCGCAACGACACCCACCGGTCTCGTACGGACCGCTGGAACGACAGCACCACCACGAAGGGGAACTGATCTTGCTGCCCACCCTGACCGGCGTCGGCCGACTCACCGGCGACCCCGAAATGTCCTTCACCGCATCCGGCAAGGCCGTCGCGAACGTCTCGCTCGCCTTCAACAGCCGGCGCCTCAACCAGCAGACCCAGCAGTGGGAAGACGGAGACGTCTTCTTCATCCGCGGCAGCGTCTGGGAGCGCCTCGCCGAGAACGTCGTCGAGACCCTCGCCAAGGGCATGGAGGTGATCGTCACGGGCGAGATCCGCACCCGCTCCTGGGAGAAGGACGGCGTCAAGCACGAGCGACCTGACCTGTTCATCCGCTCCATCGCCCCGAACCTCGCCTTCTCCGTCGCCAAGGTCTCCAAGGACGCGCAGAGCCAGCAGAACGGCCAGAGCGGCGGGCAGCGGCCCCCGCAGACCCAGCAGCAGACCCAGGGCCAGGCGCAGCGCTCCCGCCCCACCAACCCCCCAGCAGACGACCCCTGGGCCGTCGACGCCGCCAAGGGCTACAGCGACGAACCCCCCTTCTAGGAAGCGCACATGAGACTCGGCCACCTCCTCGCCGCCGGCATCATCACCGCGGCTCTCATCACCGCCTGCGACCCCCCGGCAGACGTCGACTGCAACGGCGCAGCCCTCCGCCCCTCACCTGTCGCGCAGGCCGCACCGATCGCCCCCGACCGACCCAGGCCGCCCAAGCGGTCCAAGACCTCGAAGCACAAGTCGAAGGCCAAGACCGGCACCACCCGACACCACGCACACCACCACGACCACGACGACTGCGACGACGACTGATGGCCACCCTCCTAAAGCTCCCCACCGGCACCGACGCCGCGGAGCTCGTCGAAGCCCTCCACGTAGCCGCAGACGCCCGCGACGACACCGCACCCGAACTGGCCACCCGCTGGCGCACCCTCGCCAACGACATCGGCGACGCACTCGACGCCCTCCCGAAACCCCGACAGGAACACACCCAGTGATCAACCTCGCCAAGCTCGAACAGCAGGCCCCCGGCCTCGTCCCCCTCGCCAAGACCGCCGCCACTTCCCTGGAGAAGACCGGCCTCACCGGGCAGCGCGCAGCCGTACAGCTCGTCCTCGACCACTCCGGCAGCATGAGCAGCTACTACAACGACGGCTCCGTCCAGCACCTCGCCGAGCAGGCCCTCGGCCTCTCCGTCAACCTCGACGACGACGGCGTAGTCCCGCTGATCTTCTTCGGCTCGTACGTCGAGCAGTACGACGACGTCCGTCTCGACAACTACGCCGGAATCATCCAGCGCGTCCACCCGAAAGTGCACTGGGGCTCCACCGACTACGTGGCCGGCATGCAGGCCGCCATCGACGAGCACCAGAACTCCGGCGCCACCGACCCCGGCCTGATCATCTTCCAGACCGACGGCGAACCCGACAACCGCCGAGCCGTCGAGAAGCTCCTCAAGAAGGCCTCGGGACTCCCCATCTTCTGGGCCTTCATCGGCTTCGGAGGACGCGTCAGCTTCCTCGAACGCCTCGACGACCTCCGCGGCCGCAAGGTCGACAACGCCAGCTTCTTCCACGCCGCCGACCCCCACAACGTCTCCGACGCCCAGCTGTACGACGCCATCACCGGCGAATACGCGCAGTGGATCACCGCCGCGAAGGCCGCCGGAATCCTCCCGTAACGACCAGCCCGCCCACCGAGGACAGGTCGCCCACGCAGGTGACCACCTCCGGCCAACCACCGGAGACACCATGTCCACGACAGCAAACCGCCCCCACAGGAACCAGGAACCGGAACCGGTTCGCCCCTGGTTCGCGCGCCTGTTCCGCAGGCCGAGCCCGGAGACCCGGGAGGCGATGGTCCGCGGCCTCGCCGCTGAACCCGCCGCTCCCCTCGCCGCCGCCGCACGCATGGGCGAGGCCCTCCGCATCGCCAAGGACAAGGCCGAGCGCTGCCAGGCGAACGCCGACTCGTTCGCCAGGGAGCTCCGCGAGACCGTCGACACCCTCGCCGACCGCACCCGCGAGCGCGACGGCGCGTACGAGGAGCGGGCGCAGCTGCTCGCCTGGCTCGCCGCACTGCACCCGTCGACGGCCGTCATCGCCCCGTCGCCCGACGTCGACGAAGACGGCTGGCAGCTCCTGTACCTCGTGGCCGGCGGCTGGCAGATGTCCTGGCACATCCACCCGCGCGACGCCCACCTCTTCAGGCACGTCACCAAGGTCGACGTGACGGACGTCCGGGCGCAGTGGGACGGCCACGGCACGGTCCAGAAGTACGAGCGGATGCACAACCACGTCCGGCTCCTGGCGCTCACCGCCATCGGTGACGGGGCGTCGACAGCCGGCACGACAGTGTCGGAGGTGCGCAGTGCCTGAGCCCACTCCAGACCCCCGCATCCTCGCCCTGGCCAAGGCCCGGCAGCAGGTAGCCCACGAGAACACGAACAAGTCGCTACCCCAGTGGGACGGGCTCAGCAAGGGAGCCCGCGACGTCCACCTTCTCGAAGCCGCCGCGTGGGTGCGCGCCGCCATCACCGCCGGCATCATCCCGGCCGCTGCGGACGACTTCACCGATGCCCGTGCCGCGTTCATGAACATCGGTCGCACTCCGTCGCTGGAAGGCCTGCGCACGGAGCTGCGCATCGAGGGCCGTCCCGTCCTCGTCGGCCGGTATTGCGGCGCCGAGATGGGCCGCATGCACGACGTACCGGGCTACGAGCACGTGCTGTCGATCAAGCCGCAACTCCTCTTCGAGTACGACGAGTCGACCGCCGCGGAGCAGCCGGCCGAGTCGTGCGGGAAGTGCCGGCAGCCCTTCGACCCGGCCGACACACGCTCCGTCGGAACTGCCAGGCACCGCGACACCGCCTACTGCCGCGGCTGTGTCACCCGCTGCCACGACACAGAGATCGCGGACCACCGCTGCGTCATCTGCGCCTGACCACGAGCACGGCCGCCCCTGTCCGATTCAGGGGCGGCCCTGGTCACCATCCCACCACCACCGCCAGGAGCAGCACCATGACCCCGCCCACCGCGTTCATCGACTGCGAGACCACCCACCTGTCCGCCGAGATCGGCGAGGCCTGGGAGGTCGCCGTCATCCTCCGCGACGACAACGACCCGACCACCGACACCGAATACGTCTGGCAGTTCTCCATCAACCCGGAGACAGCCGACCCCGAGGCGCTACGCATCGGCCGCTGGCACGAGCGCCGCCAGCTGCCCGCGCGCACCAACCAGGCAGCCTTCACCGGTTCCATCCCGGCCGTCATGATGACCCGCACCGAGGCCGTCGCCGCGATCACCAACGTCCTGTCCGGCGCCGTCCTGGTCGGCAGCAACCCCGCCTTCGACGACCGGTTCCTCCGCAAGCTCCTCGGCCCCGGCAGCGCACAGTGGCACTACCGGCCGTACGACATCGTCCAGTTGGCCGCCGCCAAGATCGGCGCGCAGCAGGCTGGCCCACTCCCGTGGCGTACGCACGTCCTGTCCCGCGCCGTCGGAGTCGAGCCGCCCACCGCCGCGGCCGCGCACACCGCGCTCGGCGACGCCCGCTGGGCCCGCGACGTCCACGACGCCGCCATGGGCCAAGAGAAGTTCCCCCTGACCTGGGAAGGCCGAGCAGCCCACGCCATCGGCCTGTACGCCACGACCGCCGTCGAGCTGGAGGACGTGGAGCGAGAGCGAGACAGGCTGCGCCACATCCTGAGCCTCCTTCGGTCCGGCTTGGCGAGCACCCGGAGCGCGGCTGCCGTGATGAAGATGGCGGCGGAGGCCGAAGCCGCCGTCGCCCAAGCCTCGGGCGCTGCTGGCCAACCGAGCGACGTCGACACCCACTGGCAGTCCGCCGTCCTCGACGCCCTCGACGCCCCGTCAGCACCCGTCACGACGCCCCCGAGCCGCCATCACTTCGGCCGCTCGTGGTCCGGCCACGACCTCGAGGACGCCTGCCCCTGCACGAAGGCACCGTGCGGCCTGGTCGCCGAGGTCGCCGCCGAGTGCACCGAGCACAACGGCACCAAGAGCACCCGGCAGTCCCACCCGGCGGACGCCTGCCCGGGCGCCACGACCTGACCAACACAACACCGGCCGCCCGCAGTCGAGATGCGGGCGGCCGGCCCCACCATCCCACCACCCAGGAGCAGCGATGTCCGACATCCGCGACCCCGAACGCGACCAGCCCCTCCCCACCCCCGGAGGACAGCCAGTGCAAGCCGTGCTCATCGCGGCCCTCACCGAACGCACCGAGTACGGCCGCCGGAAGTACGGGACGCCGCTCATGACCGACAACGGTCGAGACGCCCTCACCGACGCGTGGGAAGAAGCGCTCGACCTCCTCACCTACCTGACCCAGATGCGCCTGGAGCGCGGCGACGACATGCCTGCCCCGTCCCAGCGGCGCCCGCCGTTGGACCCCGTCCACATCCTCGGCATTGCGCCCACGTTGTGATCGGCGATCTCTACAGCTTCGCCCGCGCCCTCATCGGCTGGATCGTCGCGGGCGCGGCCGTCTTCACCGCCTGCTTTTTCGGCCTGATCTACCTCGTGTGGCGGGCCTGGCGCGGCATCCGCCGAGTCACCGGACACCCGTCACCGCCCCGTCATGACACCGACGACACCCCCCAGGAGTCCGCGTGCCCGAGCCCTACGACACGATCACCCTCGCCCTCGAAGCCACGATCTTCGTCGCCGTGTTCCTGTTCCGCGTCGTCCTCAAGTGGCTCTCGCAGCGCGCGATGCTCGGCCTGCTCGCCGTCGCATCCGTCCTTGCGACCGTGCGAGGCATCATCAACGGACACTTCGGCTGGGGCTTCTTCCTCGGCCTCGCCGCGGCCGTCCTGATCGTCGTCTGGTGGACCGAGCGCAACCCGGTGAGCACGGACGAGCAGGCCCGGCAGTGACCGCCCGCCACCGTCGTACGGCCCGCGCCTTCACCGGGGGCGCGGGCCTCGCCCTGGCCGCCACCTACTGGCTCGCGCCGGCGCACCCGTGGCTCGCCCTCGCCACCGTGTACGTCGCCGCGTTCGCCGCCTGGTGCGCGACCTGCTACTACGCCGTCGCCCGCCGCCGCGCCGCCGAGGACGACTGGGAACGCCGCCACGTACTCGGCGAGTGCCCTGAGCCGTTGAACCCGTGCTGCAACCTCGCACGCCACAGCAGGGGCGCAGCGCACGACCGCCGCCGCTGCACTGACCCGTTCCACCGCCTCACCGCCCACATCGCCGACCCCCGGAGCACCACGTGAGCCACCCCAACCCCCTGCGCACGGGCGACGACCGAGCCCGCACCCACATCAAGGCCCTGATCGAGGAGACCAAGCACCAGGCCAGCACCGCGCCCGAGCCCGCGCAGACGTTCATGTCCGGCATGATGACCGGCCTCGCCTCGGCCGTGGAGATCCTCAACGGCGGCACCGCCGAAGGGTCGCTGGAGAAGGTGGCGCAGAGCCTGGCGGCCGCGATCGGCAACGCCTGGCTCGACGGCCAACTCCCCGCGCAGCCACCGACCACGATCGCAAGCCCGACGGCCGTCATGACGAACGTCGGTACACCCGTCAAGGCAGCCGTGACCAGCGTTGACGCCCCGCCCGTCCAGTGCTGGCACACCGAGGCCGGAACCCCCTGCACCTCGGCCCAGTGCAACCAGCCCGATCGTCTCCGGATGGGCGACTACGGCGACGTCCCCAACGATCAGCCGGCACCGCCCAAGCCTGCCCCGCTCCTCGCCTGCGGCCTCTGCTACGAGGAGAACGGCGAGGAGATCCACCCACACCCTGAGTGCCCCGTCGGCAGTGACGGCGCGGCCCTCGACAGTCGCAGGGCGAACATCTGCGAGCAGCTGGACCTCGTCGGCCGCGGCGAGACCCTCGTAGCCAGCCAAGCCGAGCTGCTCCGACAGCAGGTCGGGGCCGAAATGCGGGAAGCCGACACCGCGCGCGCCGTCGCACTCGGCAACCTGCGTCATGTCCGCACGATCGTCCCCGAGATGGAAGCGCAGAAGGCCACCATCGACCGCGTGCGCGAGGCCCTGCGCACGACGTTCATGGCCGGCCCTGACGCAGTCACCGTCGTCCGGGCGAGCTCCATCCGCAACGCCCTCAACCCGTCGAAGGACCCGTCATGACGCTCGCTGTGGACTTCGACGGCGTGATCCACGCCTACAGCCGCGGCTGGGCCGACGGCACGATCTACGACCCGCCCGTGCCCGGCGCCCTCGAAGGGCTCCGCGCGCTCCTGGACCAGGACGCCGTCTTCGTCTTCACCGCCCGGGACATCGGCCAGGTCGCCGCTTGGCTCCTCGACCGCGGCTTCCACGTCCGCGTCGGCTACGACGGCGAGTTCTGGAACGAGCGCGGGCCGTTGCTCGTGACGAACCGGAAGCTGCCGGCGACCGCGTACCTCGACGACCGCGCGGTCCGCTTCACCGACTGGGACCAGGCGCTCGCGGCGCTGCTCCCGGAGAGGAGCATCTGATGGGTGACGTGACGATCCCTCGCGAGCTGATTGTGCTCAACATCGCCGCCTGGGTGGTCAGCCTCACAGGCCACGTGCTCGCGTTCCTCGCCGCCCGCTGAGCAGCACGAAGGGGCGCGCTTAACAGTCCGGCCAGACCAGCGCGCCCCCGGCAGTGATCAAGGTACCCCGACGTCACAGGAGTCCCGATGACCACCGCCGCCAACCTCCACACCGTCATCAACCACTGGACCGACCTCCAAACCGCCCTCGCCACCAACCAGGCCGACACCTGGCCCCCCGTCATGGGCATCGCACGCCTCCACGACCACCTCAAGGCCGACGACCAGGCCGTCGAGCAACGCGCCCTCGAACGCAGCCCCGACCAGATCGGCGCCACCGCCGCACCCCTCCGCATCGAGATCCTCGACACCATGGCCGCGATCGATCAGCGCATGGTCGACGGAGCCGACATCCTCGCCAGCCACTTGCAACGGGATCCCGTCGCAAGCCGCGTACGGGTGGCCGGCCCCGGAGACGACGTCGCCCTGGCCCTGCGAACGCTGATCCTCAAAGACGAGGCGGACGAGCGGCGTTGGAGCTTCACTGACCCTCGACGCCGCATCGCACCGTACGCAGCAGCATGGCTCCTGGCCCGTCACGACGGGGCACCGGGCCCCTTCGAGAAGCTCCGTCCGATTCACCAGGACGCCATCGCCACCGCCGCCCGATGGGCCGCCGACCAGATCCACCACGCCCTGGAGATGGCCCGCCGCGCGCAGGTCCTGGACCGGCCATGCCCGCACTGCCGCGGACAGCTGCGCATCGAGGGCGGAGACGGCCAAGACCCGACCGTCACCTGCCGAGGCTGCGGGCGCGCGTGGACGGGCACCGCTCAGCACGTCCCCTGACCATGGGCATTCCGGCTGCTACGGATTCAGCGCGACCCCCGACCGGACTACGATTCGTCGTCGGCCGGGGGATCCAACGGCTGTGCCGCGGCCCAGCGTTGGACGAACTCGGCGCCAGCAGGTGTCAGTTGGTATGCCTCCAGAGCTGGGATACCACCCATGTCGATGATCGCGCCCCGCCATTGCACTCGCGCCAGATAGCCGTCCTGCACGAGGTACATCAGGTGCAGCCACGAGCCAGTGCTGAGTGGGACTACAGGTGGGTTGGCCGGACTCACCTCCCCGCTGCGGAAAAGGCCCGCATGCGACTCGATGATCCGCCGTTCAAGGTCGCTGTAGCGGCTGTTGAGGACAGCAAGGTTCGCCTTGTACTGACGCAACGCCTTCCGGTCGATCTGATCGGGTCCGCTGCCCTTACGTCGGTGGCAGGTGGGGCACAAGGCGATGAGGTTTTCGAACTCGTGCTTCCGCACTGTGGCCCAGTCGACGATGTGCTCGATGTCGACAGGGTGCTGGCGGCAGGTAGGAACAGCACAGCGGTGGCCAGCTTCGACGAGGACTTGGCGGCGGAGCTCGGCAGGTATGGCGGGGCGTCCTTCGGGCATGGTGACAGTTTATGGCCAGGCGGACTCAGCCACGGTGGACGACGCCCGTCACGACGCCCGTCGACACCCCGCCACCGCCCAGTCGTTGAACTCGTAGCACCGCACGAGCGCCACGCGGTACCGTCAAGGCGGCAGATGCCCCACGCAGGGCGTCACCTCCACGAACTAAACGAGCCCCGAACGCGGAGATACCAGCTCCGGCCGAGGCTCTGACCAGTCGGAGAGTGACCTCCTCATGGCTAAGCCAGACCTTAAGGCGTCCGTGCCCAATCCGGACACCCAACCCCCCACTCGCCGCCTCGGTGGATCCGTACGCGCAGCCTGGTTCATCGTCCTCGTGATGATGCTCGCCGCAGCCGCCTGGTCCATCAGCTCCAAGCTCGTGGGCTGGGGCATGGACAAGTGGCCGGCCCTCGCCCTCTCGTTGATGTTCGACCTGGCCGGACTCCTCTGCGCCCAGTACGCGCGCCGCGCCATCGAACGAGGCACCCCCGCCGGTCTCGCCCGCCTCGCCGTCCTCGCCTTCGTCACCGTCTCCGGCCTGCTGAACTGGTCGCACGGCCAGGAGGTCGGTGGACTCGTGGGCGGCGTCGGCCTCGCGTCGATCTCCTTCGCGGTCGAGCTGCTCTTCGAGCTGCACCGCCGGGACGTACGCGACGAGCAGCGGGTCGCCCGCGGCCTGATCGCCGAACGCATGCCGCACATCCCGATCCTCGCCTGGGTGATGTTCCCCAAGCAGGCATGGAAGGCCCTGCGTTCCGCCGTACGCGTCCGGCTGGAGAACCTGGACAAGCCCGCACCGGTGACGGCCGTGACCAGCGTTGACAGGGCCGTCGACGCCCCGGTGACGCCCCCCGTCACGCCGACCGTCACAGCCCCCGCCGCCCCGCCCGCTCTCCCTGCCGCGCCCCCGCAGGCCCCCGCGCCCGCACCGCAGCCGGCCCCGCCCGCACCCATCACGTACAGCGACCCACGGTGCGCCGTCATCCGTGGCCTCTACGACACCGTGCCGCCCTCGCGACCGGGCACGAAGGCGATGAAGGAAGCCCTCCTCGCAGCTGGCTTCGAGGCACCCGGATCCGACGGGATCATCCGCGGCACGCTGCGGAACGAGGTCGAGGCGCACGAACCCCACCTCGCGGACCTGCCAGCCGCCCCGTTCTCCATCGGCGCGTAGCCAACCACGCCCCATGGCCGCCGTGTTCGGCGTGTTCTTTGCTGCGTGCGCGCTGCTTGCGCTCGCCGGTCTGGCCCTCGTGGCCCCCAGCGACGTCCCCCGGATCACCGGATCGGTCGCGCTGATCTTGACTTTCGCGGCGCTCGGCGTCGCCATGTACCACTGAGGACCCAGCAATGCTTCTGGCTCTGCCGCCCCTCGACATCCCCGTCTACGGCATCGTCTCCCTCGGAGGCGTCACCGTCGGACTCGGCCTGTTCGCCTGGGACTTCACCCGCTGGGCGACCAGCCACAAAAAGCGCTTCAGCCTCAAGGCCCTCAGCGCCCTTCTGCCTCAATTCCTCTGCCTCTCGTACGGCGCCCTCCTGATCCTTTCGGCCGGAGGGATCATCGGCGGCATCGCTGACTGGTCACTGTGGGGCACGAACCAGGTCGGGGACATCGTCCTCGTCTACGGCCTCGGAGCCCCCACCCCGACCGTCACGCGATCGGCTCACCTGGCGCTCACCCCCGGCGGACACGCGGCGATCATCGTCCTCACTGTCGTGATCGCCGCGGTGTGCAGCAAGCGCGGCTTCCGCTGGGACTTCGTTCGCCAGATCCTCGCGGGCGTCACCCTCGGCCTCGCCTCCAGCATCGCCGGAGCGGTCGGCGTCGTCGTCGCCCCTTCCGTGTCGTGGGCCGGCGACTACGTGGTGGGCCTCCTGTGACCCGCGAACCGGACACCGAGCCGGAAGACGACGCGGTCGACGAGGACGAGGAGTCGACCGGCCGCGCCCGGACCGTCGTCCTCCTGGTCGTCGGCGCGGTCGCCTCGTGGCGCATCATCAGCGTCTTCCCCGAAGTGGCCTACGTCGCCACGGGGATCGTCGGCACCGTCGTCGTCCAGAAGACGCGGCAGCTGATGACGCGCGACAAGGAGCCGGCCGAGGCAGTCGAGGACGAGGAGCAGCCGGACGTCGGCGAGGCGCTCCGGCGTCTGGTCGGCGACGACAACGGCGTCCTCCTCACCCGACTCCAACGCGACCTGAAGCTCCACGACACCAAAGCCGTCAAGCAGCTCCTCGACGACGCCGGCATCCCGTGGAAAGGCGTGCGCACCCGAGACGGGAACAGCACGGGCGTACACGTGAAGGACATCCCGGCCGCCCCCTCCCCTTCCGATCACAGCCACGGTGACGGTTGTTGTTGCAGGTCAGGCGACAACGCCAACAGCAACAACGGATCCGGCCCCGGCACCGAAGAGGGGATCCGTGTAGAGCCCATCGAAAACTCTGGCGGTCACATCCTCCGCGGCTCACTGCCCGAACGATCCGACGCGACGGTTGAGGACCTCGTCACCCGCTTCCTCGCCGAGATCGCCAAGAGGAACCCAGGCCCCGGGGAGGTGAACAAGCCGTGATCGCACGCCTCCTCGCCGCCCTCGGCATCGACCACACGACCTGGTACTGCGCCAACTGCGGAGGCCACTACCCCGCATCCCACTTCCCCTGCGACTAGCCCACGCCAAGGACCAGACCTCATGAACGACAGCACCCTGCAGCTCCGCACGATCACCGCCACAGCACCCGAGCAGCCGCGGATCATCGCCCTGATCCCCGCCCGGAACGAGGCCGACCGAATCGCCGCCTCCATCGTCGGACTCCAGGCACAGACCCGGGCCCCAGACGAGATCATCGCGGTGACGAACAACTGCACCGACGACTACGCCACCGCGATCGCAGCACGCGACGCAGGCGCAGCCGTCCTCGACCTCCACGGCATCGAAGGCAAGAAGGCCGGCGCCCTGAACCGGGCCCTCGACGAGATCCTCCCCGAGCTCGGCGACGACGACCTGGTCCTCATCCAGGACGCCGACACCGTCCTGGTCGAAGGCTTCCTCGAGCACGCCGCGGCCGCGATGAAGCGCAGGGTCGGAGCGGTCGGAGGCGTCTTCTACGGCGAGCCCGGCGGAGGCCTCCTCGGCCAACTCCAGCGCATGGAATACGAGCGCTACGCCTGGGAGATCGACCGCAAGGGCGGCCGCGCGACCGTCCTCACCGGCACCGCCTCGCTCTTCCGCGTGCGCGTACTCCGGCAGGTCAAGGCCTCGCGGCTCACAGGACGACTCCCGGGCGGCAGCGGCTACTACACGATCGACTCCCTCACCGAGGACGACGAGATCACCAAGGCCGTCAAGACCCTGGGGTACCGCACCATGAGTCCGGCCGGCTGCACGGTCACGACCGAGGTCATGACCAGCCTCCCCAAGCTGTGGAACCAGCGCATCCGCTGGCAGCGCGGAGCCCTGGAGAACCTGCGCTCGTACGGCCTTACCAAGGTCACCGCCCGCTACTTCGGCCAGCAGATCATGATGGGCGCGGGCGCCATAGCCTTCGCCCTCTACCTGTGCCTCACCGCCTGGCAGTTGGCCCTCTTCGGCAGCCTCGCCTTCTCTCCCCTCTGGTCGACGATCGGCCTGATCTTCATCGTCGAGAAGGTGGTCAGCGTCTGGCGCGCGGGCTGGCGGTCACGACTCCTCGCCGCGCTACTGGTCGTTGAACTCGCCTACGACCTCTTCCAGCACGCCGTGTACGCGCGTGCCCTCTACGACCTTGCGCTCCGGCGCGAGGAGCACTGGGCAGCAACCTGACCAGTGGCACCCCCGAACACCCCACCCAGAGAAGGGCATCACCTGATGTACGGAGTCATCGGCAGTGGCACAGCGGGCGCGGCTGGTACGGCGGCCCTCGCCGCGACCGGCGCGGGCTTCAACGTCCTCGCCTCGGTCGTCGCGGTCACCACCCTGATCGCCGCCGGGCTTGCGCTGCACAAGCTCGCGCCGCGCCGCCGCCGCGGCAACTGACCGAACGCCCGGGCCCCGTCGCGCACTCCCGCGACGGGGCCCTCGTGCGTCATCCTGGAGCTATGCCCGCCATGCTGCGCTTCACCGGTGACGACAAAGACCTGACCCTCGACGAGCTCGCCCAGTTCGTCGAGGACGCCCGCAAGGCCGGCGTACCCGGCGACAACCCCGTCCGCGCCGAACTGTCCACGAGCCAGAAGATCAAAGAGATCGAGGTCGCAGTCGACGTCGACCGGAGCTGACCGACGTCACGGCGCGTCGGCCGCGACCTCTTCCAGCTTGCCGTACGAGTCCAGCGACCAGCGGGTTCCTGCATCGTCCGTGAAGTACAGGGTGGGTCGATTGTTGTGCAGCGGGGCCGATGCCCACTGCTGGGACACAAAGGCCACAACATTACGGGCGCCTACGAGGGGCACTGGGGCAATGGTCCGTTCACCCCGACTTGGGTCCCTTCGCGGCGGGTTGCGGAACGCTTCGGATGACGTGTAGACGGTCCCAAAGCGGATGTCTACATGATGGATTGGAGCTTCGCTTTCGTTCGTCACCGAGACCTCCCAGTGATCTGCCGGGCCCTCCGGGTGGCCCCGCTGATCGCGCCAGCTGGCTTTCCGCATCCACGCCCGTACCTGTCGCGCCTGAGCCCACCGGCGGGTCTCGGCAGCGGCACGCAGTTCTGCTCGCTCCAGGGAGAGGTTCTGCTGCTGCTCGGACATGAACCGGAGCTGCTCGCCGATGAACTGGCGCTGCTCACCGATCTGCTGCCGCTGGCTCTTGATCGTCTGGTAGCCGAACCAGGCTGCGGCTCCGGCGAAGACCACGCCCACGGTCGTCGGTACATCGCCCCACTGCAGCGGGCCCACGCCCCACCCCTCGCTCCGTGCTCGGTCTTGTCATGCAGACGCTCGCCGATGGCGCTGCGGTTCCCCAGGCTGCTTCGTTGACCAGGGATTAATCAGATCACAGGCGTATGAGTGGAGGCTGTACTACACATCGCGCTACTATTTAGCTAAATCAGCGTGGCTCATATGACCACGCGACGGAGGGCCCGGCTCCGGTAGCACCCAGAGCCAGGCCGTCCTACGCAGTTCACGAGCCCGGTCGCCCATTCATCGACCGGGCTCGCTGTTGCCAGCTGCCGGTCTCCGACCGAAGACTCTTCACACTCTTAGCGAGTGGCCACGAACTGCGCCGCACCGATGACGATGGTGACAAGCACCCCCGACGCGGCCAAGCCGAGCGTCCACTTCTGGTAGCTCGTCCACCTGCCACGATCCATCGAGTCGTCGGACTCCTCAGACTCTTCGGCCGGGTTACACATCGGGAGACCTCCCTTTCCCTCGGCCGACCCGCCCTATGCGGGCCGGGGCCTAAGGAGCCGACCCCCACAATCAGGCTCAGTGGAGGGTCCGTTCGGTCTCTTCTCAAATCATACCGGTAGCGCCGACACCCCCATACATTCATAAATACGCGCAGGTCAGGGGCTCATGACGTGCCGTCATGCCCCCGCCTCCCGCGAACAGATCCACCGCAGGCGACGGCCGAAGCCTCGAACGCAGCGTCACAGTGTCGCGACAGGGGCCCGCAGCCTCACCGCCAGCGCGACGATTCCCCCTCGTGACCATCACCCCAGGGGGACCCATGCGCACCCGCACCACCGTCGCCACCCTCGGCGTCGCCGGCATCCTCGCCCTCACCGGCTGCACCGTCGACACCGACACCACCGACTCCAAGCCGAAGATGTCCCCCTCCGCGAAGGCCGACAGCCACACCAATGCGGAGAACGCCTTCCTCATCGCCTCCCGCGGCAAGGTCCCCGCACTCAAAAAGATCCCTGACGCCACGCTCCTCGAGTTCGGTCACACCTCCTGCGACGCCATGGACGCCGGAAACACACCGCTCGCGGTCGCCATGAAGGCCGAGGAGAACCTCCAGATCGGCGAGGCGAACTCCGGCTACCTCATCGGCGCAGCCGTGGCCCAGCTCTGCCCGAAGCACAAGAGCGAGATCTGACGTAGTTGCATTCCGGGATCGCGTGCCGCATTCTGAGCGCAAGTCCGGCGTGCCCGGACACCACAGACTCATAGCTGGCGCCATCGAGCGCAGCACCGGAGGCCCGCCACCGTGCGGGCCTTCGCCATGTCCAGGGGGGTGACCCACCCATGGGCAGCGCCAACCCCGTCACCGACGCCGAGCGTGAACGCGTCCGCGAACTGCACGCCGCAGGCAAAGGCCGCAACGAAATCGCGGCCGAGCTCGGCCGATCCGGTCGCACGATCAGCGAGATCGCCAAGGGCCTCGGCCTCTCCTTCGCCCGAGCCGCTCAGGTCCAACAGGCCACCGAGATCCGCCAGGCAGACCTCGCCGACCGCCGTGCCGCACTCGCGCAACGCCTCCAGGACGTCGCCGAACGCGAGCTGGAGAAGGTCAACCAGCCTCACGTCTACTTCGACTGGGGCGGCAAGGACCACGACTTCGACACCCACGAGGCCTCCGAGCCCACGCCATCCGACAAGCGCGCGCTGCTCGGCGTCGTGGCCACCGCGATTGACCGCTCGCTGAAGCTGTCCCCGGCCGAACAGGACACCGAGGGCCTGGCCGCCGTCGACGCCTGGCTGAAGGGGATGATGGGCGGCACGTAGGGGGCGGCATGTACGACACCCTCGTGGGCAAGCAGCTCCGCTCGACGCAGCTCGCCACCGCGCGCGGCAACCTGTGGGAAGGCGCCGTCCGCTCCTCGAAGACGATCAGCTCGATCATGGTCTGGCTGCGGTACATCCGCACCGGTCCCCCGGGCGCGCTCCTCATGGTCGGCAAGACCGAACGCACGCTGAAGCGCAACATCATCGACGTCATCGTGGCGATGGTCGGCGTGAAGCGATGCAAGTACAAGGCCGGCGTCGGCGAGGTCATCATCTTCGGCCGCACCATCTACGTGGCCGGCGCCAATGACGAGAGAGCCGCAGACAAGATCAAGGGCCTGACCCTCGCCGGGGCCTACATGGACGAGGTCACGACCTTCCCCGAGTCGTTCTTCTCGATGCTCGGCACCCGCCTCTCCGTCGAGGGCGCGCAGTGGTTCGGCACCACGAACCCCGAGGGCCCGAACCACTGGCTGAAGAAGAAGTTCCTCGACCGCGCGCGCCTGCACGTACGGCGCGACGGGGCCGAGGTCATGTCCGAGGACCCGAAGGCCCTCGACCTCCACCGGTTCAGCTTCAGCCTGCACGACAACCCGTACCTACCGCCGGCCTACGTCGCGAACCTGAAGATCGAGTACCAGGGCCTGTTCTACCGGCGGTTCGTCCTCGGCGAATGGTGCCTGGCCGAGGGCGTCGTCTACGACATGTTCGACGAGGCCAAGCACGTCGTCGACACCCTCCCCGACATCCGGCACTGGATGTGCGTGGGCCTGGACTACGGCACGATCAACCCGTTCTCCGCGCTCCTCGTGGGCATCGGGACCGACGACCGGCTGTACGTCGCCTCCGAGTACCGGCACGACTCCCGCGTGGAGCGGCGCCAGCTGACCGACGCTCAGTACAGCGTCGCCGTACGGCAGTGGCTCGCCACGTACAAGCACCGCGGCGGTGAGGGCGTCCAGCCTCAATGGATCTTCGTCGACCCGAGTGCCGCATCGTTCATGACGCAGCTGTGGTCCGACGGAATGCAGGGCGTCGCGAAGGCCAACAACGACGTCAAGGACGGGATCCGCAGCGTCAGCGTCGCGCTCGGCTCCGACCTGCTGCACGTTCACCGCTCGTGCACTGGGCTGCTCGCTGAGCTCCCCTCGTACGCGTGGGACGAGAAGGCCGCGGCCGCCGGCGAGGACAAGCCGATGAAGGTCGACGACCACTCCGTCGACGCCCTCCGCTACGGCCTCCACTCCACTGCTCACGACTGGCGGCACCTGGTCCGCGCGAACCTGGAGGTGGCCGCGTGAGGGTCGAAGTGCTGCTCCAGACCGAGGGGCAACTCGCTGTCGTCGTCGGCGAGGCCGAGGGCGACACCTGGCCCAAGATGCGGACCGAGCTCCCCGCACTGTTCCGGGACCTGGCCGACGCATTTGAGAAGCCCGACGAGGAGGAAGTGCCCGATGCCGCTCCCCGCTAAGGGCACCCGCTGGCCCCCGATCGACCCCTCGATCCAGGCAGACATGGCCGACTGGTCCGCCTGGTACGCCGCGAACCCCGACCGGCTGTCGTACCGGTACCGCAACCGGCACCGCGACAACGCCCGCTTCGGGGCCGCCGAGAACCGGCCGTCGCAGTACCGCGGCGGCATGGTCGGCCGCGTCGCCCGCTGGTTCTGGGGCGAGCCGACTCCGCTCGGCGAGAAGCGCACCAGCCTGCACATGCCGCTCGCCAAGGACATCGCCCGCACGTCGTCCGACCTGCTGTACTCCGAGCCGCCCACGCTGAAGGCGAGCAACAAGGAGACGCAGAAGCGGCTCGAGGCGCTGATGGACGCGGGCATGAAGCGCACGTTGATCGCGTCCGGTGAGATCTGTGCCGCCCTCGGAGGCGCGTACCTGCGCGTGGTCTGGGACGACGAGATCTCCGACCGTCCCTGGGCGTCCCTCGTCCACGCGGACGGCGCGGCACCGTCGTTCGCGTACGGCGACAAGCTCCGTGCAGTCACCTTCTGGCGCGTCCTCGACGTCGACGGACAGAAGATCATCCGGCACGTCGAGCGACATGAGCCGGGCACGATCCTGCACGAGGTCTACGAGGGCAGTGAGGACAACCTCGGCAAGCCGATCGGGCTGAAGTCCTTCGACGAGACGAAGAACCTGCTGCCGGCCCGGACGCTGCCGATCGGCAGGCGCCTCGCCTGCACGTACATCCCGAACACGATGATCGCCGGGGACTGGCGGGACCTGCCCGGCGCGGTCGGCCTCGGAGCGTCGGACTACCAGGGCGCCGAGGGCTTCCTGTCGTCGATCGACGAGACGTACACCAGCTGGATGCGGGACATCCGCCTCGCGAAGTCCCGCATCATCGTCCCGTCCGGCTACCTCGTGACCAACGGCCCGGGGCAGGGCGCCACCTGGGAAGACCGGGACGTCTACGCCCCGATGAACGTGCCGCCGACGTCCGACCAGCAGATCACCTTGAACCAGTTCATGATCAGGCACGAGGAACACCGGGCCACGATCGAAGAGTTCGTGGGCAAGGTCATCCGGAACGCCGGCTACAGCGGCGGAACGTTCGGCGACGACTCCGCCGGGCCCGCGGTGACGGCCACCGAGATCAAGGCGCGAACCGCACGCAGCATGTCCACCCGCGCGCGCAAGACCGAGCTCGGGGCCGTAGGGATCGCGGACATCGTCGAGGTCCTCCTCATGATGGAGGCCGACGGCATGTTCCCTGGGATCAAGGGCGTCGAGGTCGAGCGGCCAGAAGTCTCCTTCCAGGACAGCGTCCAGGACGACATCAAGTCCCTGGCCGAGACTGCCTCACTGCTCCAGCAGGCCGAGGCCGCGTCCACGGAGGCAAAGGTCGCCCTGTTGCACCCGGACTGGGACGACCGGGAGCAGCGCCAGGAGGTCGACCGGATCCTCAAGGAGACCGGCCGCCTGGTCGAAGACCCGCTCACGCTCGGGGCGGATCGTCCTGACTTCGGCGGTGCCCCCGCTACCGTGGAGCATGGGCAGGGAGGCACCCCCGGAGGTTCGGACGCTACGGTTGCGGCCGGTTCCGACTAGCCAGGGCGACCGTGACTGTCACTCCCAAGACCGTGCCGGCCGCGGTCGCCTTGTCCGTATCGACCAGGCCTGCGAGTGTCATGGCTGCGAGGACTATCCCGCCCACCACGGACGCGCGTACCGCGTAGTTGCGCTGTGCCCGCTGCGGAGTGACCTCCGCCTCGTTCCTCTGGCGCTTTCGACGTGCAGCACTACGATGAAACATGGGTAGCGGCCCCTTACGGGTGTCGATCCGAGTACCCGGCGGCCTCCTGTTCGTAGCAGGGGGCCGCAGCCGTTTGTTGGCTGCAGCTGACCGGCGGGGAGGCTTTCTGCGGCCTCAAAAACCATTTGCGGGCAGGCTCCGTGATCAGTGCAAGTAGTGTGAAACGCGCCACAGTTGTTCATTTGTGAGTTGCGATTTCGGCGTGTCGGCCCCTCAGAACGAGTCGACGGAGGCCGTACGGGGCGCTCAGGTGCAGCGATGTCCCCAACGGGCCCTATACACCAAGCGGTTACTAGTGGCCTAGCCCGGTTTACGTGACTGCCGGGTACCTGTGGTACGCATCACACCTTCCGGCTGTCGCTGCACGTCAGGAGGTCGTCATGCCGGTGTCCCCGAGCATGGCCGAGGACCTCGCATCTGCCATCTCCATGCTGTACGAGCAGGCGGAACTCGCGCTGATCGAGAAGGTCACGCAGGCACTTGCCGAGGGTCTGGACTCGCCGCTATGGGCGGAGTTGAAGGTCGCCGCTCTCGGCAACCTCCAGGCAGCCATCGTTGAGATCATCGCTGCCCTCCAGGCCGACGCATCGGGCGCGATCGGGCAGGCCGTCGCGGAGGCGTACGACCGCGGGCAGCAGGCGGCGATCCTCGAACTCGGCGCGGTGGCCACCGGCCCGGCGCTCGCCGCAGTTGAGGCGCTGCCGTCGGCCGCGGCTGTGGACCGCCTGGCCGCGGCGCTCGTCTCGGAGACCGGGGCGACGCACATGCGGATCCTGCGGACTGGCCTGGACGTGTATCGGCAGGTTATCGCCGAGGCCACGTCAGCGCCGCTCCTCGGCGCGACAACGCGGCGGCAGGCAGCCGAGCGTGCCCTCGGCCGGTTCGCCGGCAAGGGCGTGATTGGCTTCGTCGACAGGAGCGGCAGGGCCTGGAACCTGACGAGCTATGTCGAGATGGCTTCCCGCTCCGCACTCGGGCGTGCGGCCGTGGAGGCGCACACGGACCGGCTCGCGGCGGCCGGAATCGACCTGGTCAGGGTGTCCGACGCCCCGGAAGAGTGTCCACGCTGCAAGCCCTGGGAGGGGAAGGTCCTGCGGCGCGACGGCGAGCCTGGCGCGGGCCGGGTTGAGGTGGAGCACGCAACCGAGGACGACCGCATGATCAGCGTCAGCGTGGCCGGCTCCCTCCCCGAGGCCCGTGCGGCCGGGCTCATGCATCCGAACTGCCGCCATAGCGTGTCGATCTACCTGCCCGGCGTGACCAAGGGCCCAGGCCCCAAGGAGCAACGCTCGCGGGCGACGTACGAACAGTCGCAGAAACAGCGCTACCTGGAACGTCAGGTCCGAAGGTGGAAGCGCGAGGCGGCCGGGGCGCTCGACGACAAAAAGAAGGCCCGGGCCAACGCCAAGATCCGCGAGTACCAGGGCCGGATCCGCGAGCTGGTGGCCGACACGGGCCTGCCTCGTAAGAGTCACCGCGAGCAGCTCTCACGCGCCCGCTAGATCGGGTCGTTCACGATCGATTCGAAGTTGTCGCACTCCTCGGTCACGCACTTGTACGAGCCACGCTGCTGCTCACGGCCTTCATGGCCCATGGCCGTCGTGTCCACATCGCCGAGGTACTTGAGGGGCTGCCCGCAGAGGGGGCACCTGCGCTGACCTTCGTTCTGGCTCATCTCCCGAACGTACGCCGCAGCGGTCGAGAGCGCCTGTTAAGCCCACAGACTTCGGCCTGCCTGGTGCGGGCCGAGAACACGATCCGCCTGGAGCGGGTCACTCCTGAGGCCCGCCAGGCGCGGGCCGCATGGCACCACCACGGGCACGCCTGGTGCGGCCCGATCTCCAATGCCCGCCAGGCGCGGGCGACTCATGCCCTGGAGGGCGACATGCCGAAGAAGACGCTGCCCCGACCCCGACTGGCGGGAGGCGGCTGGGCGCACCCCTACGGGCACGGCCCTTTCTCCCCGTACCTGTACGCGGACGGAGGGGACGGCGACGGCTCCGGATCCGGCGGCGACGGAACCGGTGACGGGGGCGACGGCGCGGGAGGTGACGGCGGCTCCGGAGACGGAGCCGTCGGCGGCTCGGGGGACGGCGCCGGCAAGGGCACCGGCCAGGGCAAGGACGGCAAGGGCGACGATCTCTCCGCCACCGTGAAGCGGCTGGAGAAGGAACTCGCCGATGCCCGGCGGGACGCGGGCAAGGCGCGTACGGACGCGAAGAAGCAGGCCGCGGACGACGCGGTATCGGCCCTGACGGCGAAGCTCGGCAAGGCCCTGGGCCTGGTGAAGGACGACACCCCGCCCGACCCGAAGGCCCTCGCCGACGCGATCGCACAGAAGGACACCGCGCTCTCCCAGAAGGACGCGGCCCTGCGCGCGAAGGACGTCGAACTGGCCGTCTGGGGAAGGGCCGACAAGCTGAAGGCCCGCGCCGGCGCGCTCCTCGACTCACGCGCATTCGTCGCCGCGATCGCCGAGCTCGACCCGGCCGACAAGGGCTTCCAGACCGCCCTCGACAAGGCCATCAAGGACGCCGTCGACGAGAACAAGGCGTTCGCCATGACCCCGCCCGCGGGCAAGTCCGGCGCCGATCTGTCCGGCGGGACCGGCGAAGGCGCCGCGAAGCAGCGCGCCGGATCGCTCGCAGGAGCGGTCAAAAACCACTACGGAAACTGACCTCAGGAGTACCCCATGCCCGTGACGCTCGCTCAGGCGCAGCTCAACACCCAGGCGGACATCGACTTCGCCGTCATCGACAACCTCCGCCGCAACTCGTGGCTGTTCAACAACTTCGTCTGGGACGACACGGCGACGCCGGGCACGGGCGACAGCTCCCTCACCTACGGCTACACCCGGCTGCTCGCGCCGTCCGCGGTGTCGTTCCGCCGGTTCAACGAGGAGTACGTCCCCAACCAGGCGACCCGCGAGCGGAAGACGGTCGAGCTCCACCCTCTGGGCGGCTCGTTCACCGTCGACCGCAAGCTGGCCCGCCTCGGGCCGGCCGCGTCCAACGAGATCAGCTTCCAGCTCTCGCAGAAGCTGGTCTCGATGCGCACCCGGTTCCAGCAGGAGCTCATCCTCGGCGACACCGCCGTCGACGACGCTGGCTTCGACGGCCTGGACAAGGCCCTGACCGGCCAGAGCACCGAGTACCTGCCGCTCGCCGAGGGCGTCGCGACCGGATACCTGGACTGGTCTCCGGCCACGGTCAACAGCGAAGACATCGCCATGAGCGCCTTCGACGCGTTCGATGACTTCCTGGCCCGGATCATGGGCTCGCAGACGGGGTCCGGTGACACGGGCGCGGACGGGTCGGTCCCGGCCGGCGTGAAGGCGATCCTCGGCAACACCAAGAGCGTCAGCCGGATCAAGGCCCTGGCCCGCCGCGCGTCCCAGTTCACCTCGGACCGCAACAGCCTCGGCATGCTGATTGAGCGGTACGGCGACTGGGTCCTGGTCGACCTCGGTGACCGCTCCGACGGCTCCGCGCCGATCATCCCGATCCGGTCCGCGGACACCGACGGCGGAGGCGCGGGCGGCACCATCACGGGCCTCACCGACATCTACGCCGTCAGCCTCGGCCTGGACGCGTTCCACGGCGCCTCGATGGCGGGCTCCCCGCTGGTCGAGACGTACCTGCCGGACTTCACCCAGCCCGGCGCCGTCAAGAGCGGCGAGATCGAGATGGGTCCCGTCGCTGCCGTCCTCCGCAACACCAAGAGCTGCGGCGTCCTGCGCAACGTGAAGGTCCGGTGACCATGACGACCAAGTACCGCATCGAAGCCCCCGTCCGCTCCTTCTCCGGCGAGTCCGTCGGCGTCCAGTTCACCAAGGGAACCGGCTTCGTGGACGACTCCACGAAGGAGGGCAGGGCGGCCCTGGAGTACTTCCGCCGGCAGGGCTACGGCGTTGCCCCGTCCGAAGGCAAGAGCGACGAGGAGCACGCGCTGGAGATCGTCAGCGTCGTCGTCGGGCAGCGCGAACCGATCCCGCCGGCCGTGCCGTTCGACCCCGCGCAGCACAGCGTCGAGGAGGTCCTGGCCCACCTCGACGAGGCGGACCTCGAGGAGGCGACCCGCGTCCTGGACGCGGAGGCCGCGGCGAAGAAGTCGCGCGTCAGCGTCACCAGCAAGCGCGAGGAGATCCTCGCGGCCAAGACGCCCACGGCTCCGGCCGAGACCGAGCAGAACGGAGGTGCCGGACTGTGACGCTCCTCGGCACATTCAAGGGGAACACCCGCAACGAGCTCGGCTGGCTCAACTCGGCAGGCCGTCCGGACCCGGAGGCCGTCTTCCACCGGGCAAACCTCCCGCGCACCGGCCTGGACGACGTCGCCGCGGCCGCCACTGGCGTCATGTGTTCCGTCGCGATCTACCTTCAGGACGGCGACCTCGTCTCCAGCCTGACGTTCATCTCGGCAGGGACGGCCGGCGGCACGCTGACGAACCAGATCGCCGCGCTCTACAACGGGGCCGGCACGCTGCTCGCGCAGTCCGTGGACAGGACCTCGGAGGCGTGGGCGGCCGACACCGCGAAGACCTTCGCTCTGGCCACGGCACAGCGCGTCACCAAGTCGGGCATCTACTACGCGGCGCTCTCCATCGCGGCGTCCACGGTGCCGACGCTGGTCGGCTCGGCCGGGGCGAAGCCGTTCCTCACGGGCGAGGGCAACCTCTCCCAGACGTCCGGCTCCGGTATCGGCGCCACCGCCCCGGCGACGATCGCCACGCCCGCCTTCAAGCGGGCCGTGCCGCTCGTCATCGCGACCTGATCGGGGATCGGACATGCCTCTCTCAGGAGCGATGCTCGCCCTCAGTGCCTCCGGCGAGCTGACGCAGGCTCTCGACTTCGGCACGGGCAGCGCCAAGCAGATCCTGTCCAAGTCCATGGCGCTCGCCTCGGGTACGGGTGCGGGCAAGGCCGACAGGATGTTCTCCGATCGGCGCACGCTGGCCGCGTCGGGCACCGAGGACCTCGACCTCGCTGGCGTCCTGCTCGACGCTTTCGGGACCGCGATCACCTTCGCCCGCATCAAGGGCCTGGTCATCGCGGCGTCGAAGGACAACATCAACAACGTGGTCGTGGGTGCGGCGGCTTCGGCGCCTTGGATCACGCTGCTCGGCGCGACGCACACGCTGACTCTGCGGCCGGGCGCGTTCGTTGCGGTCGGCACGGGGCTCGCGGACGCCACGGGCTACGCGGTCACGGCGACGACAGCGGACCTGCTGAAGATCGCCAACTCGGGTGGCACGACCGGCGTTACCTACGACATCCACATCATCGGCTGCTCGGCGTAGGGCCGGATCATCTGCGGTGAGGGGGCTCTTCGGGGCCCCCTTCCGCATGCCTGGAGGACACACGATGGCGAACATCGTCTTCAACATCTCCCTTGGCAGGCTCGCCTACTACGCTGGCCTGCCCCTCACCAACGACGCACTGATCATGGTGCCGATCGAGACGTCCGGCATCGTCAACGACGCCACCATGCGGGACTACGACGACCTGTCCACGCTCCTCGCGGGCGCGTCCAACGAGCAGACCACCATGGGCCGCAAGACCCTCGCGTCTGTCACCTCGGCGGTCGACGACACCAATGACAGGTGGAACATCGACTCCGCCGACATCACGTGGACCGCAGCGTCCGGGAACGCCATCTCGGCGGTGGTCATCTGCTACGACCCGGACACGACGACCGGGACCGACTCGGACCTGATCCCGCTTACGAAGCACGACGTCACGATGACGCCCGACGGGTCGGACTTCACGCTGACGATCGCCGACTTCGTGCGGTCCAGCTCGGCAGCCTGATCCACGGGGAGGCCAGCTCATGGCGCGGATGTGGACGACGGGATTCGAGCTTCAGAGCACCAGCCTGGAGTTCGCGGTCAACAGTGGCGCGGTCGTCACCGGGTCGCCGTCGATCTCCACCTCCGTCCACCGTGCCGGAGCGGCCTCCCTGCGCTGCAACCCCACCGCCGCCACCTCGTTCGTCGAGCACCAGCTCACCAGCGGCGTCGTCATGCGCACGATGCACCGGCTCTACCTGCGCGTCGACACGCTCCCCAGCACCGCGACCAACGTCTACGGCATCGGGCAGGCGAGCTACTTCCCTGGCCTGCTCCGGCTCCAGACCGACGGCACGCTGGTGCTCCGCGACGGCTTCACCGAGACCACCCTCACCGGCACATCGGCAGCGCTCACGACGGGCGTCTGGCACCGCATCGAACTCGACTTCACCGACGTCGACAACGGCGGCGTCATCGCATCGGGCCTCTCCGCCTTCAAGGGCTACCTGAACGGGACCCTTTTCGCCGACACCCTGTGCTCCAACATCACCGGCTTCTCCCGCGTGCGCATGGGCGTGCAGCTCGCCGCGACCACCGACATCTACATCGACGACGTCGCCGTCAACGACACCACCGGCAGCGTCCAGGCCGGACTCCCGGGCGCCGGCAGCGTCGTGCACCTGCGGCCCAACGCGGCAGGCGACAACAACCTCTGGACCACGGTCGTGGGCGGAACCGCCGGCGCCGCGAACAACTGGGGGCGCGTCTCCGAGGTCACACCCGACGACGCGACCTCCTACAACGCCACCACGGCGACCGGCACAACGGGGATCGACGACTTCAACATCGCCTCCTCGTCATCCGCGGGCATCGGCGCGTCCGACAGCATCACACTCGTACAAGTCGGGGGCCGGGTCGGATCAACGGCTGCCACGGCGGCCTCGATCGTCTACCGCATCAAGGGGCAGGCCAGCGGCACCACAGTCGAGTCGGCGTCCGTCTCGGTGGCGTCCATCAACACGTGGTCCGTCCACAAGGTCGGCTCGCCGTTCCCGTACCAGCTCACCGCGTACACCAACCCCCAGACGAGCACTGCGTGGACGCCGACGACGCTGGACTCGGCGCAGATCGGGTACCGGTCGAACGTCAGCCAGTCGACCGCCCGACGCGTCAGTACGCTGTGGGCGCTGGTCGAGTTCGTCCCCCCGACGACCGCCGCTCTCACCCTCTCCTCGGAGACGAACACCGGGCAGGCCCTCGGCAAGGTCAAGGCGAAGGCGGTCGCCCTCGCCGCGGAGACCGGGACGGCGCAGGCCCTCGGCCGCCGCAAGACCCTGGCCCTCGGCACCGCGACCGAGACGAACACCGCGCAGGCGCTCGCCCGCAGGAAGACGAAGGCCCTCACCGTCGCGGCCGAGACCGCCACGGCGCAGGCCCTCGCACGGCAGAAGACCCGGACGCTCGGCCTCGCCGGCGAGACGGACACCGGGCAGCCGCTCGCCAAGCGGGCCGTCCTCGCACGGTGCGCTGAGACGTCGACCGCGCAGGCACTCACCCGGGCCAAGCGCCAGGCCCTCGCCGTAGCGGCTGGCAGCGACGTCTCACAGCCGCTCGCCCGGGCGAAGCGCAAGACGCTCGGTGTCGCAGTCGAGACGGACGCGGGCCAGGCCCTCGCCCGCAGCAAGCGCAGCACGCTGGCCACGGCGTTGGCGGCGGACGCCGGCCAGGGACTCGGCCGGCGCAAGGCACAGCCGCTCAGCCTCGCCTCCGGCACCGACACGGCGCGCCCGCTCGGTCTGTCCCGGGCGCGCGCGCTCGGGACGGCCGTCGAGACGAGCACGGCGATGCCGCTCGTCCCGGCCACCGGAGTGCAGCCGGCCGAGGAGACCAGCACCGCGCGGCCGCTCGGCCGGGCGAAGAGGCTCACGCTCGGGACGGCCGAGGAGACAGGGACGGCGCTGACGCTGTCCCCGGCCTCCGGGCTCCAGGGCGCTCAAGAGACCAGCACGGCCCGCCCGTTGGGCCGTGTGAAGACCACCGCAGGGAATGCGGCGGGTGAGGTGGGTACGGCCCGGCCACTCGGTCGGGCCAAGGCGCGCAGTCTCGGCCTCGCGGTCGAGACTGCCGCCGCAAGACCGCTGGGCGGCGGCAAGACCCTCGCCCTCGTGCCGGCGGAGGAGACGTGGACGGCGCGTCTCCTCCCGGGCGCGAGGGCGCGGGCGCTCCCGCACGCGGTCGAGACCAGTGAGGCACTGAGCTTCACCGGTGGATCCACCAGCACCCTCTCCCCCAGCGGGGAGACGTCCACGAGTCAGCCGGTCACCGGCCGCAAGACGCAAGCCCTGACCGCCGCAGTGGTGGCCGAGGCTGCGCAGTCGCTGACCGGCCGCAAGCACGAGCTGCTCCCGACCGCTGGCGAGACCGTCACCGCCCGCCCCCTCACCGGGACGAAGCGCGTGACCCTGGCCCCGGCCGCGGAGGCGACCCAGGCGCAGCGGCTCCTCATCCCCGGGCATCTCGTCACGGCCGAGGAGACCGTCGAGGCCCGCCCGATCCGCACGGCCAAGGCGCAGGCCCTCGCGGGCGCAGGCGTCCTCGAGGAGGCGCAGCCCCTCGGCACGCGCGCGCAGCTCGCCCTCGTTCGCGCCGTCGAGACGGCGACCGGGCTCCCACTCGGCCGGCTGAAACGGCGCACCCTCGCGGCCGCGGCTGGCAACGATGCCGCGCGGCCGCTCACGCAGACCAAGCATCAGGCGCTCGGGATCGCGGTCGAGACGAGCCGGGCCCTGATCGGCCCGAAGGTCCGGCTCGTCCCGGCGATCGAGCACGGCCAGGCGCTCGTCCTCGTCGGCCACCGGCAGCAGCCGGCGGGCGCCCTCGACGCGAGCACGGCCGGGCCTGCGCTCACCCCGAGCACGAGCGGGCCGTCACTCACGGCATCCACCAGCGGGCCGCGGTTGGCGGCCTCCAGCACACGAGGAGGCTGACGATGCCCGATGCGGGAGACCTCGTCACGGCACGCCTGGCGGTAGATCCGGCGGACGTCACGACGGGCGCCACGCTGGTCGTGACGCGTCCTGACGGGGTCGTCGTGACGCCCGTCGTGACGGGTGCTGACGGGGGTTCGACCTGGACGGCCCCGGTCATCTACACGGTGGCTGGCATCTGGCGTCTGTCGTGGACCGTCACGGGTACGGGCGCGAGCGTCGAGCACGAGCTGGTGTCCGTTGGTCCAGCGCCCGCCACGATGGCGGACGTCCGTTCCTACGCGACGACAACGCAGCTCGCGAACGCGCTGCACAAGGCGCCGCCCCTGGACGCGGTGGAGCTCCTGGAGCGTGCGACTCGGCTCCTCGACTCGGACTTCCTAAAGGCCGCGGTCTACGACGTCGACGACGACGGCATGCCGACCGACGCCGTAGTCCAGGCGGCGTTCGCCGACGCGGTCTGCAGCCAGGTGGAGTTCTGGGGCGAGGTCGGAGTCGAAACCGACGTGTCCGGCCCCCTCCAGGGCGTCGTCATCGGCAGTGTCCAGCTCCAGTACGGCGCTGGCGCGAACCGCAGCGGACCGGACTACTACGCGCCCGGGCTGACCCGCGCGCTGGCGAGCATCCCCGGCGACAAGCTCCGGTGGATCGCGTACTCCGGAGGCTGCTGATGGGTCGGCTTCCCGCTCGGTACCTGATCCACGAGGTCACCGTGGAGCCGTACGCGGGCGAGTCCAGCACCGGCTCCCTGTACGGGGCGCCGGTCCCGGTCCCGTGCCTGCTCGACGAGCAGACCCGGGCGGTACGGACGCCGGGCGGCGAGCAGGTCACGAGCACATCGACGGCCTACGCCAACCTCAGCACGACGGCGCCGGCCCTGTCGCGAGTGACGCTCCCCGATGGCCGCACGACCACCGTCATTCAGGCGAAGCGGCGCGACGGCAAGCGACTCGGCACCCCCAACCACCTGGAAATCCAGCTCGAATGAGGTGATCGGCGTGCCGCAGAACTTCAGGATGCGCTTCGACGGGACGGCCGCCGCGCGGGAGATCCGGGCAGGCGCGGCCCGGGGCCTGTACCTCGGAGCGGAGCACGTCCTCGCGCGGGCGCAGGAAGTCGTGCCGCTGGACGAGGGACCGCTCCAGCACTCGGGCACGGCGAGCGTCGACGAGGCGAGCCTGACCGCGGTCGTCTCGTACGACACCCCATACGCGATCAGGCAGCACGAGGAGATGGACTACCGGCATGCGCCCGGGCGGACCGCAAAGTACCTGGAAGGCCCGCTCAACGAGAACGCGGCGACTGTACAAGCACTGATCGCGGCGCAGGTCCGGAGGGCCCTGCGGTGAGCGGGGAGACGCACGACGCTGACCTCCTGGTCGGTGTCGCCGAGCTCCTGGCGGCCGAGAGCGTCGGCGTCTACTCGCCGACGGGAGCTCTGCCGGCAGGCGGGACGGGCATCGTCCTCGGCCGAATGCCGGACGGTCCGGACCGTGCCGTCGGCCTCACCCCGTATCCGGTCTCGGACGACGACTCGACGGACTCCGTGACCGCCGTCCAGGTGCGCATGCGGGCGGGCGTGAACGCGCTCGACCTGGTGCAGCTGGCGAACGACGTCTTCACCGTCTTGCACAACCGGCAGGGCTGGGATGCCCACGGCGTGCGGGTGGAGATCTCCTGGCGCAACTCCGAGGCCTGGATCGGCCAGGACGCGCGCGGGCGGATGGAGAAGACCGCCAACTACTACGTCCGGTCCGTGCGGCCCGGATCCCACCTGAACGACTAGGAGGACCCCTGTGTCGACCCCCACGGAAGAGACCGAGCTTGCCCGCGAGTGGCGGCTGGAGATCAACATGGCTGCCATCGGCGATACGCCGGACTGGCAGCTCTGCCCTGGAGTGAGGGAGTTCCAGCCGGCCTCCGAGCCGAACATCGAGGACGCGTCGGACTACGACGGCGACGGCTGGGCGAGCAACGAGAAGACGGGCCAGTCTTGGGAGCTGGGCGTCACGATCCGGCGGAAGGCCAACAAGAGCGTCAAGGTCTACTCGCCCGTGCACGAGAAGATCCGCCTGGCTCACTACGCGTACGGCGCGGACAACAAGGTCCACCTGCGGTACATGAACCGCAACGGCCTGCCGGAGGCGTACGAGGGCAAGGCCATCCCCAACTGGCAGCCCTCGGGCGGCGAGTACACCGCGCTCGGCGAGACGGAGATCACCTTTACCGGTGACGGCCCGCTCACCCCGATCACGAACCCGCTCGCCTGATGGCGGCCGGGAGCAGCGAGGACTTCGCCGCGCTCGACGCCTTCCTCGACGAGTACCTCGACCTCCCGGTCCTAGGCAAGGACGGCGAGACCCGCGTCTATCGGATCGAGGATCCCTCGGCCGAGGACGGCATGAAGATCGAGCGCATCACTGCGATGGCGGCCCGCCTCGCCGCTGGACAGAAGGCGTCCCCGAGCGTCGAGCTCCTCAACGACGAGGAGGAGCTGGACCTCTACCGCATGTGCCTCGGCGCCGCGTACGGGCCGCTCCTCAAGGAGGTGCGGTGGGGTCCGTTCAAGCACGTGGCGCTCACCGTCATGTTCTGGGTGACCACTGACAAGGACACCGCGCGCGAGTACTGGCGCACCGGTAACCAGCCGGGAAAAGCGAATCGGGCGGCCCGCAGAGCGCAGGCGAAGCCCGATACCTCGGAGTCGGCTGCGGCGAATTCGACCCGGTCACCGGGCTCTACGAGTGGTACGAGGGGCTCCCGTCGACGAAGGGGCGGGCAGGGAAGGGCGTCCCGTCAGACCTGAGCTGGGCCATGCTGCTCGGCCTCTGGCCCCTGATCGAGGCCGACCTCCACTCCGAGTACGGCATCGACGTCGGCGACGGCATCCTCCGCGAGCGGACTTGGCGCTGGTTCCAGGCGCGCGTCCTCGGCTTGCTCTCGGCCGACTCCCGCCTGCGCCGGCATTTCGCGCCACCTCCTGACGACAAGACCCGCAAAGCCAGGAGGTAGCCATGGCGCTGACCGTCGGCGAGCTGAATGCCGTTCTCTCCGTCGACGACCGGGCCGTGGACCCTGCCCTGCGCCGTGCGGAGGACGCGATCCGCACAGCCGGGCAGACCATGGGCGACGACGCCGAGCGAGCTGGCCAGCGGGCTGGCGAAGACCTTGGGGAAGGTGTCGTCCGTGGCGCGGACGGCCGCCTTCGCACGCTGAACGGCCGGTTCGTCCGTGCCGGGCAGCAGGCAGGCGAGGGCCTCGGTGACGGCGTACGGCGTGGCTCCGGCGAGGTCGACGACGCGGCAGGCGACGCCGGCGAGAGCGGTGGCCAGTCGTTCATGCAGCGGATGCGCGAGCGCGGGTCCGCGGGCGTGAGCGACCTCGCCGGCAGCATCCGCGAGGGACTGGCCAGCAAGCTCGGCCTGGCCGCTGTCGGCGCGGCCGCGGGCGCCGCACTGATGGCCGCGATCGGCACGGCCATGGAGCAGGGCCAGATCACCGGGCGCCTGGGCGCGCAGCTCGGGAAGACCCCGGAGGAGGCCCGGCGCTACGGCAAGATGGCCGGCCAGCTCTACGCGAGCGCGGTGACGGAGGATTTCCAGGGCGCGGCCGACGCCATTTCGGTGACTATGCGTGCGGGAATTGCTCCGCCCGGCGCGACGAATGCTCAGATCCAGTCGATCGCCACGAACGTCGCCGACCTGGCTAACACCTTCGAATTGGACCTCGGCCAGACCGCGAATGCTGTCGGCCAGATGATCAAAACGGGGCTCGCCAAGAACGGTGGCGAGGCAGTCGACGCGCTGACCGTCGGGCTTCAGAAGATGGGTCCGCGCGCGGACGACATCGCCGATACTTTCAACGAATACTCGACCATTTTCCGGCAGATGGGTCTCAACGCGACTACCGCGACAGGCCTCCTGTCTCAGGGAATGAAGGCGGGCGCGCGCGATACCGACGTCGTTGCTGACGCGTTGAAGGAATTCACCCTGATCACACAGGGGGGCGGGGACAAGGTCGACGCCGCGTTCAAGAAGATCGGTCTGTCCGGCAAGGACATGCAAGCCGCGTTCATCAAGGGCGGCCCGGAGGCTGCGGCCGCTCTCGACAAGACCTTCGACGGCCTGCGGAAGATGAAGCCGGGCGTCGACCGCAATAACGTCGCGATGGCTCTCTTCGCCACCAAGAGTGAAGACACGCAGAAGGCGCTCATGGCGCTCGACCCGTCGACGGCCACGGACGCGCTCGGGAAAGTCGGCGGCGCTGCCGACAAGATGGGCAACACCCTTCGCGACAATGCGGGCACCAAGCTGGAGGCTTTCAAGCGGGGGATGCAGCAGAGGGTCGTCGATTTCCTCGGCGGTCAGGTGCTCCCTGCCCTGACGGGACTGCGGTCCATGGTCGGAAAAGCCTTCGGTTCCGCATGGGATGACGCCGGTAAGGGCGGCGAAAAGGGCATCGATCGCGTCGTCAAAACGGCCGAACTTATCGGCCAGCGACTCGTCGACAAGTTGAAGGAAATGGGCCCCAAGGTGATCGAGGGGCTCATCGGAATGGGCCAGAAAATCGCCGACTATGTGACGGCGAACCCCGAGGCCGTGTTCAAAATGGCGGCGATTGCGGGTGCGTTGGCGGTGGTTATCGCCAACCTGCCGACCATCATGGCCGGGCTGCTCCTTACCGCCGCGTACCTGATCATCGGCGGATTCGTCGACCACCTCATCAAGGCGACGGACGAGAAGCTGACCGGCTGGTGGAACACCTTCACCACATGGGTGTCCACGAAGTCCGCGACCGCGGGCACCGTCATGTCGGTCCTCGGCGTCGTGATCGGCCACTGGTTCTCCGGCCTGTGGTCCAACTACGTCGCGGGTCCCGTGAGTGGCGCCTGGAACTCGTTCATCGGCACCGTGCGCGGCCTGCCCGGGCGCGCGTCTGGCGCCCTGTCCGGCCTGGCTACCGCGATCGTCGCCCGAGCCCTTACCGCGTGGATCAGCTTCCGGAACGCGTCCGCGAAGAAGGCCGTGGAGTTCGTCGCCTGGATGCACGGCCTCCCGGCCCGGATCGCCAGCTCGATGGGCTCCCTGTCGGGCCTGCTGACCCAGAAGGGCCGCAACGTCGTACAGGGCCTCTGGGTGGGCATCCAGGGGATGGGCGGCTGGATCCGCTCGAAGCTCATGTCGTGGGCGAAGAGCGCGATCCCTGGCCCGATCGCGAAGGCTCTCGGGATCAACTCGCCGTCCAAGGTCACGACCGCGCAGGGACGTTGGATCGCACGCGGTCTGATCGAGGGCCTCACCGGCTCGACGAAGCAGGTCAAGGCTGCGTCGATGAAGCTGTCGGACATCATTGCCGACGCGCTCAAGCCCGGTAAGCGGCGCTCGGCAGCGCTCAGCAAGCTCGGCGCCGGCACAAAGCAGTTGCTGAGGCTGGCCAAGCAGGAGGAGTCCCTCGCCGCCAAGTCGAAGACGGCGACGAAGAAACTGGACGACCTCCGCAAGGCACGGAAGGCGCTCGCCGCGGACGTCGCGAAGGGCGTCCTCGACTCGGCGAACATCACCAAGCAGGAGACGGGCGGCTGGGGCCAGACCGCGGAGACGATCCTCGCAGGCCTCCGGCAGGACACGGCCGCGGCGCAGGTCTTCGCGAAGAACCTGGCGACGCTCCGCAAGAAGGGTGTGCGGGCGGACCTGGTCGCGCAGATCGCGCAGGCGGGAGTGGAGCAGGGCTCATCGGCAGCCGCTGCGCTGGCCAACGCCAACGCCACCCAGGTGAAGCAGATCAACAGCCAGCAGAAGGCGCTGGTCACAGCAGCGAACAAGGCTGGGACGACTGCCGGCGACGCGATGTACGCGTCGGGCATCCACGCCGCACAAGGCCTGGTCAAGGGCCTCGCGTCACAGCAGAAGGCCATCGAGTCCCAGATGCTAAAGATCGCGAAGGGCATGTCCTCCGCGATCCGCAAGGCGCTCGGCATCAAGTCCCCCTCGCGGGTCATGGCGCTGGTCGGCCAGTACACCGCGCAGGGCCTCATCAAGGGCGTCGAGGGCCAGCGCGGGGCGGTCAACTCCACGATGCAGTCGCTGGTCGACACCCCGGCTCCCGGCTCGTGGGACAGCGCGTCCGCGCGCGCTCGCGCAGGCGTCTCGGAGAGGGCCGTCCTGGAGCTGCGCTCGTCCGGCAGGCCCGAGGACGACTACCTGATGGGCCGCCTCCAGCGCGGTATCCGCAAGACGGCGGGCAAGGACGTCAGCCTGGCACTGACCGGACGGAGGTCTGGCTGATGGCGTTTCCGGAGGACCCGCTCGGCACGATGGTCCGCTTCCAGATCGGCGGGGTGTGGACCGACGTCACGCAGTACGCGATGACGGCGGACGGGATCGCCCACACCCGGGGACGCAAGGCGGAGCGGGAGGCGGTTGCGCCGGCCACCTGCGCCATCACCCTCAAGAGCCCCAACGGACGGTTCGCTCGCCGCAATCCGCGGTCGCCCTACTACGGGCTCCTCGGCAAGAACACGCCAATGGAGGTCTCCGTCCTGTCCGGCACGCAGCGGCTCATGCTGCCGGACGGGAACGGCTCCCGCGTCACCACGCCGAGCGCCACCGCGCTCAACGTCAGCGGCAGCCTCGACGTCCGCATCGACCTCGGCCTCACCAACGCTGGCGTCGGCACCGTGCTGGAGCTGGTCGGCAAGTGGGGCACCGCCCCCGACCGGTCATGGATCATGTACATCGACGGGCTCGGCCGCCTCAACATGCGCCTCACGCTGGACGGGACAACGATTCAGCCGGGCGTCTCGACCGTTCCGGTTCCCATTCCGTCCTCTGGCCGGATCGCCCTGCGCAGCACGTGGAACAACTCCACGGGCGTCACCACCCACTACACCGGGCCGTCGATCGCCGGACCGTGGACGCAGCTCGGCGGCACGATCGCCGGCACGGGCGGCACCATCAACTCCTCGACACAGCCGCTGACAGTCGGGGACATCGAGATCGTGACCGGCGTCGCGGCGGCCGGGTCGGTCTACGCCCTCCAACTCCGCAACAACACCACCCTGGTGGCGAACACCGACTTCACCGCCCCGGCCATCGGCCCCACGACTTTCGTCGACACGACGGGCCTGACGTGGACGCTGGCGGGCGGCGCGGCGATCAGCAACCGGCGGATCCGCTTCGTCGGGGAGTACTCGGACTGGCCGACCAAGGCAGGCCGCGGCGGCCACCTCATCACCGTGGAGGGCGAGGGCGGCGGCATCCTGCGGCGCCTGAACCAGGGCAAGAAGCCGCTGGCCTCCACGCTCCGTCGTCGCATCCCGTCGGACCCGACGCTGATCGCCTACTGGCCGATGGAGGACGGCTCCGAGTCGACGCAGGCCTACAGCCCGCTGCCGGGCGTGAAGCCGATGAAGATGACGAACTTCGCCTTCGCCAGCGACGACACCTTGGGCGGATCATCCGCGCTCCCGGTCGTGCAGCCGGCCGCGACGTTCAACGCGTCCGTGCCCGCGCCCGCGTCCGGCACGGGCCCGTGGCAAGTCGAGCTGGTCAACCTCATCCCAACGGCGCCGGTCGCCCTGGCCGTGCTCTACGAGATCGTCTGCACGGGCACGGGCGCCCGTTACCAGGTGAAGGTCCAGACGAATAACGTGCAGCTCCAGGTCTTGGACTCGGACGGCACGCAGCTCCTGCTCCTGAACGGCACCGCTGGATCCAGCCCGAACTTCTTCGGAAGCTGGAACAGGGTCAGGGTCTTCGCCCGCCAGAACGGGTCGAACATCGACGTGGATATCGGCTGGCTCAGCGCGGCGGCAAGCGGCGGGCATTTCATGTCGGGGAGCTTCGCCGGCACCGTCGGCCGCGTCACCACCGTCAAGTCGTCCTTTGGTGCCGGCCTGGAGGGCACCGCCTTCGGGCACCTCGCCGTACTCCAGGCCAACAACTCGGCGATCTTCAACAACGCCGACGGCGGCTACCAGGGCGAGACGGCCGCCGCACGCATGCTCCGCCTCGGCACTGAGGAGGGCATCCCGATCACCGTTACGGGCATCCAGGGCGACACCGCGCAGATGGGCCCGCAGCGCCCGGCCACCCTGCTGGAGCAGCTCGACCAGGCGGAGGCCGCGGACGGCGGCGTCCTCGTCGAGGACCGCGAACGGCTGGGCCTGCGGTACCGGTCGCGGACGTCCATGTACAACCAGACGCCCGCCTTGACGCTGTCCTACACCGCGCGCGGGCTCGTGCGTGTGGAGCCCACGGACGACGACATGGACGTCGTCAACGACCGCACCGTCCAACGGATTGGCGGCTCTTCGGGCCATGCCGAGCTGTTGTCCGGCCCCCTGTCCGTACAGGATCCGCCCGATGGGATCGGCAGGTACGACGACGCTGTCGAACTGAACCTGTACAGCGACGATCAGCCCGAACCGATGGCCTACTGGATGCTGCACCTGGAGACGGTCGACGAGGACCGATACCCCGAGGTCACGCTCCTGCTGCATCGCGCGCCCGCACTGATCGACACGGTGCGCGAGATCACTGAGGGCGACCTCATCCGCATCACGGACCTGCCGGACTACCTCCCCGTCGGCCCTCTCGACCTCATCGTGCAGGGCTACTCGGAGCGGATCGGCACGCGTACGTGGGAGATCACGTTCGTGTGCGCACCAGGTAGTCCGTGGGCCGTGGGCGTCGTCGGTGACTCGGTCGCGGGCCGCGTCGATGCGAACCCGGGAGGCTCGACCCTGGCGGTCACGGCCGCCGCATCGGACACCGCACTGACCGTGCACACTCCGGCCGTTGGGCTCATGGGTCCGGCGCCGTGGATCCCGTCCTCGGGGCAAGCGCCGACCTTCGCGTCTGAGTTCCCCATCGCCGTGCGGGTGGCCGGCGAGGAGCTGTCGGCGACCGCGATCCGGCCGTGGGGCTACGACGCGTTCACGCGGTCGGTCGCGGCCGGCGGCTGGGGTACGGCGACGGACGGGCAGGCGTGGACGATCTCGGGCGGCTCCAACTCGGACCGTACGGTCAACGGCAGCCGCGGCGTGGTCACACTGGCCTCCGCCGTGTCGACCGTGCGCTTCCACACGCTGCCCGGGGCGGTCGGGGACTGCGAGGTCCGCTGCCGCATGAGCGCGTCCGCGGTAGCGACAGGGGCGAGCCTGATCCCGTCTGTGCTGCTGCGCTACGTGGACGCCTCGAACTACTACCGGGCGCGCGTGCACTTCGGCACGGGCGGCTCGATGTTCGTTTCCATCACCCGCGACGTCACGCAGGTCGGCGTAACGACTCCGCAGCTCCCGTGGACGTACGCGGGCGGCGACGAGTTCGAGGTCCGCGTGCGGCTCACCGGGCATCTGGTGCAGATCCGCGTCTGGCCGGTCGGGACGCTGGAGCCAGCGGTGTGGCACACGCAGGAGACCGTCGTCTCCTCGCCGATCGCCTCCGGGCTCGTAGGCCTCACCGCGTCCGGGTTCGCCGGCGTCACCAACGTGTCACCGCAGCTCCTGTTCGACGAGTTCGTGGTCCCGACCCCGCAGGCCTGGACGGTCACGCGTGCGGTCAACGGGGTGTCCAAGGCGCAAGCGGCCGGGGCGGAGGTCCGCGTCGCGCGGCCCGCTGTCGTGGCCCTGTAGAGAGGGAGAGACTCCGTGGCGTATGAACCGTGGCAGCCCGGCATGATCGTGACGCAGGGCCGGTTGGCGTCGATCTCGGCGACGTGGCAGGACTGGACGCCGGTCTGGACGACGTCGACCGGGGCGAACAGTCCGTCGTTCGGCAACGCGGTCATGACCACCCGGTACGCGGTGAACGCGACCACCGTCATGTTCAACATCAACATCACGTTCGGCACCACCACCAACTTCGGGGGCGGCGGCTCCGCAGACAACTGGAGGTTCAGCCTCCCCGTCGCCGCGGCCAACTTGACGCTGATGATCGGCTACGGCGAGCTGTCCGACTCCAGCGTCGGCATCGCCTCCCGCATGGGCGCCCGCCCCCGCCTGACCACCACCACCACGATGGAGATCGAGATGGCAGCCGGCCGCCTCGACGCAGGCTCCGTCTCCGGCGCAGGGCTGATCGACGCCGTCTCCCCGTGGACGTGGGCCACCAGCGACACCCTGCGGGCCTTCGGCGAGTACGAGGCCGCTGCCTGATCCACCCCCGCCCCTCGCGTGCCCCGCGCCGTCCGGCCGGGGCCTTCTGCATGTTTGGAGGCATTCATGGCCGCAGAGATCCACCCCGCCGTCGCCCAGCTGCTCGCCAATTTCAGGACCGACCACCTCCCCGAGCACCTCCGAGCGGTCAGCGAGCCATTCCGGAAGCTGGCGCACCAACTCGCCGAGACGCTCACCGGGGACGAGGTGACCCGGGCCCTGGAGCGCCTGTGGGACGCGAAGAACTGGGCTGTCCTCGCCGCGAGCAACGCTGGCGGCGCGTGATGGCCACTCCGCCCACCGCGGCCACGTTCGCCACTCTGCTCCGCGCCGAAGGCCTGACGGTCGTCGAGGTTGGCGCCTGGGAGGACCACAACCGCAACCACAAGGGGCCGTGGGGGCCGGTCAACGGCGTGATGATTCACCACACCGTCACCAAGGGCACGCAGGCCACAGTCGCGCTCTGCCGCGACGGTCACGACGACCTGCCAGGCCCTCTCTGCCACGGCGTCATCGCCAAGAGCGGAGCCGTCTACATGGTCGGCTACGGGCGGACCAACCATGCGGGCCTCGGCGACGGCGACGTGCTCCAGGCCGTCATCGCGGAGAGGGCTCTACCGCCGGACAACGAGGCAGACACCGATGGCAACCGGCACTTCTACGGCTTCGAGTGCGAGAACCTCGGTGACGGTAAGGACCCGTGGCCCGAGGCGCAGCTCCTCGCCATCGAGCGGGTGTCCGCCGCGATCTGCCGCCACCACAAGTGGTCGGAACGCTCGGTCATCGGGCACCTGGAGTGGCAGCCCGGGAAGGTCGACCCGCGCGGTTTCACCATGGGGTCGATGCGGACTCGGGTGAAGGCCCGTCTGGCTCCGGCCGTTACGTACACGGTCCGCGATGGCGACACCCTCTGGTCGCTCGCCGCCTCGAAGTTGGGCGACGGCAACCGCTGGCGGGAGATCGCCAGCCTCAACCACCTCCCGGACGCCGACGCGATCGCGCCTGGCCAGATCCTCAAGCTCCCGAAGAAGTGAGGTAGCACCATGGCTTCTCCCTCTGCTCCGATCGAGAAGAAGGTCACGGCGGGCGCAGCGGTCTCCTACCTGGCGAGCCTCGCCGGGCTGGCGATCCTGGGCGGTGTCACCAACGACCCGTCGCTGATCTCCGGTATGCCGGACGCGCTGGAGCCGTTCGTCCTCGCCCTGGTCCCGGCGGCCGCGGCGTGGGTCGCCGGGTGGGCGGCTCCGCACACTCCCCGCTCGGACGTCTGATGCGGGCCGCGCTGGCTCGGCTCTGGGGGCGGCTGGGCTGGCGCGGTCTCGCGCTCGCCTCGTCCGGGCTGGCCTGGATCAGCTACGGCGCGTCCATCGCCATCCAGCCCCGGTACGGCACAGTGCGCGGGATCTCGGTCCTCCTCGACCTGATGTGCATGGCGGGGTGGGGCTGGCTGTGGATCGGCGCCGGGCTGATCGCCCTGGGCTTCTCCGTGGCCCGGGCCGGCCGAGACCTGCCCGGAGTCTTCGCGGCGATGGGCCCACCGCTGCTGTGGGCCCTGGCATACGCGCTCGGGGGCGCAACGGGGGCGTCGGGCACGGCGTGGGGCGCAGTGGCCCCGTGGGCGTCGCACGCGCTGCTGATCGCAATCGTCGCGTACATCACGCGGCCCGAGCTGACCATCCCGAGGATGGTGACGCGTGGAGCCGAGTAACTGGCTCGGGCTTCTGGCGGTGGTCGTGTCGACGCTCGGCGGGCTCGGGGGAACCTGGCTCGGCCGGACGCGAAGGACCGTGCAGGAGATCCCGGCGGACGGGCTACCGGAAGCTCCGCCGCAGCCGGCCGACACGTGGACCGTCTCGCCGGAGATGTACCGCTGGTTCCAAGAGCAGATGACGAGCCTGCACGGGCGGATGCGCTCCCTCGAGGAGGCGGAGCGGGAGTCGCGGTCGCGGGCCGATCGGACGGAGCGGCTCCTCGGCCTTGCCCTCGACCACATCAGCAAGCAGGACAGCCACCTACGGGACGCGGGCGTGCCGTTGGTCCCGATGGATCCCGAGCTGCTCGCCGCGCGCGACAACCGATGACCTGGCCTCCATCGCCTTCGGGCGGTGGAGGCCGTTTTTTCGTCGGCATCCGCATCGCTCCCCATAGCGGTAGGTGATTCGTGCACGCGGTCGACACGCCGAACGTTCATCCTCTCACCCGAGATGTAACTCACAGTCAGGTGACAGGTATACGCGCGGAGATGGCACGGAGTGACAAGCGAGCGACCGACAACGATCTTCAATGGTTAAGAATCTAAGGATCACCCTGGCGTCGAGGCACCCAGTGCCGACGTGACCTCGCGAGGAGTTTGTGGCCGTGTCGTAACCTGAATCTCAGCCGCTCACCTTGCAATCGAAGGTGACAGATTTGTGCCCTCACACGGGGAGTTGGGTCCCCGCGGAGGGCAAAAACCAAGGAGGTACAGCTCCGTGGCACAACCGCACAGTAACAAGGCCCTCCCCCCGGGCGACAGTGGGGGGTCTAGTCCTTTCGACCGAATCATGCTTCTGGACCACAACGGCGAGGAACGATGGTCCGCGCGCGATCTCCAGGTGCTCATGGGCTACGAGCGCTGGGAGCGCTTCGAAGAGGTCGTGGAGCGCGCCAAGCAGACCATCACCGCATCGGGCCTGGACCCACTCGATCACTTCCGCGGTGCCGCGAAAGTGATCACCGGCGGAAGATGGGGCAAGCAGAAGGTCAACGACTACCGCCTGACGCGCTTCGGCGCGTACCACGTCACCCTCGCCGGGGACGGCCGCAAGCCGGAGGTCGCCGCCGCGAAGACGTACTTCGCGGTCAAGACGCGTGAAGCCGAACTCGCCGCCCAGCCCGACGTCGCCTCGGCCGAGGGTGTCGTCGTCCTCGCCGAGCGGTACCTCGCTGCGGCCCGCGAACTGGTCACCACCAAGAAGGAGCTGGCGGTCGCAAAGCCCAAGGCCGGCAAGTGGGACGCGTTCATGAACGCCGACGGGCTCATCGGGATGACGGCCATCGCCGACATGCTGAACATGCCGGTAAAGGACATGACGAACTGGCTGGTAGACGAGGGCGTCTTCCGTAAGCAGGTCTCGAAGTTCGGCTCCAACCAGAACATGCCGCGGCGCACGCACCAGACGTCTGGCCTGTTCTTGATCAAGGTAGAGACGAACGGCAAGGTGGCATACGAGGTGGCCTACGCCACCACCCTGGGTGCTGACTTCATCTTTGACCGCTGGCAGGGGCGCGCAGCCGCCTGACAATGGATCGCCGCCCCCGCCCTCTCCTTGCGAGAGGGCGGGGGCGGCCTTCGTCTGTCCGGAGTCAGCGCAGCGCGGGCATGGTGCCGTGGCGCCAGTCGTCAACCCGCTTGCGGATGCTGGCCACCATGGGCAGCGCGTCGACGTCGGCCGGCTCGAACCAGCGCACGTCGGTGGACTCGTCCGACACGGCGATCTGGCCGCCGACCGGCCGAGCGAGGAAGCAGATCGAGAACTCCTGGCGGACCTCGCCGTCGTCGTAGGCGAAGACGTGGTGCGGGTTGCTGTACGTGCCCACGATGCCGACCAGCTCGACGTCGAGTCCGGTCTCCTCGCGCGTCTCCCGCACCGCGCAGTGGGGCAAAGATTCGCCGAGCTCCATCTTCCCGCCGGGCAGGGCCCACTGGTCGTTGTCGGTCCGGCGCTGCAGCAGGATGCGCCCGGCGTCGTTGACCACGACGACCGAGGCCGCCGGCACGAGACTGTTCGCCTGCGGTGCGTCCGGGTCGTCCTCGTAGTCACGCCTGCCCATGGGGCTCCTCTCGTACGGGTCGGCCGCGCGCCCACAGTTCCTCGACGTGCGAGGCGAAGCGGTCGAACATGCCGTCGGCCTGGTGGCGCCGCAGGTGCAGCGTGGGTGCATCGTGGCCGACGCTGTACGGCAACAGCGGCGTGACGATCATGTCTTCGTCGAACCGGAACACGCTCAGTTGGGCGTGCCCGTTGCTGAAGCGGGCGTCGACCGCGCCGTCGAGTTTCGCCAGCTCGGCGAGCGTGACGCGGATGCGTGTCGACAGGGTGAGTGGCACGTTCTCGTCTCGCTCGCGCTCTCGGGTGAGCTCGCTGTCCGGGTCGCCGACGACGAACCGTACGCGGGCGCCGCGCTCGGCCTTCCGTCGCAGTGCGGTCCCGAATCGTGCCTGCTCCAGCCAGAGGAAGTAGTTCGTGTACCCGGCGAAGTCGAGTTGCTTCTCGGCTCGGGTGATGAGGGTTCGCCAGAGGGAGGCGGGCACGGCCGACCGGTACGGGTAGACGGAGATCACCTCGCGGTCGGCTCCGATCTTGACCGCCTGCCTGGCAACTTGTGGCCACAACACGGCTTCCTCCTCTCCGAGCGCGTCTGCCACGGCCCAGCGGTGACGGGCGCGTGGGACCCGGCCGTCCTCGGTGAGCCATCGACCGACCGTTTTGGCGTCAACGCTGACGCGCTCCGCTAGTTCCCGGTCGGTCATCCGGGCGTGGGTCATGGCCCGGTGCAGCGGTTCGTTCACGGTGTACCCCCTGGGGCGTTCGGCACGCAACGCACGCTAGCTGTACTCCGTGCCTAACGGTCGCGGGATGCGGTTGTTACGCCCCGTCAGCGAGACAACTGTGAGGCCAGACAGCAAAGATCCCCGCGGCCTGGCAGGGCCCGGGGCTTGGACGACTGGTTGGAGTCGGCATGGCTGACGATACGCAGACTCACGGCACGGCCACCACCCCTTCGGCCATCGGCTACTGCTCGTGGCATGACGGGGTCGCCCGGGAGATCCGACTGATCATGGTGCTTGGCCCCGGGAGCGGACCGAGCATCGGCCACAAACGGTTCGCCTGCCATCCCTGCCAGATCACCTACGGACTCGTTCCCCTCGCGGACCGGGCATGACCTGGACACCGCCACCGCCGCCCGCGCGCGGACTGAACGGCCCGCAGTACGCCGGACGTGCCTGCTGCTGGTGCAACACCGCGCTCCGCCGCGGCGCCCGCTCCGCCGGCATCGCGAAGGGGATGAGCGGTGCGCACGACTTGAGCGTCGAGGTCTACGAGTGCGGGCCCAACTGCCGCATGCGCCCTCTCCGTTCAACGAACGAGGTCGGCGAGTTCGACGCCGATCGCGTCGGCGATGCGGATCAGGGTGTCGAGCTTCGGGGATGAGTGGCCCTGCTCGATCCGGCTATACGTGGCGACGTCGATGCCGGAGCGTCCACAGACGTCGTGCTGGCTCAGGTTGTGCTGCTCGCGCACGCGCCTGATCTGGACGCCCACGGAGCGACGGCGAGCGATGACCCGGTCGTCGGGCGGAGTGGGGCGTGGCACCCGTCCACGCTCCCCGCGCCATGATCAAAAATGATTAGGGTCGACCCTAATTTGCGTGATCATGGGGCTGAGTGGGCAGAAGTATGGCCACACCCCCCTGAGTCGCGATCAGCCCAGCCCTCCGGCGCTCTGCCATATGCCGCAGGGCTACGGGTAGTGGGAGTGATTCGAACGCGTGTTCACCTGAACGAGTGACATTCCGATGGATGACTCAGGCAACGGCCACGCGTTAGACAGGATGTATGCAGAACGCGGTTTCTAGCCGCCATAGATGCCCGTCGGCGGTTTGTTGGGAAGCGAGTCGGCCGGCGGGACACCGACCCCCCTGCGCCACCTCATGGCGCAGGGGGGTTCCCTCATTTTCCCACCGACCGGCCACCGTGGATGCGTGGTTACCCGCTCTTTGCCGAGGGGGGTGTGAGGGAGTTCCCTTCGCTGAGGGAGGTCTGAGGGGGGTCCCCACCGAAAGACCGAGAAAGCCGAGGAAAGATGCTGAAAGGTACCTGGGGCCAGGTCAGAGGGTGATCGCCAACTGCCGCCCAGACACCCCGGCGAGACGCTCGATGTACGAGGAGTACAAGGAGCCGCTGTACGCCGCTCCCCCGCTGCTCCAGCGCATGGTCGACGCCGGCCGCCTCGGCCGCAAGACCAACTCGGGGTTCTACACCTACGGCCAGTGACGACAGGCCGCTGACCTACGGGTCGAGCAGGACGGGCGCGGGCCCGGCACCTTTTGTGGTGCCGGGCCCGCGGCGTTCACACGGAGTGTGCGCGCCGGGCCCGCATATGCCGCGCGCACACGCTCCCCACCTGTCCACCAGGCGAGTTGACTTTCCGTGCGCAGACAAGGGATTTCCGACTACGGAAAGGAGCGGACCCGTGACCACCGACTCCGAGCATCCCGTGGCACCGAAGGAACTCGCGGAGTTACGCCGGTCCCTCGAAGTGGGGCTCACCCGCATCGAGGGAGGACTGGCGCTGCTCACCCAGCGCGACGACCAGACGGCCAAGGATCTCGACGACCTCAGCACACGGATCGTCGCGCTCGAACACACCCGCTGGCCCCTGCCCACCGTCTCCGTCGTCGCGGCCGTCGGAGCGCTGGCCGTGACGGTCTGGCAGGCTCTGGGTCACTAGGACCCGGGACACCGGAGCGGCACCGGTCAGGGCAACGCGTCCTGCCCGAGCCTGAGATGGTGCAGGAGCAGCAGCGCGGCAGCCATGTTGGCGGCCGGGACCTCACCGCGGGCGACCATGTCGGGAACGAGCTTCAGGGAGACCCACTCCCGGCGGTCGGACTCGAAGTCGTCCACGGGGTGCCCGATGTACTCCCCCTCGTCGGCCCAGTAGATGTGGTGCCGGGCATCGGTGAGCCCGTTCGAGGGCTCGACACTCATCAGGTGCCGCAGGGGTCCCGGCCGCCAGCCGGTCTCCTCCTCCAGTTCACGGGCCGCCGCGACGGCGATGTCCTCACCGTCCTCGACCACGCCGGCCGGCAGCTCCCATCCCCAGCTGTCCGTGATGAAGCGGTGCCGCCACAGGAGCAGGACCTCGTTCGACTCGTTCACCACCGTGGCCACGGCGACGGGCCGCAGCCGTATCAGGAAGTGATCCAGATGCCGCCCGTCCGGCAGCTGCACATCTGCGAGGTTGACGCTGAACCAGCGGTTTGCGTACACAGTTTGTTCCTTCTGTTTCGTCCACTGCACAGTTCTGCCACCTTCCGCTAGGTAAGTGGCAATATCGCAGCAGGAGCGTCCTGGCAGCAGGCTCACAGCGGTCGGGGCACGGTGCGGTGACGGTGAAGACGGTGTGCCGGAAGGGTGGCCGGGGTCCGGACGGACGGCGGGACACGGCCCGCGGACGCGCCCCCTACAGCGGTACGCGCAGGGCGCCGTCGATGAGTTCCGCGGCCTCGGCGGTCCCCGCACAGCCGCTGCTCACCAGATGCCGGCGTACCGCACGGAGTCTGTCGCGCAGCCGCTGGGACTCCATCCCGCGTGCCTGTTCGGCCATTTGGACCGCGGTCTCCACGGCCTTGTCGGCGTTGCCCTGGCGCAGCTCGATCTGGCTGAGCATGGCCAGACGGTGCACCCGCCCCCGGTCGTGCGCCGGATTGTCCACGGCCGCCGCGGCATGCTCGGCCGCCGCCACCAGGTCACCGAGGCTGAGCAATGCCTCCGCCACCTGTACGTTGACCAGTCCCGGCTGGACATAGCCGGTCTCGTCCGGCTCGTAACCACGCCGGATACGCTCGGCGGCCTGCTCGGCACGCCGAATGCAGGACAGCGCACTGCTGCCGTCGCCGAGGTGTGCGTACGCCTTGGCCTGCATCGCGTAGAGGTCGGAGGCGAGCGCCGGCGTGATGTGGCGCCCCGCGGCGCGCAGCGCGGCCTCGGCGAAGGCGACCGCCTGCCGGTACTCACGCATGAACAGCGACTGGTTGACGAGCAGCGCTATCACGTAGGCGCCAAGTCCCCTGTCCCCGCTGGCCTTCGCCAGGCGCAGTGCCTGGTGGAAGTAGCGCTGGGCGAGGCCGTGCGCGTCGGAGTCGTAGGCGCAGATGCCCGCGATGGCCACCAATCCACCGGTGGCGCGGTGGAGTTGGCGGCCGGTGGCGTCGGTGTAGCTGCCGCGCAGCAGGGGCGCGGTCTCCGTGTTGAGGAAGCCGACGATCCGGGCGCGGGTCGCGATGCCCCCGGCCTTGCGGTACATCTGCTCGTAGTGGGCCCGCGCCGCCCGGAGCATCTCGATGTCGGCCATGCTGACCTGTTGGCGGCCGCCGCGGGAGACGTCCACGTCCTCCGGCGGGTTCTCCCACTCCCAGACGGGCATCACCGCGGGCGTGCCGGTGACGGCCGGGGCGCCGAGGATGTGCGGCCGCTGCTGCTCGTCGGAACGCCACAGGGCGGTGGCGCGCTCGACGAAGCCGGAGAGCGAGGTGGCGTGCGGGGCGGACGGCTCGCCGGGCAGTCCGAGGCCGATGTCGTCGAGGGTGACGGGCCGGTGCAGCCGTACCGCGAGGACCTCGCAGATCAGGTCGGGCACCTGGCCGCGCGGGCGCTGCCCCTTCAACCACCTTGCCACGGCGGTGTGTTCGTAGCGCAGGGCGAGGCCGCGCGCCCGGCCCGCCTGGTTGACGTGGGCGGCGAGCCCCGCGTGCGAGATGCCCGCCTCGTCGAGGATCGCGTCGAGCAGAGTGTTGGGCTGCATGGAAGGCCCCCCGGGGCTCGTGGCCGACGGCGCCGATCGTCCTCTTCCGCGCCCGACAGCGCCAGTCAGCGTAGCGGGTCCCTTTCACACGGGGTGTGAAGCGAATACCCGTATCCATCGTGTGCGCGCGCTGTCGCGGAGAGTCGCGGGCCGGTTGACTGAGCTGTCTCGCAAGAGGCCGGCCGGGCCGCCGGCTCCCCCTCGTACAGTGCGGCGGCCCGCTTCGCGCCGTCCGCCCGGCTGCCTGCCCGACACTCCGTGGCGGGGCGGACGGCCGCCGTCGGCACGGGCGGGACGGATGCGACGTTCCGTCCGGCCAGGACGCGTCGACGGTCCGGCCGCCCGCGGCACGGCGTCGGAGCCGGCGCGCGGCGCGGTGTGTCACCGTCGGTGCGGCAGGTGCCGGGAGACGCCGTGCCCCTGGTGCAGCGGCACGCACCGTCGGTCGTTGCGCAGCACCAGGAGGGCCACGTCGTCGGCGGGCCGGCCACCGGTGTGGCGCAGCAGCCCCGCCAGGACCGCCCGCAGGACGGCCTCCGGCACGACGGGCCGGTCGTGCACCGCCTCCGCGAGGGCGGGCAGCAGCGGGAAGAACCGCCCGCGGGCGTCCCGCGCGTCCTCGGCACCGTCGGTGTGCAGGAAGAGCCCCTCACCGGGCAGGAGTTGGCCGCAGTGCTCGGCGGGGAGTGCTGCCGGGAGCGGGAACGGCCCCAGCGGGGGCAGGGGTTCGGCGTTCGCGAGCGGGGCGACCCGGCCCGGGCCGAGCAGATACGGCCAGGGATGACCGCAGTTGAGGGCGTACACCTCACCGTCGGGGTGGATCTCCAGCAGCAGGACGGTGACGAAGTCCTCGGCGACCGGGTTGTCGGTGTCGAGACCGGACGAGGGGTGTTCGCAGCGGGCCCGCTCGCGCAGGTGCCGCGCCAGGGCGCGGTCGAGCCTCCTGAGGACACCGCCGAGTTCGGGTTCGTCGTGCGCGGCCTCGCGGAAGCTGCCGAGGACGGCGGCGACGGTCCCGATGGCGCCGAGTCCGTGCCCGCGGACGTCGCCCATCACGACCCGCACGCCGTACTCGGTGGCGATCACCTCGTACAGGTCGCCGCCGACGGCCGCCCCGCGGTCGGCGGAGAGCTGCGTCGCCGCGAGGCCGAGCCCGTCGATCCGTGGCGGCAGCGGCCGCAGCAGGACGCTCTGGGCGGCTCCCGCCACCTTGCGGATCTGCCGGAGTTCGCGCAGCAGCGCCCCTCGGACATGGACCACCAGTCCCGTGCCGACGGCGAAGAAGACGGCGCTGGTGGCGATACGGGCCCCGAGACCGTCCTGCTGCGCGAGCGGGCAGACCATCCGGTACGAGATCGCGAGCGCGCCCCAGGCCGTGGGCAGCCCGAGGGTCAGGGCCCGGCGGAGCGGCGGCCGGTCGGAGCCAGGAGGGCCACCCCGGCCGAGGCCGGTGCCCCGGCCGGGTCGGCGGAGCCGGCGGCCGAACCTCGTACGGGGGCCGCCCCCGCGCAGCACCCGGGCGAAGCCCACCCTCAGCCGGCCACCACGGCGCCGCGGCCCCTGGACCGCCCGGACCGGCTCCCGTGCATGCGTCGGGGGCGTCGCCCCGCGGGGAGCCCCAGCCTTGATACGGATCATGCCGATTGGCCCCCCAATAGGCCCTGACAGCGCAGACGGCCTCGGCGAGACCGGTCCGATTCTGTCGACCGCCCGCCCGATCGGGCCAGATCGTCCGGACATGTCACCCGAATGAGTGAGGTGTCTTCGGACACGCGCGCCCCCGCATCAATGCAGGCAGGGGCCTTGCCCGGCCTCACGGAGAGGACGGGCGAGGCCCCTGGAAAAGGGGCGGGGAGCCGTGCGCCCGGCCGCGGGACGATCCGCGGTCCGGCACACAGCTCCCCGGCACGACCTGCTGGGCCGTCAGGCCCCGCGCAGCACCGCTCCCGTGCGCTCGGCGGCCAGCGCCACCGCCGCGTCGCGGGCCGCGGAGGCCTCGTCGACGGTGAGCGTTCGGTCGTCGGCACGGAAGCGCAGCGCGTACGCGAGGGACTTGCGGTCCCCGCCGAGCTGCTCGCTCTCGTACTCGTCGAACAGCCGGATGGACTCCAGGAGTTCACCCGCGCCCTCACGCAGCGCCGCCTCGACGTCCGCGTGCGGTACGGCCTTGTCGACGACGAGCGCGACGTCCTGGGTGGCGACCGGGAAGGTCGAGATCTTCGGCCCCTTGGGGTGGCCGGAACTCGCCTCCTCCAGCGTGTCCAGGTCCAGCTCCATCGCGCAGGTGCGCGCGGGCAGACCCAGCGCCTTCAGCACACGGGGGTGGAGTTCACCGGCGTGTCCGATGACCCGCTGCGTGCCGTCCACGACGACCGCGAGCTCGGCGCACCGGCCGGGGTGCCACGGACCGTACTGGCCGGAGCGGACGAGGAGTTCGGTCCCCGCCTCGCGTGCCAGGACGCGCGCGGCCTCGATCGCGTCGGCCCAGTCGGCCGGGCGGCCCTTGCCCCACCAGCCGGCCTGCTCGCGGGCGCCCGCGAGGACGACGGCGGCGTGCCGGGGCTGGACGGGCAGCGCGGCGGTCAGGGACGCGATCTCCTCGTCGGTGGGACGGCGGTCGACGGGCAGCCGCCCGGCGACACGCAGCTCCGCCCGCGGGTGGAAGACCAGTCCCGTCTCGAAGAGCGCCAGGTCGTGACTGCCGCGTCCGTCGTTGCGGCGCAGGGCCTGGAGCAGGCCCGGCAGCAGCGTCGTACGGAGCGCGGGCTCCTCGTCGGAGAGCGGGTTGACGAGCTTGACGACCTTGCGGTTCGGGTCGTCGCCCGCCAGGCCGAACTGGTCGAGGACCTGCTCGCCCATGAACGGGTAGTTCGGCGTCTCGACGTATCCGGCACCGGCGAGGGCGCGGCCGGCACGGCGGTGCAGGCGCTGCCGGTCGGTGAGGCCGAGGCCCGCCGGGGGCTTGGGCAGCGTGGAGGGCAGGTTCTCGTAGCCCTCGAGCCGGATGACCTCCTCGGCCAGGTCGTTCGGGTCCGTCAGGTCGGGCCGCCAGGACGGCACGGTGACGATCAGCTCGTCCTGGCCGTAGACGTCGCAGCCGACCTGCTGGAGGCGGCGGACGACGGTCTCGCGGCCGTAGTCGACACCGGCCACCTTGTCCGGGTGGTTCGCCGGGATGGTGATGCTGTGCGGCGCGGACGGCGTGATGACCTCGGTGACCCCGGCGTCGGCGGTGCCGCCGGCGAGGAGGACGAGCAGGTCGACGGTCCGCTGGGCCGCTGCCGAGGCGGCCTGCGGGTCGACGCCGCGCTCGAAGCGCTTGGACGCCTCGGAGGCCAGCTTGTGACGGCGGGCCGTGCGCGCGATCGAGATGGCGTCGAAGTGCGCGGCCTCGACGACGACCTCGGTGGTGGTGCCCTCGGTGTCGTCGATCTCGGTGTTGGCCCCGCCCATGACGCCCGCGAGGCCGATGGGGCCGCGGTCGTCGGTGATCACCAGGTCCGCGGCGTTCAGCGTGCGCTTGACGCCGTCGAGGGTGGTGAGCTTCTCGCCCTGCTCGGCCCGGCGCACACCGATGGTGCCCTGGACGCGGCTGCGGTCGTACGCGTGCAGGGGCTGGCCGAGCTCCAGCATCACGTAGTTGGTGATGTCGACGGCCAGCGAGATCGGGCGCATGCCGGCCTTCTGGAGGCGGCGCCGCAGCCAGATCGGGGAGTGGGCGTCGGGGTCGAGGCCGGTCACCGTACGCGCGGTGAAGCGGTCGCAGCCCATCGGGTCGGAGACCCGCACCGGGTAGCCGAACGCGTTCGGTCCCGGTACGTCGAGCAGCGCCGGGTCGCGCAGCGGCAGGCCGTACGCGATGGCGGTCTCGCGGGCGACGCCGCGCATCGACAGGGCGTAGCCGCGGTCGGGCGTAACGGCGATGTCGAGGACCTCGTCGACGAGCTGGAGCAGCTCGATCGCGTCGGTGCCGACCTCGGCCTCCGGAGGCAGCACGATGATGCCGCCGGAGCCGTCGTCGCCCATGCCGAGCTCGTCGCCCGAGCAGATCATGCCGTGCGAGGTCTTGCCGTACGTCTTGCGCGCGGCGATCGCGAAGTTGCCGGGCAGGACGGCGCCGGGCAGCACCACGACGACCTTGTCGCCGACGGCGAAGTTGCGGGCGCCGCAGACGATCTCCTGGGGCTCACCGGTGCCGTTGGCGGTGCCGACGGCGACGGTGCAGAAGCGGATGGGCTTCTTGAACTCCGTCAGTTCCTCGATGGTGAGCACCTGGCCGACGACCAGGGGACCCTTGAGGTCGGCGCCGAGCTGCTCGACGCTCTCGACCTCCAGGCCGGCCGAAATGAGCTTGGCCTGGACGTCGCGCCCGGTCTCCGTCGCCGGCAGGTCGACGTACTCCCGCAGCCAAGAAAGCGGGACCCGCATCAGATCTCCATCCCGAACGGCCGGGTGAACCGGACGTCGCCCTCGACCATGTCTCGCATGTCTTCGACGCTGTGGCGGAACATCAGCATCCGCTCGATACCGAACCCGAAGGCGAACCCGCTGTACTTCTCCGGGTCGACGCCGCAGGCGACCAGCACCCGCGGGTTGACCATGCCGCAGCCGCCGAGCTCGATCCAGCCCTCGGACGAGCAGGTCCGGCAGGGGCGGTCGGGGTTGCCGACGGACTCGCCCTTGCAGACGTAGCAGAGCATGTCCATCTCGGCGGACGGCTCGGTGAAGGGGAAGTAGTTCGGGCGCAGCCGGGTCTTCATGTCCGAGCCGAAGAGCGACTGGACCATGTGGTCGAGGGTGCCCTTGAGGTCGGCCATGGTCAGGCCCTCGTCGATGGCCAGCAGCTCGATCTGGTGGAAGACCGGGGTGTGCGTGGCGTCGAGCTCGTCCGTGCGGTACACGCGGCCGGGGCACACGATGTAGACGGGCGGTTCGCGGTCGAGCATGGCGCGGGCCTGCACCGGAGAGGTGTGGGTGCGCAGCACGACACCGGACTCGTCGCCCTCGGTGCCCTTGGGGCCCTGGACGAAGAAGGTGTCCTGCATCTGCCGGGCAGGATGGTCGGGCGTGAAGTTCAGGGCGTCGAAGTTGAACCACTCCGCCTCGACCTCGGGGCCCTCGGCGATCTCGTATCCCATGGACACGAAGACGTCGGCGACGCGCTCCATCATGGTGGTCAGCGGGTGCCGGGCGCCGGCGGGTACACGGTCGTACGGCAGTGTGACGTCCACCGCCTCCTCGACCAGTACGCGCGCGTCGCGGTCGGCCTCCAGCTCGGCCTGGCGGGCGGCGAGGGCCTTGTTCACGGCGCCTCGGGCCTGGCCGACGAGCTTGCCGGCCGCGGCCTTGGCCTGCGGGGGCAGTGCGCCGATCTCGCGGTTGGCGAGGGCCAGCGGAGAGGTGCCGCCGGTGTGGGCGACCTTGGCCTCCTGGAGCGCGTCGAGGTCGCCGGCGGCCGCGAAGGCGGCGAGCGCCTCGTCCCGCATGCGCTCGATCTCTTCCGGTTTCAAGGCCTCGACCTCTACAGGGTCGTACGACTTATTAGGTGCCGACATCTCTTCCCGTGCTTCCGGTTGGCTGGCTGAGGGGCCCCGTCACCGACTCGGAGACGAATCGTCCGCAGATGAGAGGACGCAAAGGTGCCAAAGGCCGAGTCTAACGGGGGTGGGGGCCTGCCCAGGACTGGGCGCCCTCGCGGTGCTCCCGTGCGGATGAGCCCGTGGGGTCCGCCGCGGCGTCAGAGGAGATACGCCGGGGTGCCCACGGGCAACGTAAATCGGAACTCGGCGCCCCCGCCGGGGGCGCGGCCGACCGTGATCGTGCCGCCGTGGGCTTCGACGATGCCCTTGACGATGTAGAGCCCGAGGCCGGTGCCACCGCGCTTGCTGCCCCGCCAGAAGCGGGTGAAGACGCGGTTCATGGACTCCTCCGGGATTCCGGTGCCCTCGTCGCTCACGGTGACCGACGTGACGGCACTCGCCGGGCCCTCCTCGTCCGCCCGCTCACGCGGGGAGACCGAGGGTGCCACGTCAATGGTGACGGTTCCCTCGCCGTGCCGCACCGCATTTTCGATCAGGTTGCTCAGCACCTGGTCGACCTTGTCGGGGTCGGCCCACAGTCCGGGCAGCGGCTGCTCGATGCGCAGCAGGAAACGGTCGGCGGGCTGGCCGGAGGCGACGTACGCCTGGATGTGGCGGCCGACCGCGACGCCCATGTCGACGGGCTGGCGGCGCAGCTCGAGGCGTCCGGAGTCGATGCGGGAGATGTCGAGCAGTTCGGCGATGAGCCGGGTGACGCGGTTGGCGTCGGCGTCGACGGTCTCCAGCATCAGCTTCTTCTGGTCGTCCGTGAAGCGTTCCCACTTGGCGAGCAGGGTCGCGGTGAAGCCCTTGACCGAGGTGAGCGGCGAGCGCAGTTCGTGGGCGACCGTGGCGATCAGCTCCGCGTGGCTGCGCTCGGTGCGGCGGCGGGCCTCGGTGTCGCGCAGGGAGACGACGACGCGGCGGACGGGCCCGGTGGGCCGGGTCCGTACGTAGCGGGCGGCGACCAGTACCTCACGGCCGCCGGGGAGCAGCAGATTGCGCTCGGGCTGGCCGTTGCGGATGGCGAGGCCGCCGTAGGGGTCGGTCAGCTGCCACCACCGGCGTCCCTCCAGGTCCTCCAGCGGCAGTGCCGTCTCCAGACGGCGCCCGAGGGCCTGGGCGGCGGGGACCGCGGTGATCCGGGCGGCGGCGGCGTTGAAACAGATCACCCGGCCGTGCTCGTCGGCGACGACGAGTCCGTCGGGCAGGTCGTCGGGGTCGACGCCGGTCCCGGGCTTCGGGTCGGCGTCGTCATCCGGCCGGGACGCGGGGGTGCCGCGCACGTCGCGTGCTCGCAGCGCGCTGTGCGCACCGCCCGTGCCGACACTCATCCCCGTACCCCACCTCTCGTCTGGCGCAGAGGGCCCCCGAGCCCGTCACCCTACTAGCTGTCGGTGACGGAGCGGCACCCTGTGGAGGCTCGCTGTGCACGGGCCGACGCGTAGAGACATACGGCCGCGGCGGTGGCGAGGTTCAGACTCTCGGCCTTTCCGTGGATCGGGACGCGCACGACGGCGTCGGCCAGCGCCCGGGTCTCCTCCGGGAGTCCCCAGGCCTCGTTTCCGAACACCCAGGCGGTGGGGCCGCCCATGGTCCCCTTGTCGAGCTCGTCGTCGAGGTCGTCCTCGCCCGCCCCGTCGGCGGCGACGATCCGGACGCCCAAGTCCTTGAGGCCCGCGACGGCCCGTTCGACGGGGACGCCGACGGCGACGGGCAGATGGAACAGGGACCCCACGGAGGCGCGGACGGCCTTGGGGTTGTAGAGGTCGACGGAGGCGTCGGTGAGTACGACGGCCTCGGCGCCGGCGGCGTCGGCGCAGCGCAGGACGGTGCCGGCGTTCCCGGGGTCGCGGACGTGCGCGAGCACGGCGACGAGGCGGGGCCGGGCCTTGAGGACGTCCTCGAAGGAGGTGTCGAGGAAGCGGCAGATCCCGACGAGGCCCTGCGGGGTGACCGTGGTGGAGATGTCGGCGATGACCTCCTCCTCGGCGAGGTGCACGCGGGCGCCGGCGGCGCGGGCGGCGCCGACGATGTCGGCGTACCTCTCGGCCGCCTCGACGGTGGCGAACACTTCGACGAGGGTGGCGGTGCCGTCGGCGCGGTGCGCGGCGGCCTCCCGTACGGCCTGCGGCCCCTCGGCGAGGAAGAGCCGCTCCTTGCCCCGGAAGTTCCGCCTGGCGAGCCGGCGGGCGGCGACGACGCGCGGCGAGCGCGGGGAGATCAGCTCGGGGGCGGCGGGGGGCATGCGGTCACCTTCACGTTGCGGGGGGAGTTGCTGCCGCGCGGAACACGACGGACCCGCAGGCGAGAACCTGCGGGTCCGGTGACATCCGGCGAGGGCCGGCGTCGGTGTCAGGCGGCCTTCGGCGCGTTGACGTCCGACGGCAGCGCCTTCTGCGCGACCTCGACGAGCGCGGCGAACGCGTTGGCGTCGTTGACGGCCAGCTCCGCGAGGATCTTGCGGTCCACCTCGATGTTGGCGGCGTTCAGACCCTGGATGAGGCGGTTGTACGTCATGCCGTTCTGGCGGGCCGCAGCGTTGATGCGCTGGATCCACAGCCGACGGAAGTCGCCCTTGCGCTTCTTGCGGTCGTTGTAGTTGTAGACCAGGGAGTGGGTGACCTGCTCCTTGGCCTTGCGGTACAGGCGCGAACGCTGACCGCGGTAGCCCTTGGCCGCCTCGAGAATTGCCCGGCGCTTCTTGTGGGCGTTGACTGCCCGCTTGACGCGTGCCACTTGTTAACTCCTTGTAGCGGGGCCGTGGTTGGACTCACACGGCCCGAATTCGATGGGGTCCCGGTTCAGACGTGCGCGGCGCCGAGGCGCCGGTACGTCACTTGCCGAGAAGCTTCTTGATCTTCTTGGCGTCGCCCGGGGCCATCTCGGCGGTGCCGGTGAGACGACGGGTCACGCGGGACGACTTGTGCTCGAGCAGGTGGCGCTTGCCGGCACGCTCACGGAGCACCTTGCCGGAGCCGGTGATCTTGAAGCGCTTGCTGGCACCGCTGTGCGACTTGTTCTTCGGCATAGCGCCGTTCTCTCCTCGTCAGTGGCGTTCCGGTGCCCGGTCGCTGGACCGGGCACGGTGGAACGTCATATGTATCGATTGACATCCCGGGGCGGGGGCCCTGGGATCATGCCTCGGCGGATGCCTCGGCCGGAGCCTCGGTGGACTCGGCCTCGGTGATCTCGCCCTCGGCGATCTCGTCCTCGTCCAGCTCACCCTCGGCGGCGTTCTGCGAACGGCCGGGGTTGGCCTTCGCGTCGGCCTTGCGAGCCGCCTGGGCCTCACGGGCCTCGGCCATCGCCTCGGTCTTCTTCTTGTGCGGACCGAGAACCATGATCATGTTTCGGCCGTCCTGCTTCGGGTTCGACTCGATGAACCCGAGGTCCTCCACGTCCGTGGCGAGCCTCTGCAGCAGTCGGTAGCCGAGCTCCGGCCGGGACTGCTCACGACCGCGGAACATGATCGTGATCTTGACCTTGTCGCCCTGCTTGAGGAACCGGACGACGTGACCCTTCTTCGTGTCATAGTCGTGCGGGTCGATCTTCGGCCGGAGCTTCATCTCCTTGATGACCGTGTGCGCCTGGTTCTTGCGCGCCTCACGAGCCTTCATGGCCGATTCATACTTGAACTTGCCGTAGTCCATGAGCTTGCATACGGGCGGACGTGCGCTCGCCGCGACCTCGACCAGGTCGAGGTCGTACTCCTGAGCGAGCTCAAGGGCCTTGGCAAGCGGAACAATCCCGACCTGCTCGCCGCTGGGACCGACAAGTCGCACTTCGGGAACACGAATCCGGTCGTTGATGCGGGGCTCGGTGCTGATGGATCCTCCTCGGTTGCACCACACGGCGGTCTGGCGGACAGCCGCGTATGTCTCTGATGACACGTGGACCAACCGTCGTGGGACATGAAAAATGCCCCTGACGGGACACAGGCGGGGCTCCATGGACTACCGGAACACCGCCGCGTCAACCGCGGGGCGCACATTCGGGCGACTCCACCGTCCGTACGGAACGGTGGCGGCCGCCTGACCGGGTGACCCGCCGTCCCGGAGGACAGTCAGGTGGGAAGTCGGAGCCTCCACTTGTGGGCCGAAGCACATACGTGTCCGGCCGGTCGTTACACAAGGTTAGCAGTTCCGCCGGGCACGCGCTAACCGACGGCCTCCCGGCCGTCCCGTACCAGCGGGAACACTCCCGCGGGCGGGGGCGTGCGCGCCGGGGCCTATCGTGGGAGCCATGAGTGACACCCCTCCCCAGAACCCCGACTTCGACACCATGACCCGCGACATCGCCGAGGTCCCCGCGGTCGAGGTCATCGTGACGGTCGCCGTCAACCTGATGAGCGCCGCCGCGGTGAAGCTCGGTCTCACCGAGGAGGGCGACGAACACAAGGACCTGGACGAGGCCCGCAAGCTCGTCACCGCGCTCGCCGGGCTTCTCGACGCGAGCACGACCGAGATCAGCTCCTTCCACGCGGCCCCCCTGCGCGACGGCCTGAAGTCGCTCCAGCTCGCCTTCCGCGAGGCCTCCCTCGTCCCGGACGAGCCGGGCCAGGGGCCGGGCGAGAAGTACACGGGCCCGGTCTACGGCTGACCCGTCCCGCTCAGCGGCGCACGTACAGGGGCTCGCCCGGTGGTGTCGCCTCGGCCGGCAGGAGTGCCAGGTCGAGGCCGCGGACCAGGCGGGCCCGCAGTGTCTCGTCGGCCGCGAGCCGCTCGGCCACCGCGCGGGCGGCCTCGGCGGGGGCGGCCGAAGGGTCGAGCACGAGGGCGAGGGTGCCGTCGGCGCCGCCGGGGCCGAGATGGGCGCGGACCACCAGGGGCTCGGCGGCGACCGCGGCCCGTACCGCCTCGACGACGGCGGGATCGGCCAGCGGTTCCGCGGTCGTACGGCCCTCGGCGAGCGCCAGCAGGGCGGAGCCGGTCAGCTGGAAGGCGACGGGCCCGGCCAGGTCCAGCACGATCGTGTCGGCCTTCTCGTGCGCCGCGGCCTCCAGCACCTGACGCAGGGGTACGGCGACGGGGCGGGCCGCGGGGTCCCAGCGGGCCAGCGAGTCCGTGCACGTGAAGGCGGGCAGCGCCGTGCGGTCCCCTGCCTTGAGGGTCGGCACCGCCATGTCACTGGTCTTCTCGTGGCGCAGCCCGTTCTCGTCCTCCTCGACCTCACCGAGGACCGCCACGACCGGCACGAGCAGCCGGGCGTCCTTGAGGGCCTCCAGGACCGGCGGTACGGCGGTACGGTCCGCCGACCAGGCGGCGAGCGCCGCGCTCAGCCGGGGATCGGCGGAGCCGTCGTCGTCGGGGAAGCCGGAGTCGGGAATGTTCTTGTTCGCCACGGTCCCTGACCCTATCGGGGGGATGCTGGTGCGGTTGTGCGGGCCCCGAAACCCGGTGGTGACCGGATTCACGGGTTTCTCAGTCTTCGCTGACACAGCTCTAACACGCGTCTAACCGGGCGCACAGTCGGGCCGACCAGCATCGCGGCATGGACCGTCACAGATCCCGCGGGCGCCGCGCCCGGCCCGTCCGGCGCACCTCGCTCCTCTACACCGCGGTGGCCTCCGCGGTGCTCGTCGGCGTCACGGGAGCCGGGACCGTGTACGTACAGGCGCATGCGCACGAGGGCAAGGGACTCGTATCGTCGGCGTCGTCGGCGTCGGCACTCCCCTCGGTGTCGCCGTCGGTCGGTGAGGAGGCGTCGGTGGAACCCGTGGCGGAGCCGTCGGTGGACCGGGACGCGCTGCTCTCGAAGGCGATGAAGTCGGTGAAGGCAGCGGACGGCGCGAAGGCGTCGGTCGCCGTCCTCGACGTCGACTCCGGGGAGAGCGCCGGGTACGGCGACGGCACCTTCGACACCGCGAGCATCGTCAAGGTGGACATCCTGGCGGCGCTGCTGCTGCGGGCGCAGGACGCGGACCGGCACCTCACCGCCCAGGAGAAGGCCTACGCCACCACGATGATCGAGAACAGCGACAACGCCTCGGCGTCCGCGCTGTGGGCCGCGATCGGCCGGGCGGACGGCCTCGACGCCGCGAACAAGCGCTTCGGCCTGACCGGTACGAAGGGCGGCGACGGCGAGCTGTGGGGGCTGACACAGACCACGGCGGCCGATCAACTGACCCTGTTGCAGCAGGTGTTCGGGGACGACTCGGAACTCGGCTCGGGCTCCCGGAACTATCTCCAGGGCCTCATGGGGAAGATAGCGACAGGTCAGCGGTGGGGGGTGTCGGCCGCGGCCGACGGCACGCGGTGGGCCCTGAAGAACGGGTGGTTGCCGCGGACCGCGACCGGCCTGTGGGACATCAACAGCATCGGGCGCGTGACCGTCGACGGTCACGACTACCTCGTGGCGGTGCTGTCGGACGGCAACTCCACGCAGGCCGAGGGGATCTCGCTGGTGGAGGCGGCGTCCAAGGCGGCGATCGCCGCGTTCCAGGACTCCGGGGAGAAGTGAGGGCCCGGCGGCGCGTCGGGCGGGCCGGCGGTCGCTGATCCGGGGAGACCCGGTCTAGCGCCGACCGAACAGGGGCGCGCCCTTGCGTCCGCGCCACAGGACCACGGCCGCCGCCAGCAGGGCCAGGCCCAGGGCGCCCGCGAGGGGGCCGGCCCAGTCGGCCGATCCGCCGTCGTCGTCCGAGGTCTCGGGCCCGGTGCCGAAGTACTTCCGGCCGTACGCGGCCGAGGTGAGGCCTTCGGGCTTGAGCCGGTCGCCGGCCTCGATGGCCGCGGCCGGGTCGATGAAGCCGAAGCCCCGCGCGTCGTCGCGGCCTCCCGAGGGCACGTTGCGCGCGGTGTCCTCCAGGAGCTGTTTGATCTGGGCCGGGGCGAGGCCCGGGTGGGCCGCCCGGATGAGCGCGACCGCGCCGGAGACGAACGCGGACGCGGCGCTGGTGCCCCAGCCTTCGTAGTACCGGTCGTCCGGATCGGCGATGACGACGTCGACGCCCGGGGCGCTGACGGTGGCGTACCAGCGGCGGGTGGAGAACGAGGCACGGGTTCCGTAGCGGTCGACGGCGGTCGCGGCGATCACACCGGGGTACGCGGCGGGGTAGGAGATGTGGTCGCCCTTCTCGCCGCCGTTCCCTGCGGAGGCCACGACGGCGACGCCCTTCCTCAGCGCGTACTGGACGGCTTCGTCCTCGGCGGGTTCGGGGTGCGCGGACCTGGAGTCGTCGCCGAGGGAGAGGTTGATGACGTCGGCGCCGTGGTCGGTGGCCCAGCGGATGCCTTCGGCGAGGGCGTTGCCCCGGGTGGTGCGGGCCTTGGAGCGGGCCGGGTCGGCGTCTTCGAGGATGACGCGGACGGGCAGGATCCGGGCCTCGGGCGCGATGCCCATGACTCCGTCGGCGTCGCCGGCCCCGTGGCCGTGACCGGCGATGATGCCCGCCATGGCGGTGCCGTGCCGGGCCCACGCACGGTCGCCCCGGCTCGCGCCGAAACCGACCATGTCCTTGCCGGTGAGGACGTTGCCGGTGAGGTCCGGGTGGCGGGCGTCGACGCCGGTGTCGAGGACCGCGACGGTGATGCCCTTGCCCTTGGTCGTCCGCCACGCCTGCTGCGTGTGCATCGCGTCGAGGCCCCACTGCTGGGCCCGTATGCCGTCGGCGTGGGCGGCGGCCGTGGGCACCAGGGCGAGGGAGGCGGCGAGCAGGACACTGAGCGCGGCGGACCGGCGGGAGAGCCCGGAACCACGGGCTGCCGGGACGCGGAAACGGCGGGCCCGGCCCGCGGCGGTCCGCGCGGGTGCGGCGGCGGTGGCGGCGCGGACGGGAACGGGCTCGCGGGTCATGACGGCTTCTCCGTGGCCGGGGTGACGGTCTTGCGGAGGCTCCGCTCCACCCGGTCGGCGAGCCCCTGTGCCTCGTGGCCGAGTCCTGCCTGGGCGGGCGCGGTCGTCGCCTCGGGCTTCATGGCGTCGGCGGCGGGCTGCGGTGCGGTGACCGTGCGCCCGTCGGCGAATCCGGAGACGGCGAACACGACGACCGGGGCGTCCGTGAGGACCGACTCGGTCCAGGACGCGCGCTGGGCGTCGCCGAAGTCCTCGGCCGGGGTGCCCTTGGCGGGGTAGGTCCGGGGCATCAGGTCGGTGCGCCGGTCCAGGCCCTCCTTGCCGAAGCGGGCCTTCAGCGCGGTCATCGCCGCGGCGTCCGCCTTGGTGAACAGCAGGCCGACGGTGGTGACGTGGCTCAGGGTCGCGTCCACGTAGGTGGCGCGCAGCAGGCGCAGGCAGCCGACGGGGGCGAGGGCCTTGCGCAGCAGCGGGTCGAAGGCGTTCGCGCAGCCGGCGTCCGGGGCGACGGCGATCCGTGTCCAGACGCGGTCGGAGCCGCCGGGGCCCGCTCCGTCGCCCCGCACGCTCGGCGGGAAGAGCTGGTCCACGGGCACGCTGTGCCAGAGTTCCCCGGCCGCGGCGAAGGCGCCGCGCGATCCGGGGGCGTCCGTGTCGTCGCCGGTGAGCCAACTCCCCGTCACGGCACCGCCGATGAGGCCGAGTCCGAGGACGACACAGGCCGCGGCGGCGGCGGTGCGCGTCCGGGGCCGCCCGAAGAACGGACGGGCCGGTGCGGGGGCGTCCCCGTAGGTCTCGGGCTCGGCGAACGACACGAAGGGGCGCTCCGCACCCGGGGCTCCGGCAGGAGGAGCCGGGGCCGTCGGCTGCGGAGGGAGCGGATCCGCCGCGGCGGGCGTGGGGGGATTCTCCGTACGGATGGGTCGCAGCCGTCGGGTCGTCTCCGCCGGCCCCTCACCGGGAACGGCGGAACGCCCTGGCGCTCCGGCCCGCGACGGCTCGGCCGGGTGGGGCACCCGGCCGCTGCGCGGGGAGTCCTCGGTGGCGGGGGGCGTGTCCGGGAAGCGTGCGGTGGCCGCGGGGGGCGGCGGGATCATCGCCCCCGGACGCAGTCGCGGGAAGCGCGGGGACTCCTGACCCGACGCCGGGGGCACCGCGCGATCTGTTCCGAACTCCCGCCCGTACCGCTCCTGTTGACGCTCCGAAGGGGCCTGTTCCGGCATCGGCGGCGGGCCCCCGGGCTGCGACGGCACGGACGGATCCGCACCCTGGGGCGGGCCGGGCGGACGGGGCGGAACCCCCGCACCGGGGTACGGCGCGGCCTGCCGCGACCGGGACGCGGCTCCCTGGCCGGGCGAGGAGGGGTGCCGAGGGGCGGTTCCCTGGTCGGGGGGCGACGGGTTGCGCGAGGTCGCGCCCCGGCCCGGGTTCGAAGCGGTCCTGAAGTCGGCGTTCCGGCCGGTCGGGGAGAGGTCCCGGGGTCCGGTGCTCTCGTCCGGCGAGGACGGATAGCGGGACGCGGCGCCCCGACCGGGAGCGGACGGGTTCCTCGATGCGGCGCCCTGGCCGGGGGACGAAGGATTGCTCGACGTCGGGCCCTGCCCCGGGGTCGAAGGGTTCCTGACCTCGGCGTTCTGCCCGGTCGAGCCAGAGTCGCCGGATACCGCGCCCCGGCCGGGGGCGGACGCGTTGCGGGAGGTCGCGCCCCGGCCCTGGGCCGAAGGGTTCCTGACCTCGGCGTTCTGCCCGGTCGAGCCAGGGTCGCCGGATACCGCCCCGCGCCCGGATACCGCCCCGCGCCCGGGGGCCGACGCGTTGCGGGAGGTCGCGCCCCGGCCCTGGGCCGAAGCGTTCCTGACCTCGGCGTTCTGCCCGGTCGAGCCAGGGTCGCCGGATACCGCCCCGCGCCCGGGGGCCGACGCGTTGCGGGAGGTCCCGCCCTGCCCCAGGACCGAAGCGTTCCTGACCTCGGCGCTCGGGCCGGTCGAGCCAGGGTCGCCGGATACCGCCCCGCGCCCGGGGGCCGACGCGTTGCGGGAGGTCGCGCCCCGGTCCGGGGCCGAAGCGTTCCTGACGTCGGTGCTCGGGCCGGTCGAGGAGAGGTTCCGGGGTGCGGTGTTCTCGTCCGGGGACGGACGGCGGGGGTCGGTGCCCTGTTCCGGGACGGAGGGTGTTCGGGGTGCGGCGCCCCGGCCGGGTGAGGAGGGGTGGGCGCCGGACCGTTCCTTCGCTTGCCGCGGAGGTGGTTCGTCGGACCACGACTCCCCCTCGATGGGGGGCGCGTAGCCGCGTCCCGGCGCCGTGCTCCCGGCCGCCGACGAGCTGCGCCCGGACTCCCAGGCTTCGCCGCCCGCCGGAAGCCGTTCCGGGCGCGGCGGCGTCGAGAGGCCGGGCGTGGACGTCGGAACCGGCGGTGCCTCCGCGTCCCGGGCGCGCGGGACGGGCGGCGGACCGGCCGGCATCGGCGGCGGCGTCCCGTCCGGCAGGGTCGCCGGAGCGGGCGGGGTCGCCGGACGCGGCGGGGCCGGCGGGGAAGCGGCGGGCGCGGCGGGCGCCGCGAACGAGCGCGAGGCCTGCGCGGACACGGAGTACCCCGAAGGCGGTGCGTAAGGAGGCGCGAAGGACGACGGAGACGGTGCGTAGGGGGGCGCGGCGGGTGTCGTCGAGGGTGGTGCGTACGGCGAAGGGGGCGAGGACTGCGGGGGCGCCGGCGTCTCGGCGGGGGCCGGAGTGTCCGTGGACTCCGGGCCCTCGTCCGGGTGCGGGGTCGGCCGGTGTCCGGACGGCGGTGGGCCGGAGGGGCGCGGCGGAGGGGCGGCTCGGCGCGCTTCCGTGCTCATGCACCCCCCGTTTCCTCGTACCGGGCTACCGGCCCTCGCGGAGTCCATCCGGGCCGTTCCTGTGCGGAAGGGGCCCGCCACGAACACGCATACCCGTACCGGTGGACCGTCACCCCGGGCAGGGCCCGTCGGGGCGAGGTCGTTCCTCCCCGCGTCCGCGTCACTCTACGGGTTGACGCGCGTCCGGAGGGAACCAGTCCGAAGCCCCGGGGCATCTGCCCGGAACGTCCCCCTACCCTGCGGTAATCGAGTCTGGCAGGCTGCGTGCATGACTGCCCGTGCCGCCGACAGGGCCCGCTACGACCGGGCCACCGCTCACCTCGACGCCCCCGTCGCGATCGTGGACCTGGAGGCCTTCGACGCGAACGCGGACGATCTCGTCCGCAGGGCCGGCGGCAAGCCGATCCGGGTCGCCAGCAAGTCCGTGCGCTGCCGCGCCCTCCTGGAGCGTGTCCTGGGCCGGGACGGCTTCGCGGGGATCATGTCCTTCACCCTCGCCGAGTCGCTGTGGCTGGCCAGGTCGGGTTTCGAGGACGTCCTGCTCGCCTACCCGTCGGCCGACCGCAAGGCCTACGCCGAGCTGACCTCCGACCCCAAGCTCGCCGCCGCGGTGACCGTCATGGTCGACGACCCGGCGCAGCTGCGGCTCATCGACGAGGCCCGGCAGGGCGGCACCGAAGTCGTGCGTGTCTGCCTGGAGTTGGACACCGCGCTGAAGCTGTTCGGGGGCCGGGTCAGGGTCGGGGCGCTGCGCTCGCCGCTGCACTCCCCCGCCCAGGTCGCGGACCTGGCCCGGGCGATCAAGCGCGCGCCCGGGTTCAAGCTCGTGGGGATCATGGCCTACGAGGGGCACATCGCGGGCGTCGGCGACTCCGTCGCGGGGCGGCCGCTGCGGTCGCGGGCCGTGCGGCTGATGCAGGCCACCGCCCGCAAGGAGCTGATCCAGCGGCGCGCGGAGGTGGTCCGCGCGGTACGGGCCGTGGAGCCCGACCTGGAGTTCGTCAACGGCGGTGGCACCGGCAGCGTCCAGCACACGGCCGCCGAGGACGCGGTCACCGAGATCGCCGCGGGGTCGGGACTCTACGTGCCGCGGCTCTTCGACAACTACACCTCGTTCAGTGGCCGTCCGGCCGCGCTGTTCGCCCAGCCCGTCGTGCGGCGGCCGGGCGTCGGGATCGTGACGGTGCTGGGCGGCGGCTATCCGGCGTCCGGCGCGGCGGGCCCCGACCGGCTGCCGGTCCCCCACCTCCCGGAGGGGCTGGCGTACGACCCGCAGGAGGGCCCGGGCGAGGTGCAGACCCCGCTGCTCGGATCTCCGGCGGACGATCTGCTCATCGGCGACAAGGTGTGGTTCCGGCACGCCAAGGCGGGTGAACTGTGCGAGCGGTTCGACACACTGCACCTGGTCGAGGGCGACGCGGTGACCGCGACCGTGCCGACCTACCGGGGTGAGGGACACACGTTCCTCTGAGCCGCTCGCTCAGTCCGACGGGCCGATGCTGCTGCCCACGCCGCCGCCCGCGCTGGTGCCGCCGACGGACCGGATCCCCCGGGTGATCCGGTCCATGTCGGACAGCGGCGGCCCGTCCGTGCCCGCGTCGAAGGCGAACCGGACGATGACCAGGGCCTGCGTGCCGACGCTGGACGGGAAGGCCAGCGACTCGACGTAACCCCCGGGCCCCACACCGGTCTTGACCCGCCAGCGCACGAAGTACCCGGCGCGCCCCGCGACGGCGACCGACCCGGTCTTGACCAGGGTGTGCGAGGTGACGCCCCGGAAGGGCCTGCTGCCGACCAGGTCACGGTCGTACACGCTGTCCGTCGCGTCCTTGATGTCGCCCTCCGCGAGGGCCTTCGGGGAGGTCACGTCGGTGGCCGTGGCCGTCCGCGAGCTGACCTGGCCGTGCCGGCACAGGCCGGGGTCGCCCGGACAGTCGTAGGTGCCCGGGGTGGTCATCACCACGTCGTGGTCGGCGACGTACTTCGGCCGGGCCCAGCCGGCCCGCAACGGCAGGGTGATGCCGTTGAGCTGGTCCACGACGACGGACGGGTCACCGGCCGAGGGCGAGGGTCCGGAAGGTGTGGGCGAGGGTCCGGTGTCCGCGGGGGACGCGACCGCCGGGGTGGTCCGCGCGGCGCTCTCTCCGCCGCTGTGGTCGAGGCGCAGCAGGACGGCGCCGGTGACGATAGCGGCGACGAGGACGACGGCGGCGGCGCCGAGCGCGACGGCCTTGGCGCGGCCGGAGGCACCCCCGGGCGGGCGTGCCTCCGGCTGTACCGGGAGCGGCTGTTGGACGGTCTCGGGCGGACGCCGGTGTTCGGTCCAGGCGGATCCGTCCCACCAGCGCTCGACGAGTGGGTACGAGGGATCGCGGTACCAGCCGGGAGGTGGCGTCATGCTCATCCCGGCACTCTAAAACGTGCCGCGACCCTCAGTACACGGTGTCGGCGAGGTCCGGCACGATCGAGCCGTCCGACCTGCGGAGCGGTCCGAGGGTGCCGTCGGGGGCGGTGTAGGCGCTCGTGGAGCACGGGTAGAGGCCCTGTTTGCGGGGCAGCGGCTCGATGAACATCGGGTTGATCACCCAGCGGCCGTCGGCGTCGTCGTACGCCCGGCACATGAGTTCGTTCTTGTTGCGGTTGATGACGAGGTGCGCACCCGTGGCGTCCGCGACGAAGGTGACGTCGGTGTCGGCGTCGCCGCCCGCGATCGCGGTCCTGTGGCGGGCGTCCTGCCGCTGCCAGGCCGCCGCGCCGCGCACGCCGTAGATCTCCTGGTTGATCCAGCAGCGCTTGCCGTCGATGTACGGGATGGCCGCGCCGCGGTTCGCGGGGACGTCGCCACAGCCCTGGTTGCGGGTGGTGATCCGGCCGCGCCGGTCGAGGACGGAGCGGATCGCGATGGTGTGCGCGGCGTCGATGCCGACGCCGCGCGACCAGACCTCGGTGACGGGTTCGGAGCCGGCCGAGACGATGTAGACGTCGAATCCGGCGCGGTGGAGGGTGCGGATGAGGTCACGCTGCTGGACGTAGTAGCGAACGTACGCGGGGACGGTGTGGGTGCCGAGCGTGCGGGTCGAGCCGACGGGTGCCGCGAGGGCCTCGGCGCGGGCGTGCCGGGCGTACGAGGAGAGTTCGGCGAGGGTGTGTCCGGCGAACAGTTGGGGCACCCAGGCGTACTGGGGGACGGTGCGCCGGTGGTTCCAGTCGCCGGCGAAGGCGGCGGTCCCGCTCATGGTGCGGCCGGACTCGCGGATCTCCAGGATCTCGTCCGTGCAGCGGCTGTTCGTGGCGGTCGGCAGGGGGGTGCCGACCGGGACACCGGTGCCGCAGGCCGTGGTGAGCGCCCGGTCGGCCGCGTCGGTGAGCCAGGCGCTGGTGGCCTTCCAGCGTGCCGGGCGCAGGATCTCGTCGTGCCGGAGGGCCCAGGAGATGGTGGCGTCGGTGACGTCGTTCTTGGTGACCGTGTTGTCCCAGTCGAAGGCGGCGACCGGCCGCCGGCCGTGGCCCGTGTCTCCCGCGCAGGTGCCGCGGGAGTCGATGACGTCCTGCAGGTGGGCGCGGTTGTCGCCGTACCAACCCCCGGACAGTCGGGGGCAGTTCGGGGGTGGGGACGTCGAGGTGGGCGGCGCGGCCGCCAGCAGGGCGGCCGCGGCCAGGGTCCACGCGAGAATGCGCGGGTTTCGTCGGTTCTGTCGGTGTCGCATGACCTGTGGACCGTACCCGGCTCAGGCCTACAGAGGCGTGACGTACGCGCCCGAGATGCCGCCGTCCACCAGGAAGTCGGTGGCGTTCACGAAGGACGAGTCGTCGCTGGCGAGGAAGGCGACGGCCGCCGCGATCTCGTCCGCCTCGGCGAATCGTCCGACCGGGATGTGCACCAGGCGGCGCGCGGCGCGCTCGGGGTCCTTGGCGAACAGCTCCTGGAGGAGCGGGGTGTTGACGGGGCCGGGGCACAGCGCGTTGACCCGGATGCCCTCCCGGGCGAACTGGACGCCCAGCTCGCGGGACATGGCGAGGACGCCGCCCTTGGAGGCCGTGTACGAGATCTGCGAGGTCGCCGCGCCCATCCGGGCCACGAAGGACGCCGTGTTGATGATGGAGCCCCGGCCCTGGCGGCGCATGTAGGGGATGGCCGCCTTGCAGCACAGGAAGACGGAGGTGAGGTTGACGTCCTGGACGCGCTTCCATGCCTCCAGGCCGGTGTCCAGGATGGAGTCGTCGTCGGGCGGCGAGATGCCCGCGTTGTTGAAGGCGATGTCGACGGATCCGTAGGTGTCGTACGCCGTACTGAAGAGCGCCTCGACCTGCTCGGGGTCGGTGACGTCGACCGGGACGAAGGTCCCGCCGACCTGCTCGGCCACCGCCTTGCCGCTGCGCTCGTCGATGTCGCCGCAGACCACCCGGGCGCCCTCGGACGCGAGCCGGCGGGCGGTGGCGAGGCCGATGCCGCTGCCGGCGCCGGTGATGACGGCGGTACGGCCGACCAGCCGGCGGCAGATGTTTGCTTCGGTCGCTTCGGTCACAGTGCGGGGCCCTCCGTGCTGATGAAGACGTTCTTGGTCTCGGTGAAGGCGGTGAGGGCGTCCGGGCCGAGCTCGCGGCCGATCCCCGACTGCTTGAAACCGCCGAAGGGGGTCGAATAGCGGACGCTGGAGTGGGAGTTGACGGACAGGTTGCCCGCGCGGACGGCCTGGGAGACGCGCAGGGCGCGGCCGACGTCACGGGTCCAGATGGAGCCGGACAGGCCGTAGTCGGTGGCGTTCGCGAGCCGCACGGCGTCGGCCTCGTCCTCGAACGGCAGCACCACGGCGACGGGCCCGAAGACCTCCTCGACGGCCACGCGCGCGTGGGCCTCGACTCCGGTGAGGACGGTGGGCGCGAACCAGAAGCCCGGCCCCTCGGGGGCCTTGCCTCGGATGCCGGGCGCGTCGGCGTCGACGTAGGACCGTACGCGCTCCAGCTGGACCTTGGAGATCAGCGGGCCCATCTGGGTCCGCTCGTCGCCGGGGTCGCCGACGACGACGGACTCGACGGCGGGGGCGAGGAGTTCGAGGAAGCGGTCGTGGACGGAGCGCTGGACGAGGATGCGGGTGCGGGCGCAGCAGTCCTGGCCGGAGTTGTCGAGGAAGGACATCGGGGTGGCTGCCGCGGCGGCCTCGATGTCGGCGTCCGCGAAGACGATGTTGGGGCTCTTGCCGCCGAGTTCGAGGGTGACGCGCTTGAGGAGGGCGGACCCCTTCGCGAGCACCTGCCTGCCCACGGCCGCCGATCCGGTGAAGACGATCTTCGCGATGCCGGGGTGTCCGACGAGCGCGTCGCCCGCGACGGGTCCGGCGCCCGGCAGCACCTGGAAGAGGTGCTCGGGCAGGCCTGCCTCCAGGGCGAGTTCGGCGAGCCGCAGCGCGGTGAGCGGGGTGGTCTCGGCCGGCTTCAGGATGACGGCGTTTCCGGCGGCGAGCGCGGGTGCGGTGCCCCAGGCGGCGATCGGCAGCGGGAAGTTCCAGGGCGCGATGACCGCGACGACGCCGAGCGGTTCGAGGAGGGTGATGTCGAGGCCGCCGGCGACCGGGATCTGACGTCCGGTCAGCCGCTCCACCCCGCCGGCCGCGTAGTCGAGCAGGTCGCGGACGTTGCCCGCCTCCCAGCGGGCGTTGCCGAGGGTGTGGCCGGCTTCGCGGACCTCCAGTCGGGCCAGCTCCTCGACGTGCGCGTCGACGACGCCCGCGAAGCGGCGCAGCAGCCGGGCGCGGTCGCCCGGCGCGAGGGCGGCCCAGCGGGCCTGCGCCGTCGTGGCCCGCGCGACGGCGTCGGCGACGTCCTGGACGGAGGCGGCCGGGACGGTGGCGAGGACCTCCTCGGTGGCGGGGTTCAGCACCTGGAGCTCGTGGTCGTACGGGGGCGAGGTGTACGGGTGCGGCACGGGGGTCGTCCTCACATGCGTTCGAAGGAGCGGCGCAGCTCCCAGTCGGTCACCGCGGCGTCGAAGGCTTCCAGTTCGACGCGCGCCATGTTGCGGTAGTGCGCGACCACCTCGTCGCCGAAGGCGGCCCGGGCGATGGGGCTGTTCTCCCAGAGTTCGGCGGCCTCGCGCAGGGTGGTGGGCACGTGGTCGTACGCGGAGGTGTACGCGTTGCCCGCGCACGCCTCGGGCAGCTCCAGCTTCTGCTCGACCCCGTACAGGCCGGCCGCGACGAGGCCGGCGACGGCCAGGTGCGGGTTGACGTCACCGCCGGGCAGCCGGTTCTCGAAGCGCATCGACCGGCCGTGGCCGACGACGCGCAGGGAGCAGGTGCGGTTGTCGTACCCCCAGGCGACGGCGGTCGGCGCGAAGGAGCCGGGCTGGAAGCGCTTGTACGAGTTGATGTTGGGCGCGTACAGGAGCGAGAAGTCGCGCAGCGCGGCCAGCTGGCCGGCGAGGAAGTGGCGCATGACCTCCGACATGCCGCCGGGGTCCTGGGCGGAGCCGGCCATCACGTTGGTGCCGTCCGCGTCGGCGAGGGAGAGGTGGATGTGGCAGGAGTTGCCCTCGCGCTCGTTGTACTTCGCCATGAAGGTGAGCGAGACGCCCTCCTGGCTGGCGATCTCCTTGGCGCCCGTCTTGTAGACGGCGTGCTGGTCGCAGGTGACGAGGGCCTCGTCGTACTTGAAGGCGATCTCGTGCTGGCCGGGGTTGCACTCGCCCTTGGCGGACTCGACGGTGAGGCCGGCGGCCTGCATCTCGTTACGGATGCGGCGCAGCAGGGGCTCGATCCGGCCGGTGCCGAGGACGGAGTAGTCGATGTTGTACTGGTTGGCCGGGGTGAGTCCGCGGTAGCCGGTGTCCCAGGCCTGTTCGTAGGTGTCCTTGAAGACGATGAACTCCAGCTCGGTGCCGACCTGGGCGGTGAAGCCGAGTTCGGCGAGGCGGTCGAGCTGGCGGCGCAGGATCTGCCGGGGTGCGGCGACCACCGGGGAGCCGTCGTTCCAGGCGAGGTCGGCGATGAGCAGGGCCGTGCCCTCGTTCCACGGGACGCGGCGCAGGGTGCCGAGGTCGGGGTGCATGGCGAAGTCGCCGTAGCCCCGGTCCCAGGACGACATGGCGTAGCCGTCGACGGTGTTCATGTCGGTGTCGACGGCGAGGAGGTAGTTGCAGCCCTCGGTGCCGTGTTCCAGGACCTCGTCGAGGAAGAAGGGTGCGGCGAAGCGCTTGCCCTGGAGCCGGCCCTGCATGTCGGGGAAGGCCAGGACGACGGTGTCGATCTCACCGGCCGCCACGAGAGCGCGCAGTTCCTCGACGGCGAGCGGGGGTGTGCGGTCTGCCACCGGAAAAGCCTCCTTGGGTCAGCCGAGAGCCATAAGGTATTGCCGAGAACCATTGCTTGGGAAGGGGGCGCGACCGGATGACAGGGGCGGAAGCCGGCCGTGGGCCGGAGGACCGGCTGACGCCGGTGCTGCGGCCGGTGCGGGCGGGCAACGGTTTCGAGGAGGCGCTGGAGCAGATCCTCCAGATCGTCCGGCTGGGTCTGGTGCCGGGCGGTGAACGGCTGCCCGCCGAGCGGGAGCTGGCGGAGCGGCTCGGGATCAGCCGGGTCACCCTGCGCGAGGTCCTGAAGGTGCTGCAGGACCAGGGCCTGGTGGAGTCGCGGCGCGGGCGGTACGGCGGCACGTTCGTGCTGGCGCGGGCGGACGCGCCGGACGAGCACGAGCTGCGCCGCCGGGTCGCCTCGGTCGACATCGAGGACGTCCTGCGCTTCCGCGAGGTCCTGGAGGTGGGAGCGGCCGGACTGTGCGCGGCGGACGGCCTCGGCGCCGAGCAGGCGGACCGGCTGCGCGCCGCGCTCGCCCGTACCGCCGACGCGCCGCTCGCCGACTACCGGCGCGCGGACACCCTGCTGCACCTCACGCTCGCGGAGCTGAGCGGCTCCCCCTCGCTCACCGCCCGCTACGCGGCCGTCCGCGCCTCCGTGAACGACCTGCTGGACTGCATCCCGCTCCTGGTCCGCAACCTGGAGCACTCCCAGCGCCAGCACACGGCCCTCGTCGAGGCGGTCCTCGACGGGGACGCGGACGGGGCGCGGGAGATGACGCGCGAACACTGCGCGGGTACGGCGGCGCTGCTGCGCGGGTTCCTGACGTGAGCGGCCCGGCCGCGAGGGCCCACGGGTCCCCCTCCCGTCCCAGCAAAAGGTATGAGACCGTTCCATTGACCTCCGTCGACCTCCGTTGACTTCCACGGGCGTCGTGGGGACCCGGATCCGAGGGAGAACCGCGTGGGCAGGCCGCTGATCGGTGTGAGTACGTATCTGGAGACCGGGGCGCGCTGGGGCGTGTGGCACCTGGAGGCGGCGCTGCTTCCGGCCGCCTATCCGCGGCTCGTGCAGCGGGCGGGCGGACTCGCCGCGATGCTGCCGCCGGACGATCCCGCCCGGGCCGCCGAGACGGTCGCCCGGCTCGACGGGGTGGTCGTGGCGGGCGGCGCCGACATCGACCCCGCGCGTTACGGCGCCGAGCGCTCCCCGCGGACGGGCCCGCCCGCCCATGAGCGGGACGCCTGGGAACTCGCCCTGATCCGGGCGGCGTTGGAGTCCGGCACACCTCTTCTGGGCATCTGCCGGGGCCAGCAGCTCCTGAACGTGGCCCTCGGCGGCACGCTCGTCCAGCACCTCGACGGGCACGTGAAGGAACCCGGCGTCTTCGGGTTCCACGAGGTGACACCCGTGGCGGGGACGTTGTACGGCGGTCTCGTACCGGAGCCCTGCGGGGTCCCGACCCACCACCACCAGACGGTGGACCGCCTCGGGGAGGACCTGGTGGTCTCCGCCTACGCCGCGGACGGCACCGTGGAGGCGATCGAACTCCCCGGCCCCGCCTGGGCCCTGGGCGTCCAGTGGCACCCGGAGATGGATGACGACCTGCGGGTCGTACGGGGGCTCATCGCGGCCGCTTCCTGAACGGGCGCGTCCACCACCGATCTTCCTTGGGGCCCTCCGCCCTACCCGTCCCCGGGGCTACGCGCCCCGCGTCAGGGACAGCAGGTCGCGCGCCGGTCCCGTGGGCCGGTGGCCGGTGGGCCAGACGGCGCGGAGGTCACGCTCCAGTCGGACGTCCGCGAGCGGAATGCTCACCAGCCGCCGCCCGGACAGCTCCTCCCCGAGGGCGAGTTCACTGAGCACGGCCGGCCCCGCGCCACTCACGGCGGCCGCCTTCACCGCGGTGGTGGAGGACAGCTCGATCAGCGGACGCGCGAGCCCCCCGAGCGCGGCGTCGAGCACCTGGCGCGTCCCCGACCCCTCCTCGCGGAGGATGAGCGGCGTGTCCGCCAGCTCGGCGCCGGCGAGCGGCGCGCGGCGGCGCGCCCAGGGATGCCCGGGTGCCGTGACCACGATCAGCCGGTCGCGCGCGATGACGGTGGCGTCGAGCCCGGTCGGCACGGCGAGCCCCTCGACGAATCCGAGGTCCGCCTCCCCGGCGAGGAGCCGTTCGGCGACGGAGGCCGAGTTCCCCGCGCGCAACGAGACCGCCGTGTCGGGCCGCTGGGCGCGCAGGGCGATCAGCCAGCCGGGCAGCAGGTACTCGGCGATCGTCATGCTCGCGGCCACCCGCAGCCGGGAGTCACGCCGGTCCCGCAGCGCCTGCGCCCCCGCGTCGAACACCTCGGCCGCGTCGACCACCCGGCGCGCCCAGTCGGTGACGAGGGCTCCCTCGTGGGTGAGCCGGGAGCCGCGCGGCGAACGGTCCACGAGCGCCACTCCGAGCTGGCGTTCCATCGAGCGGATCCGGCTGCTGGCGGCCGGCTGTGTGATCCCCAGCTCGCGTGCGGCGCGCCCGAGGCTCCCGAGCCGCGCCACCGCGAGCAGCAGTTCCAGCGCGCCCAGATCGGGCACCCGGTGCGCGATCCCGCGTCCGGCCCGTTCCTCAGCACTGCTACTCATAAACTCAGCTTATGTCCTCATAGGTGCAAGCTCCCTGGTGGGGAGTCCGGGCACGCGCGACCGTGGGGTCATGGTCACCGCAGCCCAGCCCTTCTCCGCCGACCCGGCGAGCGCCGTCGTCCGTGCCACGCGGTCGCCCCGCGCGACACGGGACCGGGCCGTCGCCGCGGTCCGTCATCTCGGCCCCAACTGGTACGCGTCGGTGATGGGCACGGCGATCGTGGCGACGGCGGGCGCGGGACTGCCGGTCCAGGTGCCGGGGCTGCGCACGGCCTGCGCCGTGGTGTGGGCGCTGTCGCTCACGATGCTGGTGGCGCTGCTCGCCGCCCGCGCCGTGCACTGGAGGCACCACCCCGACCAGGCCCGCGCACATCTCCTCGACCCGGCGACGGCCCCGTTCTACGGGTGTCTCGCGATGGCGCTGCTCGCCGTCGGCGGCGGAACCCTGGTGGTCGGGGCGGACTGGATCGGAACAGGGGCGGCGGTCGCCGTGGACACCGTCCTGTTCACCGCCGGAACCGCGCTCGGGCTCGCCGCCGCGGTGGCCGTCCCGTACCTCATGGTCGTCCACCACCGGATCGAGCCCGGACAGGCGTCCCCGGTCTGGCTGCTGCCGCTCGTCGCTCCCATGGTGTCGGCCGCCCTGGGCCCGCTGCTGGTGCCGCATCTGCCGGCCGGGCAGCCCCGGGAGACGCTGCTCCTCGGCTGTGTCGCGTTGTTCGGGCTCAGCCTGCTGGCCGTGCTCGTGATGCTGCCGATGGTGTTCGCCCGGCTCGTCACCTCGGGTCCGCTGCCCCTCGCGATGACCCCGACGCTGTTCCTGGTGCTTGGCCCGCTGGGCCAGTCGACGACCGCGGCCGGCAAGTTCGCCGACGCGGCTCCGGGCGCGCTGTCCGCCCCGTACGACCGAGGCTTCGCCTTCTTCGCCGTCCTCTACGGCGTCCCCGTCATGGGGTTCGCCCTGCTGTGGCTCGCGCTGGCCGTCGCCCTGGTCGTCCGGGCCCGCCGCCGGGGCATGGGCTTCGCGATGACCTGGTGGGCGTTCACCTTCCCCCTGGGCACCTGCGCGACCGGCGCGGAGAGCCTCGCCCGGCACACCGGCCTGACCGCCTTCGACATCCTCGCCGTCACGCTCTACGCCCTGCTGGTGGTCACCTGGTCGACGGCCGCTGTCGGCACCGCCCGAGGCCTGATCAGCGGCCGGCTGCTCACTGCGCCTCGGTGAACGGGGCCTCCTGCGTCGCACCCCCGGTTTTCGGCGCCCCGCCGGATCGGCCGCGGTCGGCTCCTCATCCGCCTGCTCCGCCGCCCGCGTGGCTGGTCAGGACGCGATCACGCAGGACGGGAAGCTCGGAGCGGATCCGGGCGACCTCTGCCATGTCGGCGTCCACGGTCAGCACTTCCTCCGCCGTGCCGGCCTCGCCGAGGACGGTCCCCCAGGGGTCGGCGACGACGCTGTGTCCGCCCTGCCGCATGCCGCCGTGCTCACCGGTCGCACAGCAGGCCAGGAGGAAGACCTGATCCTCGAGGGCCCTGGTGCGGGTGAGGAGCCGCCAGTGGCCGAGACGGGCCGCGGGCCATGCGGCGGGCACCACGACGAGTTCCGCGCCCGCGTCGAGCAGGCCCCGGAACAACTCGGGGAAGCGCAGGTCGTAGCAGATGGCGAGGCCGATGACACCGACGTCGGTGGGCACGGTGACGATGTCCTCGCCGCCACCCATCAGGGTCGCCTCACCGGTGTCGAAGCCGTACCGGTGGATCTTGCGATAGTGACCGCGCAGGTCGCCGTTCCGGTCGAAGAGCAGGGCGGTGTTGTACAGCGTCCCGTCCTTGTCCCGCTCGACGACCGATCCGCCGTGGAGCCACACCCCGGCCTGCCGGGCCGCGGCGGACATGGCCTCGACGGTGGGGCCGTCCAGGCTCTCGGCCTCGTGCTCCCAGCGGTCGTACGACCACGCGCCGGCCGCCCAGAGCTCGGGCAGGACCACCAGGTCGTCGCCCGTCCGACCGCGGACCAGCGAAGCCGCCCGGTGACGGCGCTCGTCGGCGGATTCCGACGCGTCCACGGACAGCTGGATCAGTGAGGCACGCACGCTCGTCACCTCCGGGACCGCGTCACACGCGGTCCAAGGAAACCTGTCCCTACGAGCGTAAGGAGCCACCGGCGCATCTCGCGCGCCGGACGGACGGCCTCCCGCACTCACTCCGCCGCTCCCGCGACTCCCGTCCGACGGTCGGCCCGTGCCGAAACCCGCGAAGGCATGCTGGAGCACACAGTTGGGCAGTGTGACGTGTCACAGACAACACGGCGTCGCTGTGGGAACTTCAAGTCCCCTTCGAGCCAGTCGAGTTACCCAAACGTCGCGCGTGAGGTCCGGCCGACCGCACGGATCGCGTCGCTCGTCCGTGGGTGCGTGAGAGGCGGAACCGCGGGCCGGCGAGGGAACCGACGAGAGGGGCAGCCCGCATATGGAGAGGATCGAATGCGCTCTTTGGAAGCCCTGACGCTCGACCAGGTGGTCGACACCGCTCGCTATCCCCTGTCGGAACTCGCGAGCGCCCCGGGACAGGCCGTGCTTTCCCGTGCCCGGCGCGACCTGGCGACTCTCGGCTGCACCGTGCTGCCGGACTTCGTCCGCCCGTCGCTGCGCGATGTGCTGCGGCAGGAGTGCTCGGCCATCGCCCCCCGGGCGCACCACGACGTCGAGACGGTGAACGTCTACAACATCGCCGTGGACTCGGCGCTGCCCCAGGACCATCCGGGCCGCAGGACCTTCGAGCGGGGCAACGCGTTCGTCGCGCGGGACCGCATCCCCGCGGACTCCCTCATCAGCCGGCTGTACTCCGACATGACGTTCCGGCAGTTCATCGCCCGCTGCTTCGAACTGCCGGAGCTGCACGAGCTGGCGGACCCGCTCTCCGGGCTGGTGCTCAACGTCGTCGCGCCGGGCATGGAGCACCCCTGGCACTTCGACACCAACGAGTTCACCGTGAGCATGGTCACCCAACAGGCGCAGGACGGCGGCGTCTTCGAGTACTGCCCGAACATCCGGACCGCGCGGGACGAGCACTTCGACGACGTCCGGGACGTGGTGGACGGCCGGGGCGAGCGGTTGACCCGGCGCCTCCCCCTGCAACCGGGTGACCTGCAGTTGTTCAAGGGGCGCTACTCGCTGCACCGCGTGAGCCCGGTGCGCGGCGAGGTCGCGCGCCACTCCGCGATCTTCGCCTACAGCGAGCGTCCCGGCGTCATCGGGAGCGTGGAACGGACCCGGCAGCTCTTCGGCCGGGTACTGCACGAGCACCTGGCGGCGGAGGGCCGGGCGGTCCGCGGCGACCGGCTCCTGGACTAGGGCCTGTCGCCTGGATCATGCGGCGGGCCGAGCAGCCGCCGTAGGCCGTCCCCCTGCGCGATCCCACGGAGGAGTAAGCCCTGTGCGTTTCGACGTGACCGGAAAAGTCTCACTCGACCACATCTACGACCAGCCCGATCCGCGCACCTATTTCAGGTCGCTGCGCCCGCTCGACTACGGCGTTCCGCAGCAGGCCAAGCCCTACTTCGCCAAGATCATCACGGAGTACCGGGAGTCCCGGCACGTCGCGGTGCCGAAGGTGCTGGACATCGGCTGCTCGTACGGAATCAACGCCGCCCTGCTGAAGTACGACGCGACCATGGACGAGTTGTACGCGCGCTACGGCGACGAGGAGCGTGCGGGTGAGAGCCGCGAGGCTCTGCTGGCCCGCGACCGGGAGCTGGCCCGGTCACGCCGGCCCCCGCGCCCGATCCGCTTCGTCGGCCTCGACACCTCCGGCAGCGCGCTGTCCTACGCTCGTGAGGCCGGATTCCTCGACGACGTGGTGCACGCCGACCTGGAGGAGCACGAGCCCACACCGCGACAGCGCGCCCAGCTCGCGGGTACGGACCTGGTGATCTCGACGGGCTGCGTCGGCTACGTCACCGAGCGGACGCTCACGCGAGTCGTGCGGGCGCAGGGCATCCGCCGTCCCTGGATGGCGCATTTCGTGCTGCGGATGTTCCCGTTCGACTCCGTCGAGCACGCGTTGGCGGGTCTGGGCTACCGGACCGTCCGCGTCGACGAGGTGTTCAGACAGCGGCGGTTCGCCTCCCCGCAGGAGCAGGCGCTCGTGCTCGACGGCATGTCGGCCGCAGGAGTGGATCCACAGGGCCTGGAGGCGGAAGGCTGGCTGTACGCACAGCTCTACCTTTCCCGGCCGTACGACATCACCGGTACCAACGATGCGAATCGAGAACAGAGTTGAAGAGCAGTCAGGATGCTTCCAGCAACGCGACCTTCGCCCAGGAGGACGACCTTCCGCGCGTGCCGCTGCCTACGCTGGACGCGAGCTGCGAGCGGTTCCTCGCCTGGTGTACGCCGCTGCTGACCGCCGAAGAGCGGTCGGCGACCGAGGCGGAGGTTGCCGCCTTCCTCCGGCCCGGTGGCCCCGGCCGGGTGCTGCATGCCGCGCTGGAGGAATACGACGCCACGGAGGGCGTGCACAGCTGGCTCGACACCTTCTGGCCGTACCGATACCTGGGCCGCCGGGACCGGATCGCGCTCAACGCCAACTTCTTCTTCCTGTTCAAGGACTCCGACCAGGCGCAGGTGGAGCGGGCGTCCGGGCTCGTCGCCGGGGCCCTCAACTACAAGCGGCAGCTCGACCAGGGGCGGATTCCGCCGGTGGTGCAGCGCGGAGCACCTCAGTCGATGGTGCAGAACAAGTTCCTGTTCTCCACCACACGCATCCCCGGCGAGCGGCAGGACACCGTCCGCGCCCCCTACACCGAGCAGTGGCCGGGCCCGTCCGAGGCCCGGCACGTCGTGGTGTTCTTCCGGGGCGGCATGTTCCGGCTGGACGTGCTGGGTCCCGACGGCGTCCCGCACAGCCTGGATGATCTCGAGGCGGGACTGCGCGCCGTGATGAAGGCCGACCCGGCCGGCGCGGACACCTCGGCGGGCCACCTCACCACCATGGCTCGCGCGGAGTGGGCGGCCGCCCGGGAGCGCCTCCTCGCCTGCCACCCCCGCAACGCCGAGGCCCTCGACGATGTCGAGACCGCGCTGTTCTGCGTCGCTCTGGAGGACTTCGCCCCCGCGGACGTCCAGGACGCCTGTGACCAGTTGCTGTACGGCGACCGCGGCAACCGCTGGTTCGACAAGGCCGTGTCGTTCGTCGTCTTCGCCGACGGACGCGCGGGCATCAACGTCGAGCACTGCGAGTTGGACGGCACCACGATCCTCACCTTCACCGACGCCCTGCTCGACACCCCTGCCGAGGAGCAGTCCCGGCAGTCCGGAGCCCGTTCCCAGGGTCTGCCGGCGCTGGAACCGATCGTGTTCGAACTGGACGAAGCGCTGCGGGACCAGGCGCGCTCCGCCGCCGACGCGTTCGCGGCGTACGGGGCGAACACCGCGACCAGCACGGTGTCGTTCCCGGACTTCGGCAGCAGTGCGGCCAAGGCGCTGGGCGTCTCGCCGGACGCGTTCGTCCAGGCCGCCTACCAACTCGCCCACCAGCGCGCCAAGGGGCGTCTGGGCGCCACGTACGAGTCGATCGCCACCCGGCAGTACCGGCACGGGCGGACCGAGGCGATGCGCGTCGTCACCACCGAGATGGTGGCCTTCGTGGCGGCGATGGAGGACCCGGCAGCGGACGCGGACGCCCGGCGCGCCGCGTTCCGGGCCGCCACGGAGGCCCATGTGGCGCGCGCGAAGGCCTGCCAGGCCGGGCAGGTGCCGGAGCAGCACCTGTGGGAGCTGGAGCTGATCCAGCGACGGCGGGGGGCCGAGCTCGGGGTGACCGAGCAGCCCGCGCTGTACCGGACGCCGGGCTGGTCGACCATGCGGGACGACTACCTGAGCACGAGTTCCGCGCCGTCCGTCAATATCCAGTACTTCGGCTTCGGATCGACCAGCACCCAGTGCATCGGTATCGCCTACGTGCTGCTTCCCGACCGGTTCAACCTCTACCTGAGCACGCCGTCGGCGGTCGCCGCGCAGATGCGGACGTTCGCCGACCGGCTCCGGGAAGCGACGGACGAACTCCGGGAGCTGCTGGCGCCCGAGCGGCCCGAGGACTGAACGGACCCGCCGCCGGACCGGAACTCCCTGTGGGGGACCACGGTCCGGCGGCCGGGAGGACCTCAGGGGCCGAGCGTGAGCCGAGCCCGGCCGCGCGGGTCAGCGGCCGGCTGCTCGCAGCGCCCCGCCGAGCCTCTCCGGTGCCTCGGCCATCGAGGGCCCGTACCAGGTCAGGAGGCGGCCGTCGATCAGGGCGCACGGGGTGCCCGGGAACGACTCGGGTCCGTCGTCGGGGGTGAAGCGGTACGGCTCGTCGGGCAGGACGACCAGGTCGGGGGCCGCGGCGGTCAGTTCGTCGAGCGGGACGCGCGGGTAACGGTCCTCGTGCGCCGCGTACAGGTTGTCGACGCCGAGTCTCGCGAGCACGTCACCGGCGAACGTGTCCCGGCCGAGAACCATCCAGGGCCGCCGCCACACCGGCACGACCGCGCTGCGGCGAGGCACGGGCGCGGGCGGCTCGGCCCACGCGGCCTCGGCCGCGTCCAGCCACCGGGGACGACCGCGCGCACCGCAGGCCCGGAGCACCCGGTCGAGTTCGCGCAGGGCACCCGGCACGTCCCGCACCTCGGTCACGAGCACCTCGATGCCGGCCCGGCGCAGGGCTGCCAGGTCGGGCTCCCGGTTCTCCTCCTCGTTGGCGACGACGAGGTCGGGCGCGAGCCGTACGACGGCGTCGACGTCGGGGTTCTTGGTGCCGCCGATCCGTTCGACGTCGAGGCCCGCGGGGTGGGTGCACCAGTCGGTGGCGGCGACGAGGACGCCCGGCAGGGACACCGCAACGGCCTCGGTGAGCGAGGGCACGAGCGACACAACGCGCGGGTCCCTCGGCCGCCTCTCCCCCGTCGTCGGGGCGTCGACAGTCGTCCCCCGAGCCATCGGTCAGCGCCTGCCGAAGCGGTGCCGGTCCTCCACCGCGTCGATGTGGTCGGCGACCTCCACGACGATCACTCGGGTGTCCGGCACGGTGGCGCGCCAGCGGTGCCGGACCCCGCCCGTCAGGTAGAGCGTGTCGCCGCGTCCGAGGCGATGGGCGCGGCCCTCCGCCTCGACCTCGACGGCGCCGTCGCACACGTACATCAACTTGTCGTTGCGGTGCTGGAGTTCGCGTCCCTCGTCGTGGTCGCCGGTGAACTCGGTGGCGTGCAGCTGGTGGTGACCGCGCACCAGGGGGCGCACCTGGGCCTCGGGAGTGAACTCGGCGCTCACGTCGGCGCGCACGACGTCGACGCTGCACGCCGGGTCGGCGGCGGCGAGCAGTTCGGCGGCGGTGGTGTCGAGGGCTCCGGCGACTCTCTCCAGGGAGCTTCTGCTGGGCCGCGCCCGCTCGTTCTCCACCTGGCTGAGAAAGGGAACCGACAGGCCACTGCGTTCGGCCACGACGGCGAGGGTGAGTCGCAGCGCCCGGCGCCTTCGCCGCACGGCCGCGCCCACGCGAAGCGGTTGATCTTTGTGGTCGCCCATCGCTCCGGCTCCCTCCCTCGTCTCGTCGGTCCGCGAACCGTCCGGTTTCCGGCCCGCTCCTTCTGATGAGTTGTTTGCACCCTACGCATGTTCGGCAAACCGTTTCATGCACCCGTCACATCGCTGTCACATCGAGGGAGTGTGAGGGTTACAGTTCGCGCCAGAACGAGCGCCCGCCCGCCCCTCGGGGCGCGGTACGTGAGCGGAGGGCGAAGGGGCCGAACACCGGCCGGGGGCGCCCGCGAAGACGACCCACGGGCGTTGCCTGCACCCGAACTCCTGCCGTGCGCGGGGAAGTTGTCGGTGTACACCGCGAGGGGAACGGCGAGCCCACGGGCACCTTCCCGCGCCGGCCCGATGCGCGGCGGTCCGTCGGAGTCGGCGGCGAACACGTCGGGTCCGTCGGACGGTCACCGGCGTCCGTGGGCCGGGAGTTCGCCGGACATCACGGGGCCGTCCGCCGCCGCGCGGTTGTCCGGATCCCTCCCGTACGTCAGTACGGCGTCGCGGGCCCGATCGTCCGCACGTGCGGACTCGCGGCGGCCCGGTCGGGCGGCGGGACCACGACGAGGGGTGGCCCCCGCCCCACGGGTCAAAGGACCCGTACGACGAGGACCACCCCTCGGAGTGAACCGTCCACCACCCGTGGGGGTGAACCGCTCGGCGGCTACTGCGGAGTCATCCGCTGCACCATGTCCGGGTGCTCCTTGAGCCACGCGGACACGGCGTCCTCCTCGTGCCCCTGCCCACTCTGCTTGATCTGGCTCTCCAGGCTGCCGAGTTCGGCCTCGCTCATTTTGAAGTTCTTGATCCACTCGGTGAGCTTCGGGTACTGGCCCGGGAACTTCTTGCTGGAGATGGTGCGGATCGTGTTGCCCTCGCCGAACAGCTTCTTGTCGTCGGCGAGTTTGGTGAGCTTGTACTCGCTGTAGGCCCAGTGCGGCGACCACAGCACGACCGCGACCGGCTCCTTCTTGGCGTACGCGCGCTTCAGCTCGGCGAGCATCGCGGGAGTCGAGCCGTCGACGACCTTGTACTCCTTGTCGAGCCCGTAGCCCGGAAGGACCTTCTTCTTCAGGAGGTTCATCTCACCGGTGCCCGGCTCGATACCGATGATCTTCCCGCCGAAGGTCTTCGACTTGCCCTTGAGGTCAGCGAGGGACTTGACGTCCTTCACGTACGAGGGGACCGCGACCTCCAGGGAGGTCGGCTTGTACCAGGTACCGAGGTCGTTCAGGTCCTTCTTGTGCTGATCCCAGTAGTTGGACTGGGCATACGGCAGCCAGGCGTCGAAGTTGAGGTCGAGGTCGCCGGAGGCCAGGCCGGTGTAGACCGGGCCGACGTCCATCTGCTTGAGGTTGAGCGTGTAGCCGCGACGGGCCAGGACGTTCTTCCAGAGGTAGGTGACGGCGACGTCCTCGTCCCAGGGGAACCAGGCGACGTCCAGCGAGCGCCCGGCCTCGGCCGGGGCCGCGGCGGAAGCGCTCTTGACCGGGGCGAGCTTGTCGACGACACCGGGGTTCTTCTTCAGCCAGGCGTGCACGGCGTCCTGCTGCTTGCCCTTGCCGACCTTGTTGATCTCGGCCTCGAGGTCGGTCAGCTGCTTCTCGGTCATCCTGAAGTTCTTCAGCCACTTGCCGACGACCGGGTTGTCCTGCGCGAAGCCCTTGCGGGACAGCGTGTGCACGCCGTCGCCCTTGCCCCAGGCGCCCTTCGGGTCCTTGAGCTTCTTCAGCTTGTAGTCGCTGTAGGCCCAGTGCGGCGACCAGAGCGTGGCGACGATCGGCTTCTTCGCCGCGTACGCGCGCTTCAGCTCGGCCAGCATCGCCGGCGTGGAGCTGTCGACGACCTTGTACTCCTTGTCGAGCCCGTACGCCTTGAGCACCTTGCTCTTGAGCAGGCCCATCATTCCGGCGCTGGACTCGATGCCGGTGATCTTGCCGCCGAAGGTGCCGGCCTTGCCCTTGAGGTCATCCAGGGAGTCGATGCCCTTCATGTAGGCGGGCACCGACAGCTCCAGGGACGTCGGGCCGTACCAGGAGCCCAGGTCGTCGAGCTGCTTGCCGTACTTCTTCCAGTACTGCGCGTGCGTGGTCGGCAGCCAGGAGTCGGTCTCGAAGTCGACGTCGCCCTGGGCGAGCGAGGTGTAGAGCGGGCCGGCGTCGAACTGCTTGACCTCGACCTGGTAGCCGCGCTCCTCCAGGATCTCCTTCCAGAGGAAGGTGGAGGCGACGCCCTCGTCCCAGGGGATGTAGCCGATGGTGACCTTCTTGCCCTGGCCGACGTTCTCGCCGTCGGCCGCGGTGGAGGTCGAACCGGCACCGCCGAAGACACCCATGCCGCCCGCGACCAGGGCGAGGACGACGACACCCGCCATGGCCACGACGGGACGCGGGCGGTACGACCAGATCTTCAGACCCTGTGCGGCGCGCAGCTTGGCGGCGGCGCGGCGGCCGAGCGGGGAGACCTGGGTGCCCAGCGCGCTGGTCATGCGGTCGAGGTAGATGGCGAGGATCACGATGGCGACGCCGGCCTCGGAACCGAGACCGACGTTCAGCTGGCCGATGGCCTCGTTGACGTCGCCGCCGAGACCGCCGGTGCCGACCATGCCCGCGATGGCGGCCATGGACAGGCCCAGCATGATGACCTGGTTGACGCCCGCCATGACGGTGGGCAGCGCCAGCGGAAGCTGGATGCGCAGCAGGGTGTTGCGCGGGGTGGTGCCGAACGCGTCGGCGGCCTCGACCAGTTCCTTGTCGACCTGCCGGATGCCCAGCTCGGTCATGCGGACACCGGGGGCCAGCGCGAAGATCAGGGTGGCGACGATGCCGGCGGGGGCGCCGGTGCCGAAGAACAGGATCGCCGGGATGAGGTAGATCATCGCGGGCAGCGTCTGCATGAAGTCGAGGACCGGCCGGACGATGCCGCTGACCCGGTCGGAGCGGGCCGCCCAGATGCCGACGGGCACCGAGACGACGAGCGCGATGAGCGTCGCGACGAGGACCAGCGAGAGGGTCACCATCGCGTCCTCCCACAGTTCGAGGGAGTCGATGAAGGCGAAGCCCACGAAGGTGAGGACACCGGCCGAGGTGCCGCGCAGCCAGAAGGCGATGACGGCGAAGATGCCGGCGAGGAGGAGGGGCTGGGGCGCCTGGAGGACGGCGTCGATCCCGTCGTAGGTGCCCGAGAAGACGGTCTTGAGGAAGTCGAAGAGCCACGCCATGTGGTTGAGCAGCCAGTCGACCGCGTCGTTGACCCAGTCGCCGAAGGGGATCCTAGGCACCGGCCTTCACCTCCTCGTTCCGCGGGCTGGGACACGGCTCGGGCGTGCCCTGCTCGTCACCGAGGAAGCCGACGAGGCGCTGCCGGGGGACGACCCCGACGAGGGTGTGCTTCTTGTCGACGACCGCGACCGGGTGGGTGAGACGGGCGCTGATGGCGCACAGGTCCACGAAGGAGGTGTCCGGCGTGGCGGTCTCGCACGAGCAGTCGGCCTCGTCGCCCCTTGTCGCGGTGTCCATGACGGCGCCCGCGGTCAGGACACGCGAGCGGTCGACGTCCTGGGTGAAGGAGGCGACGTAGTCGTCGGCGGGCCGGACGAGGATGTCCTCGGCGCTGCCTATCTGGACGATGCGGCCGTCGCGCATGACGGCGATCCGGTCGCCGAGGCGCATGGCCTCGTTGAGGTCGTGGGTGATGAAGACGATGGTCTTCTTCAGCTTCTTCTGGAGTTCGATCAGCTGGTCCTGCATGTCGCGGCGGATCAGCGGGTCGAGGGCGCTGAACGACTCGTCCATGAGCAGCAGGTCGGCGTCCGTGGCGAGCGCGCGCGCGAGACCCACGCGCTGCTGCATACCGCCGGACAGCTCGTCGGGCCAGGACTTCTCCCAGCCGGCGAGGCCGGCCAGTTCGAGGGCCTTGGTCGCCCGCTCCTTGCGCTCGGCCGCCGGGACGCCCTGGACCTCCAGGCCGTAGGCGGCGTTCTCCAGCACGCTGCGGTGCGGGAACAGCGCGAAGTGCTGGAAGACCATGCTGATCTTGCGGGAGCGGACCTCGCGCAGGTCGCGGGCGCTCAGGCCGGTCAGGTCCTGTCCGTCGAAGCGCACATGTCCGGCGGTGGGCTCCAGCAGTCCGTTGAGCATGCGCAGCAGCGTGGACTTGCCGGACCCGGACAGGCCCATGACGACGAAGATCTGGCCCGGCTCGACGGTGAAGGACGCGTCGATCACGGCGGCGGTGGTGCCGTCGGCGCGCAGTTCCTCACGGTCGACTCCGTCACGGAGCCGCTCCACGGCCGCTTCTGGTCGTCTTCCGAACACCTTGTACAGATGGTCGGCCTCAAGCCTGGATGACACGTGGTGCCTCTCGGTCGGACAGGGGAACGGGCTGAACGAACACCTACGACGTTCCCGACAACTGGTGACGGTTGAATGCACAACCGAGTTCGCTCAGAGGCGGCGCCTGCCCACGCTTACACAAAGCAAACACGAGAGTGGTCCAGGTCACTGTCAGTGGCGTACGGCATGATGCGGTTCGTGACCCAGCAGACTCGACGACTCATGCTCCTCGACAGCGCCTCGCTGTACTTCCGCGCCTATTTCGGCGTGCCGGAATCCGTGCGGGCCCCGGACGGCACGCCGGTGAACGCGGTGCGGGGGCTGCTGGAGTTCATCGACCGCCTGGTCAAGGACCACCATCCCGACGACCTGGTGGCCTGCATGGACGCGGACTGGCGCCCGCAGTGGCGGGTGGACCTGATCCCGTCGTACAAGGCGCACCGGGTGGCGGTCGAGACCGAGACGGGCCCCGACGAGGAGGAGGTGCCGGACACCCTCTCGCCGCAGGTGCCCGTCATCGAGGACGTTCTGGACGCGCTGGGCATCGCCCGCGTGGGCGTCGCGGGGTACGAGGCGGACGACGTGATCGGCACGTTCACCGGCCGCGCCACCGGCCCGGTCGACATCGTCACCGGCGACCGCGACCTCTACCAGCTCGTCGACGACGAGCGGGGGGTGCGCGTCCTGTATCCCCTCAAGGGCGTCGGCACCCTCCAGCTGACGGACGAGGCCTGGCTGCGCGAGAAGTACGGCGTGGACGGCCCGGGGTACGCGGACCTCGCGCTGCTGCGCGGAGACCCGAGCGACGGACTGCCGGGCGTGCCGGGCATCGGGGAGAAGACGGCGGCCAAACTGCTCGCCGAGTTCGGGGACCTGGCCGGGATCATGGCCGCGGTCGACGACCCGAAGGCGAAGCTGACCCCTTCGCAGCGCAAACGCCTCGCCGAGTCGCGGCCCTACGTCGCCGTGGCCCCCACCGTGGTCAAGGTCGCCGGTGACGTGCCCCTGCCCGAGGTGGACACGGCGCTGCCGCGCGCCCCGCGCGACCCCGCCGCGCTGGACGAACTGGCGGCACGCTGGGGCCTTGGTGGATCGTTGCACCGACTCCTCGCCACACTGGAGACATAGCAGAACCCTTCCGGCATAACTGGTGGCGCGCACGCATAGGTGTCACCCAGGAAGGAGTGCTAACTTAGGTAAGCCTAACTATGTTGACCAGGAGGCAGTCATGGCAGAGCGTCCGGAACGCAAGCCCAGGAAGCCGCACTCCGCGACGGTCGTCCGCACCGAGCGACTGACCCCGCACATGCAGCGGGTCGTGCTGGGCGGCGAGGGCCTCGCCGACTTCGCCACGGGCACCAGCACGGACCATTACGTGAAGCTGCTGTTCGGCGCCGAGGGCGTGACCTACCCGGAGCCCTTCGACATGCAGCGCATCCGCGAGGAGTTCCCGCGCGAGCAGTGGCCCGTGACCCGCACGTACACCGTGCGCGCCTGGGATCCCGAAGTGCGCGAGCTGTCCCTGGACTTCGTGGTGCACGGCGACGAAGGACTCGCCGGACCCTGGGCGTTGAAGGTCCGGCCGGGCGAAGTCGTCCGTTTCATGGGCCCCGGCGGCGCCTACGCCCCCGACACCGAAGCCGACTGGCATCTGCTCGCCGGCGACGAGAGCGCGCTGCCGGCCATCGCCGCCGCCCTGGAGTCGCTGCCCGACGGATCCGTCGTCCGTGCCTTCGTGGAGGTCTCGGGCCCCGAGGAGGAGCAGAAGATCGACTCCGACGCGGACGTCGTCTGGCTGCACCGCGGGGACCGGCCGGTCGGCCGGGCTCTGGTGGAGGCCGTGCGCGGCCTGGAGTTCCCGGCGGGCCGGGTGCACGCCTTCGTCCACGGCGAGGCGGCCTTCGTCAAGGAACTGCGCAAGCTGCTGCGCGTCGAACGTGAGATCCCGCGCGACGGCCTGTCCATCTCCGGCTACTGGCGCCTCGGCCACAACGAGGACGGCTGGCAGGCGTCGAAGCGGGAGTGGAACGCCCAGGTGGAGGCGGAGCAGGAGGCGTCCGCCTGACACCCACGACCCGGCAGCACCAGGAGGCGGCGACCGCGACGCGGGCCGCCTCCTGACGTACGCACGCGGCCCGGGCGGGCGTCCATGACCTCGCGGAACCGCCGGGTCGGCCCGTGTCCGCGGTGAGTTGACGCCTCGTCGACCGCGCTCCCGGCCATGAGACGCGCCCCTCCCGCGCACCCGCGGACCACGAGCGTCGGCACCTCCCCCGCCACGCTCACCCCGGTGAAGGCGCGGCCCCGGTGAAAGCGCGGCACCGGTGAAGCCGGACACCCCACCCCCCGATACGCCGAGCGACGGTGCCCGCCGGGCCCCGATCCGCACCGGCGGGACGATGGGAGCACGCGACTCCACACCCTCGGCGGACCCGTGAGGACTTCGGCCCGCCGCCGACACGGCCGCGTCACGCGAGCGAAACAGGGCCTCCCTAATTTCTGTCACCCGACAGGAATCCCGTTCGCCCTTCGCGCCGAAGGCAGGTGCCGCCGTGACCACCACCGCTCCCTCCGACGTACGCCCCGACCCGCCGCAGTCCCCCGACGACCGCTCCCTGAACGCGTTCGGCTACCGCCAGGAGCTGCACCGCAGCCTCGGCCGGTACGCCTCGTTCGCCGCCGGCTTCTCCTTCATCTCCGTCCTCACGACGGTCTTCCAGTTCTTCGCCTTCGGCTACGCCTTCGGCGGTCCCGTCTTCTTCTGGACCTGGCCGGCCGTCCTGATCGGCCAGCTCGCGGTCGCGGCCTGCTTCGCCGAACTGGCCGCGCGCTACCCGATCTCCGGCGCGATCTACCAGTGGTCCTCGCGCCTGTCGAACCTCTCCTTCGGCTGGTTCGCGGGCTGGATCATGGTGATCGGCCAGGTGGTGGTGGTCGCCGCCGCCGCGCTCGCGCTGCAGATGGTGCTGCCCGCGATCTGGTCCGGCTTTCAGCTCGTGGGCGACGATCCCGCCCCGACCAGCCCGGACGGCGCGGCCAACGCGGCCGTGCTCGGTGTCGCCCTGCTCGTCCTCACCACGCTGGTCAACGTCCTCGACAACCGGGTGATGTCCGTGATCAACCGGATCGGCGTCACCGCCGAGATCATCGGCGCCGTCCTGATCGTCGTGCTGCTGCTCACTCACTCCGAGCGCTCCCCCGGCATCACCTTCCACACCGGCGCGGGCGGGACGGGTTTGCTCGGGGCGCTGATGGTGGGCTCGTTCATGGCCGCCTACGTGATGATCGGCTTCGACAGCGCGGGCGAGATGAGCGAGGAGACCCACAACCCCCTCCGCACCGCGCCCCGGACGATCCTCACCGCCCTCGGCGCGGCCGGCCTGCTCGGCGGCCTGATCGTGTTCGGCGGGCTGCTCGCCGCCCCGAGCCTCACCGACGGCCGCCTCGGTGTCGACGGTCTCAGCTACGTCCTCACGAGCAGCCTGGGCGACGGAGTGGGCCGCGCGCTGCTCGCCGACGTGGTGGTGGCCATCGCGGTGGCCACCCTGGCGATCCAGACCGCCGCCTGCCGCATGCTCTTCTCGATGGCGCGCGACCGGCAGCTCCCGTTCTCGGGACGGCTCGCGAAGGTCAACCCGCGCACCGGTATGCCGAGTGCCCCCGCCCTGGTCGTCGGTGTCCTCGCGGCCGCGCTGCTGCTGCTCGACTTCGCCTCCCCGGACGCGTTCCTCGCCATCGGCACCACCTGCATCGTGATGCTGTATCTCGCGTACGCGATGGTCACCGGTCCACTGCTGGTGCGCAGGCTGCGGGGACAGTTCACCGCCGACGGCACCGACGAGACGGGCGCCCCGCTCTTCTCGCTCGGCCGCTGGGGCGTCCCGGTCAACGCCCTCGCCCTCGTCTACGGCCTCTTCATGACCGTCAACCTCGCGTGGCCGCGCGCCACGGTGTACGACCCGGCGGGCGGGCACTGGTACTTCCAGTGGTTCACCCTGCTCTTCCTCGGAGTCACCCTGGTCGCGGGCGCGGCGTACCGTGCCTACCGGACGCGGCCGGTGGCACCGGAGGCAGCCGCGGCGGTCCCGGCCTCGTAGGCTTGACCAGGTGAGACGCAAGCCCCGGATCCCGCCCTCTCCCCTCCCGCAGCGCCACGGGGTCGACCCCGTGCGGATCAGGCTGCCGTGGGAGGGGAGCTGGGCCACCGTGCGGGAGCACCTGGTGGATCGGCTCGCGGCCGGGGACGGGGTCGTCGACGCGATGCTCGCCGGGGGGCTCTTCGTCGGCGAGGACGGACGGCCGCTGACGGCCACCACCGCCTATGTGCCGGGGATGTTCGTGTGGTTCCACCGGGAGCTGCCGGACGAGGAGCGGGTGCCGTTCCCGCTGGAGGTGGTGTACCGCGACGAGCACATCGTGGTCGCCGACAAGCCGCACTTCCTCGCCACCACCCCGCGCGGCAGCCATGTGGCCGAGACGGTCCTCGCGCGGCTGCGCCGGGAGCTGGACCTGCCGGAGCTGGGCGCGGCACACCGTCTGGACCGGCTGACCGCCGGTCTGGTGCTGTTCACGGTGCGGCCCGGGGAACGCGGCGCGTACCAGTCGCTGTTCCGTGACCGGCTGATCGCCAAGGAGTACGAGGGCGTGGCTCCGTACGATCCCGGTCTCGTCCTCCCCCGCACGGTGCGCAGCCGCATCCTGAAGGAGCGCGGGGTGATGGCCGCGCGCGAGGTGGCGGGCGAGCCGAACGCGGTCACCCGGGTGGAGCTGACGGAGCACCGCAGCGGACTCGGGCGCTACCGGTTGACGCCGGGCACCGGGCAGACCCATCAACTCCGCGTCCACATGACGGCGTTGGGCGTGCCTCTGCTCGGCGATCCGCTCTACCCGGAGGTGACCGGTCCGGTGCCGGCCGGTGACTTCCGGCGTCCGCTGCAACTGCTGGCGCGGGTGCTGGAGTTCACCGATCCGGTCACCGGACGGGCCCATCGGTTCGTCAGTGGGCGGGAGTTGGAGGCGTGGGCCGCGTACGACGCCTGGTCGGCGGGCCCGGCCGGGGATCAGTAGCCGCGCCACCAGCGCACGAGGCGCTGCCAGGCGCCGAGCCGGTGGGCGGGCTCGGGTGCCGGGGCCGGCTGCGCGGGCGCCGGGTGCGGCGCGGACGCGGCCGGCGCCGCACCCTCGCCGGTGACCTGCCAGCCGGGCCGCTGGACGGGCAGCGCGCGGACCGAGGGCCGCTGCATGACGTCCTGCGGCGGCCTGGGCCGGAAGCGCACGGGCATGTCCACGAGGTGGCGTGACGACATGGACCCGCGCCAGCGCAGATCACTCTCGGGACAGTCGAGTTCGACGTCCGGCAGGCGCAGCAGCAGCGCGTCGACGCCGACGTCGGCGATGGCGCGGCCGATGTCCTGGCCGGGGCACTCGTGGGGCCCGCCACCGAAGGCGAGGTGGGAGCGGTTGCCCTGCATGTTGGCGGCCAGGTCGGGCCGGACCCGGGGGTCGATGTTGCCCGGCGCGATCCCGAAGAGGAGTCCGTCGCCCTTGCGGATGCGCTGACCGCCCAGTTCCGTCTCCTGCTTCGCGAAGTAGCCGAGGACGGCGCTGAACGGCGGCTCGTTCCAGAGGGACTGTTCGACCGCCTCGGGCACCGTCATCTGCCCGCCGTTGAGCTGGGCGCGGAAGCGCGGGTCGGTGAGGACCATGCGCAGCACGTTGGCGATGAGGTTGGCGGTGGCCTCGTAGGCGGCGAGAAGGACGAGCCGCAGGTGCTGGGCCACCTCGTCGTCGGTGAGCCCGGCCGGGTGGTTGATGAGGTGGCTGGTGAAGTCGTCCTCGGGCCTGGCGCGGCGCCGTGCGGTGTGCTGGATCAGCACGCTCATCACGTACTCGTTGCTGGCGATGGCCGTGTCGGTGCCCTTGAGCAGGTCGCGGGTGGCCTGCACCATCCGGTCGTTGTAGTCCTCGGGCATGCCGATGATCTCGCAGAGCACGGACATCGGCAGGTGCTCGGCGAACTGTCCGACCAGGTCGGCCTCGCCGAGTTCGCAGAACTCGTTGACCAGGCGCTGGGTGGCGCGGTTGATGTAGCGGCGCAGGCTGCGGAAGTCGATGGTCGACATGGCGCCGGTGACCGCTCCGCGCAGCCGCAGGTGTTCGTCGCCCTCGGCGTGGGAGCAGATGGGCTGCCAGGCGATGTGGGGGGCCAGCGGGTGGTCGTCGCCCGCCGTGCCGTCCTGGACGGCGGTCCACAGCCGGCTGTCACGGGCGAAGTGGGAGGGCGTACTGACCATGTGGAGGTTCTCGCCGTGCCCGAGGACGACCCAGATCGGCACGTCGTTGTGGAGCAGCACGGGGGCGACGGCGCCGTGTTCGGCGCGGAGTTTCTCGTACAGGGCACCCAGGTCCTCCGCCTCGGGGCCGTAGAGGCGGCGCAGGCCGCCCGGGCCGGTGCCGTGGGCGGGGCAGCCGGGCGGCGGGCCGGGTGTGGGGTCCTGGGTGCCGGTCAGGGAGTGGGATTCAGACGTCACGATGATCGCTCCGAAGCTGAAATGAGAGCTTGTGAAGGGGAGTTGTCGTGCGGGTGCCGTCGCCGTGCGTTTCAGGCGGACGACGAGGTCATCGCCAGCGAGTGCAGGAACCGCATCAGCGTCATCAGGGTGTCCCGGCTCGACGCTCTGCGCCGGGCGTCGCACTTCACGATCGGGATCTCGTCGGGCAGGTCGAGCGCGGCCCGCAGCTCCTCGACGGGGTACCGCGGCGCGTCGGGGAAGTCGTTCATGGCGACGACGAACGGCACACCGCGTTCCTCCAGGCGGCCGATGACGTCGAAGCTGACCTCCAGCCGACGGGTGTCGATCAGCACCACGGCGCCGAGGGCTCCCTCGAACAGGCCGTTCCACAGGAACCAGAAGCGTTCCTGGCCGGGGGTGCCGAACAGGTAGAGCACCAGCTGGTCGGTGATGGAGATGCGGCCGAAGTCCATGGCCACCGTGGTCGCCGTCTTGGTCTCGGACCCGTAGTTGTCGTCGATTCCGATGCCGGCCTGCGTCATGGTCTCCTCGGTCGTCAGCGGCTTGATCTCGCTGACGGAGCCCACCATGGTCGTCTTGCCGACTCCGAAGCCGCCTACGATCACGATCTTGACCGCCGCCTGCGTGGTGTGCGGGAGGTGGTCCTCGGCGCGAGGGCCCGTGATGGTGTCAGAGCTTTTGAAGTCCATGCATCACCGCTTCGAGGAGGGAACGGTCGGGGAGCGCCTGACGGACGATCGGGGCGCGCGCCTTCACCAGTTCGGCCGCCAGCAGCTCGGTGAGCAGGACGGTCACCACGCTGAACGGCAGGTTGAGATAGGCCGAGAGCTCGGCCACCGACAGAGGTGCCCTGCACAGCCTCAGCAGGGCGGACTGCTCCGGCTGGGCGGCGGGGGGCGGTGACTCGGCGCGCGCCACGACGAGGGTGACGAGGTCGAGTTCGGCCCGGTCGCCGCTCTCGCCACCGCCCGTGAGCACGTAGAGGCGCTCGGGGTTCTTCGGTTTGCCCTCGCCGTCCTCCCCCTCGGGGCCTTCCGGGCCCGCGAGGGGGACGTCCGTCGTGACGGGTTCGGGGGGCCCTTCCTCGGGTTCGCGCCGCCGGCGTTGCGGAGGAGTCATACGGTCTGCCCGTTGCGCCGCGGCGGGCTCGTCAGATGGGCGCCGATGCGGACGACGAGGTCGCGCATGCGGTTGCTCATCAGTCCGGGTTCCGCGGTCTGGTTGGCGAGCACCGCGAGGTAGGCGTTGGGGCCCGCCGACATCAGGTAGAAGTAGCCGCCGTTGATCTCGATGATCACCATGCGCATCCGGCCGTCGCTGTTGGGGATCTCGCCCGCGACGGCTCCGGCGAGGCTCTGCAGACCGGCGCAGGCCGCGGCGACCCGGTCGGCGGCGTCCGGGTCGCCGCCGTAGCGGGCGATGCGCAGTCCGTCGGCGGAGAGCACGACGATCTGCTGGATGCCCGGCACACCGTCGGCGAGTTCCTTGAGCATCCAGTCGAAGTTGGCTCGCTGCTGGATCACTTGAGGTCCCCCTTGTCGTCGCCCTCGGCAGGGGCCGGCTGGTTGTCGGTGCTGAATGCGGTCGGGTCCGGGTCTCCCTTGAGGCCGTTCATGAACGCCTCGACCCACAGGCCGGGTTCGGGCTCCTTCTCCTCCGGTTCCGGCTCGGAAGCCCACGAGGGACCGGTGCCTGCGGACTCCGCGGCCTCCAGCGCACGTGCCTCGGCGATCCGCCGGCTGAGCGGGACCTTGACCCGGCTGCGGCGCTGCGGCAGACCGTTCGGCGCCCACTCGGTGACGACCGGGACGTCGTCCTCGCGGGGGTCGCGGGGGTCGCCGCTCGACGAGGGGACGCGGGGGCCGGTGGTGGGGCGGCGCTTCTTGGGCTTGCGCGCCGGGCCCTCGACCCCGCCGGTGTCGATACCCGTCACGGAGGTGGCTCCGATGCCGTGGGCGAGACCGGGTGCGAAGTCGGTGGTGAGCATGTCGCGCGGGGCGACGATGACGGCGCGGACGCCGCCGTAGGCGGACTGCCGCAGCGAGATCTGCATGCTGTACATCTGCGCGAGTCGGCCGACGACCGCCATGCCGAGCCGGGGTGCCTGGCCCATGACGTTCGGGTCGACGCCCGCGGCGGCCAGCCGCAGGAGCTCCTCGATCTTGCCGCGGGACTCGTCGCTGAGGCTGACGCCGCCGTCCTCGATCTCGATGGCGACGCCGGTCTGCACCTCGATGGCGGTGACGTGCACCTTGGTGTGCGGCGGCGAGTAGCGGGTGGCGTTGTCGAGGAGTTCGGCCAGTGCGTGGATGAGCGGTTCGACGGAGACGCCCGTGACGGCGACGTCGACGATGTTGTGCAGCTCGATGCGCCGGTACTCCAGGATGCGCGACATCGCGCCGCGCAGCACGCTGAACAGCGGTACGGGTTCGGGCCACTGGCGCCCGGGGCGGCCGCCGCCGAGCACGGCGATGGAGTCGGCGAGCCGGCCGATCAGCGCGGTGCCGTGGTCGATGCGCAGCAGGTCGTCGAAGACCTCGGGGTTGCGCCCGTGGTCCTCCTCCATCTCGCGGAGTTCGTTGTTCTGCTGGTGGACGATGGCCTGCACGCGCCGGGCGATGTTGACGAAGGAGCGCTGCGCGGCGTCACGCATCGACTCCTCGGTGTCGACGATCTTGAGCAGCTTTTTCAGCAAGTCCTTCTGGGACTCGGGAAGTTCGCGATGGCCGGGGTCGTCGCGGCCCAGCGTGCGCACGACTTCCGACGGGGAGTCCCCGCCGTGCAGCCGGTCGAGCGCGAGCGGGACGATCTCCTCGGTGAAGTGCACGATCTCCTGGTCGTGCGCGGCGATGCGCTGTTCCAGGCTCGCGGTGCGGCGTGCGAAGTCGGCCCGCAGCTCCCGGGCGACCCGGCCGCGGCGGACGGCCTCGCCGCCGATCGCGATGACCAGCAGGGTGGCGAAGCCGCCGCACAGGGCGACCGCGGACCGCGCCGGTGCCGTCACCAGGGCGACTGCGGCGCCGGTGGCCACGGCCATCAGTATCGCGGGCAGCAACAGCACCCGCGCGTAAGGAAGTTCACGGCCACCGGGAGGCGATTGAACACTCACCATGTATGCCCTCTGAGACAGGTCGGCTGGGGGGTGGGGGATGTTTGTGGGGGAAACGGCATGGATCGGCATGGATCAAACTGAATCTTCGGAACCTTTGGGAACAAGCGCACGAATACATCTCAACTCGGTGCGCTGCGGGCGAGCTTAGTCCGACCGGATCATCGCTGTGTCATATTCAGCAAGCGCCTGAAATCGCCCTCGCGACTGGAGTACCCTCGGCCCCATTTGCACGCTGCGCCTCCGTTCGCACACCGTGCGTGACCGCGTACGGGCATACGAAAACCGCAGCTCGCACGGGTGATCGGTGCTCGGGGTCTCAGATTCCGGCGATGCGCAGCGCCGCGTCGGCCGTGGCCTCGGCGAAGGCGGACACCGGACGGTCCGGGTCGGAGCGGTGCACGAGGATGACGCCCTCGATCAGCCCGAACACGAGGTCCGTCCGCAGGTCCAGCTCACTCTTGGCGAGCGCGCCGCCCGCCGGGGTGGCCGCCAGCAACTGGCGGTAGGTGTCCTTGAGTTCCGCGCGTACGGCATGGAACCCGGCGAAGCGTTCGGCGCGCACCTCGGGCAGCAGATAGAGGCCGCCGAGATTGTGCGGGCCGCCGCACAGCAGTTCCACGTCGGTGCGGCACAGCTCCCAGAGCCTGCTCCCGGCGGGCGCCGTGTCCTCGGCGAGGAGCCGGCGGGCGAGGGCCAGCGACGGTGTGACCGTGGACTCCAGGAGCTCGGCGAGCAGCTCCTCCTTGCCGGACACGTAGTGGTACATGGACGCCTGACGCATACCGGCGCGCTCGGCGACGGCGCGGGTGGTGGTGGCGGCGTACCCCCGGGTGGTGAACAACTCGGCTGCCGCGTCGAGCAGTTCGGCACGCGGCGTGAGACCGCTGTCCGGCCGCTGCGCGGCACGTGGCCTGCCGACCCGTCGCCCGCCGTCCGTTCCCATACGTTCGATCCTCGCACACGCGACGCGCACCGGAAGGGCGCCGGGATCCCCACCGCGGGCACCGCCGCACGGCCCCGCGCCCCGGAGCCGGGCCGGACGCCGCCCGTGAGGGACCGGTAACGGCGCGGCAACACACGGGACATGGCGCCGACCCACCCCGCCCCTAATTTCTGTCGGGCGACAGAAATGACCCAGGAGCCGGAGGCCCGCGATGGCGACAGCGACCACACACGGAGCACGCGACCACGCCCGCGCCCAGGAGGGGGCCCGCGCCGAGGCCATGCCCGTGGTTCCCGCGGGTGACTGGCCCGCGCCGCCCTGCGAGGCGGGCCACCTGGTGTGGGCGGAGACGGTGGCGGGCGGCAACTACACGCACAAGGTGCTGGCCCGGGGCACGGAACTGCGGCTGACCGACCTCGCGGGCGATGCCTGCGCGCACCTGCTGCTGCACGTCGCGGACCGTCCGTGGGAGCGCCTGAACGTCGCGGACACCGTCAAGGTCCAGTGGAACGCCTATCTGGGCGAGGGACAGCTCCTCCTCTCCGACCAGGGCCGCGTCCTGGCCTCGGTGGTCAGCGACTCCTCCGGCCGGCACGACGCCCTGTGCGGTACCTCCACGCTCGTACGCAACACGCTGCGGTACGGGGACGGGACACCGCAGTCCGCGTCCCCGGCCGGACGGGAGCTGTTCAAGCTGGCCGCCGCCAAGAACGGGCTCGGGCCGCGCGATCTGCCCCCGTCGCTCTCCTTCTTCCAGGGCGTGGAGGTGCGCGAGGACGGCTCGCTGGACTTCACCGGCTCGTCCGGCCCGGGCGGCAGCGTCACCCTCCGGGCCGAACAGGACGTCACCGTGCTCATCGCGAACGTGCCGCACCCGGCCGACCCGCGCCCCGACTACACGAGCACCCCGCTGGAGGTCCTGGCCTGGCGCTCCGCGGCGACCGCGCCGGGCGATCCGCTCCGGGAGGCCACGCCCGAGGGCCGCCGCGCCTTCCTCAACACCGCCGAATTCCTTGCCACGAGGGGGCTCGCATGACCCACGTCACCGTCCCGGCCCGCGCCGCCTGGTCGACGGTCGTCCGCACGGGGGAGACGCTGACCGTCACCGACCTGCACGGCAACCAGGCCGTCGACTTCCTGGTGTACGACGCCGGGGACACCACCGTCCGCTACAGCGCGCCCGACACCATCCAGGCGCAGGGCGGCATCTTCCTGACCACGGGCAGTGTGCTGATGTCGAACGAGCACACCCCGCTGATGACCGTCACCGAGGACGAGGTCGGCCGGCACGACACGGTCGGCGGCGCCTGCTCCAAGGAGTCGAACACCCTGCGCTACGGGCACCACACCTGGTCCCAGCACGCCTGTGTCGACAACTTCCTCGCCGAGGGCGCCCGTCACGGCCTCGGCAAGCGCGACCTCGTCTCGAACATCAACTGGTACATGAACGTGCCGGTCGAGAAGGACGGCACCCTCGGCATCGTCGACGGCATCTCCGCCCCCGGGCTGCGGCTGACGCTGCGCGCCGAGCGCGACGTGATCGTCCTGGTGTCCAACTGCCCCCAGATCAACAACCCCTGCAACGGCTTCGAACCGACCGCGGTCGCGATGACGATCGGAGCGCCCGCATGACGTTCGACACCCTGCTCGTCGCCAACCGCGGCGAGATCGCGGTCCGGATCATCCGCAGCGCCCGCGAACTGGGCCTGCGCACGGTCGCCGTGTACTCCGACGCCGACCGCGCCGCCCCACACGTCCGGCTCGCCGACGAGGCCGTACGGCTCGGCCCCGCGCCCGCCAAGGAGTCCTACCTCGATGCCGACCTCGTCCTGAAGGCGGCCAAGGACACCGGGGCCGGGGCGATCCACCCGGGGTACGGATTCCTTTCGGAGGACGCGGCGTTCGCGCGCCGCTGCGAGGACACGGGCATCGTGTTCGTCGGTCCGACGCCGGAGCAGTTGGAGCTGTTCGGCGCCAAGCACACGGCGCGGGCGGCGGCCCGGGCCGCGGGCGTGCCGCTGGCCCCGGGCACGGAACTGCTCACCGGGCTCCCCGAGGCCCTGGAGGCCGCCGGAGGCATCGGTTATCCCGTGATGCTCAAGGCCACGGGCGGGGGTGGCGGAATCGGTATGTCGGCATGTCGCTCGGATGCCGAACTGACCGATGCCTGGGAGCGGGTCCAGCGTGTCGCGGCGGCCTCGTTCTCCTCGTCCGGGGTCTTCCTGGAACGCCTCGTCGAGGACGCGCGCCACGTCGAGGTGCAGGTCTTCGGCGACGGCCTCGGCCGGGTCGTCACCCTCGGCGACCGTGACTGCTCGCTCCAGCGCCGCAACCAGAAGGTCCTGGAGGAGGCACCCGCTCCGGGACTTCCCGCAGTGGTACGAACCCGACTCGCCACGGCCGCGCGCGAGTTGTGCGCCTCGGTGGACTACCGCTCGGCCGGCACCGTCGAGTTCGTGTACGACGCCGCCCGCGAGGAGGCCTACTTCCTGGAGGTCAACACCCGCCTCCAGGTGGAACATCCGGTCACCGAGGAGATCTACGGCGTCGACCTCGTCGCCTGGATGCTGCGGCTGGCCCGAGGCGAGTCCTCCGTCGTCCGGGACCCGGGGGCGCCGCGCGGGCACGCGGTCGAGGCCCGCCTGTACGCCGAGGACCCCTCCCGTGAACACCGTCCGAGCGCGGGCCTGTTGACGCGGGTCGAGTTCCCCGGCGGCGTCCGCGTGGACGGCTGGATCGAGACGGGCACCGAGGTCACCACCTCGTACGACCCGATGCTCGCCAAGATCGTCGCGTACGGCACCGACCGCGCCCACGCCCTGGAGCGGCTCGACGAGGCGCTGGCCAGGACCCGGGTGGACGGCATCGAGACCAACCTCGGGCTGGTACGGGCCGCGCTCGCCGAGCCCGCCTTCCGACGGGCCGCCCACTCCACCGCGACCCTGGCCGCCGTGACGGACCCCACCCCGCGGATCGAGGTCGTGTCCGGCGGCACGCTCACCACCGTGCAGGACTGGCCGGGCCGCACCGGCTACTGGCAGGTCGGCGTCCCGCCCTGCGGCCCGATGGACGACCTCTCCTTCCGGCTCGGCAACCGGGCGCTCGGCAACCCCGAGGGCGCGCCGGGACTCGAATGCACCCTGCGGGGGCCGGCGTTGCGGTTCACCCACCCCACGACGGTGTGCGTCACCGGGGCGCCCGCACCCGTCACGGTGGACGGGACGGAGGCCGGCCAGTGGGAGCCGGTGACCGTACCGGCCGGATCGGTCCTGGAGATCGGCGCCCCCGGCGGCCACGGCCTGCGCACCTACGTACTGTTCGCCGGCGGCGGCCTGGACGTGCCGGCCTTCCTCGGCAGCGCCGCCACCTTCACCCTCGGCCGGTTCGGCGGCCACGGAGGCCGGGCCCTGCGCACCGGCGACGTCCTGCACGGCGGGGCGGTCACCGGTTCCGGCGCGCCCGTACCGCCGGGCGACCGCCCCGAGTTCACGGACGTGTGGCGGATCGGGGCCGTCGAAGGCCCGCACTCCGCACCGGAGTTCTTCACCGAGGACGACATCCACGACTTCTACGCAGCCGACTGGAAGGTCCACTTCAACTCGGCCCGCACCGGCGTGCGGCTCGTCGGACCGAAGCCGCGCTGGGCCCGTACCGACGGCGGCGAGGCGGGACTGCACCCGTCGAACATCCACGACACGCCCTACTCGGTCGGCGCGGTCGACTACACCGGGGACATGCCGGTGCTCCTCGGCCCGGACGGCCCCTCCCTCGGCGGGTTCGTCTGCCCGGCCACCGTGGTCAGCACGGAGCGCTGGAAGCTCGGCCAGTTCCGCCCCGGGGACACCGTGCGGTTCGCGCCGCTGGCCGACGACGGTTCGCCGCGCCCCGCGATCGTCGACGGCGGGGTGCTCGCGCGGGACGGCGACGTGACGTACCGCCGCAGCGGCGACGACAACCTGCTGGTCGAGTTCGGGCCCATGCAGCTCGACCTCGCCCTGCGCATGCGGGTCCACGCGCTGATGGAGGCGGTGACGGAGGCCGCTCTCGACGGGGTCGCCGACCTGACCCCGGGCATCCGCTCCCTCCAGATCCGGACCGACCCGTCCCGGCTCCCCCAGCGGCAACTCCTGGACGCCGTACGGGAGACGGTCCGCGCCCTTCCCCCGAGCGACCGGCTCGTCGTCCCCTCCCGGACGGTCCATCTGCCGCTGTCCTGGGACGACCCGGCCACCCGCGAGGCGATCGCCCGCTACATGGCGGGCGTGCGCGACGACGCGCCCTGGTGCCCGTGGAACATCGAGTTCATCCGCCGGGTGAACGGCCTGGACTCGGTGGACGACGTGTACCGCACGGTGTTCGACGCGGAGTACCTCGTCCTCGGTCTGGGCGACGTCTACCTCGGCGCCCCGGTCGCCACGCCGCTCGACCCCCGCCACCGCCTGGTCACCACGAAGTACAACCCCGCCCGCACCTGGACAGCGGAGAACTCGGTCGGCATCGGCGGCGCCTACCTGTGCGTCTACGGCATGGAGGGCCCGGGCGGCTACCAGTTCGTCGGCCGGACGACCCAGGTGTGGTCGGGCTGGCAGCAGCGCGGCGCGTTCGAGCCGGGCTCGCCCTGGCTGCTGCGCTTCTTCGACCGCATCAAGTGGTATCCGGTGGAGGCGGACGAACTCCTTGAGCTGCGGGCCGACATCATCTCGGGCCGCTTCGTGCCGCGTATCGAGGAGGGCACCTTCTCACTGGCCGCGTACGAGTCCTTCCTCGCCGAGAACGCCGCGTCCATAGCGGAGTTCCGCTCACGGCAAGGCGGGGCCTTCTCGGCGGAACGGGACGCCTGGGAGGCGGCGGGCGAGTTCACCCGCGCGGATGCCGCCCCGGCGGCCACGTCCGCGCCGGCCGAGATCACCGTCCCCACTGGAGGTCGCCTGATCGAGGCCGAGTTCGCCGCGTCCGTCTGGCAGGTGAACGTGGAGCCGGGCGCCCGGGTGACAGCCGGGCAGCCGCTCCTCGCGCTGGAGGCCATGAAGATGGAGTCGAGGGTGCCCGCGCCGGCGGACGCGGTGGTCGAGCGGATCCTCGTCTCACCGGGCGACCAGGTCGAGGCCGGCACGGCGCTGCTGGTGCTGGCGCCGCCGCAAGTCCAGGCACCCTGAGACTCCCGAGCAGCCGAACGCACCCGCCCGTCACCCGTCACCCCAGGCCCCCGGGGCCGCCACGACCCCCGGGCCACGGTCCGTACCAGGAGTTCCGATGTCCGCTCTCGCCCGAGTCCGCGCGGCCCACGCCCGGATCGAGGCCGTCGACCGCCCCGAGATCTGGATCGGCCTGCGCCCCCGGCCCGACGTCGAGGAGGAGGCCCGGGCCGTGGACGCGCGCGTCGCCGCGGGCGAGCGCCTCCCGCTCGCGGGCAGGGCCTTCGCCGCCAAGGGCAACATCGACGTGGCGGGCCTGCCGACCACGGCGGGCTGTCCGTCCTACGCCTACACACCGCGAGCCGACGCCCCCGCGGTCGCCCGGCTCCGGGCGGCCGGCGCCGTCCTCCTCGGGACCACGAACCTGGACCAGTTCGCCACCGGCCTGGTCGGCACCCGCTCCCCCTACGGCGCCGTCCGAGGTGCCCTGGACCCGGCCCGGATCAGCGGCGGCTCCAGCTCGGGATCCGCCGTGGCGGTCGCCCTCGGCATCGTCGACCTCGCCCTCGGCACGGACACCGCGGGCTCCGGCCGCGTCCCCGCCGCGTTCAACGGCATCGTCGGGCTGAAGCCGACCCGCGGCCTCGTCCCCACGACCGGCGTCGTCCCCGCCTGCGCCTCCCTGGACTGCGTGACCGTGTTCGCCCGGACCCTCCCAGAGGCCGAACAGGCCCTCGCCCACCTCGCGTCCCCCTCCGCCCGCGTGCTGCCGCCCCTCGCGCAGCGCGCACCTGGACCCTGGCGCGTCGCGGTCCCGCCGACGGCACAGCTCGGGGAGCTGGACGAGGGCTGGGCGGAGGCCTACGAGGAGGCCGTCGAGCGGCTCGTCGCCGCCGGGGCCGAGGTGCGCACTCTCGACCTCACCCCGTTCACCGAGGCCGCCGCGATGCTCTACGAGGGCGCGTTCGTCGCCGAGCGGTACACGGCGGTGGGCGGCTTTGTCGACAAGCTGATGGCCGAGGGTGGTGCCGGTCTCGACCCGACCGTCGCCGGCATCATCACCCGTGCCCGCGACGTCCCGGCCCACCGCCTCTACGCGGACCAGGAGCGGCTGGCCGGTTTGCGGGCCCGGGCACTCGCCGAACTGGCCGACGCCGACGCCCTGTTGCTACCCACCGCGCCCGGCCATCCCACGCTCGCCGACGTCGCCGCCGACCCGCTGGGCACCAACGCGCGCCTGGGCCGTTTCACCAACTCCACGAACCTCTTCGACCTGGCGGCCGTCGCGGTACCGGCCGGACGGACGCCCGCCGGGCTCCCGTTCGGCGTGATGCTGATCGGCCCCGCCTTCACCGACGGACGGCTCGCACGGATCGCCCGGTCACTGGAACCGGAGACGCGCCTCGCCGTGGTGGGAGCGCATCTGTCCGGCCAGCCGCTCAACCCGCAGCTGCTGTCGCTCGGCGCCCGCCTCGACCGTACGACCACGACCGGGCCCGTGTACCGGCTGCACGCCCTGGCCACCACCCCGCCGAAGCCGGGTCTCGTCCACGTCGGCGCGGGGGGTGCCGCCGTCGAGACGGAGGTGTGGTCCCTCCCGGCGGAGGGACTCGGCCGCCTGCTGGCGGCGCTCCCCCGGCCCATGACCCTGGGCGGCGTCGAACTGGCCGACGGCAGCCACGTCCCCGGCTTCCTGTGCGAGCCCGGCGCGTTGGAGGGCGCGCCCGACATCACCGCCTACGGCGGATGGCGCGCCTACGTGAGCCGCCCGGACGCGGACGTCTGAGCACCCGGCCCCCCGATCCCCCGCACGAAAAAGGTCCGGCGATCGCAGGACGCGACCGCCGGACCCGGGAGAGTCCTCAGAGTCCTCAGCCCACCGACGTGTAGGCGACCACCCCGCGCAGCAGGCCGTCGACCGCCTTGCGCGCGTTCTTCGCGACCGTCGAGTTCCCGCCGCCCGAGACGGGCGCCGCGGCCGCGATCTGGCCGAGCACGTCGATGACCTGCTTGCACCAGCGCACGAAGTCGCCCGCGGGCATCTCGGCCTCACGGAGCACCTCGTCGAGGCCCTTGCCGGACGCCCACTCGTGGGCCGCCCAGGCGAAGCCGAGGTCCGGCTCGCGCTGGCCGACGCCCTCCGTCTGGCTGATCCCGAAGTCCTCCTCCAGCGCGTCGAGACGGCCCCAGATGCGGACCATCTCGCCGAGAGCGGCCTTGGCCTGTCCGGACGGCACCTTCGGAGCCATCGCGTCGTCGGCGACCCGCGACTCGTACACCAACGCCGAGACGCAGGCGGCCAGTTCGGCGGGGCTCAGTCCGTCCCAGACCCCGGCGCGCAGGCATTCGCTGGCCAGCAGGTCGAGTTCGCCGTAGAGCCGGGCGAGCCGCTTGCCGTGCTCGGTGACCTCGTCGCCGCGCAGGTAGTCCAGCTCGGTGAGGAGGGCGACGATCCGGTCGAAGGTGCGGGCGATGGTGTTCGTCCGGCCCTCGATGCGGCGCTCCAGCTGCGAGGTGTCGCGCTGCAGCCGGTGGTAGCGCTCGGCCCAGCGGGCGTGGTCCTCGCGGTCGCTGCACCCGTGGCAGGGATGCGCGCGGATCGCCGTGCGCAGCCGGGCGATCTCACGGTCGTCGGCCGCCTCCGCGCGCTTCTTGCGGTGCCGGTCCGGGACGACGTGCCCGGCCTTGGTGCGCAGCGCGGACGCCAGGTCGCGACGGGACTGGGGCGAGCGCGCGTTGAAGGACTTGGGGATCCGCATGCGGTCGAGGGCCTCGACCGGTACGGGGAAGTCCATCGAGGCGAGCCGCTTGACCTGACGCTCGGCGGTGAGGACCAGCGGACGCGGGCCGTCGTGCTGTTCGAAGCCGCGGTGGCCGTTCGACCGGCCCGCGGGCAGTCCGGGGTCGAGGACCAGCGCGAGCCCCGCGTACTTTCCGGTCGGCACGTGGATCACGTCGCCCGGCTTCAGCTTCTCCAGGGCGACGGCGGCCTCCGCGCGACGGTGCGAGACACCCTGCCGGGCCAGCTCGGTCTCGCGGTCCTTGAGCTCGCGGCGCAGGCCCATGTACTCGTCGAAGTCCCCGAGGTGGCAGGTCATGGACTCCTTGTAGCCCTCGAGACCCTCCTCGTTGCGCTGCACCTGCCGGGAGATCCCGACGACCGACTTGTCGGCCTGGAACTGCGCGAAGGACGTCTCCAGGAGCTCGCGCGAGCGGTGCCGCCCGAACTGCTCGACCAGGTTCACCGCCATGTTGTACGACGGCTTGAAGCTGGAGCGCAGCGGATAGGTGCGGGTGCCCGCGAGTCCGGCGAGGTGCTCGGGGCTGAACCCGCGCTGCCACAGCACGACCGCGTGGCCCTCGACGTCGATGCCGCGGCGGCCGGCGCGGCCGGTCAGCTGGGTGTACTCGCCGGGGGTGATGTCGGCGTGCTGCTCGCCGTTCCACTTGACGAGCTTCTCCAACACGACCGAGCGGGCGGGCATGTTGATGCCCAGCGCGAGGGTCTCCGTCGCGAAGACGGCTCTCACCAGGCCGCGGACGAAGAGTTCCTCCACGACCTCCTTGAACGTGGGCAGCATGCCCGCGTGGTGGGCGGCGATGCCGCGCTCCAGGCCCTCCAGCCATTCGTAGTAGCCGAGGACGTGGAGGTCCTCGTCCGGGATGGAGGCGGTGCGCTCCTCGACGAGTTCACGGACCCTCACGCGCGCCGCGTCGTCGTTCAGCCGGAGGCCCGCGTGCAGGCACTGCTGCACGGCGGCCTCGCAGGCCGCGCGGCTGAAGATGAAGGTGATGGCGGGCAGCAGGCCCTCGGCGTCGAGCCGCTCGATGACCTCGGGGCGGCCCGGTGTCCAGATGCGCGAGCGCTGTCTGCGCTCGCGCTCACGGTCGGCCTCGCGCATCGCCCGGCCCCGCTTGCGGTCCTGGTACGACGGGCGGCTCGCCTCCATGCGCGCCATACGCGTGAGGTCGGGGTTGACGGCCTTCTTCTGGCCCTCGCCCTCCTCGAAGAGGTCGTACATCCTGCGCCCGGCCAGCACGTGCTGGAACAGCGGGACGGGCCGGTGCTCGGAGACGATCACCTGGGTGTCGCCGCGCACGGTGTCCAGCCAGTCGCCGAACTCCTCCGCGTTCGACACGGTCGCCGAGAGCGACACGAGGGTCACCGACGCGGGGAGGTGGATGATCACTTCCTCCCAGACGGCGCCCCGGAAGCGGTCGGAGAGGTAGTGCACCTCGTCCATCACCACGTACCCGAGCCCGAGGAGGGTCTGCGAGCCCGCGTACAGCATGTTCCGCAGGACCTCGGTGGTCATGACGACCACGGGTGCCTCGGAGTTGACGCTGTTGTCGCCGGTGAGGAGGCCGACCTTGTCCGCGCCGTAGCGACGGGAGAGGTCGGCGTACTTCTGGTTGGAGAGCGCCTTGATCGGCGTGGTGTAGAAGCACTTCTTGCCCTGCTGGAGGGCGAGGTGGACGGCGAACTCGCCGACGATCGTCTTGCCCGAGCCGGTGGGCGCCGCCACCAGCACCCCCTTGCCCGCCTCGAGCGCCTGGCAGGCCTCGATCTGGAAGGGGTCGAGACCGAAGTCGTACATCTCGCGGAAGGGTGCGAGTGCGGTGGCCTGCTCGACAGCGCGCCTGCGTGCTGCCGCGTACCGCTCGGCCGGTGAGAGGTCCTCTGTCATCGTGCTTTCGAGACTACCGGGAGCCACTGACATGGGGACGATCATTATCCGGATCGGATCCTGTGAAACCTCGGATCCCCGCAGCTCAGGGGTGCGCGACGCGCACGGCCCCGGGTATGCACTCCGCGGTCAGCGGCAGCGGGCCCAGCGGTTCCCCGTCCGCGTAGCCGGTGACTCCCGCGGCGACGAGCTCGACGCGGGCGGCCCGGTGCACGGTGACCACGGGGTGGTCGACGTGGGTGCCGCGGTAGACCTTCGGGAACACCGTGAGCAGCGTGGCGCGGCCGCAGTTCCCGACCACGGTGATGTCGAACAGCCCGTCGCCGAGGTCGGCGCCGGGGCAGATCCTCATGCCGCCGCCGTACGAGGGTCCGTTGCCGACGGCCACGAGGGTCGCCTCGATCTCATGTGTCTCACCGCCGTCGAGGGTGAGGCGGTAGGAGAAGGGGCGGAAGGCGGCCAGCTCGGCGAGCATGGCGAGGTCGTACTTGAAGCGGCCGACCGGCAACCGCATCCGGTTGCCCCGGTCGTTGACCCGGGAGTCGAACCCGGAGGCGAGGACGGTGCCGAACCAGGTCCCGTCGACCCGGCCCAGGTCGACGGCCCGCAGCCGGTCCTCCTTGAGCGCGTCGGCCGTCAGGGCCGCAGCGGCGGCCGGGTCGCCGAGCGGCAGGCCGAGGGCGCGCGCGAAGTCGTTCCCGGTGCCGCCGGGGACCAGGCCGAACGGTGTGTCGGTTCCGGCCACGGCCTGGAGCGCGAGGTTCGCCATGCCGTCGCCGCCGACGGCGACAAGGGCCCCGGTCCCGTCCGCGACGGCGGCCCGGGCCCGGGCGAGACCGTCCGCGGCGTCCTCGCCGAGCACGGTCCGTACGGAGAATCCGGCGGCCCGGAACGCGGAAGCGGCCGGCTGCGCCGCGTGGGCGCCCCGGCCGCGGCCCGCGGTGGGGTTGACGAAGAGGGTGATCTCGCTGGTCACAGGCTGACCCTACGAGTTCCGGACCTCCGTCAGGTCACGTCGTCATAACCGTTGACCCGCTCGGAGGTCGCCTGCTCGGGCAGGGCCCGGCTGGCCGAGACGGACTCGACCGCGCCGACGTCCTCGGGCGTGAGGTCCAGCTCGGACGCCTCGTCGTCGGCCGGTCCCGATTCGTCGCGCCGACGCTTACGCCGGTCGTTGAACAGCGAGAAGGCGACCGCGCCGAAGTACAGGATCCAGATCGGCCCGGCCAGCGCCAGCATGGTCAGCGGGTCGGTGCTGGGGGTGGCGACGGCGGCGAAGACCGTGATGCCCATGATCATGCCGCGCCACCAGCCGAGCATGCGCCGACCGGTGAGGATGCCCGTGAGGTTGAGCATCACCAGGAGCAGCGGCAGCTCGAAGGAGAGACCGAACACGACCACCATGCGCGTGACGAGGTCGAGCAGGTCGTCGAGCGGCAGGAGGTTGTCGACGCCTTGCGGCGTGAACTCCATCAGGACCTTCGCCGTGGTGGGAAGCACCTTGTAGGCGAAGAAGGCGCCGCCGAGGAACAGCGGCACGCCGGTTCCGACGAACGCGTACGCGTACTTCTTCTCGTTCCTGTGCAGGCCGGGCGCGACGAACGCCCAGAGCTGGTACAGCCAGACCGGCGAGGCGAGTACGACGCCCGCCATCAGGGAGACCTTCAGCGCCAGCGTGAACGGGGCGAGCAGACCGTTGATGGTGATCTGCGCGCACTGGTGGTTCTTGGGCTGCTTCGCCAGCTCGGCGAAGGTCTCCGGACATCCGACGGAGTCCAGGACCGGCTTGGTGAAGAAGTTGATGATGTCGTTGTAGTAGAAGGCGGCGACGATCGTCACGAGGACGATCGCCAGCATCGCCTTCGCGAGCCGGTTGCGGAGCTCGCGAAGGTGGTCCGCAAGGGGCATCCGCCCCTCGGGATCCTTCTCCATGTTGCGGGCAGGCTTGGGCAACCCACATCCTCATCTCATGCGGCGAGCCGGACGTCGCCGGCCCTGCGTCAGCGCTTGGTCGTGTCCGTCGGCTCGCTGACCGGCCGCGAGCTGGTCACGTCGCCGGGGGAAGCCTGGATGGTGCGCTGCGCCGGGGGCTGCTCGTCGGTGTTCGGCGGGCCGGCCGGGGCGGAGTTGCTGCCCTCGTCCTTCATCGCCTTCGCCTCGCTCTTGAGGATGCGGGCGGACTTGCCGAGCGACCGCGCCATGTCCGGAAGCTTCTTCGCGCCGAACAGCAGGATGATGACGACGAGGATGAGAATGATCTCGGGAGCGCCGAGCCTTCCGAACATAAGTCTTTACCTTCTCACCGAGGCTGCATGGTCGGGGTGCTGTCCGAACGGTCGGACTTGTGTCCGAACGTCGTGGTGACAGCGATCGTAACGCTCAGGGGTGAACGCGGGGCAATCCCTGTGCGTACTCCCAGTTCGCGGTCCGCGCCTCGTTATCCGGCCCGCGACCTTGAGCGTACCTGGCCGCAGCACGAAGTTGACAGGCCGAAGTGACTCATTGCGCAACCATGGAACGACTCATACCGCATCCACGGAGCGCGCGGCCCCCTCGGCGGCCTGTTCCAGGTCAGCGGCGGCGCGGTCGATGCGGCGCGCGGCCTCGGTGACCTGCTTACCGAGACGCTCCGCTTCCAGGAAGACACGGACGGCGAGCACGCCGAGCACGGTGATGCCCAGGAAACCCACGGCGATCGCAAACATCGGCCAGAACATGACGTCGACCCTAGAGGGTGGAGTGCAGCCGCAGGGTGCGCACCCCACCGCCGGTGAGCAGCTCGACGATCCGCTCCCCCGCCGGCTTGCGCACGGCGGAGCCGCACTCGGGGCACGTGAACGAGTAGAACGTGGTGCGGCTGCTGGCGCCGATGGCCAGACGCAGGGCACCCGGGGTGAGCTCGAAGCCCGCACGGCAGTCGGGACAGGCGGCCCTGAACATCACGTCGACCACCCGTCTCATCCCGGCGAAGGCGTTCCCGACCGACATCTCCGCGGTGCCGGGGAGCGATCCCGTCCTGCGCACGGCATCCGGCCGCTCCGACGTGCTCGGCCTCCCCGGCGCACCCGACCTCGGCAACGTGCTCAAAGCGCCTGCTCCCGCCTCTCGTACGGCCCGTCCTGAACCCCCGCGGGCCCGTCCGGCACGTCGTAGGCGGCGAGCGCCTCGCGGGCCGCGCTGCGGGCGCTGTCCGCGAGGTCCTGCGGCGCGACGATCCGGCCGTCACCGCCGAGACGCAGGGCGAGGCGCCGAAGCGACGTCGGGTCGGGGGTCCGCAGAGTGATACGCAATCCGCCGTCGGGCAGCTCAACGGCGCTGTCGTGCGGGTAGTACTCGGCGACCCAGCGCCCGGCGGGACCGACCTCGACGACCACCTCGGGGTCCTCGGCAGCGGGCTGCACCAGTCCTTCGGAGAGGTCGCGCAGTTCGATCTCGGGCGGGGCGGAGGGCTCGTCGAGGATGCGGATCTCGGCGACCCGGTCGAGCCGGAAGGTACGACGCGCCTCGGAGCGGCGGCACCAGGCCTCGACGTACGTGTGGCCGACGGTGACCAGGCGGATCGGGTCGATCTCGCGCTCGCTCAGTTCGTCCCGCGACGGCGAGTAGTAGCGGATCCAGAGCCGGCGTCGCTCGGCGATGGCCCGGTCCACGTCGGCGAAGACACCGCCCTCGGACTCGAAGGTCACCGACAGCCGCGCGCTGGCACCTGCCGCCTCGCCCGAGGCGGCCTCGACCTTGGCGGTGGCGCGGAGCAGCGCCTGCCGGTCGCCCTCGCGCAGTCCGGGCAACGTGGAGACGGCGCGGGCTGCCACCAGGAGCGCGGTCGCCTCGTCGGCGGCGATCCGCAGCGGCTCGGCCACGTCGTCGGGGTTGTGCCACCAGATCCGGTCGCCGTCGGTGTCGATGTCGAGCAGGTCGCCGCCGCGGAAGCTGGTCCCGCACAGCGGCAGCACGTCGAGGTCGGAGATCAGCTCGTCCTCGGTGATCCCGAAGGCCCGGGCGACGTCGCCGACGCGGGCGCCGGGGCGCTCGCGCAGATACGTCACCAGGGACAGCATGCGCCGGGTCTGGTCGATCGCGTTCGTGGGCCTGGCCGGTTTTCCTGCCACTTTCCTACGTTCCCCCTCAGCCCTTGGCCACGGCACGCAGCCGGTCGACCACGTCGGCCCGCAGTTCGGCGGGCTCCAGGACCACCACGTCCGGCCCGAACTCGACGAGCCAGGCGTCCAGCCCGTGCCCGTACGGAATCTCCAACTCGTCCCAGCCCTCTCCCAGTTCCCGGACGGAGATGGCCTTGGCGCGCAGCGGGTAACCCGAGCCGGAGCGCAGCCGGATCAGCGCGGAGCGGTCGGCGATCTCCCCGGCCCAGCCGGCGACCGTCTCGCGCACGGTGACGACGTCGGGCACCTCGGCGGTGTACCGGCCGGCTCGCGCGCGGACCTTGTCGGTGATCCGGGACAACCGGAAGACCCGCTCGGCACCGCGGTCGCGGTCCCAGCCCGCGAGGTACCAGTGGCCGCGCCAGCACTCGAGGGCCCACGGCTCGACGTGCCGGGTCTCGGGGTGCGCGGCGGTGGCCTTGCGGTAGTCGAAGACGACCGGGCGGCGGTCGCGGCAGGCCAGCATCAGGGGTTCGAAGGCCGCTTCGTGAACGGGGATGTGCGGTTCCAGGGCGCCGAACGAGCCGTACGGGTCGACGTCCTCGAGCAGTCCGGCGGCGCGCAGCTTCTGGAGGGCACCGCTCGCGGCTCCGGCCAGCCTGGCCTGCTGCCACACCTTGGCGGCGAGGCCCAGGGCGGCCGCTTCCTCGGCGTCGAGGGTGATGGGCGGCAGGCGGTTGCTGTCGCGGCGGGCGAGGTACCCGATCTCACCGTCGAGGTTCTCGACCGTCTCGATGACCAGACCGAGTTCGCGCAGGTCGTCCTTGTCGCGCTCGAACATCCGGTTGAAGGAGTCGTCCGATCCGGCTTCCAGGTAGGCCTCGATGGACTCGCGGAGTTCGCGCTTGCTGAGCGGCCGCCGCGTCCCGAGCAGACACAGCGCGAGGTTCATCAGCCGCTCGGCCTTGGCAATGGCCATCGACGCCCTTCCCTATGGTGCTTCCGACCGATGACCGTACCGCTCCGACGTGTCCGGACAAAAGCCGAGGGCCCATGCCCGGACAGGCATGGGCCCCAGATGATCGGGTCCGGTCCGCTGTGATCAGACTTCGAGCAGGTCGACCACGAAGATCAGCGTCTCACCGGGCTGGATCGCCGGGGTCGGGCTCTGGTTGCCGTAGGCGAGGTGGGCGGGGATGGTCAGCTGGCGACGGCCGCCGACCTTCATGCCCTGCACGCCCTGGTCCCAGCCCTTGATGACGCGCCCGCCACCGAGCGGGAAACGGAACGGAGAGTTCCGGTTCCAGCTGGCGTCGAACTCCTCGCCCGTGCTGAAGGCCACACCCACGTAGTGCACCGTGACGGTCTGACCCGCCTCGGCCACAGTGCCGTCGCCTTCCCAGATGTCCTTGATCTCGAGGTCCGCCGGGGGCTCGCCGCCCGGGAAGTCGATCTCGGGCTTCTCGATGCTCACGTCTTTGCTCCTGCTTGTCTACGTAAAGGCAACGCTGACAGTCTTACATCCCGGGGGTCACATCTTCGCCAGGATGTCGACCGAGAAGACGAGGGTGGAGTCCTTCTTGATGCCGCTGCCGGCCGGCGGCTTGTCCCCGTAGCCCAGCTTCGGCGGGATGACGATGAGGACGCGGCTGCCGACCTTCTTGCCGGTGAGGCCCTGCGCCCAGCCCTTGACGACCTGCTGGAGCGAGAACGACGTCAGCTGGCCCCGGCTGTAGGTGGAGTCGAACTCCTTGCCGCCGTCCCACAGCACGCCCTTGTACTGCACGAGGACGCTGCTGTCGGCCGCGACCTCCGCGCCGTCACCCTCGATGACGTACTCCGCGACGAGCTTGGTGGGCGCGTCCGCCTTCGGGACGGCGATGGAGGGGGCCTTGCCGTCGGTGTTGGTCCCGACCTTGGGCAGCGCGGCGTCGCCCTGCGGGACGTCCTTGCCCTTCGCGGAACTCTTCGAGTTGAACGAATTCTCGATGTCGACGACGAACACCAGCGTGTCGGTGCCCTTGATGCCCGCCTGCGCGTTGCCCTGCGTGCCGTAGCCCCAGGTCGGCGGGACGGCCATCTCGACGCGGCTGCCGACCTTCTTGCCCACCAGGCCGTAGCGCCAGCCGTCGATGATGCCGCCCTGCGCGAGCTGGATGACCAGCGGCGTCTTGCGGTCGTAGGAGTTGTCGAAGACCTTCGCCGTGGACCACACCTGGCCCAGGTAGTTGGCCTGGATGTAGTCGTTCTCCGCGACCGTCTTCCCGCCGCCCGCGATGACCGTCTTGACCGCGAGGTCCTTCGAGGGGTCCCCGGAACCCTTCGCGACGGTCGGCTTCTCCCCGAACTTCGTACCGGCCGTGATCGCCGGCAGTGGTCCGTCGACGATCTTCGGCGGGGGCGGAGCCGACGCGGAGGCCGAAGGCGACGGGCTGCTGCTGGACTTGGCGGTGTCGGACTTGTCGTCGTCACCGCATCCGGCGAGTGTGACCAGTCCGGCGGGAACGGCGATGAGGAGTGAGCGTCGGCGCACGGTGGGGGCCTCGTATCGGTCGATCTTGGTTGATGGCGTGCGCGCAACTCTACGACGTGAGAAGGGCGCCGTACGGAAAACGTACGGCGCCCCGCGTTGCGTTCCGCATCCCTCGCGGAACACCCGGCTCACATTCCGGCGATCAGCTTCTCCACCCGGTCGTCCACGGACCGGAAGGGGTCCTTGCACAACACCGTGCGCTGTGCCTGGTCGTTGAGCTTCAGGTGGACCCAGTCGACGGTGAAGTCGCGGCGCTGTTCCTGGGCACGCCGGATGAAGTCACCGCGCAACCGCGCGCGAGTGGTCTGCGGCGGCACGGACTTGCCCTCGAAGATCTTCAAGTCGTTGCAGATCCGCGCGGCTTGCCCCTTCCTCTCCAGCAGGTAGTAGAGGCCACGACGGCGGTGGATGTCGTGGTAGGCGAGGTCTATCTGCGCCACCCGCGGGTGGGACATGGTCATGTTGTGCTTGGCGCGGTACCGCTCGATGAGCTGGTACTTCATGACCCAGTCGATCTCGGTACCGATCCGGTCGAGGTCCTCGGCCTCGATCGAGTCGAGCACACGGCCCCACAGTTCGAGGACCTGTTCGACGGTGCCGGTGCGGATGCCGCGGCGGTCGACGAAGTCCACGGCCTTCTCGTAGTACTCGCGCTGCACCTCGAGCGCGGAGGCCTCACGGCCGCTGGCGAGCCGCACCTTGCGGCGGCCGGTGATGTCGTGGCTCACCTCACGGATCGCCCGAATGGGGTTCTCCAGGGTGAGGTCGCGCATGACGGTGCCCGCCTCGATCATGCGCAGTACGAGGTCGGTGGCACCGACCTTGAGGAGCATGGTCGTCTCGGACATGTTCGAGTCGCCGACGATGACGTGCAGCCGGCGGTAGCGCTCGGCGTCCGCGTGCGGTTCGTCCCGTGTGTTGATGATGGGCCGGGAGCGGGTCGTCGCGGAGCTGACGCCCTCCCAGATGTGCTCGGCTCGCTGGCTGACGCAGTAGACGGCGCCTCGCGGCGTCTGCAGCACCTTGCCGGCGCCGCACAGCAACTGCCTCGTCACGAGGAACGGGATGAGGATGTCCGCGAGCCGGGAGAATTCCCCGTGCCGGGCCACCAGATAGTTCTCGTGGCAACCATAGGAGTTGCCCGCAGAGTCGGTGTTGTTCTTGAACAGGTAGACGTCGCCCGCGATTCCTTCCTCGTGCAGGCGTCGTTCGGCGTCCACCAGGAGTCCTTCGAGAATGCGCTCGCCGGCCTTGTCGTGGGTGACGAGTTCCGTCACGTTGTCACATTCCGGTGTTGCGTATTCCGGATGTGATCCCACGTCGAGATAGAGGCGAGCGCCGTTCCGCAGAAAGACATTGCTGCTGCGGCCCCATGACACGACACGGCGGAAGAGGTACCGCGCCACCTCGTCGGGAGACAGGCGCCGCTGTCCCCTGAACGTACACGTGACGCCGTACTCGTTCTCCAGCCCGAAAATGCGGCGGTCCATGACTGAACATTACGCCCGATCCCCTGAGCTGAAACGGGGTTCGACGGCACGGTTTGGATCATTTTCCGATGAGACCGCAACAACCCCGCCCCGGCCGGTAGCTGCGAGGACCCGCCCCGTGGCCAGCAGAACCACCAGAGCGGCGGCACCCGCGGCCCCCGGAACGGCGAAACCACGGGCCGCCCCGCCCCACTCCACGACGGGCCCCGCGAGGCCCGTCCCGACCGACGCGCCCACGGTGAACGTCGTCACGAGCCAGGAGAACGCCTCGGTGACCGTGCCAGCCGGAGCGTGCCGGTCCACCAGCACGAAAGCGCACGCGATGCACGGCGCCAGGAAGACGCCGGCGAGCGTGGCGAGCGCGGTCATCGCGACCGGGCCGGGCGCGAGCATCAGGGGGAGGTAACACACCGCCAGAAGGGCCACCAGCACCCGCAGTCGCCGCTCCGGCGCCCCCGCCCACCGCCGCGCCCCGTAGACCATTCCCCCCAGCAGCGCGCCGAGGCCGATGCCCGCCATGAGCCAGCCGTACACGGCGTCCCCGCCGTGGCCGTCGGCGTACGACACCGCGGCGACGGTGATCGAGCCGAGCGCGATCCCGACGAAGAGAAAAGCTCCGAGCAGCGCCAGCAGGCCGGGCGAGCGCAGCGCGCCGAGCCAGTGCGCCTCACGCGGCGCCGAGCGCCACGCGCGCGAGGGCGGCGAGACGACGACGGAGAGGGCGCCCAGGACGCCGATCACGCCGAGGATCAGGAGCGCCGCCCGCGGGGACCAGAGCGCCGCGCACAGCGTCACGAGCAACGGCCCGACGGTGAACATGACTTCCTGCGCCACCGCGTCCATCGCGTACGCGGTGTGCACCTGTTCCTCCTTGCGCAGCACAGAGGGCCACAGAGCCCGCAGGCCGCCTTCCAGAGGCGGGGTGAAGAGGCCCGCCACAGCCATCGCGGCGCAGCCGAGCAGGGCCGGGTCCGTCCCGAGGAAGGCGAAGGCGCCCATCCCGAGGGCGGAGACGACGGCGGCGGGCAACTGCACCCGGGGCTGTCCGTAGAGGTCCACGAGCCGGCCCAGCAGCGGCTGTCCCACCGCGTTGGCCACCCCGTACACGGCGGCGAGCGCGCCGGCCAGGCTGTACGTGCCCCCCTCGGCCCGGACGAACAGCACGACGGCGATGGCCGCGGTGGCGTTCGGCAGCCGCCCCACGAGCGTGCCGACGAGGAGCCGGGCGGCATGCCTCGCCCTGAGGATCTCCAGGTATCCCGCGGCCATGTCGAGCCCTTCTCGTAGCGCGTGACGTCTCAAGTTTTACGTATAACGTCGTCTTTCATACGTACCATGTGCGCAGTCCGGGAGTCCAGACGAAGGAGCAGGCCGACGGTGGCACGAGGTAGTACGCGCCCCACGAGCAGGGACGTCGCCCAGGCCGCCGGGGTCTCCCAGGCAGCGGTCTCGCTGGTGCTCGGCGACAAATGGCGCGGCCGCGTCTCCGAGACGACCGCGGAACGGGTCCGTGAAGCGGCCCAGGAGCTGGGCTACCGGCCGAACCTCGCCGCCCGCAACCTCCGCCTCGGCCGTACCCGCACCGTCCTCCTCGTGGTCCCGGCACTCACCACGGAGTTCTTCGCGGGCGTCTACACCGGCGCGGCCCGGGTGGCCGCCGAGCGCGGCTTCGGCGTCGTCCTGTACCCCTCCCCCGAGGGCATCGGACCCGCCCGGGACCCCTTCGGCTCCGCCCAGGCCGCCCTCGACGGCGTCATCGCCTCCTCCATGGCCGCCGAGGCCCTCACGGCCATCCGCGGCAACCAGCTCCCCCTCGTGATGCTCGACAGCGACCCGGACGGCAGCCAGGGCGCCGCGACGGTCAACCTCGACATCAAGGACGGCGTACGCCAGGTCACCGACCACCTCCTGGAACTGGGCCACCGCCGCTTCCTGCACCTCGCCGCCGACATCCCCTCCTGGACCTTCGAGGTCCGGGCCCGCGAGATCGCCGCCCGCCTCGCCGCGGTCCCCGGTGCCGATCTGCGCACCGCCCGCGCCCCCATCTCCTTCGAGGACGCCCTGGCCGCCGCGCACACGGCCCTCTCCGACCCCGCGGGCCCGCGCCCCACCGCCGTCGTCTGCGACGACGACAAACTGGCGGCCGGCGCCTACAAGGCGGCCCGGCGTCTCGGCCTGCGCATCCCGGACGACATCTCCATCACCGGCCTCGACGACCTGGCCCTGGCGCAGGCGCTCGACCCCGAACTCACGACGGTGCGCCTGGACGCCGAGCTCTTCGGCGAGCAGGGGATGAAGGCCCTGCTCGCCGTCCTGGACGGCCGCACGCCCCCCGAGGAGGACATCCCGGTCCACCTCATCGTACGGGGCTCCACGGCCCCTCCAGGGCCCGCATAGCCGCGGAGGGAGCCCGCGGCGGCAGGTCGCGGGAACGGGGAAGGGCCGCCCCGGTGTGTACCGGAACGGCCCCTCGCCTCAGGCCCCTGCCGGGGCCTCACTCGTCGTCGGCGTCCTCCGCCTCGGTCGCGGTCTCCGCTCCCCCGACCTCCAGCAGCCGGGCCAGCTGACGTCCCACGATCCGCTTGAACTTGCGCTTCTGCGGACGCGTACGGTCCAGGACCGCGACCTCCAGACGCTCCGCGGGGATCTCCCGCTCGCCGCCGTTGGGCTCGCGGGACAGCGAGCGGACGGCCAGCTTCAGCGCCTCCGCCAGCGACATTCCCTCACGGTGCTCGGTGTCGAGATAGGTGCTGATCTGCTCGGAACTGCCACCGACGGCGACCGAGCCGTGCTCGTCGACGATCGAACCGTCGTGCGGCAGCCGGTAGATCTGGTCGCCCTCGGGCGTCTCGCCGACCTCGGCGACCACCAGCTCCACCTCGTACGGCTTCTCCGCCGCCGACGAGAAGATCGTGCCCAGCGTCTGGGCGTACACGTTGGCGAGACCTCGGGCGGTCACGTCGTCGCGGTCGTACGTGTAGCCCCGCAGGTCGGCGTAGCGCACGCCGCCGATCCGGAGGTTCTCGTACTCGTTGTACTTGCCGGCGGCCGCGAAGCCGATCCGGTCGTAGATCTCGCTGAACTTGTGCAGCGCGCGGGACGGGTTCTCGCCGACGAACACGATGCCGTCGGCGTACTGCAGCACGACCAGGCTTCGGCCGCGGGCGATGCCCTTACGGGCATACTCCGCCCGGTCCGCCATGGCCTGCTGGGGTGAGACATAGAACGGAGTCGACACCGGCTACCCGTCCCTTTCTGTCGAAGTCACTGGATCACCTGGAAAAGGAGGCGGGGCTCAGAGCAGCGCGGCGCGCGGGCCGTCGGGCTGTTCCATTCGTCGCTCCAGGATCGCGCGGGCGATCTCGGAGGACTCCTCGTCCGTGAGCCGGCGGAAGCCTTCCTCGGTGATCACGGTGACGATCGGGTAGATCCTGCGGGCGACGTCGGGACCACCGGTCGCCGAGTCGTCGTCGGCCGCGTCGTACAGGGCCTGGATGACCAGCGTCGTGACCTGATCCTCGGTCATGCCCTTGGCGTAGAGCTTCTTCATGGCGCTGCGCGCGAAGATCGACCCGGAGCCCGTGGCCGCGTAGCCGTGCTCCTCGGAGCGGCCGCCGGTGACGTCGTACGAGAAGATGCGGCCCCTCTCGCGGTCCACGTCGTATCCCGCGAAGAGGGGAACCACGGCGAGGCCCTGCATCGCCATGCCGAGGTTGGAACGGATCATCGTGGACAGGCGGTTCGCCTTGCCCTCCAGGGAGAGCTGCGCGCCCTCCACCTTCTCGAAGTGCTCCAGCTCCAGCTGGAACAGCTTCACCATCTCCACGGCCAGACCCGCCGTACCGGCGATGCCCACCGCCGAGTACTCGTCGGCCGGGAAGACCTTCTCGATGTCGCGCTGCGCGATGACGTTGCCCATCGTGGCCCGCCGGTCACCGGCGAGGACCACACCGTCGGCGAACGTGGCGGCGACGATGGTCGTCCCGTGAGGCGCCTCGATGACGCCCTGGACCGGCGGCAACTGACGCTTGCCGGGGAGCATCTCCGGCTGCTGCTCGGAGAGGAAGTCCATGAAGGACGACGACCCGGGCGTCAGGAAGGCAGCCGGTAGACGCCCGGTGCTACGAGTGTTGGCTTCCACGGGGATCCTTCCAAGTAGGCGGCAGCCCGACGAACAGCGTCGGGATCATCTCCCAACTTGCCGATGGCCGAATTGCAGTTGAAGCACAGTACGGCACGGACCCTACCCGTCCTCCGGCAGTGATCCACATGAATGGCGAGAGCTTTCCGGCGGATCGCGAAGAGCCCGTTTCCGGGCGTCCGCCGCCGGGTCCCGACCGCCTTCGCGGCAGCGGGCCGAGGCCTGTTGCCGGCGAAAGCCGCCCGCGGCTGGTTGTACCTGAGCGCCGCGAGCAGCCTCGCACCGCCATCGCCATCGCATCGTCGGTTCGAACCGACGATGCGATGGAAAGGACGGCCTACTGCCCGCCCTTCTGAACGAAGGACCTCACGAAATCCTCGGCATTCTCTTCGAGGACGTCATCGATCTCGTCCAGAACCGAGTCGACGTCGTCGCTCAGCTTCTCCTGGCGTTCCTTGAGGTCGTCGGTCGCCTGCGCGTCCTGCGTCTGCTCCTCGGCCTCCTCGGTGGAACGCGTCGCCTTCTGCTGTCCGCCGCCGGTGTCCTTGGTCGCCATAACCCTCACCCCGCTCGGTTCGACGTTCTTGATCAGACCCTACAAGCAGGGTCCGACATCGGCCCCGCAGTTTCACCAACGTACGGGGGCCACCTCGATGATTCCCGTCCGTCACGTGTTCCACCCTGTCGCGCCCCTCCGGCCTGTGCCGCCCGGGCGGGGACTCAGTTGCCCGAAAGGACCTTGACCAGGTCTTCGGCCGTGCGACAGCGGTCCAGGAGCTCCTTGACATGATTACGCGTTCCGCGAAGCGGCTCCAGGGTTGGGACGCGCTGGAGCGAGTCCCGGCCCGGCAGATCGAAGATCACCGAGTCCCAGGAGGCCGCCGCGACGTCGTCCGCGTACTGCTCCAGGCAGCGGCCGCGGAAGTACGCGCGGGTGTCCTCCGGCGGCTTCGTACGGGCCCGCTCGACCTCGTTCTCGTCCAGCAGGCGCTTGATCCTGCCGCGGGCCGCGAGACGGTTGTAGAGGCCCTTGTCGGCCCGTACGTCGGCGTACTGGAGATCGAGGAGGTGCAGCTTGGCGGCGTCCCAGTCGAGGCCGTCACGGTTCCGGTAGCCCTCCATGAGCTCCCGCTTGGCGACCCAGTCGAGCTCCCCGGAGAGGCTCATCGGATCGTTCTCCAGGCGGTTCAGGGTGTCCTCCCAGCGCAGCAGGACGTCCTTGGTCTGTTCGTCGGCGTCCGCCCCGTAGCGCTCCTCGACGTACTTGCGGGACAGCTCGAAGTACTCCATCTGGAGCTGGACCGCGGTGAGCGTGCGCCCGCTGCGCAGCGTGACGAGCCGCTTGAGGGTCGGGTCGTGGGAGACCTGGTGGAGGGTGCGGACGGGCTGGTCGACGGCCAGGTCGACGGCGATGAAGCCGTCCTCGATCATGGAGAGGACCAGTGCCGTGGTGCCGAGCTTGAGGTACGTCGAGATCTCGGAGAGGTTGGCGTCCCCGATGATCACGTGCAGGCGGCGGTACTTCTCGGCGTCGGCGTGCGGCTCGTCGCGGGTGTTGATGATGGGGCGCTTCAGCGTGGTCTCGAGGCCCACCTCGACCTCGAAGTAGTCGGCGCGCTGGCTGAGCTGGAAGCCGTGCTCGTGTCCGTCCTGGCCGATACCGACGCGGCCGGCTCCGGTGACGACCTGACGCGAGACGAAGAACGGCGTCAGGTGCCGCACGATGTCCGAGAAGGGGGTCTCCCGCTTCATCAGGTAGTTCTCGTGCGTGCCGTAGGACGCGCCCTTGTTGTCGGTGTTGTTCTTGTAGAGGTGGATCGGCTGGGCACCGGGGAGCTGGGCGGCGCGCTCGGCGGCCTCGGCCATGATGCGCTCGCCGGCCTTGTCCCACAGGACCGCGTCCCGCGGGTTGGTGACCTCCGGGGCGCTGTACTCGGGGTGTGCGTGGTCGACGTAGAGCCGTGCCCCGTTGGTGAGGATGACATTGGCCAGGCCGATGTCCTCGTCGGTGAGCTGGGTGGAGTCGGCGGTCTCCCGGGCGAGGTCGAAGCCTCGCGCGTCCCGCAGCGGGTTCTCCTCCTCGAAGTCCCAGCGGGCGCGGCGCGCCCGGTGCATCGCCGCCGCGTAGGCGTTGACGATCTGGGACGAGGTGAGCATGGCATTGGCGTTGGGGTGACCGGGGACGGAGATTCCGTACTCCGTCTCGATGCCCATTACTCGCCGTACGGTCATGCGGCCCTCCTTGCCCGGCGGCGCCCTCGGTCGGGGGCGCTGCTCAAGTACCGCTGGCGCTCCGGTGCGTGTGCGGTGCCCGTCCCCGCACTGCGCGACTCGGCGGTACGAAAGAGCCTAGAACGCCATTGCGCTCGTGGGGAGATCATTTGCGTCATTGCTGTACTCCAGCCGTGACCTGAAAAGCAGTCGGCTGCGGGTACCCGCGTCGGGCACCCGCAGCCGCCCTGCTTTTTACAGGTACTGGCCGGTGTTGGCCACCGTGTCGATGGAGCGTCCGGTGTCAGCGCCCTGCTTTCCGGTGATGAGCGTACGGATGTAGACGATCCGTTCACCCTTCTTTCCGGAGATCCTGGCCCAGTCGTCCGGGTTGGTGGTGTTCGGCAGGTCCTCGTTCTCCTTGAACTCGTCCACACATGCCTGGAGGAGGTGGGAGACGCGGAGGCCCTTCTGGCTGTGCTCCAAGAAGTCCTTGATGGCCATCTTCTTGGCGCGGCCGACGATGTTCTCGATCATGGCGCCGGAATTGAAGTCCTTGAAGTACAGGACTTCCTTGTCACCATTGGCGTAGGTGACCTCCAGGAAGCGGTTCTCCTCCGATTCGGCGTACATCTGCTCCACGGCGGTCTGGATCATGCCGTGGACGGTGGCCGCCCTGTCGCCGCCGTGCTCCCCGACGTCCTCGGGGTGCAGGGGGAGGCGCTCGGTGAGGTACTTCTGGAAGATGTCCTTCGCCGCTTCGGCGTCCGGACGCTCGATCTTGATCTTCACGTCGAGCCGGCCGGGCCGCAGGATGGCGGGGTCGATCATGTCCTCGCGGTTCGAGGCGCCGATGACCACGACGTTCTGCAGGCCCTCCACGCCGTCGATCTCGGCGAGCAGCTGCGGGACGATGGTGTTCTCCACGTCCGAGCTGACGCCCGATCCACGGGTACGGAAGAGGGACTCCATCTCGTCGAAGAAGACGATGACGGGTGTGCCCTCGCTGGCCTTCTCGCGTGCACGCTGGAAGACGAGGCGGATCTGCCGCTCGGTCTCGCCGACGTACTTGTTCAGGAGCTCGGGGCCCTTGATGTTGAGGAAGAAGCTCTTGCCGGTGGCCTGTCCGGTCACTTCCGCGACCTTCTTGGCCAGCGAGTTGGCCACGGCCTTGGCGATGAGCGTCTTTCCGCATCCGGGAGGCCCGTACAGCAGGACGCCCTTGGGCGGCCGCAGTTCGTGCTCCTTGAAGAGGTCGGGGTAGAGGTACGGGAGCTCGACCGCGTCGCGGATCATCTCGATCTGGCCGCCCAGACCGCCGATCTGCTCGTAGCCGATGTCCGGGACCTCTTCGAGGACGAGTTCCTCGACCTCGCTCTTCGGGACGATTTCGTAGACGTAGCCGGATCGGGGTTCGAGGAGGAGGGCGTCTCCGGGACGGATATTGACGTCCAGGAGCGGTTCGGCGAGCCGGACCACCCGTTCCTCGTCTGTGTGCCCCTGCACGAGGGCGCGCTCGCCGTCCTCGAGGATCTCCTTGAGGGTGACGATGTCGCCCACGCTCTCGTACTCCATGGCCTCGACCACGTTGAGAGCTTCGTTCAGCATCACTTCCTGGCCGCGCCGGAGCTCTGGGAGCTCCACGCTGGGGCTGACGTTCACCCGGAGCTTGCGGCCCCCGGTGAAGATGTCCGCCGTGCCGTCCTCGTTCGCCACGAGGAAGACACCGAAGCCTGCCGGAGGCTGCGCCAGCCGGTCGACCTCTTCCTTGAGGGCCACGATCTGGTCGCGGGCCTCACGGAGCGTGTTCGCCAGCCGCTCGTTCTGCGCGGACACGCCGGCCAGGTTGGTCTGCAGTTCGACGATCCGCTCTTCGAGAATCCTCGTGTGCCGCGGAGAGTCGGCGAGCTTGCGTCGCAGGACGGCGATCTCCTGCTCAAGGTAGGCAATCTGCCCGGCGGGGTCATCGGACCCTCTTCCCGGGCGGATGCCGCGGTTCATGTCGTCGTCGTGGGCTGCCACGGTCCTCACCTCCTCCAAGGGGAGCTGGACGCTTCCAGACCCTACCTGGGTGGGTGTCGATTGAAACCCCTAGATCACAAAGACTGTCGGGGTGTGTCCGATCTTCACCCTTGCGCTCTCCCTCACGCCAGGGGAATACCCACCGAACATGATTGGGAAGCGGGCGGAGGTAGGGTCGAAGTGTTCAACACCCGTCAGAGCTGGCCCGATTCCCCAATCTTCGGTTCGCTCGACGCAGGAAACGGCAGGAGAAATGACCGTGCAGCAGGAGGCCGGAGCCGGCAGCGAGGCGCTTGAGGTCTGGATCGACCAGGATCTGTGTACGGGCGACGGGATCTGCGCCCAGTACGCCCCCGAGGTCTTTGAACTGGACATCGACGGCCTGGCCTATGTGAAGAGCGGTGACGACGAGCTGCTGCAGGCCGTGGGTGCCACAACGGCCGTACCGCTGACGCTTCTGCGTGACGTGGTGGACTCGGCGAAGGAATGTCCGGGCGACTGCATCCACGTCCGTCGGGTTTCGGACAAGGTCGAGGTGTACGGGCCCGACGCGGAGTGACCCGTGGGGCACTCCGTGTCACCGGTTGTCCGCTTCCTCACACCCTCCGCCGGGGCGGAGGGTGTCTTTCTGTCCGCACCGGCCGGGCCCCGCGAAGGGGTCAGGCCCCGGGGGCGGGCTCAGACGCTCTGCGCGCCGGAGGGGGTCGAGCGGACGAACGCGCCGTTCTTCCACTGCCACTTGGCTTCGTCCTTGACGTCCGGGCAGCAACTCGGGACGTCGGTGGAGGAGTAGCCGAGCAGGGTGGCGGTGACCACTCCGTCGCGGACCGCGAAGTCCGTGACGCTGAGGCGGTCCTTGGGATCGATCAGGGTCGCGACGACGCGGGGCTTCTTCGCGTCCTCACCCTGGGTGAGGACGTAGACACCGCTGGGCGGGGTTCCTGAGCCGGCGTCGCAGCGGACGACGGCCACGGTCTCGGGGCGGCCGTCGCCGTCGAGGTCGCCCGAGGCCTTCTTCGTCACGAGCGCCTTGGCGGGCCCGCAGGTGATCGGGAAGTCGACACCGGAGGGGTTCGGGGCGGTCACGGGGGCCGCGGCCGCTTTCGCGCCGGGTGCGGGCTGGGCGGCTCGTGCCGCATCGGGCTGGAGGACGGAGGAGAGCGCGACGACTCCGGCGATGGCGGTGGCCGTGGCGACCCACTGGAGGGGGCTGGTGTGCGTGTGTGCCAGTTCCGGGACGGCGGATTGCTGCACTAGGAGTGTCTCCCGTGAGGGGCTGTGCCGGTGGGGGTGGGGTGTCCCGCATGGTGCCACACGTCACAGTCCTGGGGAACGGCGGGGTCCGGACTTCTGAGCGAGTTCTCACCCGCTCCGGGGAGAGGCCCCGTCGGCGCGGCGGCCGCACCCCGGGATCGGGGCCGCGCCGGGCGGACCGGTGGGCCCGCGCGACCGCCTGACGGCTCGTGGAGAGGGGCCCCGGGGCGGCCTGGGAACGGACGCCCTTGGTGTCACGGTCGGCGCGCCTGGCGAGGGTCGCCGCGGCGTGCCTCTGACGGGGCCCTGAACGGCGTCAACGGAAAAGCACAATGGCCGAGTTCCCCGGGACAATCGGGAACTCGGCCACGGCCACAGCGCGTTGGGTGGGTCAGCGGGCGGATCCGCCGTCGGCGTTCGGTCCGGAGTAGTCCTCGCCATAGGCGCCCTTGGAGGGGCGGCGACGGCGCATGGGCGGCTCGACGCCGTCCGCGAGGCGGCGGGCGGTGAGCAGGAACCCGGTGTGGCCGATCATCCGGTGGTCCGGACGGACGGCCAGGCCCTCGACGTGCCAGTTGCGGACCATCGATTCCCAGGCGGTCGGCTCGTTGAAGGAGCCGATCTCACGGATCGACTCGACGGTCCGCGCGAGCTGGGTGGTCGTCGCCACGTAGCAGCAGAGGATGCCGCCGGGGACGAGCGCCTTGGAGACGGCCTCCAGGCACTCCCAGGGGGCGAGCATGTCGAGGATGACGCGGTCGACGTCGGTGTCGCTCAGGTTGTCCTGGAGGTCGCCGATCGTGAGCTGCCAGGCGGGGTGCGGACCCCCGAAGTAGCGCTCGACGTTCTGCTGGGCGATCTCGGCGAAGTCCTCGCGGCGCTCGTACGAGTGCAGCATGCCCTGGTCGCCGATGCCGCGCAGCAGGAAGCTGCTGAGCGAGCCGGAGCCGACTCCCGCTTCCACGACGCGCGCGCCGGGGAAGATGTCGGCGAAGGCCAGGATCTGCCCCGCGTCCTTGGGGTAGACCACGGCGGCGCCGCGGGGCATGGACAGGACGTAGTCGGGGAGCAGGGGGCGCAGCGCGAGGTAGGCGACGTTTCCGGTGGTGCGGACAACGCTGCCCTCGGGTGCGCCGATCAGCTCGTCGTGGGGGAAGGAACCCTTGTGGGTGTGGAAGTTCTTCCCGGCCTCGAGCGTGAACGTGTAGTGGCGGCCCTTGGGGTCGGTCAGCTGAACCTGGTCCCCGACCTTGAAGGGCCCGCGCCTGCGGGCGGCACCGGTCGGTTCGGACATGTGAACAGCCTACCGGTCCGGGATGGGGCCACCGACCACGGTGGACGGTCAGGCGGGCCGGGCCATGGCCTTCACGAAAGCGCGCTCCACGTCGGCGGCGGACAGGACGCCGTAGATCTCGCCCGAGTCCTCCACCACCAGGTACTCGGTGGCGGGGTTGGCGCGCAGGACGTCGAGGAGTTCCTCGCCGGCCAGTTCGGCGGAGACGCGCATGCCGTCGGTGAGGTCCTGGGCGAGGCCGCTGACGGCGACCCAGGGGCGACGGTGTTCGGGGACGCCGACGATAGCCGCTTCGCGGACCAGGGAGAGGGGTTCGCCGTCGGCGTCGACGACGACCAGGGCGCGGGCGCCGGCGTCGTTGGCGCGGCGCAGGGCCTCGGAGAGGGGGGTGCTGGTCTCGACGGGGACCGCGCGCCGGGTGAGGGAACGGGCGCGCAGTTCCGGGAGGTGTTCGCGGAGCCGGGCCACGCGCAGGCTGTTGCCGGCGCCGGTCCAGATGATCGCCGCGAGGATGGCGGCGAGCAGGGCGTCGGTGACGGTGTCCATGCCGCTGATGTCCTCGGGGGCGGCGCCGAGCACGGAGGACTGGGTGAGCAGGGGCAGTCCGATCAAGACGGACACGGCGAGGGCGCGTCCGACCCAGGCGGCGGCGACGGTTCCACTCATCGGCCTGCCGGTGATCTTCCAGACCACCGCGCGGAGCATCCGGCCGCCGTCGAGGGGAAGACCGGGCAGCAGGTTGAAGGCGGCGACGATGAGGTTGGAGATCATCAGGCCGGCCAGGAGGACGCCGGGGACCGTGCCGGGCTCGACGGGGAGCATGGCGAGGTAGAAGACGCCGGACAGGACGAGGGAGAGCAGGGGGCCGACGAAGGCCAGCACGAACTCGCGGCCGGGGGTCTCGGCTTCCTTCTCGATCTCGGAGACGCCGCCGAAGAACTGGAGCTGGATGCGGCGCACCGGCAGTTTGAAGCGCAGGGCGGCGACGGTGTGGGCGAGTTCGTGGACGAGCACGGAGGCGTAGAAGGCGACCGCGAAGAACAGCGAGACCAGGTAGCGGGCGGCGCCGAGTTCGGGCAGGACGCGGTCGAGCTGCCCGCCGAACACCCAGGTGATGAGGGCGGCGACGAGGAACCAGCTGGGCGCGACGTACACGGGGACGCCGAACGGCCGTCCCATCAGCAGGCCGCCGCCCGGCTCCTTGCGGCGGCGGGGCGGGCGACCGCCCTTGCCTCCACCACCGCTGCCGTCACCACCGCTGCCGCCGCCCGTGTTGCCGCTGTGGGCGAGGGTGCGGTGCGCGTCGTGGTGCTCGGGCGGTGTTCCGGCCGCGTTCCCGGTAGCGGTGGGGTCCTGTCGGCCGTGCTCCGGGTGGGGCGGTGTCGGGGAGTCGTTCCCCTCGTCGCTCCCGGCCGTGGAGCGGGTGCGTGCGGCGGGGTCGTCGTCCGCCTCGGAGCGCGACCGGGCGTGCGTCGCGGAGCTGTCGTGCGGCTCGGGTCCCGGGCTGTCGGGGGCCGGGGTGCCGCCCTCCGCCCCTCGCGCGGAGGGTGCGGGGCTCTGCCCGGGAGCGGACCGGGTGGTGGAGGTCTCGGGGCGGGCCGGTGCCGTGCCGCTGTCGGCCGGCTCGGTCCTGCCGTCGTGTTCGGGGGCCGCGGGCGCCGGCCCGGTGGAGGTCTCGGGTCCGGCCGGTCCGGGGCGCCGGGCGTCGGCGGCCGGGCCGGAGGGGACTCCGGGCCTCTCGGGGCCCTCGGCCTCGCCGGTGCCGGACCGCGGCTGCCCGCTCCCGCCGCTCTCGTCCACGATGTCCCCTCGTTCGAAGCGTCTCCCCGCCCCGATCATGCGGAGCAGGAGGGTCTGTGGTCGATGGTATGCGGCCGTCGCGGCGCGTTCCGCCCCGGCACCCCCTCTGTTTTCCGTGCCGTCGCCCCCGTCGGGGCCGGGCGGGCGGTGTCTTCGGGGCCGTTCGGTACCGGGTCACGGCGTTCGGCAGGGTGCCCGGCGGGAGGAGCGGCCCTCGCATACGGGACGTACCGATCCGAACGGCATCACCAGGTGTCAGTGGCGGGCCGTAAGGTCTGTCGTCATGGAAACGAGCACCGAGGGCGCCGCGCCCGAAGAAGTGGCCGCGGCCGGCGAGGCCGTCGTGCCCGTCGCCGACGGACCGGCCCCGGCGGTCGCCCGCGCGCCCGCCTCGCTGTCGCCCTCGCGTGCCAGTGACTTCATGCAGTGTCCGCTGCTGTACCGCTTCCGGGTGATCGACAAGCTGCCCGAGAAGCCGAGCGCGGCGGCGACCAGAGGCACCCTGGTGCACGCGGTGCTGGAGCGGCTGTTCGACGCGCCGGCCGCGGACCGGACCGCGCCCCGTGCCAAGTCGCTGATCCCCGGCCAGTGGGACCGGCTGCGCGAGACGCGCCCGGAGGTCGTGGAGCTGTTCGCCGACGACCCGGAGGGCGAGCGGCTCGCGCGCTGGCTCACCGAGGCCGAGCAGCTCGTGGAGCGGTGGTTCACGCTGGAGGACCCGTCCCGGCTGGAGCCGGCCGAGCGGGAGCTGTTCGTCGAGGCGCGGCTCGATTCCGGCCTCACCCTGCGCGGCATCATCGACCGGGTCGACGTCGCGCCGACGGGCGAGGTCCGGATCGTCGACTACAAGACGGGAAAGGCGCCCCGTCCGGAGTACGCCGAGGGCGCCCTGTTCCAGATGAAGTTCTACGCGCTGGTGGTGTGGCGGCTGAAGCAGGTGGTCCCGCGCCGTCTTCAGCTCGTGTATCTGGGCAGCGGTGACGTGGTGACGTACGACCCGGTGATCGCCGACCTGGAGCGGGTGGAGCGCAAGCTGCTCGCGCTGTGGGAGGCGATCCGGCTGGCGACGGAGACGGGCGAGTGGCGGCCGCGCCCCACCAAGCTCTGCGGCTGGTGCGACCACCAGGCGGTGTGCCCGGAATTCGGCGGTACTCCCCCGCCGTATCCGCTCGCGGTCAGGGCGCCCGAGTCGAGTCCCGTCGAGCAGGGCAGAATGGGGCCGGACTAGCGAAGGAGACTTACGTGGCCATCCGCGTCCTACTGGTCGACGACCAGCCGCTGCTGCGCACCGGCTTCCGGATGATTCTGGAGGCGGAGCCGGATCTCGCGGTCGTCGGCGAGGCCGGTGACGGTCTCCAGGCACTCGATCAGGTGCGTGCGCTGCAACCCGATGTGGTTCTCATGGACATCCGCATGCCGCGGATGGACGGTGTCGAGGCGACCCGGCAGATCACCGGCCCCGGCCGGGACGGTCCGGCGAAGGTGCTCGTCCTGACGACCTTCGACCTCGACGAGTACGTGGTGGAGGCGCTGCGCGCGGGCGCCAGCGGCTTCCTCCTCAAGGACGCGCCGGCCAACGAACTGGTGCAGGCGATCCGGGTGGTGGCGGGCGGCGAGGCGATGCTCGCGCCGAGCATCACCCGCCGGCTGCTCGACAAGTACGCGGGGCATCTGCCGTCCGGCGAGGAGCCGGTGCCGGACACCCTGCACACGCTGACGGACCGTGAGGTCGAGGTGCTGAAGCTGGTCGCGCGCGGCCTGTCGAACGCGGAGATCGCGGCCGACCTCTTCGTCAGCGAGACCACGGTCAAGACGCATGTGGGGCACGTCCTGACGAAGCTGGGGCTGCGCGACCGGGTGCAGGCCGCGGTGTACGCGTACGAGAGCGGCCTGGTGCGCCCCGGGGCGCAGTGACCTCTCCCGCTCGACCGCTCGCACCGCATGCCGGCACGGCCGCGGACGCGAGGGCTCGGACAGCACGAAGGGCGCCCGTTCCACAGGGAACGGGCGCCCTTCGCGTACGGCGTCGGACCGAGGTCAGCCCTTCTTGATCTCCCAGAAGCGGAACACGGTCGAGGCGTCGAGGCAGTACTCGAGGCCGTAGATGTCGTCGCCCGCCACGGCGTACTGCTTGGCCTGCCAGATCGGGATGATCGGCAGGTCCTCGGCGACCAGGTCCTGGAGCTTGCCGTAGGAGCCGTCGGTCGAGGAGCGGTCGCTCTCGGCGGCCGTCTTCGGGATGAGGCTGCCGGTGATCGTGCTGTTGGTGAAGTTGTTGCCCAGCACGTTGCCCTTGCCGAAGAACGGGGCCGTGAAGTTGTCCGGGTCCGGGTAGTCGGGCACCCAGCCCTTCACGTACACGCCGTACTTGCCGCGGGCGATGTCCTTCTCGTACTGGTCGTAGGCGACGGACTTCACGGTCGCGTCGAACAGTCCGCTGGTGTTGAGCTGCTTGGCGATCGCCTTGAACTCCTGGTCCGTGGAGGGACCGTAGCGCGAGGGGGTCGACCAGAGGGTGATCTTCACCTTGCCGGTGATGCCCTCGTCGCGCAGGGCGGCCTCGGCCTTGGACGGCGAGGGACGGGCGCCGTAGGTATCGAAGAAGGACGTGCTGTGGCCGGTGATGCCGGTCGGGATGATCGAGTACAGCGGGGTGGCCGTGTCCTCGTAGACGTCGTCGACGAGGGCGTCGCGATCCAGGAGGTAGGCGATGGCCTTGCGCACACCGAGCCTGCCGGCGACCGGGTCGTTCATGTTGAAGACCAGGTGCTGGACCTCGGCGCTGTTGCCCTCGACGACGTTGATGCCACTGTTCGCGGAGTCGTTCTCGATCTCGGCGATGTCGTCGGCGGCGAGGCCTCGGTAGGCGACGTCGACCTGCTTCTTCAGGACGGCGTCCTTCAGGGCCTTCTGGTCGCCGTGGAAGAACCTCAGCGTGACGCCGGAGTTCTGGACCTCCGCGGTGCCCTTGTAGTGCGGGTTGACCGAGAAGACCGCCCGGTCGTCGCCGAACGAGTCGAGCTGGTACGGGCCGGAGCCGACCGCCTTGTGGTCCTTGCGGAGGCCGTTGGTGGCGTACTCCCGGTGGTCCACGATCGAGCCGGCGCCGGAGGCGATCTTGCTCGGGAAGGTGGCGTCGGCGTACTTGAGGCGGAAGACGACGGTCTTGGCGTCGGGCGCCGCGACCGAGTCGAGCATCGGGAACATGATGGCCGGACCGGCGGAGTCGTCGATCTTCATCGTGCGGTCGAAGGAGTACTTCACGTCGGCCGAGGTGAGCGGGTCACCGTTGCTGAACTTCAGACCGTCCTGGAGCGTGCACTTGTACACCTTGGTCCCGGTGTCCGTGAACGCGCACTCCTCGGCCGCTTCGGGCTCGGGCTCGGTACCGCCCTTGGGGAAGCTCAACAGCGACTGGAAGACGTTGTTGAACAGCAGCCACGATCCTGGGTCGTAGCCGGAGGCGGGGTCGGTGGCGAGGACGTCGTCGGACATCCCCATCACCACGGAGGAGCCGTCGCTCCCGGAATCGCCCGTGTCCGAGCCGCATCCGGTCAACAGGCCGGAGGCCAGCCCCGCCACGATCGGCAGGACTGGCCACTGGTTGCGCATGTTCACGTGCAAGTGCCTTGTCGTTGGAACTGGTGCACCCGGGGCCCGCGAAGGGCCCCGGGTCGGATCGGTCGGTCAGCCGCTCACACCGCGGCCGAGCTCCCACAGCTGAAGCGTGGAGGAGGAGTTGAGGGCCCACTCCGAGCCCGTGATGTCGTCGCGCGCGGCGATGTACTGCTTGCCCTGCCAGAGCGGGATCAGCGGCACGTCGTCGGCGACGATGTCCTGGATCTGCGTGAGGCTCTTCGACGCGGTGAGGCGGTCGGCCTCGCGGCGGGACTCCGGGATCAGGTTGTTGATGATGTCGCTGTTCGAGTAGGGCGACTTGAGGAAGTTGTCCTTGTCGAGGAACGGCGCCAGGTAGTTGTCGGCGTCGGGGAAGTCGGGGAACCAGCCCATGCCCCACACGTCGTAGTCGTTGGCGCGCTCGGCCGGGACGAACTTGTCCCAGGTGGTGCCCTGGATGCTGACGTCGAAGAGGCCGCTCGCGTTGAGCTGCTTCTTCAGGATCTCGAACTCCTGCTTGGTGATCGAGCCGTAGTGGTCGGTCGTGTAGTGCAGGGTGACCTTGACCGGCGAGGTGATGCCGGCCTTGTTCAGCGCGGTCCTGGCGCGGCTGACACTCGGGTCGCCGTACTTGTTGAAGAAGGCGTTGGAGTGGCCGGTGATGGTCGCGGGGACCATCGAGTAGAGCGGCTCGGCCTGCGTTCCGTAGACCTTGGCGACGAGCTCACCGCGGTCGATGACCTGCGCCATGGCCTGGCGGACGGCCTTGTCCTTCACCGACGGGGCGTTGGTGTTGAAGGCCAGGTAGCGGATCTCGAGACCGGGCATCTCGTTCAGGTTGACATTGCCGCCCGCGGCGTTGGACAGCTTGGTGATCTGCGTGGGCGTCATCGAACGGGTCATCAGGTCGATGTCGCCCTTTTCGAGAGCGGTTCCCATCGCGTCGGCGTCCGCGAACGAGCGCATCTCGACCTTGGAGTTCTTCACCTTCAGCTGACCCTTGTAGTTCGGGTTCTTGCTGAAGACGGCCTTGACGACCGCGTCGTCCTTGACCTCGGACTCCAGGGTGTAGGGACCGGAGCCGTCGACGGAGAAGCCGTCGCGCAGCTTGCCCTTCTCGTAGTCCTTCGGGTTCACGATGCCGGCGACGGGGGTCGACAGCTTGAACGGGAAGGTCGCGTCCGCGCTCTTGAGGTGGAAGATCACCTGACGGTCGCCCTGCGTCTCGACCGTGTCGATGGTGGACAGCAGGGCGAACACACCACTGTCGGCCTTGATGGCGCGCGCACGGTCGATGGAGAACTTGACGTCCTTGGCGGTGACCGCGTCACCGTTGGAGAACTTCAGACCCTCGCGCAGCGTGCACGAGTAACGCTCGTTGCCGCTGTCGCTGAACCCGCACTTCTCCGCGGCCTCGGGCTCGGGCTCGCCGTCGCCGCGCGGCTGGATCATCAGCGTCTGCACGGTCTGCCGCAGCACGTTCCACGTGCCGACGTCGTAGGCGTACGCCGGGTCGAACGGAGCCGGGGCGTCCTTCGACGCGGTGAACCGGTCCGTGGTGCCGACAACGATGGCATCGCCACTGCTGCTCCCGCTGTCGGACCCACCACACGCAGCGAGCACCGGGGCGAGCAGACCGACCACGGCCGGCAGCACCAAAGTCTTGCGGTTCATGCTCGAGTTTCTCCAGAGCTGTAGTTTCCGCGAGCCGGCATGCAGGGGTGGTGCGGCGGGTCACGGGGTTACGGCGACGTTCTCGCGATGACATTAGTCCGCACCGCCAGGACGGCCCGCAGTCACCGGAGTTGCGGTGCGCTCACGCTGCGAAACCGGGCGCGGACGCACCGATAACCCGACACGGGAAGGATTCGTGCAGCGTTCCATCAATCGGGACACAAGGGTGCGCCGGGCCCGCACGAATGGGGGGTCAACACACAAGTCGGTCCCCCTGTCGACCCCCCGTTCAGTGACGAACGTCACAGTGTCAACTCGGTTGGAGAGTACCGGAATTCAGCCATCCGCCCGATTGCGTATTCCGGGGAGCCCTCGCCCGCGGTTACCACAGGGAAACCGTCAGGTCATTTCCGGTATTCGGCACCGCACACTGAGTGATCCGATGACGCACTCTCGGTGAAGGGTCAGTTCTTTTCCGTCATCAGCCCGTGCAGAAAGGGCAGATCGACTTCTTCCAGGGACGTGACCACCGTGCGCCGCCACGCGGGCTCGATGGGGGCGACGGAGGGGACGGCGACCACGTGGCAGCCGGCGGCCTCGGCCGCGGCGACACCGGTCGCGGTGTCCTCGATGACGGCACAGCGACCCGGTTCCGCGCCGAGCCGGGCGGCGGCGAGCAGATAGGGGTCGGGGAACGGCTTGGTCCTTTCCACCTCGTCGCCCGCCACGGTCAGGGTGAAGAAGTGGGCGCCGATCGAGCCGAGGACGCGGTCGATGATCCGCCGGTGCGAGGCGGAGACCAGGGCCGTGGGGATCTCGTGGGCGGCCAGTTCGGCGAGGAGTCTGGTCGCGCCGGGCATCATCGGCAGCGAGCGGCCGATCAGCGTCTCGAAACCGTCGTTGAGCAGCACGGACAGCTCGGCGAGGGTGATGTCGGCACCGGTGGCCTCGATGAGGAAGCCAGCGCTGCGGGTCATGGGGCCGCCGACCACGACATGGCGCCAGGACTCGTCCAGGACGTGTCCGAGGGCCTTGAAGACCTCGACCTCCACGTCCCACCAGAATCCCTCGGTGTCGACCAGGGTTCCGTCCATGTCGAGGAGAACGGCCTGCAGGGCGGAGCCTTCGGCCGTACGGGTTCCGAGCGCGGGGACCGTACTGGTCATCCTGGCGCACCTCCTTGAGGGACGATCAGGCCGGTCGCCCCTTTTTCGTGCAAGGGACAACCGGCCTGCGGTGGACCGACCAGTGTACGACTTATCCGATCAGTGTGCCCGGCGACTCGCGTCGCAGCGCGTCGGGGCGCTCACCGTGCGTTGAAGTACTTCGCCTCCGGGTGGTGGATCACGATCGCGTCGGTGGACTGCTCGGGGTGGAGCTGGAACTCCTCGGAGAGGTGGACGCCGATCCGCTCGGGCTGCAGCAGGTCCGCGATCTTGGCGCGGTCCTCCAGGTTGGGGCAGGCCCCGTAGCCGAGCGAGAAGCGCGCGCCGCGGTACTTCAGGGCGAACATGTCCTCGATCTCGCCCGGGTCCTCCCCCGCGAAGCCCAGTTCGGAGCGCACGCGCGCGTGCCAGTACTCGGCGAGCGCCTCGGCCAGCTGCACGGACAGTCCGTGCAGTTCGAGGTAGTCGCGGTAGGCGTTGGCCTCGAAGAGCTTGGCGGTCTCCTCGCCGATGCGGGAGCCGACCGTGACGACCTGGAAGCCGACGACGTCGGTCTCCCCCGACTCCTCCGGGCGGAAGAAGTCGGCCAGGCACAGCCGGCGGCCGCGGCGCTGGCGCGGGAAGCTGAAGCGGGTCCGCTCGTTGCCCCGCTCGTCCAGGATGATCAGGTCGTCGTCCTTGGACACGCACGGGAAGTAGCCGTAGACGACGGCCGCTTCCAGCAGGTTGTCGGTCTGGAGCCGGTCCAGCAGTCCGCGCAGCCGCGGCCGGCCCTCGGTCTCGACCAGTTCCTCGTACGTCGGGCCGTCCCCGGCACGCGCCTGCTTGAGGCCCCACTGCCCCTTGAACAGGGCGCCCTCGTCCAGCCAGGAGGCGTACTCCTTGAGCTGGATGCCCTTGATGACGCGGGTGCCCGCGAAGGGCGGGGTCGGTACGGGGTTGTCGGTGGAGACGTCGGAGCGGACGTGGCCCTCTTCGGGACGTTCCTCGACCACCGTGTCCGCCGCGGCCCGCACCCGGCGCTGCTTCAGCTCGGGCAGCACCGCGCCGGGCACACCGCGCTTGACGCCGATCAGCGCGTCCATCAGGCGCAGGCCCTCGAAGGCGTCCCGCGCGTAGCGGACCTCGCCCTGGTAGATCTCGTAGAGGTCCTGTTCGACGTAGGCCCGGGTCAGGGCGGCGCCGCCGAGGATCACCGGGTAGTCGGCGGACAGACCGCGCTGGTTCAGCTCCTCCAGGTTCTCCTTCATGATCACCGTGGACTTGACCAGGAGCCCGGACATGCCGATGACGTCGGCCCGGTGCTCCTGGGCGGCGTCCAGGATCGCGGAGACCGGCTGCTTGATGCCGAGGTTGACGACGTTGTAGCCGTTGTTCGACAGGATGATGTCGACCAGGTTCTTGCCGATGTCGTGGACGTCGCCGCGCACGGTCGCGAGGACGATGGTGCCCTTGCCCTCCGCGTCCGACTTCTCCATGTGCGGTTCGAGGAAGGCCACGGCCGTCTTCATGACCTCGGCGGACTGGAGCACGAACGGCAGCTGCATCTGGCCGGAACCGAACAGCTCGCCGACGACCTTCATGCCGTCCAGGAGGGTCGCGTTGACGATGTCGAGGGCGGGGCGGTCCTGGAGCGCCGTTTCCAGGTCTGCCTCCAGGCCGTTCTTCTCGCCGTCGATGATCCGTCGCTTGAGGCGCTCGTCCAGGGGCAGCGCGGCCAGTTCCTCGGCCTTGCCCGCCTTGAGGGACTTGGTGGTGGCGCCCTCGAACAACGCCATCAGCTTCTGCAGCGGGTCGTAGCCCTCGGCGCGGCGGTCGTGGATCAGGTCGAGGGCGGTGGTCACCTCCTCCTCGCTGAACCGGGCGATCGGAAGGATCTTGGAGGCGTGCACGATCGCCGAGTCGAGGCCGGCCTTGACGCACTCGTCCAGGAACACCGAGTTGAGCAGGATGCGGGCGGCCGGGTTGAGGCCGAAGGAGATGTTGGACAGGCCGAGCGTGGTCTGGACGTCCGGGCGGCGGCGCTTCAGCTCGCGGATCGCCTCGATCGTCGCGATGCCGTCCTTGCGGGACTCCTCCTGGCCGGTGCAGATCGTGAAGGTGAGGGTGTCGATGAGGATGTCGGACTCGTGGATGCCCCAGTTGCCCGTCAGGTCCTCGATGAGCCGTTCGGCGATGGCGACCTTGGTCTCGACGGTGCGGGCCTGGCCCTCCTCGTCGATGGTCAGCGCGATCAGCGCGGCGCCGTGCTCCCGGGCGAGCTGCGTGACCTTCGCGAACCGGGACTCGGGGCCGTCGCCGTCCTCGTAGTTGACCGAGTTGATGACCGCGCGGCCACCGAGCCGCTCCAGGCCCGCGCGGATCACCGGGACCTCGGTGGAGTCGAGGACGATCGGCAGCGTCGAGGCGGTGGCGAAGCGTCCCGCCAGTTCGTCCATGTCGGTGACGCCGTCGCGGCCGACGTAGTCGACGCACAGGTCGAGCATGTGCGCGCCCTCGCGGATCTGGTCGCGGGCCATCTCCACGCAGTCGTCCCAGCGGCCTTCCAGCATGGCGTCGCGGAACTTCTTCGAGCCGTTGGCGTTGGTGCGCTCGCCGATCGCCATGTAGGCGGTGTCCTGGCGGAACGGGACGGTCTGGTAGAGCGAGGCGGCACCGGGCTCGGGGCGCGGGCTGCGCTCGCCGGGCGCCACTCCGTTGACGCGCTCCACCAACTGCCGCAGATGCTCCGGCGTCGTACCGCAGCAGCCGCCGACCAGGGACAGGCCGTAGTCGCGTACGAAGTTCTCCTGGGCGTCCGCCAGGCCCTTCGCGTCGAGCGGGAAGTGGGCGCCGTCCTTCGTCAGGACGGGCAGGCCGGCGTTCGGCATGCAGAGCAGCGGGATGCGGGAGTGCCGGGTGAGGTAGCGCAGGTGCTCGCTCATCTCGGCGGGGCCGGTCGAGCAGTTGAGGCCGATCATGTCGATGCCGAGCGGCTCCAGCGCGGTCAGCGCGGCGCCGATCTCGGAGCCCAGCAGCATGGTGCCGGTCGTCTCGAAGGCCATCGAGACCAGGAGCGGCACCTGGACGCCGGTCGCCTCCATCGCGCGGTGCGCGCCGAGGATCGAGGACTTCGTCTGGAGCAGGTCCTGGGTGGTCTCGACGATCAGGGCGTCGGCGCCGCCGGCGAGCAGTCCCTCCACGTTGGCCTGGAAGCCGTCACGCAGGGTGCCGTACGCGACGTGGCCGAGGGTCGGCAGCTTGGTGCCGGGGCCGATGGAACCGAGGACCCAGCGCTGGCGGCCGTCACGGGCGCCGAACTCGTCGGCGACCTCGCGGGCGAGCCGGGCGCCGGCCTCGGACAGTTCGTGGACGCGGTCCGGGATGTCGTACTCGGCCAGCGCCGAGTGGTTCGCGCCGAAGGTGTTCGTCTCGACGCAGTCGACACCGACCTCGAAGTACGCCTCGTGGACGGAGCGGACGATGTCCGGACGGGTGACGTTCAGGATCTCGTTGCAGCCTTCGAGGTTCTCGAAGTCGTCGAGCGTCGGGTCCTGTGCCTGGAGCATCGTGCCCATGGCACCGTCGGCCACCACCACACGGGTGGCGAGCGCCTCTCGGAGTGCGTCGGTTCGCCTGCGGCCCTCCTCGGGACCGGACGAAAGGGACGGGGTCGGCAACGAGGCCATGAAGGTGCTCCCTGGAGTGCGACGGCTGTCGGCTTTGCGCTTCTCGTGGAAGGCGCACGCCGTCAGCGTAGCCCGGAGCACCGGAGAACGGTCGTGGGCGTCCATTGGACGGACGGGCGTGGCGCGGGTGACGAAGGTGTGGAGAAGGCGAAACATGTGGCGACCACCCATTGGCGAGAGCCCGGCTACGACCGGTAGTGTTCGACATTGCCGAACGGTGGCGGTCAGGCGCATGCCGACGGTCGAAGGGGACGGAGGCAGCACGGCGATGGCACGGAACATCCAGTCGCTCGAACGGGCGGCGGCGATGCTGCGGCTGCTCGCGGGCGGCGAGCGCCAGCTCGGCCTGTCGGACATCGCCTCCTCGCTGGGCCTGGCCAAGGGTACGGCCCACGGCATCCTGCGCACCCTCCAGCAGGAGGGGTTCGTGGAGCAGGACCCGGCCTCCGGGCGCTACCAGCTGGGCGCCGAACTGCTGCGCCTCGGCACCACCTATCTCGACGTGCACGAACTGCGGGCGCGCGCCCTGGTGTGGACCGACGACCTGGCCCGTTCCAGCGGCGAGAGCGTCTATCTGGGCGTGCTGCACCAGCAGGGCGTCCTGATCGTGCACCACGTCTTCCGGCCCGACGACAGCCGCCAGGTCCTGGAGGTGGGGGCGATGCAGCCGCTGCACTCGACCGCCCTCGGCAAGGTGCTCTCGGCGTACGACCCGGTCGCGCACAGCGAGGTCCTGGAGGTCGAGCGCACCGCGTTCACCCCGCGGACGGTCAGCGCGCTGGACCAGTTCGAGGGGGTCCTCGACATCACCCGCGCGCGCGGGTACGCCGCGGACGTCGAGGAGACCTGGACGGGCGTGGCCTCCGTCGCCGCCCCGATCCACAACCGGCGGCGGATGCCGGTCGGCGCGGTGGGCATCACCGGGGCCGTGGAGCGGGTCTGCCAGGACGGGGAGCTGCGCCCGGACCTGATCGCCGCGGTCCGGGACTGCGCCCGCGCGGTGTCGCGGGACCTGGGCGCCGGGCGGTTCTGAGGCGCGGGGCGCCGCGGGAGGTTCGTACGGGACGAGGCCGGGAAGCGGAATGCTTCCCGGCCTTCGCCGTGCCCCGGGCCGGGCGCTCGCCGGCGCGAGGACGGCCGACCGCGCATCGATAGCACACAGCAATCAATAACGATCGTGTTTTCGATAACAGGACTCTTGACGAGCTGGTAACGCGAGAGCAAGACTCCCGTCCATCGGTCGGCATTGTCGAACAGTTACCGGCAATAAGAGTTAGAGTGTGGCAATGCCAGGGCCGACACCGCTCTCACTTCCCGAGAGCACGAACCACCGGTGGGACCCGGGGTTCGGCTTCCCCTGGACGAAGGACAAAGGAGTCGCGGGTGTCCAGCTCCGACATCTTCATCGGCGAGACCATAGGTACCGCCGTACTCGTACTGCTCGGCGGCGGCGTGTGCGCCGCCGTCACTCTCAAGCGCTCGAAGGCGCAGAACGCCGGCTGGCTCGCGATCACGTTCGGCTGGGGCTTCGCGGTCCTGACCGGCGCGTATCTCGCGGGCGGAGTCTCCGGCGCCCACCTGAACCCGGCGGTGACCATCGGTCTCGCGATCGAGGGCGGCACCAAGTGGAGCGATGTCCCGCTCTACCTCGGTTCCCAGCTCCTCGGCGCGATGATCGGCGCCGTCCTGGTCTGGATCACGTACTACGGACAGTTCCAGGCGCATCTCACCGACCCGGAGATCCTCGCCGAACAGCCGGCCGAGGAAGGCCTGGTCGACCAGAAGACCGCGCCGAAGGCCGGCCCGGTGCTCGGGGTCTTCTCCACCGGCCCCGAGATCCGCAACGCGGTGCAGAACCTCGCGACGGAGATCATCGCCACCGTCGTCCTCGTCCTCGCGATCCTCACCCAGGGCCTGAACGACAACGGCAACGGACTCGGCGTCCTCGGCGCCATGGTGACCGCGCTGGTCGTCGTGGGTATCGGTCTCTCGCTCGGCGGACCGACCGGCTACGCCATCAACCCGGTCCGCGACCTGGGTCCGCGCATCGTCCACGCCCTGCTGCCGCTGCCCAACAAGGGCGGCTCGGACTGGAGCTACGCCTGGATACCGGTGGTCGGCCCGCTCATCGGCGGTGCCATAGCCGGCGGCCTGTACAACATCGCCTTCAAGTGACACGACGGCCGTCACTCGCCATCACGCCTGAGAACGACACCCGAGAGCTACGGAGCACACCGTGACCGACGCCCACACCGCCGGGCCCTTCATCGCAGCGATCGACCAGGGCACCACCTCCTCGCGCTGCATCGTCTTCGACCGCGACGGACGCATCGTCTCCGTCGACCAGAAGGAGCACGAGCAGATCTTCCCGAAGCCGGGCTGGGTCGAGCACGACGCCACCGAGATCTGGACCAACGTCCAGGAGGTCGTCGCCGGAGCCATCTCCAAGGCCGGCATCACCCGCGACGACATCAAGGCCATCGGCATCACCAACCAGCGCGAGACCACGCTGCTCTGGGACAAGAACACCGGTGAGCCGGTCCACAACGCCCTCGTCTGGCAGGACACCCGCACCGACGCGCTGTGCCGCGAACTGGGCCGCAACGTCGGCCAGGACCGCTTCCGCCGCCAGACCGGGCTGCCCCTCGCCTCGTACTTCGCCGGCCCCAAGGCCCGCTGGCTGCTGGACAACGTCGAGGGCCTGCGCGAGCGCGCCGAGGCCGGGGACATCCTCTTCGGCACCATGGACAGCTGGGTCATCTGGAACCTGACCGGCGGCGTGAACGGCGGCAAGCACGTCACCGACGTGACCAACGCGTCGCGCACCATGCTGATGAACCTGCACACGCTGGCCTGGGACGAGCAGATCGCCGAGTCGATCGGTGTCCCCATGACCATGCTGCCCGAGATCCGTTCCTCCGCCGAGGTGTACGGCGAGGTCACCGGAGGCCCGCTCGGCGAGCTGCTCGGCGGCATCCCGGTCGCCTCCGCGCTCGGCGATCAGCAGGCGGCGCTGTTCGGCCAGACCTGTTTCGCCGAGGGTGAGGCCAAGTCCACCTACGGCACCGGCACGTTCATGCTGATGAACACCGGCGACAAGATCATCAACTCGTACTCGGGCCTGCTGACCACGGTCGGCTACCGGATCGGCGACCAGCAGCCGGTCTATGCGCTCGAAGGCTCCATCGCCGTCACCGGGTCGCTGGTGCAGTGGATGCGCGACCAGATGGGCCTGATCAAGTCCGCCGCCGAGATCGAGACGCTCGCGTCCTCGGTCGAGGACAACGGCGGCGCCTACTTCGTGCCGGCCTTCTCCGGTCTGTTCGCCCCGTACTGGCGTCCCGACGCCCGCGGTGTGATCGCCGGACTCACCCGGTACGTCACCAAGGCGCACATCGCGCGCGCCGTCCTGGAGGCCACGGCCTGGCAGACCCGTGAGATCAGCGACGCCATGACCAAGGACTCCGGCGTCGAACTCACGGCGCTCAAGGTCGACGGCGGCATGACCTCCAACAACCTGCTGATGCAGACCCTGGCCGACGTCCTGGACGCCCCCGTGGTGCGTCCGATGGTCGCCGAGACCACCTGCCTCGGCGCCGCCTACGCCGCCGGTCTGGCCGTCGGCTTCTGGACCAACACCGAGGACCTGCGCGCCAACTGGCGCCGGGCCGCGGAATGGACCCCGAACATGGCCGCGGACGTCCGCGACCGTGAGTACAAGAGCTGGCTCAAGGCCGTCGAACGGACCATGGGCTGGATCGAAGACGAGAACTGACGAGGAGTAAGAACCCGCAATGACCAGCCAGTCCACCCTGCAGTCCGTGCCTGCCCTCGGTACGCACCCGGCCTCCGGCTCCAATCCGAGCCGTGCCGAGACCCGGGAGCAGCTTTCCAAGGCGACGTACGACCTTCTCGTGATCGGTGGTGGCATCCTGGGCATCTCGACCGCCTGGCACGCCGCGCAGTCCGGGTTGCGGGTGGCTCTGGTCGACGCCGGTGACTTCGCCGGCGCCACCTCCTCCGCCTCCTCCAAGCTTCTGCACGGCGGTCTGCGTTATCTGCAGACCGGCGCGGTGAAGCTGGTGGCGGAGAACCACTTCGAGCGCCGTGCGGTCTCCCGTCAGGTGGCTCCCCACCTGGCGAATCCGCTCACGTTCTACCTCCCCGTGTACAAGGGCGGGCCGCACGGCGCGGCGAAGCTCGGAGCGGGCGTCTTCGCCTACTCCGCCCTGTCGGCGTTCGGCGACGGCGTGGGCCACCTGCTCAGCCCGGCCAAGGCCGCGCAGGACGTGCCCGAGCTGCGCACCGACAACCTCAAGGCCGTCGCCGTCTACGGCGACGACCAGATGAACGACTCGCGCATGGCGCTCATGACGGTCCGCGCGGCCGTCGAGTCCGGCGCCGCGGTCCTCAACCACGCCGAGGTCACCGGACTGCGCTTCACCCGGGGCCGGGTCACCGGCGCCGAGCTGCGGGACCGGCTGTCCGGTGACGAGTTCGGCGTGGACGCCCGTCTGGTGCTGAACGCGACCGGGCCGTGGGTCGACCACCTGCGCAAGCTGGAGGACCCGAACGCGGCCCCGTCGATCCGGCTGTCCAAGGGCGCGCACCTGGTCCTGAAGCGGACCGCTCCGTGGAAGGCCGCCCTCGCGACCCCGATCGACAAGTACCGCATCACCTTCGCCCTCCCCTGGGAGGACATGCTCCTGCTCGGCACCACCGACGAGGAGTACGAGGGGGACCCGGGCGAGGTCGCGGTCAACGACAAGGACATAACCCAGATCCTCGACGAGGCCGCGTTCTCCATCCGCGACCAGCAGCTCGACCGGGACCTGATCACGTACTCCTTCGCCGGTCTGCGGGTGCTGCCGGGTGGTCCCGGTGACACCTCCAAGGCCAAGCGGGAGACGGTGGTCACGGAGGGCCGCGGCGGCATGCTGTCCGTCGCGGGCGGCAAGTGGACCACCTTCCGGCACATCGGCCGTACGGTCATGAAGAAGCTGGAGTCGCTGCCCGGGCACCCGCTGGGTGAGGACTTCGAGCCGATCTCCGAGCTGCCGAAGAAGATGCCGCTGCCCGGCGTCGCCAACCCGCGCGCCGTCGCGCACCGCCTCCTGGTGGACGGTCCGGCGCCCGGCCCCCGCATGGGCGCCGACACCGCCCGGCACCTGTCGACCCACTACGGCTCGCTGGCCTTCGACATCGCCCGCCTGGCGAACGAGAACCCGGAACTCGCCGAGCGCGTCCACCCGGACGCCCCGGAGATCTGGGCGCAGGTCGTCTACGCCCGCGACAACGAGTGGGCCGAGACGGCGGACGACGTGCTGCGCCGCCGTACGACACTCACCGTCCGCGGCCTGGCCACGGACGACATCCGGGGTCGCGTGCAGGACCTGCTCGACCGGAAGTAGGCGCCGGCGGCGGGTGTGAGGGGCGGCTCCCACGGGGGGTGCCGCCCCTCACCCGTGCCCGGGTCCTTCCCGTCGGGCCCGCGGCCCGCGGCTCACGGCTCAGGGCTCACGGCTCACGGCTCACAGATCCCTGTCCTCGGGCGATGGCGCCCCACCGTCTCCGGACGCTCTCCGGGCGGGCCGGCGCACCCCGCATAATGGGCCCTGAGACATCGGATGTCTGAGGGGACATCCTGAGCCACCAGGAGGCCCCGCCATGGCAGTCACCGACGAGGCGATCGAGAAGATCAAGGAAATGATCGTCTCCGGCGCGCTGCGTCCCGGCGACCGGCTCCCCAAGGAGAGCGAGCTGGCGGCCGACCTGGGGCTGTCCCGCAACTCCTTGCGGGAGGCCGTCCGGGCCCTGTCCCTCATCCGCATCCTGGACGTGCGCCAGGGCGACGGCACGTACGTCACGAGCCTGGACCCGCAACTCCTGCTGGAGGCGCTGAGCTTCGTCGTCGACTTCCACCGCGACGACACGGTCCTGGAGTTCCTCGCGGTGCGCCGCATCCTGGAGCCCGCGGCCACGGCGATGGCGGCCACCCGCATCGGCGAACAGGAACTGGGCGCGCTCGCGGACCAGTTGGACAAGCTGGGCCCGGAGCCGTCCGTGGAGGAACTCGTCGCCGCCGACCTGGACTTCCATCGGGGCATCGTCCGGTCGGCGGGCAACTCGGTGCTCTGCTCGCTCCTCGACGGCCTGTCCGGGCCCACCACCCGGGCCCGGGTCTGGCGGGGGCTCACCCAGGAGGACGCGGTCAGCCGCACCCTGCACGAACACCGGGCCATCCTGGCCTCCCTGCGCGACCGGGACGCGGAGGCGGCCCGGTCCTGGGCGACCGTGCACATCGCCAGCGTGGAGCAGTGGCTCAGGTCCACGCTGTAGGCACGGCACGGTCATGCGTGCCCCGCGTCCCGCCAAGCGTGCCCGGACCGCCGCGCGGACATCGGACCTCTCACCGTCATCCGACGTTTGCACCGGCCAGAGGGCAATGTTCCGGCCGCTCGGGCGAGTTGACCGTGTACAGCTCGGATGACTGACGGGTCGTCCGGGACACGGTCCGGCGTGTTCCCGGGCCCCGGACGGGGCAGTGATCCGTTCACTCCCCCGTGCGAGGGGGCTGCAGCGGGCCCCTCGGCACGCCGTAAGGTTGGTGCGTACGCGAGGGCACATCGGAAGGAGGCGCTGGGTGATCGAGCTGGAGGGGGTTCCCGAGCTGATCGACCCAGTCATGGTGGCCGCGTTCGAGGGCTGGAACGACGCCGGCGACGCCGCCTCCACGGCGGTCGCACACCTGGACAAGGAATGGAAGGGCGAGGTGTTCGCGGCGCTGGACGCCGAGGACTACTACGACTTCCAGGTCAACCGGCCCACCGTCTGGCTGGACGGCGGCGTCCGCAAGATCACCTGGCCCACGACGCGTCTGTCGGTGGTCCGGGTCGGCGGCGAGAAGCCCCGCGACCTGGTGCTGGTCCGCGGCATCGAGCCGTCGATGCGCTGGCGCTCGTTCTGCAACGAGCTGCTCGGTTTCGCGCACGAGCTGGGCGTCGAGCTGGTGGTGATCATGGGCGCGCTGCTCGGTGACACCCCGCACACCCGTCCGGTGCCGGTCAGCGGCGTCACCTCGGACGCCGACCTGGCCCGCACGATGGACCTGGAGGAGACCAAGTACGAGGGCCCCACGGGCATCGTCGGCATCCTCCAGGAGGCGTGCACCCACGCGGGCGTCCCGGCGGTGTCGCTGTGGGCGGCCGTACCGCACTACGTGTCGCAGCCGCCCAACCCGAAGGCGACCCTGGCCCTCCTCAACCGCCTGGAGGACCTCATCGACCTGCGGATCCCGCTGGGTGAGCTGCCCGAGGACGCACGGGCCTGGCAGCTCGGGGTCGACCAGCTGGCCGCCGAGGACAGCGAGGTCGCCGAGTACGTGCAGACGCTGGAGGAGGCCCGCGACACCGCCGAGCTGCCCGAGGCGTCCGGCGAGGCGATCGCGCGCGAGTTCGAGCGCTACCTGCGCCGCAGGGACGGCGGCGGCCCGGCGGCCGGGCCCGGCGGCCACGCGACGGAGAGCGGCGAGTCGTACCTCCGCGACACCCCCGGCACGCCCGGCGGACGAGGCAGGCCGCCGATGGCGCAGCGCCCCGAGTCCGACACGGGACAGGACGGCGGGCCGGACGCCGAGCCGCGCAGGGGGACGGACGAGGCGACCGGTGGGAGCCGCTCCGACACCCGGGGGCGTGCGACCGGCTCCGGGGACTCCCCGAGTCCGTCGGGAGCGGCGGACGCACCGGAGACCTCGGACCCCTCCGACACCTCCGGATCCTCCGACGCGTCGGACCCCTCCGAGGACTGAGCGACAGGCCGACACGACTGAGGGGCGGGGCGCGCACGACGCGCCCCGCCCCTCAGTCGTGTCGCCAACGACCGCTGCTCTCCCGGCACATGACATCCGTCTCGCCAGCATTTGGCCTGATTACGGCGTGACATCTGGTTCCAGCCGGATTGCACAGGTTTCCCCATTCAACTTGTTTTCAAACCAAGTTGGCGAAGACGGGGTGGACGGGGCGCCGTGGGCGTGCCAGGTTGAGCCCCGAAGGCCCCGCCCGGCAACGGGACTTGATCGGGGCGGCAGCGCGAGGCACAGCGCCACGGCACGGCGGAGCACACGCAGGGACCGGCACCCCAGGGATCGAAGGGAGCGGTACGCGATGACCGACCAGGTACAGCCGGCGCAGGGCCCGGGAACGTCCGGGCCGGGGCCCGACGGAGCGGGATTCACCTACCGAGGAGCCGAGCAGGAGCTGATCGTCGTCGCACGTCCGGAGGCCAGGCTCCGCGCCGGGGCCGAGGGCGTCCGCTCGGCGGCGGGCGCCGACGTCTCGGCCCTCAACATGTTCCTCAGCGACGAACAGCTCGCCCTGGAACCACTGTTCGGCAGCGAGGAGCGCCTTCGGCAGTCCACCGCGACGGGCACCGGGAGCGGCCCCGACCTCGCGCTCTTCTACCGGGTGCACGGGGTGCGGAGCCGCGCCCAGGAGCTGCGCTCCCGGATCGCAGCACTCCCGGAGATCGACACGGCGTACGTGAAGCCCGGCGCCGTTCCGGCCTCCGCGGCCTCGGGACCGGCGGCCAGCTGGACCGGCCGGAGCGCCGACGACAGCCAGCGGCTCAAGGAGGGGGCGCCCGTCACCCCGGACTTCACCAGTCGCCAGGGCTACCTGCGTCCGGCGCCGGAGGGCATCGACGCGTACTGGGCCTGGCAGCGCCCGGGCGGCGCGGGCCACAACGTCACGGTCATCGACGTGGAGGGCGCCTGGCAGCTCGGGCACGAGGACCTGGCGTCCAAGCTCGCCGGCGTGGTCGTCGGCACGCCGCTCACGGACCTCGCCTGGCGCAACCACGGTACGGCTGTGATCGGCGTGATCGGCGGCGACCGCGACGAGCACGGAATCACCGGTGTCGCGCCGGACGCCGTGACCGCCGCCGCCTCCTTCCAGGGCATCGGCACGGCGGCGGCGATCCATGCGGCGGCGGAGCGGCTGAGCCCCGGTGACATCATCCTGATCGAACTGCACGCCCCCGGGCCCCGGTTCGACTTCGAGGAGCGGGACAGCCAGGAGGGCTACATCCCGCTGGAGTGGTGGCCGGACAACTTCGCCGCCGTCCAGGACGCGACCGCCCGGGGCATCGTCGTGGTGGCCGCCGCGGGCAACGGCGCCGAATCACTCGACGACGGCGTGTACGAGCGGCGGCCCGCGGAGTTCCCCGAGTGGTGGCGCAACCCGTTCAACCCCTCCAACCGGTCCTCCGGGGCGATCCTCGTCGGGGCCGGCGCACCGCCGCCCGGTACCCACGGCCGCGACCACGGCCCGGACCGGTCACGGCTCGCGTTCTCCAACTACGGCGCCCGCGTGGACACCCAGGGCTGGGGGCGCGAGGTCACCACGACCGGCGGCTCCTGGGACCGGCCCGGCGACCTGCAGGGCGGTGCCGAGGAGATCGCCTGGTACACGGACACGTTCTCCGGGACCTCTTCCGCCTCCCCGGTGGTGGTCGGTGCCCTGGCCGCGCTGCAGGGCATGCTCAAGGCGGCCGGCCAGGCACCGATGTCCCCGGAGCGTGCCCGCGCGGTGCTGCGGGCCACCGGCTCCCCGCAGCAGGACGCGCCGGATCGGCCCGCGTCCCAGCGGATCGGCAGTCGGCCGGACATCAGGGCGGCGGTCACCTGGCTGCTGCCGGAGGCGGTCGGCTCCGGCCGGGCCGAGCGGTACTGGGCCGAGCTGTTGCCGTACCCGCCCGAACTCCCGCCGCGGCTCCGGCTCCACGTCTCCGGAGCCTGGCGCAACCTCGCCCACCCGTCGCCCGAGATCACGCAGGCGGTGCAGTCCGCCTTCGCCGGTGGACGTCCCGACGTACGCGTCTGGTTCTCGGACGACGAGATCGTCGGCCTGGTCGTCACCGGCTGACGACCCGGCCCCCGGGACCGACGGAACGGAACGCAACCAACCCTTGACGGAAGGTGGCAGTCGCATGAGCACCATCCCGCAGATGAGCCAGCAGGGACAGCAGGACCTGCGGCAGGGACACCCGCAGGCGCAGCAACAGGGCCAGCAGGGCCCGAACACGGCTCCCCCGCAGCAGTTCGGACCGCAGCAGGGCATGGGCCAGCAGCAGCCGTTCGGGACCCAGCCGCAGCAGTCGTACGGGCAGCAGGAGTTCGGCCGGCAGATGCAACAGCCGTACGGGCAGCAGGAGTTCGGCGGGCAGATCCAGCAGCCCTACGAGCAGCAGGACATGGGCCGGCAGGGCATGGGCCAGCAGATCCCGCAGCAGCAGATCCCGCCGCACCTCCAGCAGCAGCTCCAGCAGATGGGCCGGCAGCAGCCCTTCCAGCACCTGCTCCAGCAACTCGGCGGACAGCAGGCGCAGTTGCAAGGCCAGGGGCAGCCGCTCGTGCTGCCGAGCGCGGTGCAGGCCGCGTCGCTGGTGAGCGGCATCGCCACGAAGTTCTGGGACGTCGTCACGCCCCTGCCGGGGCAGCCGTCGATCCTCTACCTGTTCATCGACAACGGCTGGCGCCAGCTGGTGAACCCGAACCAGGTGACGCACGACCAGGTGCAGGAGGCCTTCGCCTTCGGACAGCAGGTCATCGGGTTCTACGACACGACGACCAACGCGCTGCAGGCCGTCATCGTGAACAAGCAGTAGCAGCAGGAACGGCCGGCGACGGCGGACGGCGGCACGCACAGGGCGCCGGGCGGATCACTCCGCCCGGCGCCCGACCGTATGGGGAACCGCTACAGCGCCACGCCCAGGAGGGCGTCCACGGCACGCGAGACGACGCCGGGGGCGCCCTCGTCCGTACCGCCCGTGCCGTGCTGGAGCGCGGCCCAGCGGTCGACCGCCGCGAGCGCGGCCGGGGCGTCCAGGTCGTTCGTGAGCGCGGCGCGGATCTCGTCGACCAGCGCCTCGGCCGGCGGCCCGTCCGGGCGCGACACCGCGGCCCGCCAGTCCTCCAGGCGGGCGACCGCATCGGTGAGGACAGCGTCCGTCCACTCCCAGTCGGCCCGGTAGTGGTGCGCGAGGAGCGCGAGGCGGATGGCGGCCGGGTCGACCCCGTCGCGCCGGAGCTGGGAGACGAAGACGAGGTTGCCCTTCGACTTCGACATCTTCTCGCCGTTCAGGCCGACCATGCCGGCGTGGACGTAGGCCTTGGCCATCGGGAACTCGCCCGTCAGCACCTGGGCGTGCGAGGCACCCATCTCGTGGTGCGGGAAGGCGAGGTCGGAACCGCCGCCCTGGACGTCGAATCCCATGCCCAGGTGGTCCAGGGCGATGGCGACGCACTCGATGTGCCAGCCGGGACGCCCGCGGCCCAGCGAGCCGCCGTCCCAGCTCGGCTCGCCCTCACGGGCGGCCATCCACAGCATCGGGTCGAGGGGGTTCTTCTTGCCGGCCCGGTCCGGGTCGCCGCCGCGCTCGGCGGAGAGCAGGCGCATCGTCGCGGCGTCCAGGTTGGACACCTTGCCGAAGTCCGGGTCGGACTCCACGGAGAAGTAGACGTCGCCCTCGAGCTCGTAGGCCGCTCCGGCGTCCCGCAGCCGCTCGACGAGCGGCACGATGCCGGGTATGGCCTCGACGGCGCCTATGTAGTGCTGCGGCGGCAGCATCCGCAGGGCGGTCATGTCCTCGCGGAAGAGGGCGGTCTCCTTCTCGGCGAGGCCCACCCAGTCGATGCCGTCGCGCGCGGCCCGCTCCAGCAGCGGATCGTCGACGTCCGTCACGTTCTGGACGTAGTGAACCTGCCGCTTGGTGTCGAGCCACACGCGCTGCACGAGGTCGAACGCGTTGTAGGTCGCCGCGTGCCCCATGTGGGTCGCGTCGTACGGCGTGATGCCGCAGACGTAGATACGGGCGACGGGACCGGGGTCGAGGGTGACGAGCCCACCCGTCGCGGTGTCGTGGATCCGGAGGTCGCGGCCCTCACCGGGCAGGGCGGGGACGTCGGAAGCGGGCCAGGCATACATGTCATGAGACTAACCGGACGGAACTTCCGTATACGAACCGGCCATCCCGAGATGGCCGGGAAGGCCCTCTTGCGCGGTGCGCCGCCCCGGACGGAGCGGCGCTCGCGCGCTACACCGGCGGCCAGGGGATGGCGGGCCACTCGCCACTGGGCTCCGGGTGTTTCCCGGACGCGAGCATGGCCGCGATCCGCGCGCGCGTGGCCTCGATCTCGGCCGCGGTGACGAGTTCCGCCAACCGGGTGGCCAGCGGCACGCCCGGGGCCAGGGTGTCCCGCAGGGAGGTGAGGACCTCCACCGCCTCGGCCGTGAGCGGCTCGCCGGCCCAACCCCACAGGAGCGTGCGCAGCTTGTTCTCGGCGTTGAAGGTGACCCCGTGGTCGATGCCGTAGAGGCGGCCCTCGCCGGTGGGCAGCAGGTGGCCGCCCTTGCGGTCGGCGTTGTTGATCACCGCGTCGAGGACGGCGAGCCGCCGCAGCCGGGCGTCGTCGGCGTGCACGAGCAGAGCCGTCTCGCCCTCGCCGACCTCGGCGAAGCCGATCGCCTTCCACCCCTCGGCCGGTTCCTCACCCTCCACGAGTGCGAGCAGGCCGTCCCCGTCCTCGCCGGCCGAGGGCTCGATCCACAGCTGGCACATGCCCTCGCCGTACGGTCCGTCGCGCAGCACGGTGGTGGGAACGAGCCCCCATCCGGTCGCCTCGGACACCTCGTACGCGGCGACCTCGCGCTGGGCGAGCGTGCCGTCGGGGAAGTCCCACAGGGGGCGCTCACCGGCGACGGGTTTGTAGACGCAGAACGCCTCGCTGCCCTCGTACGACACGGAGCAGTAGAGCACCGCGTTCGAGGCCTCACGGATCTGTCCGCGTACTTTCAGCTCGCCCCGGGCGAGCAGCTCGGCGGTCGTCACGCTCCGCGGCGGTATCCGTTCTGGCGCGGACATACGTGTCCTTCCGGGTCGAGCGGGAGGCTGCACAGCGGGCAGGGCGGGCGGCCGGCGTTGACGACGTCGAGGGCCCGCTTGGCGAAGGCGCGGGCCTGGGCTCCGGTGAGGCGGACCCGGAGCATCGGCGGGCCGTTCTCCTCGTCCTGGAGCAGGCGCTCCTCGGCCTCGGCGAGGTCCTCGTCGGACTCGGCCTCGAGCTCCACGAGCGCCTGCGCCTCGACGATCATGCGCTGCTCGTCACCGTCCCAGGCCAGCGCCATGGTGCCGACGCGGAACTCCTCCTCGACGGGTGTGTCGAGGGGGGCGGTGTCGGACACCTCGGTGGGAGCCATCGCCGGGACCGGGGCGCTGCCGCCGGTGCGCCGGACGACCTCGTCGAGGAGTTCCTCCATCCGCTCGGCCAGTGCGGCGACCTGGGTCTTCTCCAGGGCCACGCTCGTCACCCGGGGCCCCGAGGTGGCCTGCAGGAAGAAGGTACGGCGCCCGGGCAACCCGACCGTACCGGCCACGAAGCGGTCCGGGGGGTCGTAGAGGAACACCTGACGGGACACGTCCTGTCTCCATTGGATCGGCATGAGGGCCGGCTGACTGCGCCGCCCCGCATCGGCTGCTGAGAACTTGCTGACAACTACTGCGCTGCTTCGACCGCTTCACCCTACTGCGGCCGACGATCACGGTGCGCCCGCGCCGCCCCCGACCGGGGCGTCGCCGCTCGGGGGTTCCTCGCGCGGCGCGAGGGACGCGAAATCACCGGTGTCCCCGAGTCGCACGAGAAATGGCCTCAAGCGGGTGTAACGGATCGCGGTGATGGAACACGGTTCAACAGAGATCCGCTGGAAGAGGTCGAGATGAAGTCCGAGTGCGTCGGCGACGAGCGCCTTGATGATGTCGCCGTGCGAACACATGAGGTAGACCGCGTCACTGCCGTGGTCGCGCTCCACGCGCGCGTTCCACTCGCGCACCGCCTCGGCGGCCCGCGTCTGCATGGCCCGCATCGACTCGCCGCCCGGGAACGCGGCCGCGGACGGATGTGCCTGGACGACCTCCATCAGCGGCTCGCCCGTGAGTTCGGCGAGCTTGCGGCCCGACCAGTCGCCGTAGTGGGCCTCGCCGATGCGCTCGTCGCTGTGCGCGGGCACCTCGGGGCGGGCCTCCCGCAGCGGCTGGACGGTCTCCTGGCAGCGCTGGAGGGGGCTGGCGACGATCTCGGCGATCGGCAGCCCGGCGAGCCGCCCGGGCAGTGCCGCGGCCTGCTGGGTGCCGCGCTCGTCGAGGGCGACGCCGGGCGTCCAGCCGGCGAGCAGTCCCGCGGTGTTGGCGGTGGAACGTCCGTGCCGGACGAGGATCAGGGTGGGCATGCGGCCCAGGGTAGACGGACGGCTCGCGGACCCGGCGGGCGCTGTGGACAGCGGCGACCGGAGTGCGACAGGGCCCCAAGGACGGGAGAATACGCTCCGTGATCGTCGACTGCGCCATCTACCGGGACGGGAAACGGACGGAGGGCCCGGACGACCTCTCCGACGCCCTCGCACAGTGCCGTGCCGAGGGCGACGCCTTCGTGTGGATCGGCCTGTACGAGCCCACCGAGAGGGAGTTCGACCTGGTCACCGAGGAGTTCGGGCTCCATCCGCTGGCCGTCGAGGACGCCCTCAAGGCCCATCAGCGGCCGAAGCTGGAGATGTACGAGGACTCGCTCTTCATGGTCCTGAAGCCGGTGGCCTACGAGCCGGAGAGCGATGCCGTCTCCTCCGGCGAGGTCATGGTCTTCCTCGGAGACTCGTTCGTGGTGACCGTGCGGCACGGCGAGGAGTCACCGCTCGCGTCCGTACGGCGCCGTCTGGAGGCGGATCCCGAGATGCTGCGGCACGGGCCGACGGCGGTGCTCTACTCGATCGCGGACGCCACGGTGGACCACTATCTGGAGGTGGCCACCGAGCTGGGCACCGACCTGGAGGAGCTGGAGGCGGAGGTCTTCTCGCCGCAGCAGGGCGGCTCCCGGAACACCGCGTCGCGGATCTACGCGTTCAAGCGGCAGGTGCAGGAGTTCCGCAGGGCGACGGTCCCGCTGGCGGTGCCGCTGACCCGGCTCTCGGGCTCGGGCCTGGCCACGGCGACGGTGCCGTTCGTGAACGTGGACGCGCAGCCCTTCTTCCGGGACGTCAACGACCACCTGATGCGGGTCAACGAGTCGGTGGAGGGCCTGGACCGGCTGGTGTCGGACATCCTGTCCGCGCATCTCGCGCAGATGAGCGTGCGGCAGAACGACGACATGCGGAAGATCTCCGCGTGGGCCGCGATGGCGGCGGTCCCCACGATGATCGCGGGGATCTACGGCATGAACTTCGACCACATGCCTGAACTGCACTGGGTGTGGTCGTATCCGGCCGTGGTGGGGATCATGGTCGTGCTGGAGGTTCTGCTGTACCGGCAGTTCAAGCGGCGGGGGTGGCTGTAGCGGCGGCCCGCCGGCGTCAGGCGAACTCGGGCGCGGTGGTGGCGGGGCCGTCGAGGGCGCCGCGCCGCGCCGGCATCTTCAGGGAGACCATCCGGCGCCAGCCCGCGGCACGCTCATAGGCGTACACGGCGTGGATGCCGGCGGTGAGCAGGGCCGCCTTCGCGCGGGACCAGCCGAGGATGTGTCCCATGTGGGCCATCACGGCGAGGCTCACGTCCCGGTAGACGCGGATCTCGGCGTGGGCGCAGGTCCGCAGGGTCCGCTGGATCGCACGGCCGTGGCCGGCGTGGGCGAAGCGCAGCAGTTCCTCGTGGCAGTAGGCGAGGTGGTTGTCCTCGTCGTTGGAGATCATCTTCACCGCGCGCCCGAGGTCGGGGTGCTCGGCGAAATGCTTGCGCAGCAGGTCCATCTGTTCGGAGGCACGCTGTTCGGTGACCCTGCTGTGGGCCAAATAGGTGACGACGTCCTGCACGGTGAGCGGCCGGTCGCCCTTGAGCTGCTCGTGCGCCAGGCCGATGCCGTGCCGTTCCAGGAGCATCGTGTAGTCGGTGTCGGCCGGGACGTCGACGGGTTCCAGGCCGCGCTTCTTCATGAGGGCGTTGAAGATCCGCCCGTGCTTGTCCTCGTCGGCGCCGTGGCGGGCGATCTTGGGGGCGAGGTCGCGTTCGCTCGCCGGGACCAGCGCGGCGATCCTGGCGTTCTCCCAGCCGCCCTGTGACTCCCCGCTCGCGGCGATAGAGCAGAAGAGCCGGTACGACTCGTCGTTGTCGAGGATCTCCTGAAACAGATTCTTGGCCGAAAGCATCTCTGACACCTCTCCGCAGGGTTCCGCAGAAAACGAGTCAAATGGGATGTCGGGCCACCGGCAACCGATGTGTCGGACAAATCCGCCGAACGACGGACGGGGAACAGGGCCGGGGCGCGTAACCAAGGGGCCCCCTGGCGCGTTGTTCCCCGTGACGGCCGTGGCGGGGAAGACCCCCGAGCCCCCACCACGGCCGCAGACTTCCTCCGGATGCGTTCCCGGTCCGGTTACGCCAGTCCGGCGCGCTCCAGGGCATCGGATCCGGCCCGCAGCGAGGCGATCCGGTCCTCCAGGGCGAAGCCCGCCGGGGCCAGCGTGAGCGTGGTGACACCGGCGGCGGCGTACGCCGTCATCCGGTCGGCGATGCGGTCCACCGAACCCAGCAGGGTCGTCTGGTCGATCAGCGTGTGCGGGATGGCGGCCGCCGCACCCTCCTTGTCGCCGGACAGGTACTTGTCCTGGATCTCGGCGGCTTCCTTCTCGTAGCCCATGCGCCGGGCGAGCTGGTTGTAGAAGTTCTGCTTACGGCTGCCCATGCCGCCGACGTACAGGGCGGTGTACGGGCGGAACATGTCGGCGAGCGCGCCGACGTCCTTGTCGTCGCCGACGGCGAGCGGCAGGGTCGGGCAGACGTCGAAGCCCTCCATGGTCTTCCCGGCCTTCTCCCGGCCCGCGCGCAGGTGCTTGACCGCGGTCTCCTCCAGGTGCTCGGCCGAGGGGAAGATGAGCAGCGCGCCGTCCGCGATCTCGCCGGTCTGCTCCAGGTTCTTGGGGCCGATCGCGGCGACGTACAGCGGGATGTGCTCGCGTTCCGGGTGCACGGTGAGCTTCAGCGGCTTGCCGGGGCCGCCCGGCAGCGGAAGGGTCCAGTGCTCGCCCTCGAAGGACAGCCGCTCGCGCGTCATGGCCTTGCGGACGATCTCCACGTACTCGCGGGTGCGGGCCAGCGGCTTGTCGAACTTGACGCCGTACCAGCCCTCGGAGACCTGCGGTCCGGAGACGCCGAGCCCGAGGCGGAATCGGCCGCCCGACAGGGAGTCGAGGGTCGCGGCGGTCATCGCGGTCATGGCGGGCTGCCGGGCCGGGATCTGGAAGATGGCCGAGCCGACGTCGATGCGCTCGGTCTGGGCGGCGACCCAGCTGAGCACGGTGGCGGCGTCGGAGCCATAGGCCTCGGCGGCCCAGCAGACGGCGTACCCGAGCCGGTCGGCCTCCTGGGCCACGGCGAGATTGTCCGCGTCCATTCCCGCGCCCCAGTAGCCGAGGTTGATGCCGAGCTGCATGGCCGATTCCCCTTACCGATCAGTAACGTCCCTTGGCCGAGACCCTAGCGTGCGGGCGTCCCGGCCGGGCAGCGGCACCTTCGGCCTTCTCGGCGCCCGCCCGGAACACGGTCGGGAACTCTGCGGGGAACTCCGCTCGGGACGTCTCGCGGCCTCTTGCCGACGCGATGTCCGTGCGCCCGCGTACGCCCGTCGCGGCGCCGCTCCCGGACCACGGGTCGTCACGTGCGGCGATCGGTGGGATATCGGTTGTCCACAGGCCCCCACGCGGCCGGTTCCGGACAGTAATCTCGGCGTTCATGGAGCAGAGGCATCTCGGCCGTACCGGCCTGCGTGTGTCCCGGATCGGACTCGGCACTCTCACCTGGGGCCGGGACACCGACGAGCACGACGCGGCGGACCTGTTGAAGGCGTTCTGGGAGGCGGGCGGGACGCTCGTCGACACCGCGGACGTGTACGGCGACGGCGAGGCCGAGTACCTGCTGGGACGCCTCGTCGAGGGGCTCGTGCCGCGCCGGGACCTGGTCATCTCGACGAAGGCCGGAAGCGTGCCCGACCCCGAGCGCCGCTTCGACGGCTCGCGCAGCCATCTGCTGTCGGCCCTGGACGCCTCGCTGGCCCGCCTGGGCACGGACTACGTGGACCTGTGGCACGTCCACGCCTACGACCCCCACACGCCCCTGGACGAGACCCTGCAGGCGCTCGACCTCGCGGTCAGCAGCGGCCGCGCCCGGTACGCGGGCGTGTCCAACTTCTGCGGCTGGCAGCTCGCCAAGGCGGCCACCTGGCAGCTCGCCGCGCCCGGCATACGCACGCGCCTGGCCAGCACGCAGATGGAGTACTCCCTGCTCCAGCGAGGCATCGAGCGCGAGGTGCTGCCGGCCGCCCTCGACCTGGGCGTCGGCCTGCTGCCCTCCTCGCCGCTCGGGCGGGGCGTGCTCACCGGCAAGTACCGGACCGGGACGCCGACCGACTCACGGGGCGGCTCGGAGCATCTCGCGCCGTTCGTCGCGCCCTACCTCGACGAGACGGCGAGCAGCATCGTGGAGGCGGTGTCGATCGCGGCGGACGGTCTCGCCGTGACGCCGCTCCAGGTGGCGCTCGCGTGGATCCGTGACAGACCCGGGGTCGCCGCACCGATCGTCGGCGCGCGCAACGCGCAGCAGCTCACGGCCGCGTTGTCAGTGGAGACCCTTAGTCTTCCTGACGAGATCTGCCGGGCGCTCGACGACGTGTCGGCCCCGGTGCACCACTATCCCGATCACGACTGGAGCACGCTGTGAGCACGGAGCCCGAGACCACGGAGGAAACGGAGCCGGAGGCGCCGGGCGCGGACTCGACCGCGGGCGACCCGCAGGACACGGACGCGGGCGACGCGGGCACGCGCTCCGGGGACGGGGACGGGACCGCGCCCGAAGGCGCGGGGCCGGACGTCGGGACGGGGACGGACACGGAGGCCGACGCCGAGGCGGGCGAGGACGGCGGCGACGACGGCGACGGCGAGGACGCCGGGACGGCACCCGGCACCGAGGCTGCCACCGGGACCGAAGCCCCCACGGAGGCCGAGGCCGCCGCCCAGGTGTCCGAGGCGGCGGCCGAGCTGGCGGCCCAGCGGCTGGAGCGGGAGCGGATCGAGCGGCGCAAGGCCGAGAAGCAGACGCCGATCGAGGCCGGGACCAAGCTCAGTGGCACGGCGGCGGACCTGCTCGCGGCCGTGCGGGCCGTGGAGAGCGGTGAGAAGCCGGCTGCCACCGCCTTCCGCGAGTCGACGCCCCCGCCGCGCCGGGTCGTCGAGGAGCCGGTGCCGCGACCGCAGCCCGTCACCGCCCAGCCCGCTCAGCCGGGCGCCGCCGCCCCGGAGGCCGTCGACGCCGTCCGGGCCGTGCTGACCGAGGGAGGCGCGCCCGAGACGCTCGCGGCCCAGGTCGTCGCCGCGCTGGGTGAGGGCGCCGACAGCCAACTGCGGGAAGATCCCTGGCAGTTGCTGCGAGTAGCCGGGGTCCGGCCCGAACCGGCCGACGGGTTCGCGCGGGCGCTGCTCGGCGCCGAGTGCGGCCCGGACGACGAGCGTCGGGGCCGGGCGCTGACCGTGTGGCTCCTGGAGCAGGCGGCCGTGGCCGGGCACACCGCCCTGGACGCTCCCGCGCTCATCTCCGCGCTCGCGCAGCGCGCCGTGCCCGATCCGGACGCCGCCGTGCAGGCCGCGCTCGCGGAGGGCGACGCCCTGGTCTTCCAGGACGCCCTGGACCCGGCACCCGCCGCGCCGCAGGACGACACGGAGGAGCCGCAGGAGCGCCCGGTGCGCATCCTCATCGGACTGGAGCGGTACGCGCTGGCCGAGGAGAGCCTCTCCGACGGACTGGGCCGGATCATGAACTCGGTTCCCAAGGCGGACGGTTCGGCCGCCGGCTGGGAGGAGGCCGCCGGCGCCGCGCCCCGTTCGGCGGGCGAGCTGATCCGCGCGGCGGCCGCCCACGGCCTGGTGCTGCACACCGGCGGCGACGCCTCCCGGTCCGAGGTCGCGGCGCTGCTGCACGCGGCACGCGGCCTCGGTCTGCGCGGCTGGGCCGCCGCCCACACCGCCGACGGCCGTGACCGTCTCGCGGACCTCCTCGCCGGGCACGAGCAGGAGGCCGCCGGCCACGGCGAAGCCACCCGCACCGCCACCGTCGAGGGGCTGCTCTCCGGCACCGAGGGTCCGGGACGCGACGCTGACGGGGCTCTGGACCTCGACGTCCTGGTCGTCCTCGACGCGCCGCAGCTCGACGTCGAGACGGCGGCCGTGCTCGCCGAGTCCCTGCCGGACGGGGCTCGCCTCGTGCTGAGCGGTGACCCCGGAGTGCTGTGGTCGGCGGGGCCCGGACGGGTCTTCGCGGACCTGACCGCCGCCCGCGCCTGCCCGCAGGTGGCCTCCCGGACGCCCGACCCCGGGCCCGTCGGAGAGCTGGTCTCGGGCGTCGGCATCGGCGAGCTCAACCAGGTGGAGGCGCCCGGCAAGGAGGTCGTGATCGTCCCGGTGCGCGACGCCGGCGAGGCGGTGCACCGCACGGTGCAGTTGGTCGCCGACTCGGTGCCGCGAGCGATCGGCATCCCCACCGAGCAGACCCAGGTGATCACGCCAGGGCACGGCGGCGCGGTCGGCACCCGCGCGCTGAACACCGCCCTCAAGGAGCGGCTGAACCCCGGCCCCGGCCGCTTCGGGGGCTTCGACCCGGACGACCGGATCGCCTACTCCCCCACACCGGGCCGCGTCCTGCAGGGCCGGGTGGTGAAGGCCGACGCCGACGGACTGCACCTGGAGTGCGCGGGCGGACCCGTCGTCGTACCGAAGGAGCGGGTGGAGCAGACCGTGCGGCACGGCTGGGCGCTCACCGCGCACCAGGCGGTGGGACTGCGCTGGCCCGCCACGGTCGTGGTGCTGCCGGGCGACGCGGCGGCGACTCTGACCCGCCCGTGGGTGTACACGGCCTTCGGACGGGCGGAACGCCATCTGTCCGTCGTGCACGGCGTGGAGCAGGCGTTGCAGCACGCCGTGGCGGAGGTCCCGCAGAAGCCGCGCACCACCCGTCTGCCGGCCCTGCTGAAGGCCCAGACACCGGCGACGACGGCGGGCTGACCGGACGGCCCACGCGGGCGTCGTGCCGGCGTGGGCCTGCATGGGCCCGCATGGGCCCAGTCCTGGCGGCCACTCGGTCGGGGGGCCGGCCACCCCGTCGGATCCGGCCCGGGTGACCGTCGGACCTGCGCCCGCTCGCGGGCGGCGGCGCACCAGAAGTCACCGGGCCGGCTCAGCTCAGCTCAGGGAAACGGGGGTGGCGGTCACCGTGTTCGGTGACCGCCACCCCCGTACCTGTCGGTGAGGTGCCGCCCTCAGGCCTGTGCCGGGGCGGGCGTCAGCGATCCGCGTCCTGCGGGTCCGACGGCTCCAGCTCCGCGTCGGCTTCGAGGTCGTCCTCGATGTCCTCGATGTCCTCGTCGTCCGACTCGTCGTCGAACACCGCGCTGACGTCGAAGCGGCACACGACGCGCTGCGGGTCGATCGCCTCGAAGGGGGCCTCCAGCCATTCGCCGGGCTCGGCGGATTCGTCGGCGGCGGTCACCCACAGGGTGGAGTCGCCCTCCTCCAGCCCGAACTCCTTGTGCCGGGAGGCGATCTCGTCCGGTTCGAACTCGCCGAACAGAACCCCGAGCGCCCCGTGCAGGGTGCCGGACGCCGCGTCGAAGCCTTCGGTGGCGGTGGCGCCGTCCTCCTCGACGGCCTCCACGCGCTGGGCCTGTGCCAGCAGTCGCTGCGGCTCCACCACGGAGTAGTCCCGGCGGATCACCACGCTCAGCGCGTTCGGCTCCTCCGGACCGGTGTACGGCGGCAGCGTGTCGTCGCTGCCGGGGATCTCGAAGGGCGTGACCTCGTCATATCGGTCGTAGAGGAGCTCGTCGTACTCCTCGGCCGCGGCGGCGAGCTCGTTGAACGCTTCGTATACGGCCGGGTCGTCGTCGCCCGTCCTGCGCTCGACCGCGGCCAGGTGACGGTCGAGAGCGGTCTTGACCGCCTCGGCGGCGGCTCGTACCTCGGCAGCGGTGGGCTGCACAGCATCAGACATAGTGCAGACGCTATCCGTACCGGGCCTCTGCCCGCACAATAGATGCGATGCCGGAATACGAATTTGTCGACGTGTATGTGCCTCGCGGGGTTTCCCGCAAGGAGACGACACGTCTGCTGACGGACCATGCCGAGTACGGACACTGGGAGTTGGACCGCCTAAGTCTGCTCCGCGACGGCAGCCGCAGGGTGCGGCTGCGCCGACGGATCATCCGCCAGGTGCGGGCGACGTGGTGACGTAGGACCGCTGGAACGGGAGGGGCCCCGCCATGGCGGGGCCCGCTCCGTCGCGACGCCACCGGGGAAGGTCGTGGCGTCTTGGTCACACTTGTGCCGTACGGGATCACACCCGTGCCGAGCGCGCCCGGCGGAAGAGCACGGCGCCGGCGAGCAGCGCGGCCGCTCCGGCGGGGACGACAGCACCGATGGGCATCTCGCTGCCCGTGTGCGCGAGCTGCGCGGGGCCGTTCTGCGGCGTCTGGACCGTGGACCGCGCGCCCAGGTGCGTCACCTGCGAGACACCGCCCCGGTGCTTGCCGCCGCCCGACCCGGACGTACCGCCGGTCTGTCCCGGCGTACCCGGCTGACCAGGGGTTCCGGCATGGCCCGGCTGACCGGGGTGGCCCGAGTGACCGTGGCCGTGGTGCCCGTGACCCGGGTGTCCGGGGTGTCCGGGGTGTCCCGGCTTACCCGGGTGCCCGGGGTGACCATGACCCGGCTGACCGGGATGGCCCGGCGTACCCGGATGACCCCCATGACCCGGGTGCCCGGGGTGGCCCTGGCCCGGATTGCCGGGGTGGCCTGGCGTACCCGGATTGCCGGGGTGGCCCGGGTGACCGGGCGTACCCGGGTGGCCGGGGTGGCCGGGGTGTCCGGGGTGTCCGGGGTGTCCGGGGTGGCCCGGCGTACCAGGGTTGCCGGGGTGGCCGCCGCCGGGCGGGTTGGAGGAGTGACCGCCGGACGAGTCGTTCGCGCAGCCGTTGGCGGCTGTCGCGTTGCCGATCCCGATGACGTTGACACTGTTGCCGCACACGTTGACGGGGGCGTCGACCGGCACCTGTACGTGGTTGCCGGAGCCGACGCCGGGTGACCGGGTCGCGTGGCCGCCGGCCTGTGAGCCACCGGCGGAGTGGGATCCGCCGTAGCCACCGGACGAGCCGCCGCGGCCGCTCAGGTTCGCGCACGTGTTGCCGACGGCCGGGTTGAGCACCCCGACCACGCTCACCGTGTTGCCGCAGACGTTGACCGGCACGTGCACCGGTACCTGCACCGTGTTGCCCGACAACACGCCGGGCGAATCCGACGACGAGCCGATCGCGCCCGAGTCGGCGTGTGCGGACACGCCGGTCACGGCGATCACACCACTCGCCGCGGCCACGGTCATCAGGCCCTTGCGGGTGACCTGTCGCATAGCTGTATCCCTGCCTCAGTCCTTGGGACGTGGACCATCCAGAACACGCGCACGCCCACGAGACGTGTGCGCGGGAAGCAGGTCGGCCCCGGAGCGCATGGCGCGCACTCCGGGGCCGACGAGCTCAGACCTTCACGAAGTGACCCTCATGAGATGACCCCATGGGGTGCCCCGTCAGGAGACGGGGCACGACGTCACTTGTTGAAGCAGGTGTTGCCGAAGGCGGGGTTCAGCAGCCCGATCACGGAGACCGTGTTGCCGCAGACGTTCACGGGGACGTGAACGGGCACCTGGATGACGTTGCCGGAGACGACGCCCGGGGAGTGCACGGCGGCACCCTGAGCACCGGAGTCGGCGACAGCCAGGCCCGCACCCGCGAGAACCAGACCACCAGTGGCAGCCGCAGCGGCGACGACCTTCTTGATCATTATTCCTCCTTGTAGGCAAATGCGATCCCAAGTAGCTGATCGCAACACCTGTAACGAGGAAGGAGTAGTAGAGCTACGAGCTGATGGTCACATTCACCCGTGCCGGGCGATCTTCGTACGGGCGGGCGAATGTCGGCGTCAACGTCACGACGCGTCGATGAAGCGGTCCAGCACGCGCACGCCGAACTGCAGCGCGTCGACCGGCACCCGCTCGTCGACGCCGTGGAACATGCCGGCGAAGTCCAGCTCCGGCGGCAGCTTCAGCGGGGCGAAGCCGAAGCAGCGGATGCCGAGGTCCGCGAAGGACTTGGCGTCGGTGCCCGCCGAGAGCATGTAGGGCACCGCGCGGGCGATCGGGTCCTCGGCGGAGAGCGCGGTCTGCATGGCGTCGACGAGGGCGCCGTCGAAGCTGGTCTCCAGGGCCTTGTCCGCGTGCACGTCCTCTCGCTTCACGCGCGGGCCGAGGATGCGGTCGAGGTCGGCGAGGAATTCCTCCTCGTATCCCGGCAGGTAGCGGGCGTCGACGTGGGCGGTGGCCTGTCCCGGGATCACGTTCACCTTGTAGCCGGCGCCGAGCTGGGTCGGGTTGGCGGTGTTCTGCAGGGAGGCGCCGATGAGCTTGGCCATGCCGCCGAGCTTGGCGAGCGTCTCGTCCATGTTCTCCGGGTCGAGCTCGGTGCCCAGGGCGTCGCCCAGTTCGTCGAGGAAGTGCCGCAGGGTCTTCGTCACGCGCACCGGGAACTTGTGCCGGCCGAGCCGCCCGACGGCCTCGGACAGCTCGGTGATCGCGTTGTCCTTGTGGATCATCGAACCGTGGCCGGCGGTGCCGTCCACGGTCAGCTTCATCCAGTGCATGCCCTTCTGCGCGGTCTCGATCAGGTACAGCCGGAGCTTCTCGTTGACCGTGAAGGAGAAGCCGCCGACCTCGCCGATCGCCTCCGTGACGCCCTCGAAGAGGTCCGGGTGCTTGTCGACCAGGTGCCGGGCCCCCCACGTGCCGCCCGCCTCCTCGTCGGCGAGGAAGGCGAGGACGATGTCGCGCGGGGGCTTGCGGCCGGCGCGCATCCGCTCGCGCACCACCGCCAGCGTCATCGCGTCCATGTCCTTCATGTCGACCGCGCCGCGGCCCCACACCATGCCGTCGGCGATCTCGCCGGAGAACGGGTCGTGGGTCCAGTCCGCGGCGTTGGCGGGGACGACGTCGGTGTGGCCGTGGATGAGCAGCCCGGGCCGCGAGCGGTCCTCGCCCTCGATGCGGACCACCGTGGAGGCGCGGCCCGGGTGGGACTCGAAGATCTGCGGCTCCAGTCCGACCTCGGCGAGCTTCTCGGCGACGTACTCCGCGGCCTTGCGCTCACCCGGGCCGGAGTGGTCCCCGTAGTTGCTGGTGTCGATCCGGATCAGCTCGCGGCAGAGGTCCACGACCTCGTCCTGGCCCGTGACGCTGCTGGTCGTGCCGGTGTCGCTCACGCTGCTTCCTCCCGCTGTCGCCGCTGGTGGTCCCCCTCATCCTCCCTCTCCCACCCCTCTCTCCCCAAGGCAGGTCCAGGCCCGTCACACGCCGTTCACGCGGCGACGGGGGGTGATCGGGGCCCCTGGAAAGCCTGGTAATGTTTTCTCTGTCGCCGCGAGGGAAACCCGCGCGACAAACACCTTGTCCGGGTGGCGGAATGGCAGACGCGCTAGCTTGAGGTGCTAGTGCCCTTTAACGGGCGTGGGGGTTCAAGTCCCCCCTCGGACACAAAGGAGTGAGGGCCCCGACCGTCAGGTCGGGGCCCTCACTCGTTGCGCCGGGCCCTCGGCCGGGAGCCCTCGCTCGGTGTGTCCGCCGTGTCACGGACAGATGTGGGGCAGATCTCGTCACGCTGACATACCTCCACGTCAGGGCACCGGAATCAGAGGTTCCGATGGCCCGGGAGAGGGCCTCGCATGGCTGATGACCAGGCGCGGGGCTAGCGTCGTACTAAAATTCCAGGCTTGCTCGGAGCTGGACCGGAATATCCCCAGGCGTACCTGCGGGCCCACCAGCGCCCCGGACTCTCCCGGGAACGACACGTGAGGACCCGATGGCAGCCCTCCAGCAAGGCCCCGCAGTCGCGTTGTCCGACGACGAGGTGCGTGCGGAGTTCGGTGACCAGGCACGCTTCTCCGCCGCTCCGGCCGCCTCGCCGCGCACGCTCGTCGACATCCTCGACGCCTCCGTACGGGCGTATCCCGACGAGCCCGCTCTCGACGACGGGCGGCGCGCGCTCACCTACCGTGAGCTGGCGGCCGAGGTCGAGGCGATGCGGTGGCGGCTCGCGCAGGCCGGGGTCGGGCTCGGCGACCGGGTCGGTGTCCGCGTCCCGTCCGGCACGAACGAGCTGTACGTCGCGATCCTCGGCGTCCTCGCCGCCGGTGCCGCCTATGTCCCGGTGGACGCGGAGGACCCGGACGAGCGGGCCGAGCTGGTCTTCGGGGAGGCGGGGGTGCGCGCGGTCGTCGGGGCCGGTCACGAGCTGACCGCCGGGAGCCGCTCCGAGCTGCCGGCGGGCCGGCCCGGCGTCGAGCACGACGCGTGGATCATCTTCACCTCCGGCTCCACGGGCAAGCCCAAGGGCGTGGCCGTGAGCCACCGCAGCGCCGCCGCGTTCGTCGACGCCGAGGCCGGCCTCTTCCTCACCGAGGAGCCGATCGGGCCCGGTGACCGGGTCATGGCCGGCCTGTCCGTCGCCTTCGACGCCTCCTGCGAGGAGATGTGGCTCGCCTGGCGGTACGGCGCCTGTCTGGTGCCCGTGCCGCGCTCCCAGGTGCGCAGCGGCGCCGACCTGGGGCCCTGGCTGGTCGAGCAGGAGATCACCGTGGTCTCCACCGTGCCGACCCTCGCCGCGCTGTGGGAGCCGGAGGCCCTCAACGAGGTCCGGTTGCTGATCTTCGGCGGTGAGGCCTGCCCGCCCGAACTGACCCAGCGCCTGGTGACCGAGGGCCGCGAGGTGTGGAACACGTACGGGCCGACCGAGGCGACCGTCGTGGCCTGTGCCTCGCTGCTGACCGGCGAGGAGCCCATCCGGATCGGGCTGCCGCTGAACGGCTGGGAGCTGGCCGTCGTCGACGAGGCCGGCGAGCTGGTGCCGATGGGCGCGAGCGGCCAGCTGGTGATCGGCGGGGTCGGGCTCGCCCGGTACCTCGACGCCGAGAAGGACGCGGAGAAGTACGCGCCGCTCGCCTCCCTGGGCTGGGAGCGGGCGTATCGCAGCGGTGACCTGGTCCGGGCCGAACCGGAGGGGCTGGTCTTCCTCGGGCGCGCGGACGAGCAGATCAAGCTCGGCGGGCGCCGGATCGAACTCGGCGAGGTGGACGCGGCGCTCCAGGCGCTGCCCGGTGTCGCGGGCGCCGCCGCCGCCGTACGGACCGCCCGCGGCGGCAACCAGCTCCTCGTGGGCTATGTCGTCACGCAGGACGGCTGGGACCACGCGACCGCGGTCGAGAAGCTGCGGGCCGAACTGCCCGCCGCGCTGGTGCCGCTGCTCGCCCCGGTCGGGGACCTGCCCACCCGGACGTCCGGCAAGGTCGACCGGAACGCGCTGCCCTGGCCGCTGGAGGGTCTGGAGACCGGCGGCACCAAGGAGCAGCTCTACGGCACCGAGGCGTGGCTGGCCGAGCAGTGGAGCGAGGTGCTCGGCATCCCCGTCGGCGGTTCGGACGACGACTTCTTCTCGATCGGCGGCAACAGTCTCGCGGCGGCCCAGCTCACCACCCGGCTGCGCGCCCGCTATCCGAGTGCCGCGGTGCTCGACATCTACCAGCAGCCCGTGCTGCGCAAGCTGGCCCGGCGCCTGGAGAAGTCCGTCCAGGAGGACGGCACGGGGCGGACCGTCGCACCGGTGCCGATGCGCGCCAAGGTGATCCAGCTGCTCGTGCTGGTGCCGTTGTTCACGCTGCTCGGGCTGCGCTGGACCGTGGCGCTGGCCGCGCTCGGGAACGTGCTGCACTGGTTCGGCCCGTATCCGTGGGCGCCGAGCACGTCGTGGTGGCTGGTGGGTGCCGGAGCCCTCGTGCTGTTCAGCCCGCCGGGACGGCTCGCGATCGCCGCGGGCGGGGCGCGGCTGCTGCTGCACGGTCTGAAGGCCGGCCGGTACCCGCGCGGTGGCGGTGTCCATCTGCGGCTGTGGACGGCGGAGCGGCTCGCCGAGTTCACCGGCGCGACCTCGCTGACGGGTTCCTGGCTGGAGCGGTACGCCCGCGCGCTGGGCGCCCGGGTCGGCCAGGACGTGGACCTGCACTCGCTGCCGCCGGTGACCGGCATGCTCAAGCTGGGCCGGGGTGCCGCCGTGGAGTCCGAGGTGGACCTGTCGGGGTACTGGCTGGACGGCGACCGGCTGGAGATCGGTGCCGTGAAGGTGGGCGCCGGTGCCGTCGTCGGGACGCGCAGCATCCTGTTCCCGGGGGCCCGGGTCGGCAAGCGCGCCGAGGTGGCGCCGGGTTCGGCGGTCGCGGGGCAGATCCCGACCGGGCAGCGCTGGGCGGGTGCCCCGGCGGGCAAGCTGGGCAAGGCGAAGCGGGCGTGGCCGAAGGACCGGCCGCGGCGCGGCACGTACTGGCGTGTGATGTACGGCGCGAGCGGCTTCGCTCTGACGGCGCTTCCGGTGCTGGCCGCCCTCGCGGCGCTGCTCGTGGCGCGGGTCTTCGTGAGTGCGGACGCCGGGTTCGGTGCGGCGCTGCGCGGTGCGGCGATCGCACTGGTGCCGGCGACGCTGGCCTTCGGTCTGGCGTACGCGCTGCTGCTCCTGGTCCTCGTACGGCTGCTGAGTCTCGGGCTGCGGGAGGGCACGCATCCGACGCACAGCCGGATCGGCTGGCAGGCGTGGACGGTCACGCAGCTGATGGACCGCTCGCGCGAGACGCTGTTCCCGCTGTACGCCGGGCTGATCACGCCGGTGTGGCTGCGGCTGCTCGGCATGAGGATCGGGCGGGGGGCCGAGATCTCGACGGTGCTCGCGCTGCCGAGTCTGACGACGGTCGGCGAGGGCGCTTTCCTCGCCGACGACACGCTGACCGCGCCGTACGAGCTCGGGGGCGGCTGGATGCGCATCGGGCGGGCCGAGATCGGCCGCCGGGCGTTCCTCGGCAACTCCGGGATGACGGCGCCGGGCCGCAGCGTGCCGGACGGCGGTCTGGTCGGTGTGCTGTCTGCGACGCCGAAGAAGGCGAAGAAGGGCAGTTCGTACCTGGGTCTGCCGCCGGTGAAGCTGCCGCGCTCTGCGCAGGGCGGCGACCAGAGCCGCACGTACGACCCGCCGGCCCGGCTGCTGTGGGCGCGCGGTCTGGTGGAGGCGTGCCGGATCGTGCCGGTGTTCTGCTCGGCCGCCCTGGCGGTCCTGACCGTCGCCGCGCTGTGCGCGCTGGGTCCCTGGGCGTGGGTGTTCCCGGGGGCGGTGCTGCTGGCTGCCGGTGTGCTCGGGGGCCTGGTGTCGGTGGTGGCGAAGTGGCTGCTGGTGGGCCGGCACCGTGCCGGTGAGCACCCGCTCTGGAGCGGTTTCGTGTGGCGCAACGAACTGGCCGACACCTTCGTGGAGGTCGTCGCCGTGCCGTGGCTGGCCGGTTCGGTGCCGGGTACGCCGCTGATGACGGCGTGGCTGCGCGCTCTCGGCGCGCGGATCGGACGGGGTACGTGGGTGGAGAGCTACTGGCTGCCCGAGACGGACCTGGTCACACTGGAGGACGCGACCACGGTGAACCGGGGCTGTGTCCTGCAGACCCACCTCTTCCACGACCGGATCTTGCGGACGGATACTGTGGTCCTCCGTGAGGGCGCCACCCTGGGCCCGGGCGGAATCGTCCTGCCCGGCAGCACCGTCGGGGCCCGCTCGACCCTGGGTCCCGCGTCGCTCGTGATGGCGGCGGAGTCCGTTCCCGACGACACCCGCTGGCTGGGCAACCCGATCGAGGCCTGGCGTTCGTAGAGGACGACGTCGGCCGGTCGGCTGCGAAGGGCGGTACAGCGGTACGCCGAGCACAGGGCAGGGAGCAGTCGCAGCAGTGAGCGTTCAGCAGACAGCGGGACCGGACCCCTATTTCCCGGCCAACGGCGATCCCCGTTACCGGGTGCACCGGTACGAACTGGCGCTGGACTACCGCCCCGCCCCGAACCGGCTCTCCGGCACCGCGCGGCTCAACGCCATAGCGGGCCGCTCGGCGCTCACCGAGTTCCAGCTGAACCTGGCGGACTTCCGGATCGGCCGGATCCGGGTCGACGGGAAGGCGCCGCACTACACGCACCGCGGCGGCCGGCTGCGGGTCCGTCCGCCGAAGCCGGTCCGGGCCGGTGCCGCGTTCACCGTCGAGGTGCAGTGGTCGGGCAACCCCAAGCCGGTGAACAGCCCGTGGGGCGGGATCGGGTGGGAGGAGCTGGAGGACGGGGCGCTGGTGGCGAGCCAGCCGGTCGGTGCGCCGTCCTGGTACCCGTGCAACGACCGGCCGGCCGACAAGGCCGCGTACCAGATCTCGATCACCACGCCGTCCGCGTACGCGGTGGTGGCGGGCGGACGTCTGCTGACGCGGACGACGAAGGCCTCCACGACGACCTGGGTGTACGAACAGGCGGCGCCGACCTCCAGCTATCTGGTCGGCCTGTCGATCGGCAAGTACCAGACGGTACTGCTCGGCGATCCGGGCCTCGTGGGCGTACCCCAGTCCGGGCATCTGCCCGCGCGGCTGCTCCCTGAGTTCTCCCGGGACTTCGCGCGGCAGCCCGCGATGATGGAACTGTTCGAGGACCTCTTCGGGCCGTATCCGTTCGGTGAGTACGCGGTGGTGGTGACCGAGGAGGAGCTCGACGTCCCGGTCGAGGCGCAGGGACTGTCGCTGTTCGGCGCCAACCACGTGGACGGCGCGCGGGGTTCGGAGCGGCTGATCGCGCACGAGCTGGCGCACCAGTGGTTCGGCAACAGCGTGTCGATCGCCGACTGGCGGCACATCTGGCTGAACGAGGGTCTCGCGAAGTACGCGGAGTGGCTGTGGTCGGAGCGTTCCGGCGGACGCACGGCCCACCGGCTGGCGACGGCCGCGCACCGCAAGCTGTCCGCGCAGCCGCAGGATCTGCTGCTGTCCGACCCGGGCCGCAAGCTGATGTTCGACGACCGGCTCTACGAGCGCGGCGGTCTCACCGTGCACGCGATCCGCTGCGCGCTGGGCGACGAGGCGTTCTTCCGCATGCTGCGCGGCTGGACCGCCCTGCACCGGAGCGGCGTGGTCACCACGTCCGTGTTCACCAGGCACGTCGCGCGCTACGCGGCCGAGCCGCTGGACGACCTCTTCACGGCGTGGCTGTACGAGAGGGCGCTCCCGCCGCTGCCCCCGCCCGCCGCGCAGCTGCCGGCCCGGCCGAGCTATCCGCCCACGAACGCCGACTCGGCCCGGGTCCGGGGAGAATGACGCGATGACCAGCCGTTCCTGCCCCTGCGGGCTCGCCGAGCCGTACGCGCGCTGCTGCGGGCGCTTCCACCGCGGTGAGTCCGCGGCGCGGAGTGCCGAGGCCCTCATGCGGTCGCGGTACTGCGCCTTCGTCCAGGAGGACGAGGCCTATCTGCTGCGGACCTGGCATCCGCGGACGCGTCCGGCCCGGGTGGAGTTCGACCCCGGGATGCGGTGGACGGGCCTGGAGATCCTCGGCGCGGAGCAGGGCTCGGCGTTCCACACGACCGGGACCGTGACCTTCCGCGCCTCCTACCGGGGCGGTTCGCTGCACGAGCGCAGCCGGTTCGAGCGGGCCGACGGCGCCTGGGTGTACGTGGACGGGGAGTTCCTCGACTGACCGTCGGGGCCGGCCTGTCAGGGCGCCAGGATGTCCAGTTCCTGGAGTGCGCCGACCGTGATCTCCCGCGTGAGCTGCTCGGCGAGCGTGGCGTCGCCCTCGCGGACGGCCTCGGCGACCTTGACGTGCAGGGTGACGGCGGCGGGGTCGGGGTCCGCGAACATGACCTCGTGGTGGGTCCGGCCGGACAGGACCTCCGCGACGACGTCCCCGAGGCGGGCGAACATCTCGTTGCCGGACGCGTTGAGGATCACGCGGTGGAAGGCGACGTCGTGGAGGAGGTAGCCCTCCAGTTGGTGGCCGCGTGAGGTGGCGACCATGCCCAGCGCGCATTCGGTGAGCTCCGCGCACTGTGCGGCGGTGGCGTAACGGGCGGCGAGTCCGGCGGCGACCGGTTCGACGGCGGAGCGCAGCACCGTGAGGGAACGGAGCTGGTGGGGGCGGTCGGCGCCGGCCAGTCGCCAGCGGATGACCTGGGGGTCGAAGACGTTCCACTCGGACTTGGGGCGGACCGTCACGCCGACGCGGCGGCGGGACTCGACCAGGTACATGGACTCGAGGACCCGGACCGCCTCGCGCATCACGGAGCGGGACACCTCGAAGCGCTGGGCGAGTTCGTCGGTGCGTAGGACGCTTCCCGGCGGGTAGTCGCCCGCCGTGATGGCCGGCCCGAGGGATTCCAGTACATGTCCGTGCAGCCCCCGGCCCCGTGTGGTCATGAAGTCAGCGTACGAGGCGGACGCCACAATCAAAAAGTCAGACTTATACGTCACAGACTCTTGAATTTGTCGTACCTAATGCGTTTCAGTGGCGTCGACATCAGATGTCGACGAAGACAGCGAGAGCCCGATGCAGCACAGTCCCACCCCTCATGTCCTTGTGGTCATGGGCGTCGCCGGTACCGGCAAGACCACCATCGGTCCGCTGCTCGCGGCCCGGCTCGGTGTTCCGTACGCCGAGGGCGACGACTTCCACCCGCAGGCCAACATCGCCAAGATGTCGGCCGGGACGCCGCTGACCGACGACGACCGGGCGCCCTGGCTGGACGCCATCGGCCGGTGGGCGCACGACCGGGCCGGCCTCGGCGGCGTGGTCAGCTGCTCGGCGCTCAAGCGCGGCTACCGGGACCGGCTGCGTGCCGCCGCCCCCGGGGTCGCCTTCGTGCATCTCACCGGTGACCGCGAGCTCATCGAGGACCGGATGTCGCACCGCAAGGGCCACTTCATGCCCACCGCGCTCCTGGACTCCCAGTTCGCCACGCTCCAGCCGCTGGCGGCGGACGAGGCGGGAGTCGAGGTGGACGTCTCCGGCGACCCCACCGAGATCACCGAGCGGACCGTGGCCGCGCTCGCGCACCTCGCACCGCCGCAGTAACCACACCCCTTCACGTCGGGCGCCTCCTCTTCGCCGCATCACCTCGCGCGCGAAGCGTCGGCGACGGACTCAGCGCTGCCTCCTCCCGGGAGCGGCACCTCGCACCACCTTCCCCCGCGACCTTCCACAAGCAAGGGAATCACCGTGACCAGACTCAGTGTCGAGATGCTGGCAGCGGACACCGTCGAACCGATCACCTCGGCGGGCCACGCTCAACTGGGCATAGCCGTGCTGGCGGGCATCGCCGTCATCGTCCTGCTCATCACCAAGTTCAAATTGCACGCCTTCCTGGCCCTGACCATCGGCTCGCTGGCCCTCGGCGCGTTCGCCGGAGCCCCGCTCGACAAGGTCATCGTCAGCTTCTCGGGCGGACTCGGGTCGACCGTGGCCGGCGTGGGCGTGCTGATCGCCCTCGGCGCGATACTCGGCCGGCTGCTCGCCGACTCGGGCGGCGCCGACCAGATCGTCGACACCATCCTGGCGAAGGCGGGCGGCCGCGCCATGCCGTGGGCGATGGTGCTGATCGCCTCCGTGATCGGCCTGCCGCTGTTCTTCGAGGTCGGCATCGTGCTGCTGATCCCGGTGGTCCTGATGGTCGCGCGGCGCGGCAACTACTCGTTGATGCGCATCGGCATCCCGGCCCTCGCGGGCCTGTCGGTGATGCACGGTCTGATCCCGCCGCACCCCGGTCCGCTGGTCGCGATCGACGCGGTCAAGGCGAACCTCGGCATCACCCTCGCGCTCGGTGTCCTGGTCGCCATCCCGACGGTGATCATCGCCGGCCCGGTGTTCTCGCGTTACGCCGCCCGCTGGGTGGACGTCCAGGCGCCCGACCGCATGATCCCGCAGCGCGCCTCCGAGGACCTGGAAAAGCGCCCCAGCTTCGGCGCCACGCTCGCCACCATGCTCCTGCCCGTCGTGCTGATGCTGGCCAAGGCGCTCGTGGACATCGTCGTCGACGACCCGGCGAACATGACGCAGCGCGTCTTCGACATCGTCGGAGCACCGCTCATCGCGCTGCTCGCCGCCGTGATCGTGGGCATGTTCACCCTCGGCCGCGCGGCCGGCTTCACCCGGGACCGCATCTCGACGACCGTCGAGAAGTCCCTCGCCCCCATCGCCGGTGTCCTGCTGATCGTGGGCGCGGGCGGCGGCTTCAAGCAGACCCTGATCGACTCCGGCGTGGGCCAGATGATCCTGGACATCTCCAAGGACTGGTCGATCCCCGCGCTGCTGCTCGCCTGGCTGATCGCCGTGATCATCCGGCTGGCGACGGGCTCGGCGACGGTCGCGACCATCTCGGCGGCCGGTCTGGTGGCACCCCTGGCGGCCGACATGTCGACCACGCACACCGCCCTGCTGGTCCTCGCGATCGGCTCGGGCTCGCTCTTCTTCAGCCACGTCAACGACGCGGGCTTCTGGCTGGTGAAGGAGTACTTCGGCCTGGACGTCGGCCAGACCATCAAGACCTGGTCCGTCATGGAGACGATCATCTCGGTGGTGGCGGGCAGCCTGGTGCTGCTGCTGTCCCTCGTCGTCTAGCCCGGCGCAGGGGGCGGGTCCGGACTTCCGGCCCCGCCCCCTGCCCGGCGGGCCCTCCTCAGCCGCGGCGGCGTCCTGCCGTGCGGCTCACGGCCGCCGGGCGGGTCCCGTACGGATCACGGACGCCACAGGGGGTGTTCCCGTTCGGCCCACTCGCGGCTCACCGAGCCCGTGCGCAGACCCCGTCGGGCCTCCGGGTCGCCCAGCGCCATGCCGATGTGACCCGCGAGGACGATGCCGATCGTCAGGGCCAGCCAGTCGTGCACGAAGGTCGCCGAGGTGCGCCACATCAGCGGGGTGAGGTGGGTGAACCACATCAGCAGCCCGGTACCCACCATGACGAGCGTGGCGCCGGCGATCCAGGCGGCGTAGACCTTCTGCCCCGCGTTGAACTTGGCCGCCGGGCGGGAGTCCCGGTGCTTGTCGCGGCGCAGCGCGGCCCGCAGCCACATGCGGTCGTGCGGGCCGAAGCGGTTGAGATGACCGAGGTCGCGGCGGAACGCGCGGGAGGCGAGGCCCGCGACGACCGGGACCGGGAGCATCAGGCCGGCCCATTCGTGGACGCGGACGACGAGTTCGCGGCGGCCGACGAGTTCGGCGAGCTGGGGAACGTAGAGGCAGGCCGCGGTGACCACGCACACGCCCATGAGCAGGGCCGTGACACGGTGCACCCAGTGTTCGGCCCGGGTGAAGCGGTGGACCTGGCGGGACGGGGCGGGGGCGGCGGACACGTCCGGGGCGCCGTCAGCTCGTGGGTTCATCGTCGCGTCCGTTCGAACGGCCGACCCAGGCGTCGACGTCGTACCCCCGGTCCTCCCAGTACCCGGGACGGACGTCCTCGGTGACGGTGATGCCGGAGAGCCACTTGGCGGATTTGTAGAAGTACATCGGCGCGACGTAGAGGCGGGCGGGGCCGCCGTGGTTGTGGCCGAGGGGCTTGTCCTGCATGCGCGTGGCCACCAGGACGTCCGGGCGGCGCGCCTGGCGGAGCGTCAGGGACTCGGAGTAGGCGCCGTCGAAGCAGGTGAAGCGGACCGCCCCGGCCGACGCGCGGACGCCCGCGGCGTCGAGCAGGTCGGACAGGCGGACACCCTCGAAGGGAGTACCGGGAACCCGCCAGCCCGTGACGCACTGGACGTCGTGGACCAGCCGGGTCTGCGGCAGGGCGCGCAGGTCGGCCAACGTGTAGGAGGCGGGGTGGTCGACCAGGCCGTCGACGGTGAGCCGGTAGTTCGTCTCGTTCTTGTGCGGGACGGAGGAGGTCACCGAGTAGTAGCGGAAGCCACCGCCGTTGGGCAGCAGTCCCGTCAGGCCCGTGGGGTCCTTCTCGGACGCGCCGGCCAGGAAGGACTCCATGGTGCGCTGGAGGGTCGGCGCGGTCAGCACGCCGAGAGCGCCGAGTCCGAGGGTGCCGAGCAGCACGCGTCGGCCGATGGGCTTGCCGCGCTCCTCGGGACGGGCGGGCTCGTCGGGCCGCTCGGGGTCCGGTTCGCCGGGCCGTTCAGTGTTCACTCATTGATTCGAGCACCCGCGACCCCCAAAAGGCCAGCGGTGGCGGGTGCTCGTCAGCGTTCCGTCATCTCTTCTCACGTCCTGTTCGAAGCACGGGGCTCCGAACAGGACGTGCGGGCCGCCTCAGGAGGTGGATTCGGCCGCCTTGTCCAACTGGAACGCCTCGTTGCCGAGGCCGATCCGGCCGTGCGTCTCGGGCTTGCGGGAACGCAGCACGAGCCCTTGGACCAGTCCGACGATCGCGGCCGCCCCGATGACGGCGGGCAGCAGCCAGCTGAGGGTGGAGCCCGGACCGGTGCCGACCAGGACGTCGAAGTCCTTGACGGTGTAGACCACGATGACGAGCAGGGCGACGCCGGCGACGGCGGAGGTGACCAGGCGCCAGGCCTGGGCGCGGGCGGCGCCGCGGCGGACGAAGAACACGATGACCGACAGCGAGGCGGCCGCCATCAGGAGGATGACGCCGAGCGCCCCGACGTTGCCGCCCCAGGTGAAGAGGTGCAGCACGGGTGCGGTCGGGTCGCCGGTCGGCTTGTCGTCGGCCAGCGCGAAGCCGCCGACCACGACCAGGGAGACGACGGTGTGCAGGAGCGAGCCGGTGCCGGGGGCGCCGCTGGACTCCGTGGTCCGGCCGAAGGCGGCGGGCAGCAGTCCCTCGCGGCCCATGGCGAAGGCGTACCGCGAGACGACGTTGTGGAAGCTGAGCAGCGCCGCGAACATGCCGGTCACGAAGAGCACGTGCAGGACGTCGGTGAAGGTGGTGCCGAGCCGGGACTCGGTGAGGAAGAACAGCAGTCCGGCGCTCTGCTTCTGGGACGTCCCGACGATCGCGGAGGGTCCGGTGGCCACCGTCAGCGCCCAGGAGCTGATCGCGAAGAAGACGGCGACGAAGCCGATCGCGAGGAACATGACGCGCGGGACCAGGATGTGCGGGCGGCTGGTCTCCTCCGCGTAGACCGGCGCCTGTTCGAAGCCGGTGAAGGCCGCGATGCAGAAGCACAGCGCGGTGCCGACGCCGGCTCCGGTGAGGGTGTCCGGGTTGAACGCGTGCAGCGACAGTCCCTGCTTGGCGGGGTCCGCGACGGCCGCGATGTCGAAGACGACGACGAGGGCGACCTCGATGACCAGCAGTACGCCGAGCACCCAGGCGTTGACGTCGATCTTCAGCCAGGCCAGTGCGCCGACGACGAGGACGGCGGCCAGCGCGGGGATCCACCAGACCAGCTCGGTGTCGAGGTAGGTGGCGAACAGGCCGGAGACCTCGAAGCCGAAGAGTCCGTAGATGCCGACCTGGAGCGCGCTGTAGGCGACCAGGGCGACCGCCGCCGCGGCAGCGCCGGGGGTGCCGCCGAGTCCGCGGGAGATGTACGCGTAGAAGGCGCCCGCGTTGTGGACGTGCCGGCTCATCTCGGCGTACCCGATGCTGAAGAGCACCAGGACGACACCGAGGATGACGAAGAGCAGCGGCTGTCCGACGATGCCCATCACCGCGAATGTGGTGGGCATGACACCCGCGACGACCATGAGGGGGGCGGTCGCCGCGAGGACCGACAGCAGCAGGCCCCCCGTGCCGAGGCGGCCGGCGCGCAGGGCGCGGTCCTGTCCCTTGAACGTGCTGATGCCGGCCTCGTCGGCGGCCGGTCTTCCCGTGCTCGACGTACTCGATGTGCTCGAACTGCCCGTCGTCATCGCGGGGTCGTCCTTTCGGATGTCAGGTCGTCGGGGGGCGTTCACACCGTGCCGAGCGCGCTGTCGCGTGCGGTACGGAAGGCTGTGTACGGATCACGGTCCGGGTAGGACCAGGGAGCCGGGGTGGCGTGCTCGCCGATGCGGTGGAAAAGGGCGGCGGCCTCCGCGCCCCGGCCCTCGCAGGTCTTGGCGTGGGCCAGGAAGTTGAGGTCGACGAGGCGCCGCGGGTGGTCGTCGCGCTCCCACTCCAGCCACCAGTCGAAGGCGGCCTTCATCACCTGCCGGGCCCGGCGTCCGACCCAGTGCCCGGAGGCCACCGGATCGGCGGGTTCGCTCCCGGCGGCGGCGAGCACCCGGAAGCGCTCGGCGTGCGCGACGACGGGGAGGATCGCGAGCGGCGAGTCGGCGGGGGCCTGCTCGGCGGCCCAGTTGGCGAAGTCGTAGACCTCGTGCAGCGGGTCCTGGCCGGCGGTCGCGCGGCGTTCGGCGAGGCGCGCGACCATCAGGTGGTGCGCGTGGTGGTGGTCGGCGTGCCGGTGGCGCACCTCGTCGAAGAGCCGGACCACGTCCTCCTCGGCGCCGAGCGAGCGCTCCAGGAGGAGCAGGCCGAGCCAGGGCGTGGGGTCGGCGGGGGCGAGCGCCGCCGCGGCCCGGCAGGCGTCGCGGGCGCGTTCGGGGCGCTCCTTGCCGTTCAGGGCGCGCTCGACGGTGGCGCAGCCGAGCAGGACGGCCGCGTCGGGGGACTCCGGTTCGGCGAGCTGCCAGTCACGGGCCCAGGCGAGGGTGGCGGACTCCTGCGCGAGCACGGTGAGGCGGTGTCCGCGGCGGTCCCAGTCCTCGCCGGTCCCGGCGAGCAGGGCCCGGACGGCGGTCCACCGACCCTGGCTCAACGAGGCGCGGGCGGCGACGAGTTCGGCGTCGTCGAGGGCGGCGTCGAACGACTGGGCCGCACGCTTGCGGCCGCGGCCCAGGGGTGGCGGGGGTGGTGACACCGCTGCTCAACCTCACAGGCGCGGTTCGTCAGAGAGTGATCACGGACAGCAAACCCTCAGCCAGAGTTCAAGTCAAGAGCCGGCCAATTCGCTACACGTGTCAACTGACGTGGCGTGCGGCGGAGTTGACCCCCACCGCCCCCATCGTCCCGAAGCGTCCTCAGGAGGTCGGACGTCCCTCGATGTCCGACCTCCGTACGGGTGTCACACTCGGCCCACCGCTCTGCCTTCCGTACTCGGCCCACCGCGCGGGCTTCTGTACTTGCCCACCGCGCGGGCTCCCGCTCAGCCGACCGCCCCGGCCGCCGCGCGGCCCGCCGTCCGGCCGGAGAAGAGGCACCCACCGAGGAACGTGCCTTCCAGGGACCGGTATCCGTGCACACCGCCGCCGCCGAACCCGGCGGCCTCACCGGCCGCGTACACGCCCTGCAACGCGTCGCCGCCCTCGGTCAGCACGCGCGAGGAGAGGTCGGTCTCCAGGCCGCCGAGGGTCTTGCGGGTCAGGATGTTGAGGCGGACGGCGATCAGGGGGCCCGCCTTGGGGTCGAGGATGCGGTGCGGACTCGCGGTGCGGATCAGCTTGTCCCCCAGGTACTTGCGGGCCCCGCGGATGGACATGACCTGGAGGTCCTTGGTGAACGGGTTGGCGATCTCCCGGTCGCGCGCCACGATCTCGCGGCGCAGCTCTGCCTCGTCGATGAGCGGCTCCTTGGTGAGGGCGTTCATCCCGCGCACCAGGGCGGCGAGGTCCTTCTCCACGACGAAGTCGGCGCCGTGGTCCATGAACGCCTTCACCGGGGCGGGCACGTCGGCGCGGGCGCGCCCGATGACGTCGCGGATCGACTTGCCGGTCAGGTCGGGGTTCTGCTCCGAGCCGGAGAGCGCGAACTCCTTGCCGATGATCTTCTGGTCGAGCACGAACCAGGTGTAGTCGTGGCCGGTGCGCATGATGTGTTCGAGGGTGCCGAGCGTGTCGAAGCCGGGGAAGAGCGGGACCGGCAGCCTCTTGCCGCGCGCGTCCAGCCAGAGGGAGGACGGTCCCGGCAGGATGCGGATGCCGTGCTTGTCCCAGATGGGGTTCCAGTTCTGGATGCCCTCGGTGTAGTGCCACATCCGGTCGCGGTTGATGAGGCGCGCGCCCGCCTCCTCGGCGATCCCGAGCATCGCGCCGTCGACGTGCGCGGGCACGCCGGAGATCATCCGCTCGGGCGGGGTGCCGAGGCGCTCGGGCCAGTTGGCGCGGACGAGGTCGTGGTTGCCGCCGATGCCGCCGGAGGTGACGATCACGGCCTGGGCGCGGAGTTCGAAGGCGCCGGTGACGTCGCGGCCGCTGGCCTTGCCGCGCTCGACGCCGGACGGCTCCAGGACCTCGCCGGTGACGGTGTCGACGGAGCCCGCGCTACGGGACAGACCGGTGACCCGGTGGCGGAACCGCAGCTCGACGAGGCCGCGGGCGACGCCCTCGCGCACCCGGCGTTCGAAGGGCGCGACGAGGCCGGGTCCGGTCCCCCAGGTGATGTGGAAGCGCGGCACGGAGTTGCCGTGCCCGGTGGCGTCGTAGCCCCCGCGTTCGGCCCAGCCGACCACCGGGAAGAAGCGCACGCCCTGACCGTGCAGCCAGGACCTCTTCTCGCCGGCCGCGAAGTCGACGTACGCCTCGGCCCAGCGGCGCGGCCAGTGGTCCTCCGGACGGTCGAAGCCGGCCGTGCCCATCCAGTCCTGGAGGGCGAGGGCGTGGCTGTCCTTGATCCGCAGGCGGCGCTGCTCGGGCGAGTCGACGAAGAAGAGCCCGCCGAACGACCAGTGCGCCTGTCCGCCGATCGACTGCTCGGGCTCCTGGTCGAGGAGGATCACCTTGCGGCCCGCGTCGACGAGCTCGGCGGTCGCCGCGAGCCCCGCAAGGCCCGCTCCGATGACGATCACATCTGCGTCGTAGGCCATGGGCCCGTCCTCTCGGCATTCCGACTGGTCGGATCGGATCGGCGCCCGGGGACGACTTGATGACGTTTGTCACGAACCGATCGGCAGCGTCGCTGGTTGATGAGACATTGGAAGTGTGGTGGTCGGCCACGACGGGCGACCAGCCGTTGTTACTGATCGGTCAGATCCTTCGGCAAGAAAGGTGACCGAGTCAACCGCCTGGTTCTCGGGACTCCCGGGGCGGGCCCCGGCCCATGGCACTAAAGTCGGCGGGAAACGCACCGTGGCCCCCCGACCCCGATGTATCGAGGTACCCAGCGTGTCGGTTCTCGTTCTGGTCCTCGCAGTGAGCGCGGCCTGCTGCCTGGGCTTCGGGTTCGTGCTCCAGCAGAACGCCGCCTCGCACGCCCCCTTGAGTGACTTCCTCTCCCCCCGCATCCTGCTGGACCTCGTCCGGGTCCCGCGCTGGCTGGGCGGCATCGGGCTCATGGTGTGCGGCATGGTGCTCGGCGCGATCGCGCTCGGCAAGGGCGAGGTCTCCCTGGTGGAGCCGCTCCTCGCCACGAATCTCCTCTTCGCGCTGGCGCTCTCCCGCCACCAGACCAAACAGCCGCTGGGCCGGCAGGGCTGGGCCGGGCTCCTCCTGCTCGCGGGCGGTGTCTCGGCGTTCATCGTCGCCGGGCAGCCGCAGGGCGGCGAGGCCATCGACGACCCGCTGCGGCACTGGCTGATCATCGGGATCGTGGTCGGACTCGCCCTGCTGCTGACCACCTACGCGAAACGCTCCCGGCTGAGCGCGGGACCCGTGCTGCTCGCCACCGCCGCCGGCCTGCTGTACGGCCTGCAGGACGCGCTCACCCGGGTGAGCGGCCAGCGGTTCGGCGACGGCGGCTGGTCCGAGCTGCTCACCGGCTGGCAGCCGTACACGGTGCTCGTCCTCGGCGTGACCGGGCTCATCCTGGTCCAGAGCGCCTTCGAGACCGCTCCGCTGCGGATGTCGCTGCCCGCGCTCACCGCCGCCCAGCCGCTGGCCGGCATCGTCTGCGGGGTGGGTTTCCTCGGCGACCAGCTCCGCACCGACGCGGGCGCCCTCGCCTGGCAGGCCGCGGGGCTGGCGGGGGTCGTGGTGGGGATCATCCTGCTCGGGATGCACCCGGCGATGCCCTCGGGCACGGCCGAGCCGGAGCACTCTCGGGACCTCCAGCCGCACTGACGCGCCCCGCCGTGGACACGCGTGCCTCTGCCCCACCGCGGCGACGTCCGGCGGCGCGGTGGGGCTGCTTGGATGGGGCCCATGAGTGCCGCTGACGAGATCCTCGACATCGTGGACGAGAACGACCAGGTCATCGGGCAGTCCCGGCGGGGGGAGGCGTACGAGCGCGGGCTGCGTCACCGGTGCGTGTTCATCCAGGCGCGGGATGCCCGGGGCCGGGTCTTCGTCCACCGGCGTACCCCGACCAAGCTGGTGTTCCCCTCCTTCTACGACATGTTCGTCGGCGGGGTCGTCGGCGCGGGCGAGTCCTACGACGACGCGGCGCTGCGCGAGGCCGAGGAGGAACTCGGCGTCTCCGGGCTCCCCCGGCCGACCCCCCTCTTCCGGTTCCTGTACGACGACGGGGCCGGCCGGACGTGGTGGTCCGCCGTCTACGAGGTCCTCTGCGACCTGCCGGTGGACCCGCAGGTGGAGGAGGTCGCCTGGCACGACTTCCTCACCGACGAGGAGGTGGAGGCCAGGCTGGAGGACTGGACCTGGGTTCCCGACGGCCTCGCGGCCCACGAGCGGCTCAGGGACTACCGGGCGATGGACTGACCGTCCGGCCGTCCCGGGCCCACCGCGGGGTGCCGGCCGGCGAGCACGGCGGCCAGGGCGCGCTCCTGGTCCGCGGTGATGCCCCGGGCGAGCGGGACGGTGCGCGGGCTGCGCGGCCCGTCGCACAGCGGGAGCGGGCTCGGCTCCGCGGTGGTGCCGCTGAGCGGGCTCCTGCCCTGCACCGTCCAGGTGGGGCCGTCCCAGTAGGGGTGGTCCAGGAATCGCCCGGCGGCGGCCCGTGCCTCGTCGGCGGCCATGCCTGCCGACGTCAGCGCGTCGGTGATCCGCCGCACCGCCGCCTCGGGCGGCGCTCCCGCGTCACCGAACGCCGGGAGCAACAGCAGCAGCCGCGTGTCCGGGTCGAGCACGCCCTCGGCGCCCGGCGGGGCGGAGCCGGCGACGGCCGACAGTTCGGTCCAGGACAGCCCGGGTCCGCTGAAGTGCCCTTCGATCGAGGCCAGGTGGCCGGGGCGGGACCACGCGGGATGGGTGATGAGGTAGTCCGTGCTGGAGTCGTCCGGGTGGTTGCTGTGGACGATCCACAGGACGTGGCCGCCTTCCAGGGGAAGCCGGTACGCGGGCCACGGGTCCGCCGGCCCGTACAGCGCGTCCGCGGCGGCGTCGACGTCCGCGCCGTCCGCCCCGAACAGCTCCGGCTCGTCCGCGAAGGCGTCCCAGGTGGGCCCGTAGTAGGCGGGCCAGAAGCCGGGAAGGCGCAGCAGGTGCTCGGCCGGGGCGACGGTGAAGCCGGGCGGGGCGAAGCCGGGCGGCGACAGGGGATCGTCCATGGCCCCGGACGGTAGCGGGCGGCACCGACACCGGCGCGTCGCGGACTCCCGGTAGGGTCCTGGGCGTGATCGAACTCGTGCGTAATGTCCGGCTGTGGTTCGCGCCCCAGCAGATCCGGGAGGAGGGCGGGACACCGGACTACCGGTTCTCCCTGGCCAACGAGCGGACCTTTCTGGCCTGGCTGCGCACCGCCCTCGCATTGATCGGCGGAGGCTTCGCGGTGGACCAGTTCCTGCCGGATCTGCGCTGGGCCTGGCGTGCGGGCCTCGCTCTCGCACTGCTGGCGGCGGGGGTGCTCTGCTCCCTGCGGGCCGTCAACCACTGGGTGCGCTGCGAGCGGGCGATGCGGCGCGGCGAGGATCTGCCGGTGTCGGGGTTCCCGGCGGTGCTCAGCATCGCCGTGGCGGTCGTCGCGGTCGCGATGATCGTCGTGGTCCTCGCCGGCTGGGCCGGATGACCCCGCCGGCGCGCGAGGAGCGGGACCCCGGTCTCCAGCCCGAACGCACCCGGCTCGCCTGGCGGCGTACGACCCTGTCCAGCACCGTGGTCGCCGTGCTCGCCGCGAAGGCGGCGCTTCAGGACAGGGACTCGACGGCCGGGATCGCGGCGTGCGCGGTCGCCTGCGTCCTGTGGCTGTGCTTCCTCGCTCTCGCCCACCGCCGCATCCGGACGTTGGCCCTCGCGGGCCCGGCCGGCCCCGCCCTTCTCTCCCCCCGGCACGCGGTGGCCACCGCGGCGTGCACGCTCGTCCTCGCGGTGTGCGCGGTCGCCTTGGTGTTCTAGCGCCGGCGTCCGGATCGGGCGCCGACCGTAGGCGGTCTCCGGCCCCGCGGGCGTACGCGACGCGGCTCGGGTGTTCGTCAGTCCCTCGGACGCCACATGGTTCGCAATGAACGTCAATGACCCGATACGCACCCCTTCGCGGCGATAGCCTGAGGTGTCGTTCCGCCCCGCTCCGGAGACGGACGGACCACCCACTTCACGCCAGCCGAAGGTGAGCACGATGACCACCCTTCACCAGGAGCACCCCACCCACCAGCACACCCACGGCCCGGACTGCGGTCACTCCGAGGTGCGGCACGGGGACCACGTCGACTACGCGCACGACGGGCACCTGCACCGCGAGCACGCGGGTCACTGGGACGAGTGCGAGCCGAGCGGCCACGTGGCGCACGAGACCCACTCCCACCAGCACGGCGAGGGCTGCGGACACCCGGCCGTCCCGCACCGCGACCACGTCGACTACCTGCACGAGGGTCACCGGCACGCCGAGCACGAGGGCCACTGGGACGACCACTGACCTCTGCGCTCCGACGGCGTCTCCCCCGGTTCCGGACACTCCGGGGGAGACGCCGATCACGTTTCGCACAGCCGCTGGACGACATACCGACTGGTCGGCATCATGGTCACGACCCGTTTCCGTGTGCTGAGGAGCAAAGATGAGTCCGGACCACCCGCCAGGTCTCGATCTCGACCGGTTGCGCGACCTGCTCGACCGTGAGCGGCCCGGGCTGGTGAACGGCCCGCTGACCGGCCGGCTGATCGAGGGCGGACGGTCCAACCTCACCTACGCGGTCTCCGACGGCGCCTCGCGGTGGGTCGTACGTCGGCCCCCGCTCGGCCATGTGCTGGCCACCGCGCACGACATGAAGCGCGAGCACCGGGTGATCAGCGCGCTGCACCCGACGGCCGTGCCGGTCCCGGACGCCCTGCTGCTCTGCGAGGACGAGTCGGTGCTCGGCGCCCCGTTCTACGTCATGGAGTTCGTGGAGGGCACACCCTTCCGCACCGCCGACCAGCTCGCCCCGCTCGGCCCGGAGCGCACGCGCGACGCGGTGCTCGGCCTGGTGGACACGCTGGTGGAACTGCACGCGGTGGACCCGGCCGAGGTCGGGCTCGCGGACTTCGGCCGACCGGAGGGTTTCCTCGACCGGCAACTGCGGCGCTGGGGAAAGCAGTTGGACGCGTCCCGCAACCGCGAGCTGCCGGGCATCGACGAACTGCACGCGGCCCTCGGGCGCGAACTGCCGGTCTCCCCCGCGGCCACGGTCGTGCACGGCGACTACCGGCTCGACAACGTGCTGATCGGGCCCGACGACCGGATCAGGGCGATCCTGGACTGGGAGATGTCCACCCTCGGCGATCCGCTCACCGACCTGGGGCTGCTCGTCATGTACAGCACGCGCCTGGAACTGCCGAACTCCCCCATCAGCACGACCGCTTCGGCCGCCGGGCATCCGGAGGCGGCCGAGATCGTCGAGCGGTACGCCGCGCGCTCGGGGCGCGACGTGTCCGCGGTCTCCTGGTACACGGCCTTCGCCTGGTTCAAGCTCGCCGTGATCCTGGAGGGCATCCACTACCGCTACACCAAGGGCCAGACGGTCGGCGCGGGCTTCGACCGCATCGGCGAACTGACGCCCGTCTTCATCGAGCACGGCCTGACCACCCTTCAGGAGGGCTGATCCGCCATGGACTTCGGATTCGACGCGCGCACCGAAGAGCTGCGCCAGAAGCTGCTCGCCTTCATGGACGAGTACGTCTATCCGGCGGAGGCCGTCGCCGAGGAGCAGCGCGCCCTGCTGGCCTCGCCGTGGGACACGCCCGCCGTGGTCGGCGAGTTGAAGGCCGAGGCGCGCAGGCAGGGCCTGTGGAACCTCTTCCTGCCGGACTCCGAGTACGGTGCCGGCCTCACCAACCTCCAGTACGCGCCCCTCGCCGAGATCACCGGCCGCAGCCCGCACCTGGCGCCCACCGCGCTGAACTGCGCCGCGCCGGACACCGGCAACATGGAGGTGCTCTCGCAGTTCGGTGACGAGCGGCAGAAGAAGCAGTGGCTGGAGCCGCTGCTGGCCGGTGAGATCCGCTCCGCGTTCGCGATGACCGAGCCCGAGGTCGCCTCCTCCGACGCGACGAACATCACCACGCTCATCGAGCGGGAGGGCGACGAGTACGTCGTCACCGGCCGCAAGTGGTACATCTCCGGGGCGATGAACCCCGACTGCAAGATCTTCATCGTGATGGGCAAGACGGACCCGGACGGCTCGGACATCCGCCGCCAGCAGTCGATGGTCCTGGTCCCGCGGGACACACCGGGCCTGGAGGTCCGCCGTGCCATGCAGGTGTACGGCTACGAGGACCACTCGCACGGCGGGCACGCCGAGGTCGTCTTCGACCACGTCCGGGTCCCGGCGGCCAACCTGGTGGGCGAGGAGGGCGGCGGTTTCGCCATCGCTCAGGCGCGCCTCGGTCCGGGCCGGATCCACCACTGCATGCGGCTGATCGGCATGGCCGAGCGGGCCATCGAGCTGATGTGCCGGCGGGCGGTGTCCCGTACGGCGTTCGGCAAGCCGCTGGCCCAGCAGGGCGTCGTGCAGAACTGGATCGCCGACGCGCGGGTCGCCGTCGAGCAGCTGCGTCTGCTGGTCCTGAAGACCGCCTGGATGATGGACACCGTCGGCAACAAGGGCGCCCACACGGAGATCCAGGCCATCAAGATCGCCACTCCGCGCACGGTCGTCGACATCCTCGACAAGGCTGTTCAGCTGCACGGTGCGGGCGGGGTGAGCCAGGACTTCCCGTTGGCCGAGCTCTGGGCGAGCGCGCGGACGCTGAAGCTCGCCGACGGGCCGGACGAGGTCCACCAGCGTTCGCTGGCGTACCGGGAGATCAAGAAGTACGCGTGACGCGGCCGGGGGCGGGGCGGAGTTCTCGCCCCGCCCCGCCGGTCGTGCACTTGGGGGCACCGCGCCCGCAGCCCCGCTCCTCAGCCGTCGGAGGGGCTGGTTCCAGACCGTCCGGCGCGAGACCTCGTTACGGGCGCAGGGCGCGGAGCAGGAGGTCCGCCAGGTGGTCGGCCACCTCTTGGCGGGCGAGGGGGCCGTCCGGGCGGTACCACGTCGACAGGTGGTGGACCGAGCCGAAGTGGTAGTCGACGACGAGGTCGGCCGGGGTGGCCGTGGAGAAGACGCCCTTCTTCTGGCCCTCCTCGATCAGCGCACGGAACCGCTCGTGGTAGCGGCGCCGCTCGGAGCGCACCTGCTTGAGCTTCTCCGGGCCGAGGTGGTGCATGGAGCGGAAGAAGATCGAGGCGTCGTCGAGGTTGTCGATGGTGGTGACGACCACGTCGGCCGCCGCGCCCCGCAGCCGCTCCTCCACGGGCGCGTCCGAGTCCGCGAAGGCGTCGAGCCGCTCCTGCTGGAGACGCAGCACGCGCGCGTAGACCTCGTGCAGCAGGTCGTCCTTGGAGCCGAAGTAGTGGTAGAGCGCCCCCTTGGTGACGCCCGCCGCCTCGACGATCTCCTGCACGGAGGTCCGGTCGTAGCCCTGCTCGGCGAAGAGCCGGGTGGCGGCGGCCAGCAGCCGCTGCGGGACGGGCGTACCGTCACCGTCCGTCGTCCTGGGCACTGCCGCCACCTGCCTTCCGTACGTTCACATCGATCGCTGTCGTCCTCGGGGCGTTCCCGGGAAGCGCTGGGCTCCCCGGGAGCCGTCGGCCCCGCGGACTACGGGGAGTCCTGGGAGTCCTCCGTGCGGGAACGCAGTTCCCGCCGCAGGATCTTCCCACTCGCCGTCTTCGGCAGTTCGGGCAGGATCACCACCAGCCGCGGATATTTGTAGGCGGCCAGTCTCTCCTTGCACCAGGCGGCGAGCGCGTCGGGGTCCTCGGAGGTGCCCGGCCGCAGGCTGATGTAGGCCTTGACGGTCTCGCCGCGGTAGCCGTCGGGGATCCCGACGACGGCCGCCTCACGGACCGAGGGGTGGGTGTAGAGGACGTCCTCGACCTCGCGCGGCCAGACCTTGAACCCGGACGCGTTGATCATGTCCTTCTTGCGGTCGACGACGTAGAGCCAGCCGTCGGTGTCCATGAAGCCGATGTCACCGGTGCGGAGTTCGCCGTCCGGGAAGGTCTCGGCGGTGGCGTCGGGGCGCCGCCAGTAGCCGGGCACGACCTGCGGGCCGCGCACGAGGATCTCGCCCTGTTCCCCGAAGGGGACGTCCTGGCCCAGGTCGTCGACGATGCGGACGACCGAGTCGGGGCCCGGCACACCGACGGCCAGCGTTCCGGAGACGGGGTCGACGGGCGCCTCCAGGTCGGGCGGCACGGAGGCGCAGGGCGCGGTGCACTCGGTGAGCCCGTAGCCGTTGCGGATGTACGGGCCGAAGCCGGCGCGGAACTTCTCGACGAGGGCGGGCGGCAGCGGCGCGCCGCCGGAGGAGATGTTCACGAACGAGGAGAAGTGGTCCGGTGTGGCCGAGGGGTGGGCGGCCAGCGCCATGAAGGCGGTGGAGGGCCCCACGGTGTAGAGCGGCCGGTGCTCGGTGAAGGCGTCGAGGACGACACCCGCCTCGAAACGGTAGGCGAGGACGAGCGTGCCCTCGCTGTTGAGACAGGCCGCGAGCTGGCAGACCATGCCGGTGATGTGGAACAGCGGTGCCATCGCGAAGTACACGGGCGCCTCGGGCAGGGCGAGCCCGGTCCGCTGCCGCTCGGCGTTGTACATGATGTTGCCGTGCGTGTTGGTGGCCCCCTTGGGGGTGCCGCTGGTGCCCGAGGTGTAGCTGATGAGGGCGATGTCGGACGGGCCGAGGTCGCGGTCCTCCGGGGCGGCGTGGCCCTGCCGGGCGACGGCCACGAGGTCGTCGGCGCCCGCGTCGAGGGGCAGCCGCTCGAAGGACAGCACGCGGGTGTCGCCCCGGGTCTGGAGGTCCAGTTCGCAGGCGGTCAGGACGATCCGCACGGGCGAGTCGGCGGCCGTCTCGCGCAGATACGTGTCCCAGGCGCGGTCGGAGCAGACGAGGGCGGTCACCTCGGCGTCGTGCAGGACGTGCCGGACCTCCCCCGCCTTGTACATCGGGTTGACCGGCACGACCGTCGCGCCGGCCTTCCAGGCGCCGAGCAGGGCGAGGACGAACTGCGGGGAGTTCTGGAGCAGGACGGCCACCCGGTCGCCGCGCCGGAGGCCGCGCCCGGCGAGGTGCCCCGCGACGGAGTCGCTCAGCTCGTCGACCTCGCGGTAGCTCAGCCGCCCGTCGAAGTAGGCGAGGGCGGTGCGGTCCGGGGTGTGCGCGACGGCGTCCCGGAGGGCGTGGACCAGGGTGTCGGCGGGGTGCACCGGCGCGCGCTGGGCGTCGTTGAGCAGGGCCACCCAGGGCCGGTCGGCGTAGCTGGTCACTCGGTGGTCTCCCACTTCTGCTGGAGGTGGTTCATGTTCGTCATCCAGCGGTCGGGGTCCGCGGCGCGTGCCTGGTAGTACCCGGCGACCTCGGGGTGCGGCAGGATCAGGAAGCGGTTCTCCTCGATCCCCTTCATCAGCGCGTCGGCGACACCCTCGGGCTCGATGGCGGTCGGCCTGAGCACCAGGTCGCCCGCGCTGCCGGTGGCGGCGAGCATGTCGGTGCGCACGCCCTGCGGGCAGATCGCGTGCACGTTCACCCCGCGGTGACGGTAGGTGAGGGAGAGCCACTCGGCGAAGGCGTACGCCCCGTGCTTGGTGACGCTGTACGGCGCGGCGCCGATCATGGTGAGCAGGCCCGCGGCGGAGACGGTGGAGACGAACCGGCCGCTGCCGCGCTCCAGCCAGTCCGGCAGGAGGGCGTGGGCGGCGCGCACATGGGCCATGACGTTGACGTCCCAGGCGAGGGCCCAGACGTCCTCGCCGGCCGCTTCGGAACCGCCCGAGCCGACCCCGGCGTTCGCACAGTAGACGTCCACGCTGCCGCCGAGGGCGTCGCGGGCCTCCTCGATGATCAGGGACGCGTCCCCGGGCACCGCGATCCCGCCGATCTCGTCCGCGACGGCCTTCGACTTCGCGGCGTCGAGGTCGTTGACGACGACCCGCGCCCCCTCGGCGGCGAAGCGTCGGGCCAGCGCGGCTCCGATGCCACCTCCCGCTCCGGTGACGACCACTCCCGCACTCTGCACGGCTCCCACCATCGGTCTCCTTCGACGCGACACGGCACTGCTGCGACGCCAGACTAACCAGTCGGTATGTGACTAGGGAAGGGGCTCCCGGCGCGCGCCGACGGTCGCGTGACGAGCCACGACGGGAGAAACGGAACGGCGGTCTACGAACTTCAGCCGCGAACGCTTAGCGTGCACGTGCCAACCTTCCGCGATCACGGAGGTCACACCATGCGCATGTCCCGACGGTCACTGCTCGCGGCCGGCACCGCCGCCGCGGCCCTGACCCCGCTGCCCGCCGCGGCGTCCGTGCCGGCCACGAACCCCGGCCACCGGCTCCGCACGGGATTCGAGCGGCTCGCCGCCTCCGGGTACGCCTCGCTGAGCGGCGGCCGCGTCGGCGTGGTCACCAACCCGACCGGGGTCACCCGCGACGTCCGGCACATCGTGGACGTCATGCACGCCGACGACCGGGTTGACCTGACCGCCGTCTTCGGGCCCGAGCACGGCTTCCGCGGCACCGCGCAGGCGGGCGGGTCCGAGGGCCGCTACGACGACCCGGCGACCGGGCTGCCCGTCTACGACACGTACCTGAAGAGCGGGCAGCCCCTCGCCGACGTCTTCACGGCCTCCGGCGTGGACACGGTCGTGTTCGACATCCAGGACGCGGGGGCGCGGTTCTACACGTACATCTGGACGCTGTACGACTGCATGGAGGCGGCCCGCCTCGCCGGGAAGCGGTTCGTGGTGCTCGACCGGCCGAACCCGGTCACCGGCCGGGCCGCCCTCGGGCCGGTCCTGCACAAGGAGTTCGCGACCTTCGTCGGCCGGCAGCCGATCGCGCAGGCGCACGGGATGACGGTGGCGGAGCTGGCCCGGCTGTTCAACGGGGAGTTCCTCGCGAAGCCCGTCGAGCTGGACACCGTGCTGATGTCGGGCTGGCGGCGGAGCGACTTCTACGACGCCTCGGGGCTGCCGTGGGTGCCGCCGAGCCCGAACATGCCGACGGCCGACACCGCCCTCGTGTACTCGGGGACATGTCTCTTCGAGGGGACGAACCTGTCGGAGGGGCGGGGCACGACCCGGCCCTTCGAGCTGCTCGGCGCGGAGGGCGTGGACGGGCGCTGGGCCGCGGCGGCGGGTGAACTGGGGCTGCCCGGCGTGTACTTCAGAGAGGCGTACTTCGCGCCGACGTTCTCCAAGTTCGAGGGCAAGACCGTCGGGGGCGTCCAGATCCATGTGCACGACCGTGCGGCGTACGACCCGGTCCGCACGGGGATCGCGCTCCTGGTGACCGCCCGGAAGGTCTGGAACGGCTTCGCCTGGCGTTCCGACAACTGGATCGACAAGCTGACGGGCTCCACGCAGGTGCGCACGATGATCGACGCGGGCGCGAGCACGGACGAGGTCGTGGCCGCCTGGCAGGACGAACTCGGCGCGTTCCGCCGGACGCGCAAGGAGTACCTGCTCTACAGGTGACCGCGTTCTCGGCCGGGCCGGTCGGCCGCCGGTCCGGGGAGACGGTCGGTATGACGCCCAAGGGGGCGGGCCGCTTCCGCGGTCCGCCCCCGGTCCGGTGCGACCGCGCCTATCGGCGCGGTCCCCGGCTCACCGGTGTCCGGTGAACTCGACGACCTGCTGGTAGGTCGGCCGGTTCTGCCAGGTGATCTTGCCGTGCTTGATGCCGCCGAGCGCCCGCTGGACGATCGAGTCGGCGCACCACTGGTCGCCGGCCGAGCACTGGTCGTCGCCGGGGTAGACGACGGCCGCGGTCCTGCCCGCCGCCTCCTTCAGCGTGCCGACCAGGGCGTCCCGGCAGGCACTGAGGCTGCCGCCGCCGCAGTACTTCTGCGACAGACCGCCCTGCACGGGTTCCCCCAGCACCGCCCGGATGTCCTTGTCGACATAGCTCCACCAGCCGTACTGGAACGAGCTTCCGGCGTGCGAGCCGGTCGGCCCGTGTCCGGCGGACGGGGCCTCGTCGATCGGCAGGTTGCTGCCGAAGGCGGTGTACAGGTCGTTGCCGAGCCCCGGCTGGAACTCCGCCTTGACCAGCAGCGGCCACCAGGCGTCCAGGATGCGGATCGCGTCGGCGTCGGCGTAGGCGTGCGAGCCGGCCGAGGTCTCCGTGCGTTTCGCGCCCGCGGTCAGCCAGGCGTTCAGCTTGCCCACCGCCGCGGCGGCCGTGGGGTCGGTGACCGGGGAGCTGTTGACGACCTTGAGCAGGTCGGGGAGCACGTCCTCGGCCCGCAGGTCGGCGAGGGCCGCGTCGGCCATGGCCTTCACCAGAGCGGTCCGGGTCACGCCGCCGGCCGCGACCAGCTTGGAGACCCGGTCGTCCAGCAGGTCGCCGCGGTGCACCGAGCCGTCACCCCAGGAGGCCGTCGTGTAGTCCTTGGCCTGCTTGTTGTTCCAGGAGACGTAGTAGTCCTGGTCCACGGAGTTGGGGTGCTGGGAGGCGGGGGTGTAGGCGGCGGTGTTGGTGGCCGGATCCCAGCCCTGCCAGTCGTAGGCGGACCGCGCCCACACCGGGAACTCTGTGTCGACCCCACCGGCCCGCACCGGGTTGTCCCCGCTGTTGTAGTACGCGGTGTGCGCGGAGTCGGCGTAGAACCAGTTGAAGGTGTAGTTGATGTGCTGCACCGCGCTCTGGAACGTCGCCGGACTCTTCACGTAGTCCGGGTCGTTGAGCATCTGGAACCCGATGATCGAGTCGGCCTCGTGCAGGTAGGACGAGCGCAGGGTGGTGTAGGCGACCTTCTTGCCGCCGACGGTCGCGCGGTACTCCACGGGGCCGTACTTGGTCCGGTAGACCTGCATCCGGTACGAGCCGGCGGCGGTGCCGTCCGCGACGGTCGGCTTCCAGGAGTTGCTCCGCTCGACCTTGTCCATCGCCGTGCAGGTGCCGTGGTAGAGGTAGTGGTAGTCGTCCTGGCACAGCTCGACGGCGTAGGTGTCGATGATGTCCTGGCCGGAGGTGGTCGCGCTCCAGGAGTAGTCCTGGCCGCGGCCCAGCTCGACGTACATGCTCAGGCCCGCGAAGGAGGCGCCGCGGGCGCTCAGGCCCGGGCCCTGTATCTCCTGGAGCATGAGCAGCTGTGGCGCGAAGTAGCCGGTCTGGGGGCCGAAGACGGCGATCGGGTGGCCGCTCGCCGTGTGCTTGCCGCTGACCACCAGGGCGTTGGACATTCCCCGCTTGGCCGAGGTGAGCGAGGTCTTCGCCGCGGTGGTGGAGGCACCGGTCGCGCTCGCCGCGGTGGCGCTGCCGGTGCGGTCGTAGACGAGCTGCTCCTGGGTGACCGAGCCGGGATCGGGCAGGGCCTGGCCCTGCGCGCTGTCCGGCTTGCCGCCGTACGGGAAGCTCTCGCCGTCGTGCACGGTGAGGGCCGCTTCCGGGTCGTTGCGCTCGCGGAAGGACTCCCAGACCTTGGTGCCCTCGGTGACGCCGTACCGGGACTGGGCGGCGAGCAGCGAGAGGGCGTTGTTGACCTCGCCACCGCCTCCGGAGCCGAACAGCGAGCCGATGACGGAGGCCAGCGCGACCAGGTCGGTGAGCTGGAAGTGGTCGATGGTGCCGGCGTTGGTGATGGCGTCCTTGTGGCCGGTCAGAACGTACTCACCGGGGAAGTAGCGACCGCTGTCGGAGGCGTCGATGTAGGCGTTGATGCCGTCGAGGTAGGCCTTCGCGTCGGCGAGGGCCTGGACGCCACGCGCTCCGGCGTTGCTGGTCGCGCTGTCGATCTGGGCCTGCAGGTCGGCCTCGGTGTAGGGCGCGTTGCGCCAGAACTCCTGCTCCAGGCCCTGGTTGGAGGGGGCGCCGCCGGCGAAGCCGGTCAGCTGGCCGCGTCCGACGTGGCGGAACACGTCCATGAGCCAGAGCCGGTCCTGGGCGGCGGCGAACCCTGCGCCGTACTCGGTGCCGTACCGCGTGGTGCCCGTGATGTGCGGAACGCCCGTTTTCTTGTCCCGCACGATGGTCACGTCACTGCGCCCGCCGGGCTTGGTGGTCGAGGCGACCTGGCCCGGGGCGACACCGAAGGACGCGTCGTTGAAGAAGTCGTTGATCTTGGTGTCGGTGAGCGCGGGGTAGCCGGAGGCCAGGTTGCCGTACGGAGTGAGCTGGTCCTCCGCGTGGCCGGGCTGGGTACCGAAGGCCTGGTTGAGCAGGATCTGCGCCAGGGTCGCGTTGCCGTTCTCGCCCGGCGGCAGGATGTCCGAACACCGACCGCCGCAGTAGTCGTTCGTCGCGGCCGCCGAGGTGTCGGCGGCGACCGCCGGGGAAAGCGGCGACAAAAGACCGGCAATGAGCACGCATAGGGAAGCGGCCTTGAGGAACTTGGGGAATCTGCGGGGAGTTCTCAGTCTGTCCAGGGTGGTGCGTGGGGTGCTCGGTGGCATGTCAGCTCCTACCGACTGGGGTGGGCCGGACGTTACCGCCGGTATCCCCGAGTTTGAAGATGAACATGCGTCAGTTTTGAGCATTCATCGCGACCGTGGACGCCGCCCCCGGGCGGCTGACAGCAACGGGAGGCAGGCCGAGGGCACTCGGCGGGTGGCTTATGGCAGTCATCGAAAAACGGATGGAGCCGAATCGCGTGTCGATACGTCTATTCGGCGACGTCCGTACGAGACGGCGCCGAAGTGACCGGAGTACAGGTGAAGGTGTGACGGAGGTGCAAGGCGATGGCCGGTTTCCGGAGTCTGGCGAGACAGGTGCGAGATCCGAGGTGTGATCTGGCACTGCGGCGGTACTCACTGCGCAAGTGCCTGGAAAGGTTCGCCCCCTACGGGCATCGGGCGACCTGGGACCATCTGTGTTCCCGGGCCGGGTTCGGTCCCGAGGACCGCTCCCCCGATCCGGTGCGGCTCGTGGCCGCACTGGAGGAGCTGGAGGAGGCCCGCTCCGTCTGGCTCGCCTACGAGGTCGAGTTCGCGCAGCGTCGCAAGAAGGAGAAGCACGACGGACTGCGCAGGCCGGGCAGTGTCGACGACTGGCACCGGCTGACCTGGGGCGGGTTCGGCGTCGCCTGGTGCGACAACCCCCGTGTCCACCCTCATGAAACCCTCGCCGAGGTGCTGCGCCGGCTGATCGCCGCGCTGGAGCGCGAGCCGGGCGCTGTCTGTCCGGTGTGCGCCGGAGGCCACCTCCTGTGGATGTACGACCTGGCCCACGAACCCTCGTCGGGCCCCGTCTGCACGAGCTGCGGCATCGTGGTGCCCCGGCCCGTCCTGACCCCGGAAGCCCTGGCCGGCGCCCGGCGCGGCCGGCTGCTCGTGTCGGCGTGAGTCCCCCGCCGGGCCGGGCGGCAGGGACGCCGCCGGGCTGAACGGCGGGTGCGGGAACTGCGGGTGAGCCGACGGCCGCGGACCGTCCGTGGCCGGGCGCGCAGTTCCCGGCGCCGGGAGAACCGGCGCCGGCACGTTCCCGACAACCCCCTGTCCGTACCCCGCCGGCGTCCATGAACGCCGGCGACCGATCGCCGGCGACGACGGTCGGCCGTGTCCGCCGCCGCGGACATCGGCCGTGCTGTCCGCCGGTGCGCCGCCGTGCCCGGCATCGGCGGTGAGGCACCCGGTTCCCCGGTCACACCGGTGTCCGGAAGTCGCCGGTGCCACAACTGTCCGGCAGCCCGATCCTCCGTAGGCCCCTGCCGTCCGGCATCATCGGACGCATGGTGCAGGTCTGTCTGAACGGAGCGCGCTGTCCGGCCGACGGCACCGCCGCGCCGATGTATCCGGAGGCCATGGCCCGCTCCGCCGCCGAGGCGGTGGCGGCCGGCGCCTCCGACATCCATGTCCATCCCAAGACCCCGTGCGGGCAGGACACGTTGTCCCCGAGGGTGCTGGCGATGACGCTCGAAGCGATCCGGTCCCGGGTCGGCGTCACCGTCGGCGTGACCACCGGGGCCTGGGCGGAGCCCGATCCGGCGCACCGGGCGGAGCGGATCCGCTCGTGGACGGTGCTGCCCGACCACGCGTCGGTCAACTGGCACGAGCCGGGCGCCGAGGAGATCGCCGCCGCCCTCCTGGAGCGCGGGATCGGCGTGGAGGCGGGGATCTGGTCCGGCACGGACGGCGCCGCCCGGTTCGCGGCATCGCCGCTCTCGCCCCGGGTCCTGCGGGTCCTCGCCGAGGTGACGGACACCTCCGCGCACACGGCCGAGGCGTCGGCCCGTGCTCTGCTCGCCGTGCTCGGCAGGCCCGCGCGGCCCGTCCTGCTGCACGGCGAGGACGGCGGCGCCTGGCCGGTGCTGCGTCTGGCGGGACGCCTGGGGCTCGCGACCCGGATCGGCCTGGAGGACACCCTCGAACTCCCGGACGGGGAGCGGGCGGAGTCCAACGGCCGGCTGGTGACGGAGGGGCTCCGGCAGTACGAGGCGTCCCGGGTCCGGCCGTAGGCCGGCCTCGGTCGGGGCCCGCCCTCGGCCGGGGCGGGCCGGTCGCGGAGATCCCCGGAAGACGGCGGGCTCTTCGGGAAGGGTCGGCCGGCGACCGTAGCAGCCGTGAATCCGGTGGTTCCAGCCCTTTCCCGCACGGACAGTTGGGGGCGATGAGACCCGGCTGAGCGATCCGAGGAGCCAACCGATGTCGACGCTGCGCGTCACCGCCGAAGTACTGACCGTCCACGAACACCCGAACGCCGACGCGCTCGAACTGGCCCAGGTGGGCCTGTACCGGGCCGTGGTCGCCAAGTACGCGTTCCGGACCGGCGAGCACGCCGTCTACATCCCGGAGCAGTCCGTGCTGCCCGCGGCCCTGATCGAGGAGCTGGGGCTGACCGGGCGGCTCGCGGGTTCCGCGGCGGACCGGGTGAGGGCGGTCCGGCTGCGGGGCGAACTGTCCCAGGGCATCGTGTGCCGCCCGCAGGCCTTGGCGGACACGGACCTGGCGCGCGCAGCCGAGGAGGGCACGGACTTCTCGGGGACGCTCGGCATCGTGAAATGGGTGCCTCCGATCCCGCCGACCATGGACGGCGACGTCGAGTCGGCGCCGGGTCTGCTGCCCTGGGTCGACATCGAGAACATCCAGCGGTACCCGGGCATCTTCACCGAGGGCGAGCCTGTCGTCCTGACGGAGAAGCTGCACGGCTCGGCCTGCCTGCTCACCTACCTCGCGGACGAGGACCGCGTGCACGTCTCCTCGAAGGGCTTCGGCGCCAAGTCCCTCGCCCTGAAGGAGAATCCGCGCAACCTGTACTGGCGTGCCGTGCGCGGTCACGGTGTCCCGGAGGCCGCCGCCCGGCTCGCCGAACGACTCGGCGCGCGCCGCGTCGGCATCTTCGGCGAGGTGTACGGGGCGGGCGTCCAGGACCTGTCGTACGGTGCCGACGGCCGCCGCGAGGCCATCGGATACGCCGTGTTCGACGTGTCCGCGGAGATCGACGGCGAGGTCCGCTGGCTGGACGCGGAGGAGCTGCTGACAGGTGAACTCCCGCTCGTGCCAAGGCTGTACGAGGGCCCGTACGCCATCGGGCGCGTCCTGGAGATCGCCTCCGGCCGGGAGACGGTGTCCGGCCGCGAGCTGCACCTGCGCGAGGGGGTCGTGATCCGCCCGGCCGTCGAGCGGTACAGCCCGGTGACGGGCGGACGGGCGGTGGCCAAGGCCCTCAGCCCGGCCTACCTGACCCGCAAGGGCGGGACGGAGTACGAGTAGGAGAGGCGGAAGGCGGTGGGGGACGGCACGTTCAGCGGCAGTCCCCCACCGGCTCCTCCCGCTGTGCGGACCCACCGTCCGACGCCCGGCCCCTCGCCGTCGCCGCCTCCTGGCCGTCCGGGCGTTCGACCATGAGGCGCGAACCGGTCCCGCGCTCGCCGAAGACGTCGTCGGGATTGGAGAGCACGCAGTTCTCCAGCGAGAGACAGCCGCAGCCGATGCAGTCGGTGAGGTGGTCGCGCAGCCGGCCGAGCTGCTTGATGCGCTCGTCGAGTTCGGAGCGCCAGGCCTCGGAGAGGCGGGCCCAGTCCTCCCGGTTCGGGGTGCGCTCCTCGGGCAGTTCGGCGAGCGCCTCGCGGATGGTGGCGAGCGGGATTCCGACGCGCTGGGCGGCCCGCACGAAGGCGACCCGGCGCAGCGCGTCGCGGTGGTAGCGGCGCTGGTTTCCCGTGGTCCGGCGACTGCTGATCAGACCCTTCGACTCGTAGAAGTGCAGGGCGGAGACGGCGGCGCCGCTGCGGGCCGACAGCTGGCCGACGGTCAGCTCGTGGATCTTCTCGGGGATCTGGGGCACCCTTCCAACCTACCCATCGCGTCACACGCCCGGTCCGTTGACATGCGCCGCCCGCCCGAGCATGCTAAGCAGTCGCTTAGACTATGAGATGCGGGAGGCCAGGGACATGGCAGAGCCGAGGACGTTCGCTACGGTCGACGAGTTGCGTAGCGCCGTGGGCGAGCAGCTGGGATACACCGACTGGGTCGAGATCGAGCAGAAGCGGATCGACCTCTTCGCGGAGGCGACCGGCGACCACCAGTGGATCCACGTCGACCCCCAGAAGGCCGCGTCGGGTCCGTTCGGCACCACGATCGCGCACGGCTACCTCACCCTGTCGCTGCTGCCGCTCTTCGGGCCGCAGCTGATCGCGGTCGAGGGCGTGAAGATGGGCGTCAACTACGGGACGAACAAGGTCCGTTTCCCCGCCCCCGTGCCGGTCGGCTCGCGGCTGCGCTCCACCGCGAAGATCACCTCGGTGGACGACGTGACCGGTGGCGTCCAGGTGACCGTGGCGTTCACCGTCGAGCGCGAGGGCGGCGACAAGCCGGTCTGCGTGGCGGAGTCCGTCTCGCGCTACTACCTCTGAGACCGCGGGACCGTCCCGGATCCGGGAAGCCGGTCCGCACCCCGCCGAAAAGGAACGGGCACCTGGGACCCGGAGGACACGCGTCCGCCGGGTCCTACTCCTTGGCCCCGACCATCCGCAGGACCAGGTCGGCGTAGAGAGCGCCCACCTCGTCCGGCGTCCGGGGGCCGTCGACGCTGAACCAGCGCGCCACGTCGATGCACAGGGACAGCACCGCGAGCGTGGTGCCGGGGACGTCCGGGACGTCGAAGTCGCCCGCGGCGACGCCGTCCTCGACGATGCCGCGGACCTCGGCGTCCACCTGGCGGCGCAGCGCGATGATCTCGGCGCGCGCGTCGGGCCCGAGGGCGTCGAGTTCGTACTGCACGACCCGCGCCGTCGTGTGCTGCCCGGCGTGCCAGCGCACGAAGGACCGCACGGCGTCGGAGAGCCGCTCGGCGGCGGTGCCCTGCCCCTCGGCCGCGGAGCGCACGATGTCGAACGCCTTGTCGTGGCCGATCCGGCTGATCCGGTGGAGCAGCTCTTCCTTCGTCTTGTAGTGGATGTAGAGCGCGGCCGGACTCATGCCGGCGCGGCCCGCGATGTCGCGGGTCGTCGTCGCGTGGTACCCGCGCTCGGCGAAGGCCTCCACGGCGGCGACGAGCAGCCGCCGTGCCGCGTCCGGGGTGACCTCGGCCCACGGCTGCGTCTCGCCGCCGGGCGTCTCCTGCGCCGTACTCATCGCTGTTCGCCCCTTCTCCACTGTCAGGGTGAACACCATACCCCCGAACCTGAGCGAGCGCTTAGTGCCTGCGCCCGGTCCCGGACCTGCGGGGTCAGAGCTTCTCGAAGGGGTCGTACACCCGGCCGCCGGCGCGCTGGCCGTCCTGGCGGTCCCGGATCACCTTGGCGAGCGTGAAGGCGGACGTCACGAGGTAGAGGACGGCGATGGCCAGGAAGGCCCGCACCCAGGCGTCGGCGTGGAGCTTGAAGATGCCGAGGGCGGTCGCGGCCATCGCGACGGAGAAGGACGCCACGGCCTGTCCGTAGAAGGCGGCCGTGTTCTGCTGTTTGACCGGTGTCTCACTCATGAGAGAAGGATCGACGGACGCGGCCGCGGCCACATCCGCCGTCGTACTCAGAGGCGTACTCAGACCCGCGAGGGCGCCGCCGGCCGACGAAAGCCGGACGGCGCGAACCGGGGCGGGATCAGAAGGCCGAGACTCCGGTCAGGGCGCGCCCGATGACCAGCTTCTGGATCTGGCTGGTGCCCTCGTAGAGCGTCATCACGCGGGCGTCGCGCAGGAGTTTGCCCGCCGGGTACTCGTCGATGTAGCCGTAGCCGCCGAAGACCTGCAGGGCGTTGTTGGCGGCGCGCACGGCGGCCTCGGACGCGAAGAGTTTGGCCTTCGAGGACTCGGTCGCGAACGGCAGCCCGCGGTCGATGAGATCGGCGACCCGCCAGGTCAGCAGGCGCGCCGCGTCCACGTCGACGGCTATGTCGCTGAGCAGTTCCTGGACGAGCTGGTGGTGCGCGATGGTCTTGCCGAACTGCTCGCGCTCGGTCGCGTACGTCACCGCCGCGTCCAGCGCGGCCTGCGCGATCCCGACGCAGCCGGCGGCCACCGACATCCGCCCCTTGGCCAGTGCCGACATGGCGACCGCGAAGCCCTTGCCCTCGGGTGCCAGCATGGCGCTCGCCGGCACCCGCACGTCCTCGAGGGCGAGTTCGGCGGTGGCCTGGCCGCGCAGCCCGAGCTTGCCGTGGATGGTGCGGCGGGTCAGACCGGGGGTGTCGGTCGGCACCAGGAAGGCGGAGACACCCTTGTGGCCGGGGGCGTCGGTGGAACGCGCGAAGAGCAGCACGACGTCGGCCCAGCTGCCGTTCGTGATGAACATCTTGCTGCCGTTGATGACGTAGTCGTCCCCGTCGCGCACGGCCCGGGTCGTCAGCTGCCCCGCGTCGGAACCGGTGCCCGGCTCGGTGAGGCCGAAGCAGCCGACGTACTCGCCGGAGGTGAGCCCCGGCAGCCACCGCCGCTTCTGCTCCTCGTCCCCCCAGTACGCGATCGTCTTGGCCACGAGTCCGAGCGAGACGGAGACGATGCCGCGCACGGAGGAGTCGCCGCGTCCCAGCTCCTCGGTGACCAGGCAGTACGCGAGATGGTCACCGCCGCTGCCGCCGTACTCCTCGTCGACGGTCAGGCCGAGGAAACCGACGTCGCCGAGCTTCTTCACGATCGAGCGGTCGACCTCCTCGGCGCGGTCCCACGCGACGACGTGCGGGGCGATCTCACGCTGCACGAAGTCCCTGGCGAGCTGCCGGACGGCGGTCTGCTCGTCGCTGAGACCAAGGTTCATGCCGAGTCACCCCACAGATAGCGGCCCGTGAAAGCCGTACATTTAAATTAGCACTGCTAGTTTCCTGACGCAGCCCTACTATGTGCGCCATGGCCCGACCGCGCAAGCCCCTCCTCAGCACCGGCCGCATCGTCGAGACGGCACGTGCCCTGGTGGACGCCGAGGGCCTGGCGGCTGTCTCGACGCGCCGGCTCGCCGCGGAACTGGGCGTCAGCGGTCCCTCGCTCTACAACCACTTCCGCACCAAGGACCAGATCCTGGAGGCGGTCGCGGACTCGGTGAGCGCTCAGGTCGACCTGTCGATGTTCGAGGACGGCCGCGACTGGCGGACGGCGCTGCACGACTGGGCCGTCTCCTACCGGTCGGCCCTGCGCGACCATCCGAACATCGTCCCCGTGCTCGCGCGCGGGCCCGGCCGGCGGCCCGCCGGACTCCGGCTCGCCGACGCCGTCTTCGGGGCGATGGTCGACGCCGGGTGGCCGCCCGCGCAGGCCACCTCCATCGGCGCGCTGATGCGGTACTTCATCATGGGCTCCGCGCTGGGCTCGTTCGCCGGCGGCTTCGTGGACGACGAGAGCGCGTACGATCCCGCCGACTACCCGCACCTCGGTCAGGCGCACCTCCTCGCCGACCAGCAGGACAAGATCGACGAGCGGGCTTTCGAGACCGGGCTCGGGGCGCTGCTGGACGGCCTCGCGGTGCAGTACGCGCGGCGGGCACCGGAGGCCTGACCCGCCGGTCCGGTGCGCCCCGGTGGCCCTCTCGGCCCGGTGCGCCGCCGGTCCGGCGCCGGCTCCTCGTGATCTTTCGGCCGCCGCCGAAGTGTCCGTGTCGCATGCTGGACGGCATGACGAGGTCGAACGATCCGGTGGGACCGGGGCTCGCGGCACTGGCCGGGCTGCTGGCGGACGAGACGCGGGCCGCGTTCCTGCTCGCCCTCCTCGACGGGCGGGCGTGGACCGCCGGTGAGCTGGCCCGGCAGGCGGGGGTGGCGCCGTCGACCGCGAGCGAACACCTCGGCAAGCTGGTCGCGGGCGGCCTGCTCACCGAGGAACGGCAGGGGCGGCACCGCTATGTGCGGCTGGCCGACGCCCGGGTCGCCCAGCTCGTCGAGGACCTCGTGGCGCACGTCGGGCCCCGCCCCGCCGAACGGCCGCGCACGCTGCGGGAGTCGAGCGCCGGCTCGGCGATGGCGCGCGGGCGTACGTGCTACGACCATCTGGCGGGACGGCTCGGCATCGCCCTCACCGACGCGCTGACCGGACGCGGACTGCTGCGCCAGGACACCGGGTTCGCCCTCACCGACGCCGGTCTGCGCTGGTTCGGCGGCGCGGGCATCTCCCTGGAACGCACCGGGCGGCGGCCGCTGGCCCGCGCCTGCCTCGACTGGACGGAGCGCCGGCCGCACCTCGCGGGTACCGCGGGCGCGGCGCTGTGCCGGCACGCCCTGGACGCCGGCTGGTGCGTCCGCATCGGCTCGGACCGGGCGGTCAAGGTGACCCCGGACGGCGAGCGCGCCTTCGCGGAACTCCTCGGCATCGGGGCGACCGCACTCCGCTGAACTGCGCCAACCCCCTGCGGCCCGCGCTCACGGGAGCGGCGCCGCGTCCTCTGCCGTCCTCGGCCTCCGCGTCCGATATCCGCGAGACCGACGACCGCGTCACGCCTAGTCTCAGGAGCATGATGAACGCCTCCCCCGCCGGATCGTCCGCCTCGCCCCATCGCCGTGAGGGTCTGCTCGCCGCGGCCGCGGCGGTCGTCACCGTCGGGCTGTGGGCCTCCGCCTTCGTCTCGATCCGCAGCGCGGGCGACGCGTACGCACCGGGCGCGCTGGCGCTCGGCCGACTGCTCTCGGGGGTGCTGGTGCTCGGGGCGGTCTGCGCGGTGCGGCGCGAGGGGCTGCCGCCGCGTGGCGCCTGGCGCGGGATCGCGGTGTCCGGCGTGCTGTGGTTCGGCTTCTACATGGTGGCCCTGAACTGGGGTGAGCAGCAGGTGGACGCCGGTACGGCCGCGCTGGTGGTGAACGTCGGCCCGATCCTGATCGCGCTGCTCGGCTCCCGGCTGCTGGGCGACGCGATGCCGCCCCGGCTGCTGGCGGGCATGGCGGTGTCGTTCGCGGGCGCGGTCGCCGTGGGCCTGTCGATGTCGGGCGGCGGAGGGTCCTCGGTGCTCGGCGTCGCGCTGTGCCTGCTCGCCGCCGTCGCGTACGCGGGCGGGGTGGTCGCGCAGAAGCCGGCGCTCGGGCGGGCGAGCGCGCTCCAGGTGACGACGTACGGCTGTCTGATCGGGGCCGTGGTCTGCCTGCCGTTCGCCGGTCAGCTCGTCCACGACGCGGCCGACGCTCCTGTCTCGGCGACGCTCAACATGGTCTACCTGGGCGTCTTCCCGACCGCGCTGGCCTTCACGACCTGGGCGTACGCCCTGGCCCGCACGAGCGCGAGCCGGATGGGCGCGACGACGTACGCGGTGCCCGCCCTCGTGGTGCTGATGTCCTGGCTGCTCCTCGACGAGGTGCCGGGAATGCTGACGCTGGCGGGCGGCGTGCTCTGCCTGGCGGGTGTGGCGGTGTCCCGGTCCCGGCCGCGTTCGGCGGCGACCGCGGCGACCGTGCCGGAGGGAGCGGCGGTGTCGGGTCCCGCGGCGGTTCCGGCGTCCGCGCGGGCGGCTGCGCGCGGGGGCACGACGACGCCGGCGGCCGCCACGCCCACGGCTCCGTCGGGCACCGGCGCGCGTGCGACGTCGGCGTGCGACGAGGAGTCCGCCGCGAAGTCCTGCCCCGAGGAGGGCTGACACCCGCCCCGGAGCGCGTCCCGGCGCTCCGGGGCGGTGAGTTCCTAGAACACCACCAGGGCCCGGCCGCCCTTTCCGGCGATCATGTTGTCGAAGGCCGCCGGGATGCCGTCCAGGGCGATCCGGTCGGTGACCAGGCCCGCGAGGTCGAGACGGCCCGCGCGGACGTGTTCGGCGAGCACCGGGAGGTCGCGTGCCGGGTCGGAGTTGCCGTACACGCAGCCCGCGAGGGTCCTGCCCCAGTGGAAGATCTCCAGCGCGTTGAAGGTGACCTGCTGGTCCTTGCCGCCGATGCCGACGACCGTGGTGCGGCCGCCGCGGCGGGTGGACTCCCAGGCGGTGCGGATGGTGACGGCCCGGCCGACGCATTCGACGGCGACGTCGACGCCCTGCTTGCCGGTGAGGGCGCGGATCTCGCGTGCGGTGGTGTCGGAGGCGACGACGTAGTCGGTGGCGCCCGCCGCGCGCGCGAGCGCCTCCTTCTCGGGCGAGACGTCGACGGCGACGATCTTCGAGGCGCCCGCGATCCGGGCGGCCTGGAGGGCGACGAGCCCGACGCCGCCGACTCCGAACACGGCGACGGTCTCGCCCGCCCGGACCCGGGCGGAGTGATGGACGGCGCCGTAGCCGGTGAGGGCGGCGCAGCCGAGCAGGGCCGCGTCGGTGAGGGGAATGCCTTCGGGCACCGGCAGCAGACAGGAGACCGGCACCACGGTCTCCTCGGCGAAGGCGGCGACGTTCAGGCCGGGATACAGGTCGCTGCCGTCGGAGGCGCGGCGGGCGTAGACGTTCCCGGCGCCCGTGAGCGCGTCGGCGCACAGCCACACCTCACCCAGCGAGCAGGCGTGACATGTGCCGCAGGAGGGAGCCCAGTTGAGGACGACCTCGGCACCGGGCGCGACCTCGGTGACGCCCTCGCCGACGGCGACGACCGTGCCGGCGCCCTCATGGCCGAGGACGGCGGGCACCGGCACCCGCATGGTGCCGTTGGAGAGGGACAGGTCGGAGTGACAGACACCGGCGGCTGCCAGCCGGACCCGGACCTGGCCCGGTCCGGGGTCGGGGAGTTCGATCCCGGCGATCTCCAGCGGGGCACCCACGGCGGAAAGGACTGCGGCGCGAACCACGTGAACGCTCCTAGAACTGGAGGGACTTGGTCTGGAGGTACTCGGAGAGGCCGTGGGCGCCGAGTTCACGCCCCACGCCCGACTGCTTGTACCCCCCGAAGGGGGCCCGGGGATTGAAGCGGCCACCGTTGATGTCGACCTGACCGGTGTCGAGCCTGCGCGCGAAGGCGACGGCCTCGGCCTCCTCGCCCGCCCACACCGCGCCCGCGAGCCCGTACACGGTGCCGTTGGCGATGCGCAGCGCGTCCTCCTCGTCCTCGTACCGCAGGATCGACAGGACCGGGCCGAAGATCTCCTCCTGCGCGATCGTCATCTGCGGCGTCACGTCGGCGAAGACCGTGGGGCTGACGAAGTAGCCCTGGTCGCGCGGGGATTCGGGGCCGCCCGCGACGAGCCGCGCGCCCTCGGCGACGCCCTTCTCGATGTATCCCCGCACCCGTGCCTGCTGCTTGGCGTTGACGACGGGACCGATGCGGTCGCCGTACTTCGCGGCGGCCGTCGCCGCCAGTTCGACCGCCTCGTCGTAGCGCTCGGCGGGCACCAGCATGCGGGTCCAGGCGCTGCACGTCTGGCCGGAGTTGGACATCACGTTGGCGACACCGACGTTGACCGCCTTCGCGAGGTCGGCGCTCGGCAGGATGACGTTGGCGGACTTGCCGCCGAGTTCCAGGGCGACGCGCTTGACGGCGGCGCCCGCGGTGGCGCCGATCCGCCGTCCGACCGCCGTGGAGCCGGTGAAGGAGACCATGTCCACGTCCGGGTGCTCGGCGAGGGCCTGTCCCGCGACCGGGCCGAGGCCGGTGACCAGGTTGAAGACGCCGGCCGGGACGCCCGCCTCGGCGACCGCCTCGGCGAAGAGCTGGGCGGTCAGCGGGGTGTCCTCGGCGGGCTTCAGCACCACTGTGCAGCCCGCGGCGAGGGCGGGGGCGACCTTGGCGACGATCTGGTGCAGCGGGTAGTTCCAGGGCGTGATCGCGCCGACGACGCCGACGGGCTCCTGGTGGACGGTCGAGTTGCCGACCTTCTCCTCGAAGGCGTACGTCGCCGCGAGGTCGGCGTAGGAACCGGCGACCATGACGGGGACGCCGGCGTGCACGGCCTGCGAGAACGCGAGCGGTGAGCCGAGCTCCGCGGTGACGGTCTCGGCGATCTCGTCCTTGCGGGCGGCCAGGACGTCCCGCAGGGCGGCCAGCCGGGCGGCCCGCTCGGCTGGCGGGGTCGCGGCCCAGCCGGGGAACGCGGCGCGGGCGGCGCGCACGGCGGCGTCGACGTCCTCGGCCGTGCCGGCCGGGACGTGGCCGATCACCTGCTCGTCGACCGGGTTCACGACCTCGATCGTGTCCCGTCCGGCGGCGGGGCGCCACGCCCCGTCGATGTACATGCCGTCGTGTGCCTTCATCGTGTTCCTCCCGGGCGGGGCAGCGTCGTCCGGGCCCTAAACTAGCGATGATAGTTTTGCGGCGCCAGGGGGACCCGCCACCAGAAGGGCGGCCCGGGAGGTCGGAGCACCGCCCGAGACCCCGATGCCGACGACGGTCCACGGCCCCGGGGGAGCAGGACTCAGCTCTTCAGGCGTCTCTTCACGTGTCTCCTCACTCGTCCAGGTCCGGCAGCCGTGCCGGTGCCGGGCAGATCCGCTCGCCTCCCCGGTCGAAGACGAAGAGATGGGCGAGGTCGACCAGGAGCGGGACCTGCATCCCGTGCCGCAGGTCGATGTCGGGCGTGGTGCGCACGACGAGGTCGCCGGGGAGCCTGCCCTCGGGCGGCGTCCGTCCCGGCAGATCGGGATCCTCGTCCCCCTCGCCGGGCGGGTCGAGGACCACGACCGGTCCGGCTCTCAGCGCCCCCGCACGCTCCCGCAGCCGGTCCAGGACGGTGCCGTCGCGGCGCCGTCTCCGGGTCCCGCGGGCCGGGCGCGGCGACTCCAGATCCGGTACGAGGGCGGGCCGGGACCCGGTGTTGAAGTGGACCAGGACCTCGTGCCCCTGGAACTCCACGTGCTCGACCAGGCCGGTGATCGCCACCTCGCCCGCCCGCGCGTCGGACGCCCTGGCGAGCCGGATCGCCTCGGAGCGCAGCCCGACGATCACCTCACGGCCCTGCTGCACCCGGAGCAACTGGTGGTCGAGGGAGAGGGGTTCGGGCAGCCGCAGGAACTGTTTGCCGAGGCTGATCGTCATCGCCCCGTCGAGCGGGGCCCGGACGACACCGCGCAGCAGGTTGATCCGGGGGGTGCCGATGAAGGCGGCAACGAAGACGTTGGCGGGCAGTCCGTAGACCGTGCGGGGCGTGCCGACCTGCTGGAGGACTCCGCCGCGCAGCACGGCGACCCGGTCGCCGAGCGACATCGCCTCGGCCTGGTCGTGGGTGACGTACACGGTGGTGGCGCCCAACTCCCGTGTGAGCCGGGAGATCTCGGCGCGCAGGTGGTTGCGGAGCTTGGCGTCGAGGTTGGACAGCGGCTCGTCCATGAGGAAGGCGGAGGGATGTCGCGCGATGGCCCGTCCCATCGCGACGCGCTGCCGCTCGCCGCCGGAGAGCTGGCTGGGGAAGCGGTGGAGGAGGTCCTGGATGCCGAGCATGCGGGCCGTGGCGTCCACCCGGGCCCGGGGGTCCTCGCCGGGTGACTCGATGCGCAGCGGGAAGCCGATGTTGTCGCGGCTCGTCATGCTCGGGTAGAGCGCGAAGTTCTGGAACACCATCGCCATGTCGCGTCCGGACGGCGCGCGTTCGTTGGCGTACTCCCCGTCCAGCCGGATCTCGCCCTCGGTGACCTCTTCCAGGCCGGCGATCATCCGCAGCACGGTCGACTTGCCGCAGCCGGAGGGGCCGAGCAGGACGAGGAACTCGCCGGGCCGGATGTCCAGCGAGAGCCGTTCCACCACGCGGACGCCGCGCGTGTACGACTTGCTGACGTGGTGCAGGGAGATGGCGCGTGTCATGACAAGTGCCCCCGGGGGCGTGCAAGGCGCTGGTGCTCCGCGGTCGGTCGTCCCGCCCGAGTCGTACGGGACGTATGAGTCACGGAAGCTAACGGACCGCGCATGCCTGAGGGAAGACACCTACCGGTATCGGACGGGCCGGTTCGGTACGGGCGGAAACGGACGATCGTCTACCGGTCGGATCCGGACAGCGTCCCCGAGGCCGCCGGACCAGCGGGTCCGGCGCCGGACGCCGGACGCGGTTCCCGCCGGGCCTCATGGTGATGTCCTTCCGGGCCTCGGGGGAGCGCGCGCGTGAGGCCGTCGTGTGCGGGCGGGTCAGATGGTGCCGAACACGACGCCGGCGCCGAGGACCACCAGCGAGACGAGCACCGCCCACTTGACCACGAAGCGGGTGTGGTCGCCGAACTCGACCTTGGCCATGCCGACCAGGACGTACACGGCGGGCACGAGCGGGCTCGACATGTGCAGGGGCTGTCCGACGATGGAGGCGCGGGCGATCTCCAGGGTGGAGACGCCGTGGGCGTGGCCGGCCTCGGCGAGCACCGGGAGAATGCCGAAGTAGAAGCCGTCGTTGGACATGAAGTACGTGAGCGGGATGCTCAGTACGCCGGTGACGAGGGCCATGTGCGGGCCCATCCCGTCGGGGATGTTGTCGACCAGCCAGGACGCCATGTGGTCGACCATGCCGGTGCCCTGGAGGACTCCGGTGAAGACGGCGGCGGCGAAGACCATGCCGGAGACGTTGAGGACGTTCTCGGCGTGGGCCCCGATGCGGGCCTTCTGGTCGGGCATGTGGGGGAAGTTGACGGTGAGGGCGAGGGCCGCGCCGAGCAGGAACAGGACCGGGATCGGCATCCACTCCATGATCATGGCGGTGAGCAGGCCGACCGTGAGCAGCGTGTTGAACCAGTAGAGCCGGGGCCGCAGGGTGGCACGCCGCGGGTCGAGCCCCTGGAAGTCGTCGTCCTCGTCCATGTGTTGGAGGTCCTCACCGGTCCCCGGGTCCGTATCTCCCTCGCCAGCGCCCGCCTTGCCGGAGCCGAGGCCCGAACCTCCGCCGCGCACCGCTCCCTTGCCCGCTCCGGTGCGGCCCTTCGCCGCGCCCGGCACGGTGTCCGAGCCGCCCGCTCCGACGAGCACCGTCTCGGTGTGGGCCTCGTGGGGCTCCAGCACCTCGTCCAGCGTCAGGACGCCGAGCCGCGTGCGCTCGCGGCGGCCGAGGACGTACGCGAGCACGAGGACGCCCAGGAGTCCGGTGGCGAGGGCGGGGATCATCGGGACGAAGATGTCGCTCGCGTCGACCTTGAGCGCGGTCGCGGCGCGGGCGGTCGGGCCGCCCCAGGGCAGCGTGTTCATCACGCCGTTGGCCATGGCGGCGACGCCGGTCATCACGACGAGGCTCATCTTCAGCCGCTTGTAGAGCGGGTACATCGCCGAGACGGTGATCATGAAAGTGGTCGAGCCGTCGCCGTCCAGCGAGACGATGGCGGCGAGGAGCGCCGTGCCGATCACGATCCGCAGGGGGTCCGCCCTGCAGAACCTGAGGATTCCCCGGACGATCGGGTCGAAGAGGCCGACGTCGATCATCACGCCGAAGTAGACGATCGCGAACATCAGCATCGCCGCGGTGGGCGCGAGGTCGGTGACGCCGTCGAGGACGTAGTCGCCGAGGTGGGCGCCCTTCCCGACGAAGACACAGAAGAGTGCCGGGATCAGCACGAGCGCCGCGATCGGCGACATCTTCTTCAGCATGATCAGGACCAGGAAGGTCGCGATCATGCTGAAGCCGAGGATGGTCAGCATGGAATGGACACCTAACGTTCGCCCTTGAACTCCCACCAGGGCCGGCGGTCCGACGACGTTAGGTCGCGCCCGAAAGCGTTAACAAGATGTTGACACGCGAGCAATAAGCGCAGAAGTCCAGGTCACAGCGATGGGCACGCCGCGAGTTCCACGGGGACGCCGTTGAGCACCGCCGTGCCGGACAACGGGTCGAGCAGCGAGCCGTCGAGGAGCTGGTTGACGTTGACGCCGGGGTCCAGGGCCGCGTGGCTCATCCGGGTGCCGGGCCGGTCGTGGCCCCAGCCGTGCGGAAGGCTCACGACGCCGCGCCGTACCGTGTCGGTGATCTCCGCCGGGGCGGTCACCTCTCCCCCGGCGCCCTTGACGCGTACGGCGGCGCCGTCGGCCAGTCCGAGACGGGCCGCGTCGTCCGGGTGGATGTGCAGGGTGCAGCGGTTCGAACCTCCGGTCAGGGCGGGCACGTTGTGCATCCAGCTGTTGTTGGAACGCAGATGGCGGCGGCCGACGAGCACGACGGCGGCCGGGCGTTCGCGGAGCGCGGCGCGCAGGCGCGGCAGGTCGGCGGCGATCGGTTCGGGCAGCAGCTCGACCTTTCCGCTGCGGGTCTTCAGCCGCTGCGGCACCCGGGGCGCGAGCGGTCCGAGGTCGATGCCGTGCGGGTGCGCGAGCAGCCTGTCCAGGGTCAGACCGTCCTCGCGGGCGCCGAAGCCGTCGCCGTACGGGCCGAGGCGCAGCATCATGTCGAGGCGGCGCTCCGGGCCGTTCTCGCCGGTGAGCGCCCCGGCGAGTTCGCGCGGGTCGCGGCCGTGCACCGGGGCGGCGGTGTCGCCGACCGCCTTGCCGAGGGTGTTGTCGATGACCATCGTGTCGACTGCGGACGGGTCGGCGCCGTGCATGCCGGTGGCGGCGAGGACGAGCCGGGCGAGGATCTCGGTCTCCGCCATGCGGCCCTCCTCCAGCGGGACGGCGGGCCGGTTGTAGCGGACCTGGTTGCGGACCGCGAGGGTGTTGAACGCGAAGTCGTGGTGCGCTCCCTGGGAGGGCGGAGGCGGCGGCAGGACGACGTGCGCGTGGCGCGAGGTCTCGTTCAGATAGGGGTCGACGCTGACCATGAAGTCCAGTGAGCCGAGCGCCTTGTCGAGGCGGAGTCCGTCGGGCGCGGACAGGACGGGGTTGGCGGCGACGGCGATGACGGCACGGACCGGGCTGCCTTCCGGCGTCGCGGTGTCGATCTCCTCCGCGAGGGCGGCCAGCGGCAGTTCGCCCTTCGCCTCCGGGTGCCGGCTCACCCGGCTGTGCCAGCGGCCGAGCGCGAAGCCGTGGCCGGGACCCGCCGGACGCGGTGCCCGGTCGGTGGCGGCCAGCGGGAAGAGTGCGCCGCCGGGCCGGTCGAGGTTGCCGGTGAGGATGTTGAGCACGTCCACGAGCCAGCTGGCGAGGGTGCCGTGCGGGACGGTGCAGCTGCCGATCCGGCCGTAGACGGCGGCGGTGGGCGCGGCAGCCAGCTCGCGCGCCAGTTCACGGATGGTGCCGGCGTCGACGTCGCAGGCCGCGCTCGCCGCCTCGGGGGTGAAGTCCCGGAGCTGGTCCGGGAGTTCGTCGACCCCCAGGACGTGCGGGGCGAGTGCCCCGAGGTCGACGAGCTTCTCCTCGAAGAGGACGTACGCCATCGCCGCGAGGAGGGTCGCGTCGGTGCCGGGGCGGATGGCCACGTGACGGTCGGCGAGCTTGGCCGTACGGGTGCGGCGCGGGTCGATGACCGTCAGCGTGCCGCCGCGGGCCCGCAGCGCCCGGAGCCGGCCGGGGAAGTCGGGGGCGGTGCACAGACTCCCGTTGGACTCCAGCGGGTTGGCACCGATGAGGAGCAGATGGTCGGTGCGGTCCAGGTCCGGAACGGGGATCGCGTTGGCGTCGCCGTACAGCAGGCCGCTCGACACGTGCTTGGGCATCTGGTCGACGGTGGAGGCGGTGAAGACGCTGCGGGTGCGCAGCGCTCCGAGCAGGACCTGCGGGTAGAGGGCGCCGGCCATGGTGTGCACGTTCGGGTTGCCGAGGACGACCCCGACCGCGTGCGGCCCGTACCGCTCGATCACGGGGCGCAGCCCGGCGGCGACCGCGTCGAAGGCCTCCTCCCAGGTGGCTTCGCGCAGTGCGCCGTCCTCGCGGACGAGAGGGGTGCGCAGCCGGTCGGGGTCGCCGTCGGCCGCTCCGAAGGATGCGCCCTTCGGGCAGATGAACCCCTTGCTGAACACGTCGTCGCGGTCACCGCGGGCGCCGGTGACCCGGGTGCCCTCGATCGTCAGCGTGAGCCCGCAGGTGGCCTCGCAGAGGGGGCAGACGCGTACGGCGGTACGGGAGTCGGGGGTACTGCCGGAGGTGCGGGACACGGGTCCTCCCGGAGGGCGGTGACGTCGACGGCACGCGGACACCGCCGAGCATACCGACCGGTACGCATGGTGGGGAGGGGCGATCCCGGTCAGTCGAGGACGCGACCGAGGTAGGCGCGCAGCAGTTCGCGGGTCTCCGCGATGATCCCCTCGTCCCCCTCGGGCGCGACCCGGAAGGCCAGATGCACCAGGCTGTCGGCACTCTCCACGGCGACCAGGAAGCAGCGGCGGAGGTTCTCGTCCGGAGTGCGGCCCAGATAGCCGGAAAGCAGCTCGGTGAGGCGGTCGGCGACCCGGGTGTTGGGCTCGGCGTGGGAGGCGCCCACCGGGATCTGGTTCCCGAAGTCGACGAGCGAGAAGCCCGGGGCGGTGCGCTTCATGGCGAGGTACTCGTCGAGCACCGCGTCCATCGCGGCCCGCCAGCCCTGCCCGTCCGACTCCTCCAGGCGCAGGGTGACGCGCTCGGTGTAGAGCTCCAGGTTGCGCTGGGCGAGGGCGTCGGCCATCGCGCGCTTGTTGCCGAAGAAGCGGTAGACGGAGCCGATGGGCACGCCGGCCCGCTGGGCCACGGCGCGCGTGCTCAGGTCGTCGTAGCCCACCTCGTCGAGGAGGTCGGCGCAGGCGTCGAGGATCCGGGTCAGTCGTTCTGCGCTGCGCCGCTGTACGGGCGCTCTGCGCAGCGAGGTCGCATGGGGCACGCTCTTCATGATGCCTTTCCGCCGGGGTCCGGTGAACCTCCCTCATCACTACGTACCTCGGTGCCCTGGCCACTCATTCGCGCGTCCGGGCTCGCCGGCGGCGAGGAGGAGCCCGGGTACGACGCGGCCCCGTCAGGTGACGGACCGGCCGGATCCCGTGTCGAGCCGGCCGGATCCGGTGTCGAGCCGGGCGTCGACGCCGTGACGTCGGCGGTGCTCTCGACGGCCTCGCCGTGCACGGCCCACACCGTGCCGTCGTCCGCGTACAGCCGCGCGGTGACGTGGTGGGTGCCGCGCGGCACCAGCCGGCCGGCCAGGTGGTACTCGGTGGAGCGCAGCCGGGCGACCGTCCTGCCGTCGACGTAGAGACGGGCGGTGCCTCGTCCGGCGACCGGCACGGTGCGCGCACCCGTCGGCGAGAAGCGGAAGTTGTGGAGGGTCAGGCGCACGTCCCAGCTGTCGGCGGAGTCCGGCTGGATCTCGATCCCGACCTCTGGCGCACCCTTCTCGTCCACGTCACGGTAGAACCGTCCCTCCTCGTCCGCCTCGTCGAGCAACGTGCCCACGGGTGAGGCCGACACTCCGTCCTCCCGCCCGTGCGCATCACCGGTGCCGCAGCCCGCGGGTCCGCCGAACAGGGCGCAGACCGCGAGTGCGGTGAGCAGTCCACGCGTCCACCGCATGACGGGGAGCGTAGAACAAGGCTCCGACAGCCGGATCCCCCTGAAGTCGGGTTCTTGGCTCCGCGGGCAGGTCCTGGGGACTACGTCCGGCGAAGGTCGCCGGCGCGGCCGGTCCGGCGCGCGGGGGTGGCCGATCCCGTTCGGTGCCCGGGGCCGCCCTCTTGCGCGGGCGCGCGACGAATCCTACGGTGATGCATAGGAATCAGGCGCGAGGGAGCGATCATGAGCGGGGACGCGAGGAAGACGGCCGAAGGGCTGACCTACCTCACCGGATTCGGCAACGAACACAGCTCGGAGGCGGTCCCGGGGGCACTGCCGCACGGCCGCAACGCGCCGCAGCGCGCGCCCCTCGGGCTGTACGCGGAGCAGCTCAGCGGCACCGCGTTCACCGAGCCGAGGGCGTCGAACCGGCGCTCGTGGCTGTACCGGATCCGTCCGTCGGCCGCGCACCCCGCGTTCACCCGCACCGGCAACGGCGCGCTGCGTACGGCGCCCTTCACGGAGGAGGTGCCCGACCCGAACCGGCTGCGCTGGAACCCGCTGCCGGAGCCTCCGGCGGGGACCGACTTCCTCGCGGGCCTGTGGACCCTCGGCGGCAACGGCGACGCGGCACGGCGTTCCGGCGTCGCCGTCCACCTCTATCACGCCAATTCCTCGATGGAGCGGGTGTTCAGCGACGCCGACGGCGAGCTGCTCATCGTCCCCGAGCGGGGCGGTCTGCTGCTGCGCACGGAGTTCGGGCTGCTCGGTGTGGAGCCGGGACATGTCGCGCTGATTCCCCGCGGGGTGCGCTTCCGGGTGGAGCTGCTGGACAGCGCGCCGGAGGGCGGAGCGGCCGCGGGCGCCCGGGGCTACGTGTGCGAGAACTACGGGGCGCCGTTCCGGCTGCCCGACCTCGGTCCGATCGGGGCCAACGGCCTTGCCAACGCCCGCGACTTCCTCGCCCCGGTCGCCGCCTACGAGGACGCCGAGGGCCCGGTCGAGGTGGTGAACAAGTTCTGCGGCAACCTGTGGACGGCGACGTACGACCACTCGCCGCTCGACGTGGTCGCCTGGCACGGCAACCACGTGCCGTACGTCTACGACCTGCGCCGTTTCAACGTGATCGGCTCCATCAGCTACGACCACCCGGACCCCTCGGTCTTCACGGTGCTGACCTCGCCGTCCGACACCCCGGGCCTCGCGGGCGTCGACTTCGTGGTGTTCGCGCCGCGCTGGCTGGTGGGCGAGGACACGTTCCGGCCGCCGTACTTCCACCGGAACGTGATGAGCGAGTACATGGGGCTCATCGAGGGCGCGTACGACGCGAAGGCGGAGGGCTTCGTGCCGGGCGGCGGTTCGCTGCACAACATGATGTCGGCGCACGGCCCCGACCAGGAGACCTTCGAGCGGGCGAGCGCCGCGGAACTGAAGCCGCAGAAGATCGACGACGGGCTGGCGTTCATGTTCGAGACGCGCTGGCCGGTGACCGCGACGGCCCAGGCGGCCCGGGCCGAGCACCTCCAGCGGGGGTACGACGACGTGTGGCGGGGCCTCCAGCGGCACTTCCGCACGCGCGACTGAGGCCACCGGCCGTTGCCTTCCCCGCCCGCGACCGGTACGGATACCCTCGTGACCTCCTTCGCTCCGGACTCGATCGTCCTGAACCGCAAGCTGCCGCTCTGGTATCAGGTGTCGCAGTCCCTGCGCGCCTCGATACTCGGCCGCGCCCCCCAGGACCCCCTCCGTCTGCCCACCGAGGAGCAGTTGGCGGGCCACTACGGGGTGAGTGTGCTGACCATGCGGCAGGCGCTCAAGGAACTGGAGGAGGAGGGACTCATCACCCGGCACCGCAGGCGGGGCACGTTCATCGAGCCGAGCGCGCAGCGCGGCGCGCCCGTGCGGCTGCTCGGCTCGGTGGACGCGATCGTGGCCCAGCAGTCGGGTATGTCGACCGAGCTGCTGGACGAGGGGAAGGGGCCGGTCCCGGGTGAACTGGTGGAGTTCTTCCCGGACGTGGACGAGGTGGCGACGTACCACCGGCTGCGCGGTGACGAGGCGACGGGCGAGCCGACGAACCACGCGCGTAATTATCTCAGGACGGACCTGGCCGACCGCATCGACCGGGAGGACCTGATCCGCTGGCCGATGACGAAGGTGCTGCGCGACGTGCTGGGGGTCGCCATCAGCAGGATCACCGATACCGTCGAGGCCCGGCTCGCGGACCCCGAGACGGCCCGTCTGCTCCAGGTCCCGCTGCTCAGCCCGATCCTGCGCTACACCGGCGTCACCTACGACCAGGACGGCCGCGCGCTGGACGTGGCCGTCATCCACTACCGGGGCGACCGCTTCTCGTTCACGGTCACCCTCGACGCCCACTGAGCATGCGGTACGAGGACGCCGCGCGACGCCCACGTCGTACGATGCCGAGCGTGACGCACGACGCCGCACCGCTGCTCGCGGACCTCATGCCGTGGTCCGTCGCACCGCCGAGGCTGGGCCGGGGGTGGCCGACGGCCCCCGAAGCGGCGTCCCTGAAGGCGCGGTGGGACGTCCTCGCGAAGGCCGAAGGGGCGGACCGCGAGGCGCTGTTCGGTCCGACGCGCTCGCGCACGACGCACTCGGCGGTCACCCAGCTGCCGGGCCAGTCGAGCGGGACGGGCCGTCTGGTCCGCGACGTCGGCCCGTGCCCGGAGCCCGTCCGGGTACTGACCGCGCCCTTCGACGAGCACTGGCTGCTCCCGGACCACCGGCTGATCGACGCGGCGCGCCCCGAGTTGTGGCGGGTGGCGGGCGAGGGCCAGGTGTTCGCGGTCGAGCAGACGGTGGTGCCGGAGTCGCCCGGGCCGGCCCTGCTGGCCACCTCCGTGCTGCCGCTGGCCGCCGGCCGCGGCGGCCGGGTGCGCCCTCTGTACCGGCGTCCCGGTGGCGTCGAACCGAACCTGGCGCCCGGCCTGTTGGAGCACCTCGGCGCACGGCTCGGCCACTCCCCCGCCCCCCGGGACGTCCTGGCCTGGACGGTCGCGGTCGCACGGCCCGGCCGCGAGGGCTGCTTGGTCCCGCTCACCGCCGATCCCGAAGTGTGGTCGTACGGCGTCGAGTTGGGGCAGCGGATGCTGTGGCTGATGTGCCGGGACGGCGAGCGCCCCAAACTCCCCGGCGGCCGGCGCCCGTACGTCCGCGTACCGCTCACCGGCCTTCCCCACGCGGACACGGGTCGCCCCGGAGGGACGCTCCTCCTCGACCCGCGTTACGACCGCGCCGAGGAGGCCCTGCTCCTCGGCGAGGGCAGGATCTCCCCCGTGCCGCCCGAGGCCTGGGACTTCGAGGTGGGCGGGGTCCGCGTGCTGGAGCAGTGGTTCACGGCCAGGACCGGGGTGTCCGGGGCGGGCACCCTGGAGGCGATCGGCCCCACCGCGTGGCCGCGGGGCTGGACGTCCGAACTCCTCGAACTCGTCACGGTGCTCGCCCTGCTCGCCGAACTGCGCCCCCGGCAGGCCGGGCTGAGCCTCCACTCCCCCATCACCCGGACCGAGCTCGACACGGCGGGCATCCTGCCGGCCCCGGCGACCGCCCGCCGCCCCGCTTCCGTCCTGGACCACCACGAGGAGGGCCCGGAGGGGCAGTTCGCGCTGCTCTAGGGCATGCGGGCCCGGTCCTGCATCACGACGATCCGCGGGCACGCCCGGCGGATCGTCCCGTCACGTCTTCGGCTCGAAGGCGTCCAGCACCCGGCCCAGCGCCCGCTCGAACACCGCTTCCAGGTCGATCGGACCGGCGTCCTCCATGAAGGCGGCGGCCATCCGCGGATAGGCACCGGACGCCACCTGGCCGCCCAGATAGGCGATCCGGGCCGCGTTCTCCTGCTCCTCGGTCCAGGGCAGCGCGCGGGTCCGCTCGACGGTGGCCAGCTCGTTGCCGACGTAGGTCGTGACCACACCGTTGAGCATCGCGACCAGCTCCATCTTGGTGCCGTACGGCGCTTCGAGCGGGTCGAGACAGACCAGGCAGTGCTCCAGATACCGCAGGGCGTTGGGGCTGAAGCCGTACACGGGGGACATCAGCCGGGGCAGCCAGGGATGACGGTGCATGAGGGCGCGGGTCTGGTGGGCGACCCGCAGCATGTCGGCGCGCCAGTCACCGGAGGGCTCCTGGATGTCGTGCTCGCCGCTGATGGCGTCGACCATCAGCTCGTGGAGATCCTCCTTGCGCGGCACGTAGTTGTAGAGCGACATGGTGCCGCAGCCCAGGCCGGCCGCCACGTGCCGCATCGACACCGCGTCCAGCCCCTCGGCGTCCGCGATCCGCACGGCGGCGTCCGCGATGTCCGCCCGGCGGAACGCGGGCCGGGGTCCGCGGCCCGCCCGCTCGGGTCGGGCCCAGATCACTTCGGGTACGGCGTTGCGCCCTGCCATTGGTCGATCACCTCGCGACCATCCTAGTTACGTACACCGTACGTAGTGCGCTATGGTCACCCCATGGCTACTACGTACGGTGTACTTAGTGAAGGTCTGGAAAAGCGGTTCGGTGATGTCCACGCCCTGCGCGGGCTGGACCTGGCGGTGGCTCAGGGCGCGGTCTGCGGGGTGCTCGGGCCGAACGGCGCGGGCAAGACCACGGCCGTCCGGCTGCTCGCCACCCTGCTGCGGCCCGACGCCGGGTCCGCGCGTGTCGCCGGGCACGACGTGGTCCGGGAGGCCGCGGCGGTCCGCCGGAGCATCGGCGTCACGGGGCAGTACGCGTCGGTGGACGGCGACCTCACCGGGCGGCAGAACCTGCGGCTGTTCGCCCGGCTGCACCGGATACGGGACACCGGGGCCCGGGCCGCCGAACTCCTCGACCGCCTCGGGCTGACCGAGGCCGCCGACCGTCCGGCCGCGACCTACTCGGGCGGGATGCGGCGGCGGCTCGACCTCGCCGCGAGCCTGGTCCGCCGGCCGGCCGTGCTGTTCCTCGACGAACCCACCACCGGGCTCGACCCGATGAGCCGCACCCGCGTCTGGGAGACCGTGCGCGCTCTCAAGGAGGAGGGCACGACGGTCCTGCTGACCACGCAGTACCTGGAGGAGGCCGACCAACTGGCCGACGACATCGCGCTGGTGGACCGGGGCCGGGTCGCGCACACCGGGTCGCCCGCCGGACTCAAGGCACTGATCGGCGCGTACGCGGAGGTCGTGGTCGCCGACCCCGAGGCGCTCTCCGCGGCGGCCGCCGTCCTGGACCGGCTGACCGGCCGAGAAGCCGTCCTGGACGCCGTACGCGGGACGGTGGGAGTCGCCGCCACCGATCCGGCCCTGACCCTGCCCGGTCTGGTACGTGAACTGGACGCGGCGGGCGTGCCGTTGCTCGACGCGCGGCTGCGGCAGCCGACACTCGACGACGTCTTCCTCCGGCTGACCGGGGACCCCGCCGACGACAAGGAGCGCGTGGCATGAGCGGACTGGCCTACGACGGCGGCGCGATGCTGGGCCGCCAGTTGCGCAGGGTGCGCAACAGCCCGGGGCTCACCGTCCTCACCCAGACGATGCCGATCACGATGCTGCTGTTCTTCGGCTACGTCTTCGGCAGCGCGCTCGCGATGCCCGGGCCGCAGTACCGGTCCTTCCTGGTTCCCGGACTGCTGGTGGCGACCGCCGCCAACGGGGTCATGACCGGGATGTTCCAGGCGGCGCAGGACACGCACCGCGGGGTGGCCGACCGCTTCCGCACGTTGCCGATGAGCCGGGCCGCCGTGCCCCTCGGACAGGCCGTCGCGGATCTGCTCGTGACGGCCGCCGGCACCGTGCCGTTCCTGCTCGTCGGGCTCGCGGTGGGCTGGCGCGTGGAGGGCTCGGCCCTGCACGCGCTCGCCGCGGTCCTCCTGCTGCTGCTCTTCCGGTTCGCGGCGACCTGGACGGGCATCTTCCTCGGCCTGCTGACCCGGAGCGAGGAGGCGGCCGGCCAGCTCGGCAGCGTGACGTTCATGCTGCCGCTTCTGTCCAACGCGTACATCCCGACGGGCAATCTGCCGGGCGCTCTGCGCACGCTCGCCGAGTGGAACCCGATCAGCGCGGTGACGGCGGCCCTGCGCGAGCTGTTCGGAAACAGCCGGGTGCCGCACGGCTCCGCATGGCCGGTGACCCATCCCGTCGCCGGGGCGCTGCTCTGGTGCGGGGTGCTGCTCGCCGTGTTCCTCCCGCTCGCCGTCTGCCGGTACGCGGCCGGGGAGCGGTGAGAACGCCGGACGGCACGGCACGGCCCGGTCCGTGCCGTCCGGCCGGTCGGCACCGGCGCATGACAAAGGTGCTCCCGAGGAGCCATGATCCACCGCATGCAGTCACAGCCTCTGCCCCTCGAAGGCATCACCGTCGTCGCCGTCGAACAAGCGGTCGCGGCTCCCTTCGCGACGCGTCAGCTCGCCGATCTCGGGGCCCGCGTCATCAAGGTCGAGCGGATCGACGGCGGGGACTTCGCCCGCGGCTACGACTCCGCGGCCTCGGGTCTGGCCTCGCACTTCGTGTGGTGCAACCGCGGCAAGGAATCCCTCGCCGTCGATCTGAAGGACCCCCGCGGGCTCGATGTGGTCCGCCGGCTCGTCGCGGACGCTGACGTGTTCGTGCAGAACCTCGCCCAGGGGGCGGCGGCCCGGCTCGGCCTCGACGCGGCGACCCTGTGTGCCGAGCATCCACGGCTGGTCGCCGTGGACATCTCGGGATACGGGCCGTCCGGGCCGTACGCCGGCAAGCGCGCGTACGACATGCTCGTGCAGTGCGAGGCGGGGCTCGTGTCCGTCACCGGGACGCCCGAGCAGCCGGTGAAGGCCGGGGTCCCGGCGGCCGACATCGCGGCGGCCATGTACGCGTTCTCCGGTGTCCTCGCGGCGCTGGTACGACGCGGCACGACCGGGCGGGGCGGTCCGGTGGAGGTGTCGATGCTGGACGCGCTGGCGGAGTGGATGGGCCATCCGCTGCACCACGCGATGCACGGCGGCACCCCGCCGGAGCGCACGGGTCTCGCGCACTCCGTCATCGTTCCCTACGACGTCTATTCGACGGCGGACGGCGGACGGGTGCTGTTGTCGGTGCAGAACGACCGGGAGTGGCGCCGGCTCGCCCAACAGGTCCTCGGGACACCCGAGTTGGCGGACGATCCGGGGTACGCGACGAACCCCGCGCGCGTGGCGAACCGGGAACGCGTGGACACCCTGGTGACGAAGGCGCTCGGCGCGCTCGGCGCCGACGAGGCGGTGGCCCGCCTGGACGCGGCGGGCATCGCCTGCGCGCGGCTGCGGGACGTGCGGGAGGTCGCCGAGCATCCGCAGCTGGCGACCAGGAACCGTTGGCGGGACGTGGACTCGCCGGCCGGGCCGCTGCGGGCGTTGCTGCCTCCGATCACGCTGCCGGGCGGGGAGGAGGCGCGCATGGGGGCCGTCCCGCGGCTGGGTGAGCACACGGGCGTGGTACTGCGGGGGCTGGGCATGACGGAGTCGGACGTCGCCGGGCTGCGGCGGGACGGGGTGGTGCGCTGACCGTACGGCTCAGGACGTGGGTGACCCGCGCTCCGGCCGTGGTGACCACCGGGCGCCGCTGCCTGCCGTGGGGATGACGGACGCGGAAGGGCAGCGCTGCGCGGGTCGGTGGGTCACCGGAGCGCGGGTCGGGGAACGCCGGTGCCGACGGCTGCTCAGCGGCCGCCGAACAGCGAGCGGCTCAGCCGCCTGAGCGGCGCGAACAGCGAGACCCGCCGCACGCGTGCACTCCTGGAGCCGCTGTCGTGCGCGGTGTCACGCGCCGTGAGCTCACGCATCAGTGACGTCGCCTCGGCCGTCTCGCGTTGCGGTATGGCGGGACCGCCCAGCACCGCGAGATGGCGGTCGAGGCGCGAACTGGTCGCGCTGCTCCCGCACGTGATCGCAGGGACACGTGCCCTGCTGCGCACTGTTATCTGTTCCATGTCACTCCCCACCCGTACGAGTCCACCCGGCCCGGGCAGGCTAACCCTATCGCTCCCTCGCGGCACTCGTGTATCGCGGTCACAGGATTCACCTTCTCTGTAAGGAGGTTGACGGTTACTCTCCGAATCCAAGCGTTTCCAGGGCGAGTTGGACAACCGGCTGGCTGGTGGGCTGCACTGACCCTCCGTGAGGTTCGACGGTCACAGCCAGTGACGTCGCGTCCTGGTTCAGTCCCTCGGCGATCAGGGGCGTGTCGCCGTCGAAGAGACCGAGAGAACGTGGTTTCCCTTCGGGGCGCATGAGCCAGAGCTGGTGGACGCGGCCTCCGGAGGGGGTGCCGAGTCCGCTCGGTGTCACGACGGCGCGCCGCTCCGTGGCGGACGCCACGACGCCGATCCCTCTCCCCCGCGCGTCCCGTTGACCGGTGGCCCGGGCGTCGGGTGCGGCGAGAACGTGGGCGATCTCACGTGCCTGGGCGCGCTCCTGGTCGAGGCTCTCGCGGGTCTGCGCCGCCTGCACGGCGAACAGGGAGGCGACGACGAGGGCCGCCGCGGCCGTGGCCGTGGCGAGGGGGGCGAGCAGCGGGCGGAAGCGGGGTGAGCGTGCCCGGGTGGGCGGCTCGGCGGTCCGTGCGCGTGCGGTCCGGTCGCGGGGTGCCGGCTCCTGCGGGGTCGTGCGCACGGCGTACAGGACCCGTTCGCGCAGCGCGGCCGGCGGGGCCGCCGCGGTGGACCAGGCGAGCCGTACGGCGTCCTCGGTCAGCGCCCGCACCTCGTCAGCGCAGCGCTCGCAGCTCCTCAGATGGCGTTCGAAGCGGCGCCGCTCGTCCGGTTCCAGCGCGTCGAGGGCGTAGGGGGCGGCGAGGGAGTGCAGGTCGCGGCCCAGCAGTTTGTCGAGGACGCTCACGCGGCACCTCCCAGGCAGTTGCGCAGACGGGTCAGGCCGTCACGCATCCGGGTCTTGACGGTGCCGAGGGGCAGCGAGAGCCGTTCGGCGACCTCCCGGTACGTGTAGCCGTCGTAGTAGGCGAGGGTGACGGACTGGCGCTGCAGGGTGGTGAGCCGGTCGAGGCAGCGGCGGACCCACTCGCGTTCGAGTCCCGCCTCGACCTCCTCGGCCACCTGGTCGAACGCGGGGTGGTGATGGCGCCGGCCCTCCCGCTGCTCGCGCTCGGTGGCCGCGCGGGCGCTGCGCACCCGGTCGACCGCGCGGCGGTGCGCGAGGGTGAGGATCCAGGACAGGGCGGTGCCGCGCCCGGGGTCGAACCGCGCGGCGGAGCGCCAGAGTTCGAGCAGCACCTCCTGCGACACCTCCTCCGACTGCGCGGGATCCCGCACCACGCGGCGCACCAGTCCGAACACCGGTCCGGAGACCAGTGCGTACAGATCCTCGAACGCCCTCTGGTCGCCTCCGGCCACCCGTATCAGCAGCTCGTCAGCCTCCACGCGTCCCCCTCTCCGGACGTGCACGGTCCGCACCCTCCCTACCTGTTCGCAGCGAACGTCTCTCCGGATGGGTTACGGATCAGGGAGCCGAAAACGCGAGTCCGGCGCCGAGCAGTTCGACCGTCCGCAGAAACAGGCCGTCGCAAACACGTTTGAGATTCGACCAATCCGCCCCCGCGACCGCTCCGAATGGCGTGCGTCAGGCAAGTTGGACTTGAGGACGGACGGCATGACACCTATCTCCAGGAGCGGCGGGGGACGCAGGACTCTCGCGACCCTCGTATGCGGTGCGCTGGCCGCCGGTGCGCTCGCAGCCGCCGGCGTGACCGCGCTGCAACCGGGGGCGGCCTCCGCCTCCAGCCACCGGGAGGCCCCGCTGATCTCGGGCACTCCCCAGTACGACAACACCGACGTGTACGCGTTCGTGAGCCCGGACAAGCCCGACACGACGACCATCGTGGCGAACTGGATCCCCTTCGAGGAACCCGCGGGCGGGCCGAACTTCTATACGTTCGCCGACGACGCCCAGTACGACCTGCACATCGACAACAACGGTGACGCACAGGGCGAGTTGATCTACCGCTACACCTTCAGGACGCACCGCAAGAACGGCGACACGTTCCTGTACAACACGGGTCCGGTCACCAGCCTCGACGACCCCGACCTGAACATCACGCAGACGTACGACATCGACCTGCTGCGGCTGCACGACCAGAAGCTGGTGTCGCGGACCAAGGTCGCGGACGACGTGCCGGTCGCGCCGTCGAACGTCGGCAAGGCGTCGATGCCGGACTACGCGAAGCTGCGCGGGCAGGCCGTGCACAAGCTGGTGGGCGGCTCCACGACGTTCGCCGGCCAGGCGGACGACCCGTTCTTCCTGGACCTGCGCGTCTTCGACCTGCTCTACGGCGGGAACCTGACCGAGGTCGGGCGGGACACGCTCAAGGGCTACAACGTCAACTCCATAGCCCTGCAGGTGCCGAACGACATGATCCGCGAGTCGGCCGGACAGCCGGTCGTCGGCATCTGGTCCACCACGCAGCGCAGGGACGCCCGCGGCAGCTACCGGCAGGTCTCCCGGCTCGGCATGCCGCTGGTGAACGAGGTCGTCAACCCGCAGAAGGACAAGGACAAGTTCAACGCGTCGGCGCCCTGGAACGACGCCCAGTTCCTGAAGAACGTGACCAACCCGGAGCTGCCGAAGCTCATCGAGGGGATCTACAAGATCAAGGCGCCGGCCGAGCCCCGCAACGACCTGGTGGACGTGTTCCTGAAGGGCGTGAAGGGCCTCAACCAGCCGCCCCACGTGCGCCCGGCGGAGGAACTGCGCCTCAACACCTCGGTCAAGCCGGCCATGCACCCCAAGCGCCTCGGTGTGCTCGACGGCGACAACGCGGGCTTCCCCAACGGGCGGCGGCTCACCGACGACGTGATCGACGCCTCGCTCCAGGTCGTCGAGGGTGAACTGGTCGGCTCGAAGAACGACTTGGGCGACGCGGTCGACAAGAACGACAAGAAGTTCGAGAAGTACTTCCCGTACGTGGCCGAGCCCACCTCCGGTTCGCGCGGCGCCCTCGCCAAGGGCACCACCGACGGGACCGACGTGCGCAGCCAGCTGGGCGACGCGCTCCAGCCCGCCGGAGCCTCCGGCGGCGGGACCGACACCGTGCTCGTCGCGGGCTCCGCGGCGGCGGGGGCCGCCGGAATCCTGCTCCTCGGCACCGGCCTGCGCTGGTGGCGGCGACGGTACGACCGGGCCTACTGACCCGGCCTCCCGACCGGCGCGGCCCGCACGTACCGACCCCCCACGGTGCGGGCCGCGCCTCCCCCCTTCCTATTTGCAGCAACGACCCGTTCCATCACGGACTTTGAGGAGAGGGCATGTCCCCGGGTACGAACGACAACGCGACGCCCGACGCCGACAGGGCCGCGCCCGAGGCGAGCGCCGTGGGGGCCGCACCGGCCGGGAACAGTGCCTCCCCCAGCCGCCTGCGGGCGGCCCGACTGGGCTTCTGCGCGGCCGCGTTGGCGGTCGCCCTGACGGCCGGGGCGGTGGGCGTCGGCGCCCTCCGGGACGGCGGCGCGACACCCGCCGTCGCCGCGGCGGCGGCCGGGGCGTCGCCGCAGTTGCTGGCGAGCGGTGATCTCGACGCGAGCATCACCTCTCTCCAGGCCCATCTCCGCACGCAGCCCGCCGACTTCGGCGGCTGGGCCACACTCGGTCTGGCCTATGTGGAACAGGCCCGCACCAAGGGCGACCCCTCCCGCTACCCGCAGGCGCAGCAGGCGCTGGACCGTTCCCTGAAGATGCGTCCCCACTACGACCCGGCGCTCGCCGGACGGGCCGCGCTCGCCGCCGCCCGGCACGACTTCACCGGCGCCCTGAAGTACGCGCAGCTCGCCCTTGAGCAGAACCCGTACAGCGAGCGCGCCCTCTGCTCCCGGATCGACGCACTCGTCGAACTCGGCCGCTACGCCGAGGCGTCGAAGGCCGCCGATCTCGCCGACTCCAGGCGGCCGGGCGTTCCCGTCTTCACGCGGTACGCCTACGTCCACGAGCTGCGCGGCGACGTGCCGACCGCCCGACGGGTGCTGAAGCAGGCGCTCACCACGGCGACGAGCCGCGGCGACATCGCGTACGTGGCGACCGCACTCGGTCAACTCGCCTGGAACCAGGGCGACTATGGTTCCGCTCTCACCTCCTACGCACGGGCGCTCGCGGCCGACGACAGCTACCTGCCCGCGCTCGAGGGCAGGGCCCGCGCCCAGGCGGCACGGGGCGACCGGGCCGCGGCGATCAGGGGCATGGAGCAGGTCGTCCAGCGCTATCCGCTGCCGCAGCCCCTGGTCGAGCTGGGCGAGCTGTACGAGGCACGCGGCAGGACCGGTGACGCGCAGAAGGCCCGCGACCAGTACGCGCTGGTGAACGCCTGGGTCTCCCTCGCCCGCGCGAACGGCGTCGACGCCGACCTCGACACCGCGCTGGCCGCCGCCGACCACGGAGACCACGGGGCCGCGCTGAAGGCGGCCCGCGACGAGTGGGCGCGCCGGCACACCGTGCACACCGCGGACGCGCTCGCCTGGGCCCTGCATGTCTCGGGCCGCGACAAGGAGGCCCTGCCCCACGCCCGGGAGGCCACGGCGACGGGCTATCGCAACGCGTCCTTCCTCTACCACCGCGGTGTCATCGAACGGGCCACCGGCCACACGAAGGCGGCCCGCGCCTCGCTGGAGGCGGCCCTGGAACTGAACCCGAGCTTCTCCCCGTTGGGCGCCCGAGAGGCCCGCGCCGCACTGAAGGCGGCACGGTGAGGGCGCGTCGGCTGCTCGCCGCGTGCGGGGCGGCCCTGACCGCGGCCTGCGCGCTCGTCCTGATCCCCGCCGGACCGGCGGGCGCGCATCCCCTGGGCAACTTCACCGTCAACCGGTACGACGGACTCGTCGCCGCCCCCGGGGAGTTGCGCGTCGACCATGTCGAGGACCTCGCGGAGATACCCGCGACCCAGGCGAAGCCGGACATCGCCAGGCTCGGCATGACGGAGTGGGCCCGGCGACGGTGCGAGAGCGCCGCGCGCGGGAGCCGGGTCACCGTCGCCGGGCACGAGGTCGCGCTCACCCCGGGCGCGAGCCACGCGCGTACGCGGCCGGGACAGGCGGGGCTGAACACCCTGCGCGTGGAGTGCCGGTCGACCGCACCGCTCCCCCGTGGCGAGGACGCCGGCCTCTCGGTGCGCTTCCACAGCGCGGGCGCCGACCGCGGGCCGGGCTGGCGGGAGATCACCGCCCGGGGCGACCGGATGACGCTGACCTCGTCGGACGTACCGCGCTCGTCGGTGTCCGCGGAGCTGACCACGTACCCGAAGGCCCTGCTGTCCTCCCCGGCCGACACCGCCACCGCCTCGCTGCGGATCCGTCCCGGCGGACCCGCCCTCGTCGAGGGCCGCCGGAACGCTCCGGCCGCCTCCGTGCTGCCGCGCGGCGCCGACCGCTGGACCGAGGCCCTGAACAACCTGGTGGCCCGGCACGACCTCACCCTCGGCTTCGCCGCGCTGGCCCTGGTCATCGCCGTCGGCCTGGGCGCGATGCACGCCCTCGCGCCGGGCCACGGCAAGACCCTGATGGCCGCGACGGCGGCGGCGCGCGGCGGCCGGGCCCGGCTGAAGGACGTGCTGCCGCTGGCCGCGTCGGTGACGGTCACGCACACCCTCGGGGTCGTCGCGCTCGGCCTGCTGGTCACCGCGGGTTCGGCGGCGGCTCCGTCCGTGATCGCCTGGCTGGGCGTGTCGAGCGGCGTCCTGGTTACCCTCGCGGGGGTCACCCTCCTGCGCAGGGCCTGGCCCCACCGATCGCCGGGACACGACCGGACCCACAGCCACACGGACGGGCACCCGCACCCGCACGGCGGGGAGCACGGACACGGACACGGGCACGCCGTCGGCGAGGAGCACCCGGACGGTCACGACCACGCCCACGAGCCCGGGTCGGAGCACCCACACGACCACGAGCACGCTCATGAACAATCCCCGGTCCACTCCCGCACCCGTCGGCACGATCGGGAGCCCGCCCTCCTGGAAGCGGAGACCCACGCCCGGGACCGGCACGCCGGCCGTCCCGAACGCCCGCTGGTTCTGGCACACGCCGCCGCGGCACCGCGGGCAGACTCCCCGGTCACGACCGCACCGCAGCCCCACCCGCACCCGCACGACGCGAGCCCCGACCACGCGCACCACCACGACCACGAGCACCACCATCCGTCCGCGCCCACCCCCCGATCCCGTGCCCGCCGTTCCCCCGAAGGCCCCTCCCCCGCCCTCGAACACACCCACGGCGGCTTCACCCACACCCATGAGATCGCCCCGACCCTGCGCGGAACGATCCTGCTGGGGTTCGCCGGTGGGCTCGTGCCCAGTCCGTCGGCGGTCGTCGTGCTCGTGGGGGCCGCGGCCCTCGGGCAGGCCTGGTTCGGCCTCCTGCTCGTTCTCGCGTACGGCGTCGGACTGGCCCTGACGCTGACGGCCGCGGGCTTCGCCGTCGTCCGGCTCGGAAGCGGGATGAACCGTGCCCTGGCGAGGCGTCCACGCTGGGCCGAGGGACGGGTCGTACGGTTCGTCCGCCGGACCGCGCCCCTGGGGTCCGCGGCGGTCGTCGTGGCTCTCGGGGCCGGATTGGTGCTCAAGGGGGCGGCATCCGTACTCGGCTGAGCTACTTTTGGGGAGATATCGCGCGGATGCGAATGGGGGACGCACGTGTCCGAAGATCCGGGCAGTGAACGTGTGATCGCGGGTCGCTACCGCCTGCTCTCGCCCCTGGGCGAGGGCGGCATGGGAACGGTGTGGCGCGCTCGCGACGAGGTGCTGCAGCGCGAGGTGGCCGTCAAGGAGGTCCGCGCCCCGGCCGGACTTGCCGGGTCCGAGATCGAGCGGATGTACGCCCGTCTGGAGCGGGAGGCGTGGGCGGCCGCCCGTATCTCCAACCACAACGTCGTCACGGTGTACGACGTGGCCACCCAGGACGGCCGGCCCTGGATCGTGATGGAGCTGGTCCGGGGCATCGCGCTGTCCGATCTGCTGGACGCCGAGGGGCCGTTGGCGCCCCGGCGGGTCGCCGGCATCGGCGCCGCGGTGCTGTCCGCGCTGCGGGCCGCGCACGCGGCGGGAGTGCTGCACCGCGACGTGAAGCCGGCCAACGTCCTGATGTCGAACGACGGACGGGTCGTGCTGACCGACTTCGGCATCGCCACCGTCGAGGGCAGTTCCGCGCTGACCATGACGGGCGAGGTCATCGGATCGCCCGAATTCCTGGCCCCGGAGCGGGCGTTGGGGCGTACGCCCGGACCGGAGTCGGACCTCTGGTCGCTCGGCGTGCTGCTGTACGCGGCGGTCGAGGGCAACTCGCCCTTCCGGCAGAACACTCCGCTGAGCACCTTGCGGGCCATCGTCGACGAGCCGCTGCCGGTGCCCCGCCGGGCGGGGCCCCTCACCCCCGTGATCGAGGGACTGCTGGCCAAGGATCCGGCCGCGCGGACGAACGCCGCCGCGGCCGAGCAGGAGCTGCGCGCGGTCGCCGAGGGCGGCAGGACCCCCACGCGGGCCGTCGGCCCGCTGCCACCCTCCGACACACCCACGATCGGCGCGTTCCACCAGCCGCCGCCCGGCCCGCCGACGCCGTCGGGAGGATTCGGTCCGCCTCCGGTGACGACGTCCTCGACGGGCCCCACCGCGGAGCCGGCCCGTCGCCGCCCGGCGGCCTTCGTCCTGATCGCCGGTGTGGCCGCGCTCGCGCTCGCCGTCGGCGGACTGACGTACGCGCTGCTCAACCATGACGACGGGAACGGCGGAAGCGGCGGGAACGGCGGACAGAGCGCCACCGACGGGGGCGGGAGCGGCAACGGCGGCGCCTCGGACGGCGGGACGAGCCACAGCGGGAGCGGGGCCACCAGCCCTACCGGCAGCGGGAGTTCCTCCGCGAGCGCGCCCACGGGCGGAGGGGCGACGAGCGCCCGGCCCGCCCAGTCGGTACGGGTGACGGTGTCGGGCAGACACACCGACTACACGGGATCCTGCCCGCCGCCCGGCACGGAGGCGCCCTCGTTCACGGCGACCTTCACGGTGGGCCGGGTACCGGTGGACGTCGAGTACCGATGGGTCACGGAGACCGGCGAGGTGACCGACAAGAGCTGGAAGACGCTCTCGTTCCCCGCGGGCGGCGGCAGGACCCGGCAGACGACGGTGGTGGCGACGACCTACGACACGAGCGGGACGTTCGCCAACAAGATCAGCGTGGAGGTCCGGAGCCCGGTCCGTACGACGTCCGACGCGGTGCCGTTCACGATCACGTGTGCGACGGAGACCCCGACTGACGGAGCCTCCGCTTCCGCATCACCTTAGGAAAGGCGGAGAGCTCAGACCGCTCCGCTGAGGACGGGGAGGTAGCCGCCGGACTGTCCGGCCGCGGTCGGGTGGTAGGACTCCCCGATGTCCAGCCAGTTCAGGCTGTGCAGCCAGACGCTGCTGGAGCAGATCTCGTGGCCCGTGAAGGTGCCCCGGACGTCACCGAAGGTGAATCCGTAGGCGGCCGCGCGGGCCGCGATCGCGCTGTCCAGGTAGTCGGCCGCGCCGTTGATGGCGGACCGTTCGGTCTCCGAGAGTCCGGTCAGGCAACTGCCGTTGAGCTTGTAGAAGCGGGGATAGCCGAGGACGACGACGTGGGCGGACGGCGCCTTCGCCCGGATCGCCGAGTACACGGAGTTGAGGTTGCCGGGGAGGGTGGAGGCCACGTACGCCTTCGCCGTGGCGATGCGCGCGAGGCAGGAACTCTCGGACTGCAGGACACAGGTCGTCATGACGTCCGAGAAGCCGGCGTCGTTGCCGCCGATGCTGATGGAGACGAGGCCGGTCGAGGAGGTGAGGGGACCGAGCTGGTTCGCCGTGACATCACCCGTACGAGCGCCCGAGCAGGCGGTGAAGTCGAACGACGAGGGTGAATGCGCGGCCGCCCAGAGATAGGGGTAGGCCTTCGTGCTGCGCTTGCAGTCGCCGCTGGAGCTGATGTAGCTGTCGGCGCCGACACCGGACGAGTAGGAGTCGCCAAGGGCCACATAGCCGGTGGCGGCGGCCGTTCGTGCCTGCGCCGTGGCCGCCCCGGTGAGGGTGACGCCGACGGCGAGGAGGAGTGAGGTCACGTATGCCGTAATTCGGGAACGTCTCATGGAACCTCCCTTTAGCAGGATCTCTGCCACAACTTTGGTACCAGCTACGCGCATTGACAGGAAGTGTTCATGCCAAAACTTCTGCGCCACTGCGTCAGGAGACCCGCGAACGCGCCCCCTTCACGCCTTGACGGCCCGGGACACGCTGCGCCACATTGAAGCCCGGCATCCGGCGCGTCGGGGGGCAAAGTCGCCAATGCAGACCTTACGGATCAAGACATCCTCATCCGACACCGCGAAGGGGCCGCGGCAGCACCCGGGGAGGGACCTGCTGCCACTGCTCGCGGGCGGCGCGACCACGGTGGGGGCCGTGGGCGCGGTCCTCGCGCTCGCCGACGCCAACTCACCGCTGCGCGGGCCGTTCACGCTCTTCTTCCTGCTCGCCGCGCCGTCGGCCGCGATCGGGGCCGCGCTGCGCGGGCTCGACCCGTTCGGCCGCGTCCTCACGTCCGTCGCGGGCGCCGTCGTCCTGAACATGCTGGTGGCCCAGGGCATGCTCGCCGTGCACCGCTGGTCGGTGCCCGGCGGCATCGTCGCCGTGACGGCGCTCAGTTCACTGATTCTGCTGCTCACGCTCGTGCGCCGGCGGCGCACCCGAGGACCCTCAAACGGATGGGGAAAATCCGTTCGAGGTGCAAGGTAACGGTCAAACCAACAAAAAGGTGAGGCCTCGTTCCAGGTCTTGCCATACAGACGCATTCGTCAATACCGTCGTACATCTCACCCGCATCGGTCCATCATCAGCGGCTCCAGGGGAGGGCTCAGGACCGCGATGGAAGCCGGCGCGGGGCGCGGTTGGGGGGTGCCGTTCTCGGTGACCAGACGTATGCCGAGTCGGGCCGCGCAGCCTGCTCCTCAGTTCGGAGCCGGCAAGCTTTGCCAGCTCACCCGGCATGGACGGAGATCCATTCCGGCATGCCGTCAGTGAGTAACCCCCCTTTCGAACCGGACAAAGAGACGGACCGCCCAGGGGCGGGCGGTCCACCGGACGAGAGGGACCAGACTCATGAGCTCAGTCCTGCGCCCAGCCATCTCGGGCGACGATCCGTTAGTGGCCGCGAACTACCGGCCGATCTCCTCTCACCTGGCCATCGCGCCACCGGTGAGTGTCGTGATTCCCGCCATGAATGAGGCGGAGAATCTCCCGTACGTCTTCAAGACGCTGCCGTCGTGGATCCACGAAGTGGTCCTCGTGGACGGCAACTCCACCGACAACACCGTCGAGGTCGCCCGGGAGCTGTGGCCGGACGTCAAGGTCGTCAAGCAGCTCGGCAGGGGCAAGGGCGACGCGCTGATCACCGGATTCGCGGCGTGCACCGGCGACATCATCGTCATGGTCGACGCGGACGGCTCGGCCGACGGACACGAGATCGTCTCGTACGTCTCCGCGCTGGTGTCCGGGGCGGACTTCGCCAAGGGCTCGCGGTTCGCCAACGGCGGCGGCACGTCCGACATGACTCCGATCCGCAAGCTCGGCAACCGTGTGCTCTGCGCGACCGTCAACGCCAAGTTCGGCGCCCGCTACACCGATCTCTGCTACGGCTACAACGCGTTCTGGCGGCACTGCCTCGACAAGATCGAACTCGACTGCACCGGCTTCGAGGTCGAGACCCTGATGAACATCCGGGTCGTCAAGGCGGGCCTCAAGGTGCAGGAGATACCCAGCCACGAGTACCTCCGCATCCACGGCTCGAGCAACCTGCGCGCCGTGCGGGACGGGATCCGGGTGCTCAAGGTGATCCTCAAGGAGCGGTCCAACCGGCGTGCGCTGCGCCGGACACCGCACGCCCATCAGCTCGACTCCGGCCGGGGAGAGGTGTCTTGAGAACGCGGGACATCTCCGTGGTGATCTGCGTGTACACCGAGGACCGCTGGGAGGACATCCTCGCGGCGGTCTCCTCGGTGCGGGCGCAGTCCCTGCCCGCCCTGGAGACACTGCTGGTCGTCGACCACAACGCCGTTCTGCTGGAGCGGCTGGCCGGGGAGTACAAGGAGACCGAAGGGGTGCGGGTGCTCGCCAACGCGGGTCCCCGCGGTCTGTCCGCAGGGCGCAACACCGGGATCGCCGCCTCGCACGGCTCCGTCATCGCCTTCCTCGACGACGACGCCGTCGCCGAGCGGGACTGGCTGCGGCACTTCGCCGAGGGCTACGCCGACCCGCGGGTGATGGCCGTCGGCGGCCGCACGATGCCCGTCTGGGCGTCGGGCCGCCGGCCGGCCTGGTTCCCCGAGGAGTTCGACTGGGTGGTGGGCTGCACGTACAAGGGCCTGCCACCGGGCCGGGTCCGGGTCCGCAACGTCCTCGGCGGCAACGCCTCCTTCCGCCGCACGGCGTTCGACGCGGCGGGCGGCTTCGCGACCGGGATCGGCCGCGACGGCGACAAGCGTCCGCTGGGCTGCGAGGAGACGGAGCTGTGCATCCGGCTCACCCGTGCCCGGCCGGACGCCGTCCTGCTGATCGACGACCGGGCGGTCATCCACCATCGGGTGCCCGCGGCCCGCGAGCAGTTCGGCTACTTCCGCACCCGGGCCTACGCCGAAGGTCTCTCCAAGGCCCTGGTCGCCCGAAGTGTGGGCGCCGGCAAGGGACTGGAGTCGGAACGCCGCTACACCACCCGGGTGCTGCCCGTCGGCGTGCTGCGCGGGCTGCGGGACGCGGCCCTGGCCCGTCCCGGCGGCGCCGGCCGCGCGGGCGCGATCGTCGCCGGGGTACTGACGGCGGCCGGCGGGTATGTCGCGGGGAGCGTCCGGGCCCGCCGGAGCGGCGCCGTCTTCTCGGTCGTCCCCGTCGCGGCGGTCGAGGAGGCGGCGGACGAGGAGGGGGCGGACGACGAGGGGGCGGCGGCATGAACGGACCGGTACCGATCCTGATGTACCACTCGGTCGCGCGGACGCCGAACGACGCGACCCGGGCGCTGTCCGTCGCGCCCGAGGCCTTCGCCGAGCAGATGGCGCTGCTCGACGACCGCGGGTTCACGCCCGTCGACACCGTCCGGCTGGCGGCGGCCTGGCGCTCGGGCGCCCCGCTGCCCGCACACCCCGTCCTCATCACCTTCGACGACGGCTACGAGGGCGTGCACCGGCACGCGCTGCCCGCCCTCGCCAAGTACGGCTTCGCCTCCACCCTCTTCGTCTCCACGGGGTGGATCAGGGGCGCGTACGACACCGGGGGCGGGCTCGACACCATGCTCGACTGGGACCAGGTACGCGAACTCGCCGGGGAGCAGGTGGAGATCGGCGGTCACAGCCACACCCATCCGCAGCTCGACCAGATCGCGGACGACGCGCTCCGGTCCGAGCTGCGGAGCTGCCGGGAGATCATCGCCGGTGAACTGGGTTCGCTGCCGGTCTCGTTCGCGTACCCGTACGGCTACTCCAGCGCACGGGTGCGCCGTTCGGTGCGTGCGGCCGGGTTCGCCCAGTCGCTCGCCGTCGGCAACGGTCTCGCCCGCCGCCGCCAGGGTCCCTACGCCCTGCAACGTGTGACCGTGCGCCGCACGACCGGTATCGAGGAGTTCGAGCGGCTGGTCGAGGGCCGTTCGATCGCCCGCACCTTCGCCCGGGACCGCGCCCTCACCAAGGGGTACGCCATGGTCCGAAGAGCACGACAGGTCCGCCGGAAGGCCATCCGTTCCCGTGTCTGACACGACCACCACAGCCCAGGCCTCGACCACCGCGCCCGAGGCACCCGAGCGGCGGCCGGGCCGCCGCCTTCGTCTGCCCGGCACAGGCCGCACGGGCGGCGGAGGCGGCAGCCCCCTGTTCCGCAACGCCTACGCCCTGATGCTCAACACCGGGATCTCCGCGGTGCTGGGCCTCGGGTACTGGCTGATCGCCGCCCGCTACTACACCGAGTCGGCGGTCGGCCAGGGCTCGGCCGCCATCGCCGCGATGAAACTCCTCGCGGGCATCACCGCGGTGACCCTGACGGGAGCACTCGCCCGCTTCATCCCCGTCGCGGGGCGCGCGACGGGCCGGCTCATTCTGCGTACGTACGCGGGCAGTTCGGTCGTCGTGGCGCTGGCCGCCGGGATCTTCCTGCTCACCCTGAACCTGTGGGGTCCCTCGTACCGCTTCCTGCACGGCCCGCTGCACGGGATCGGCTTCGTCCTCGCGGTGGTCGCCTGGTCGGTGCTGACCCTGCAGGACGGGGTGCTGACGGGACTGCGCAACGCGCTGTGGGTGCCGGTGGGCAACACGGTGTTCTCCGCGGTGAAGCTGGCACTGCTGATCGGCCTCGCCGCCGCCATCCCCACCTCGGGCGTCTTCGTCTCCTGGGTCGCGGCGATCGCCCTGTCGGTGGTGCCGCTCGGGATCCTGGTGTTCCGCCGGCTGGTCCCCCGGCACGTGAAGGCGACGGAGAACCAGACCAAGCCGCCCTCCCTCAAGGAGATCGGCCGGTTCCTCGCCGGCGACTACACCGGGTCGCTGTTCTCGCTCGCCGTGGTCTATCTCGTCCCGGTGATCGTCGCCTCGCAGGTCAGCTCCACCGACAACGCGTACTTCTACATCACCACGACCATAGGCGGCACGGTCAACCTGCTCGCCATCAACATGGGTGCCTCGCTGACGGTGGAGGGGTCGCACGATCCGGCGCGGCTCGCCGCCAACACCCGGGCCGCGCTCAGGCGCATGGCACGGATCATGCTGCCGGTGTGCGGACTGCTGTTCCTCGGCGCGCCGTACATCCTGCACGTCTTCGGCGCCGGGTACGCGCACGCGGCCACACCGCTGCTGCGCTGGTTCGCCGTCGGAGCGCTGCTGCGGGTGGTCATGGAGACCTACTTCGCCGTACTGCGCGCGCAGAGCCGCACCTCCGGACTCGCCTACCTGCAGGGCCTGTTGTGCCTTCTGGTGCTCGGCCTCACGGTGATCCTGCTGCCCCGGATGGGTCTGACGGGCGCGGGTGTCGCGGAGATCTCCAGCCTCGCGGTGATCGTGACGATCGCCGCACCCAGGCTGTTCAGGATCGTGCGGACCGCGCCGCCCGCCGAACCTCCGGCGGACGCGGCGCCGGACGGGGACCTCGCCGACCTGGGGGCGCGCGACGTCGCCGCGGCGCGCGAGCCGAAGCGGGGCCCGGCCCGGCCGCTCGACTCGGACACCCTGGCTCTGGGCCTGCACATCGATCTCGACCACCTGGAACGCCGTCCGGACGTACGCCCCGGGCCGGGCACGCCGCCGACCGGCACACCCGCGGTGCGCACCGGGACGGGCGCGGAGCGCCGCCCCGCGTGGGCGCAGCGGCAGCCGTCCGTGGGGCTGCCCGTGGAGGCGCGCGAGCCGGGTTCGGAGGCCTCGCTGGGTCCGGTGGAGGTGCCGGAGGTCGACGCCCCGTTCGAGACGGAGGGACCCGGCGGTGCCGCGTCCGGGGTACGGGCCGCTTCCGCGGAGGGCGCGTCGGCCGCCGACCCGGTCGCGGCGGACGGGGCGGAGGAGGACCGGCAGCCACCGGACGACCCTCCGCTGTCCTGGCGTGAGCGCGTCCTGCGTCCGTCGAGGCCCGGCGTCGTCCTCGGCTTCCTGCTGATCTCGGCGCTGCTTCTCTACTGGGTCCCCGCGTTCGGCCTCGACGACGACTCGCTGACGGACATGGGCGGCCTGGGCCTGATCTCGGTGCTCCCGCCGCCGACGCTGATCGGGGCGGCCCTGCTGGTCACGGTGTTCAGTTCGCTGCTCTGGATGAAACGCGAGCACCGGGGTCTGCTGCTGGTCACGCTGCTCGCCACGGTGGTGTCGCTGCACGCGCTCCCCGCGGTCATCGAGACCGATCCGCGGTTCGCGACCGCCTGGCAGCATCTCGGCTTCCTCGACTACATCGACCGCACGGGGTCCGCCGTGCCGGACCTGGACGCCCGCTGGAGCTGGCCGGGCTTCTTCGCGGTGGCCGCCTTCGTCGCTAAGGCGTGCGGGGTCTCCGATCTGTCCGAGGTCATCCGCTGGTGGCCGATGACCATCCAACTCCTCTATCTGGCGCCGATGTTCTTGCTGGTCCGGTCGATGCGGGCGAGCTGGCGCGCCAAGTGGACGGGCATCTGGTTCTTCACGCTGTGCGGCTGGGTGGGCCAGGACTACTTCTCGCCGCAGGGCTTCACCTACCTGCTGTACCTGGTGTTCGTGGCGATCCTGCTCGTGTGGTTCCGGGCGCCGCGCGTGCTGTGGACGAAGCGGCGGCCGGGCGAGGCGGAGGTCGAGCCGACGGACCGGCGCCAGCAGGCCGTGCTCCTGATGGTCCTGATCGGGCTGTTCGCGGCCACGGTGCCGGCGCACCAGCTCACCCCGTTCGTGATGCTGGGCGTGCTCGCGGTCCTCGTCCTCGTCGGCCGCTCCGAACTGCGCGGTCTGCCCATCCTGTTCGCCGTCCTGGTCGCGGCCTGGGTCGGATTCATGGCCGAGCCGTACTGGTCGGGCCACTTCGACGACCTGTTCGGAGGTGTCGGGGGCGTCGGCAGCAACGTGTCGACGTCGGTCTCCGGCCGTATCCAGGGCGGCAGTTCGACGCACAAGCTCGTGCTGTACACGCGGGTGCTGCTGGCCGGCGGCATGATGGCCTTCGCCTGCTGGGGATGGTGGCGGCGGCGCGAGCACCGGTACCGCGAGCGGTCGCTGCTCGTGCTGACCTTCGTCCCGTTCCTCGGCTTCGGCATGCAGTCGTACGGCGGCGAGATGGCGCTGCGGGTCTTCATGTTCGCCGTGCCGGGTGCCGCCCTGCTCGCCGGACTCGCCCTGTTCCCGCGTACCGGCGTCACCGCGAAGGAGCGGGAGAAGGACCGGATGAGTCTCGCCCCGGTCGCCGCGCTGCTGGCGGGCCTGCTCCTCATGGGCGGCTTCCTGGTGGCCCGTTGGGGCAACGAGTCGTTCGAGCGGATCCGGCCGGGCGAGGTCACGGCCATGAACTACGTGTACGCGCACGACGATCCGACGGCCCGGCTGCTGTGGCTGAGCAACGACACGCTCGACAACGTGACGCCCGCGATGCCGTGGGGCGCCAAGGACATGGAGAAGGTGCAGTACGTTCCCACGCTCGCGCCCGCCGACCCGGTGCTGGTGTCCGGACTCGTCAAGTCGCTCAAGGACGCGGGCCCGAACTCGTACCTGATGATCAACCGCAGTCAGGTGGTCTACCTCCAGCTGGACGTCGGCTATTCGGCGACGTGGGAGTCGCGGCTCATCACGCACCTCGACGAGCGGCCGGAGCTGAGGAAGGTCCTGGTCAACGACGACGTCACGATGTACGCGCTCCGCGAGCGGCCGGAGGGCAGGGTCCCGCGGGCCGAACCGGGTCCGATCGGGCCGCAGGTGACGTGGACGCCGTGGTCGGTCGTCGGCGGTCTCGCCGCGGTCGCGCTCATCGTGCTGCTGACGGCACGGGAGGTCGTACGGGTGGCGGTGCGGCCCGGTGTGCGGCAACTCCGGTGGATCCAGAGCAGCTTCTGGTTCTCCCTGCCGCTGCTGGCGGTCCTGCTGGCCTCACTGGTGCAGCGGTTCCTGACGATGAAGTAGGAGCCCGGGAGCGGTGCGCGCGGGTGAGGTGGCCCGGCCGGTACGACGGCCGGGCCACTTCCTCACGTCGCGGTGCCGTCGGCCGGCCCGGTCAGCGGCTGAGCCACTTCACCGCGTACGCGCCCAGCTCGAACCGCTTCCCGTCGACCTTCGCGCTGATCGAGCGGTCCCGCGTGTTGACGACGAGGACGGTCCGGTCGGTGGCGAGGACACGCACGTTCGGCACGTCGTCGGCGGCGACGGACACCTTCTCGTAGGCCGTGCCCGGCGGGAACGCCTTGCCGAAGCGGGAGATCAGGTCGTACATGGGCAGGTCCCCGCCGCCGCCGGCGGTGTCGGTCGGCGTCCACAGGCAGCCGGGGCAGCCGGCGCCCTTCTCCTTCTCCGGGTTCCAGTAGAAGCCGGACGAGGCTCCGCCCCTGACCATCGCGATCATCCCGCTCGCCTGGACCGCGACGCGGTGGGTCTCGGACCAGCCCTTGCGCTCGTCCTTGGAGTCGGCCGGTTCGACGTAGTACTCGGCCCACCACAGCGGCAGTCCGTGCGTCTGCGCGCGCAGCCATCTGCTGACGGCCGTGAACTTGTCGGTGGCCGCGAACTCGTCGGGCAGCGTCTCGTCGTCGTTGGTGTAGCTGGAGCCGTCCACGACGACGAAGTCGGCGCCCGCCTTGTGCTCGTTCCAGTAGGCGAAGGCGTCGAGGACCCGCTGGTCCATGGCGCCCCAGGTCCCCTTCACCGTGGTGGACGCGTCCTGCGTCTGGCGTGGGTCGAAGCTGTCCATGACCAGGTAGGGGCCGCCCACCATGATGTCCTTGTCCACCTTCTTCAGCGCCTTGTACACCAGGTTGTAGAGCTTGGTGTAGCCCTCGTAGTCCCAGCGGCCCTCGCTGTCGTTCCAGAAGCCCTTGAACTCGTTCCAGACGATGAAGTGGCGTACGTCGGGGTAGCGCCGGGCGACCGTCGCGGCGAGGGCGGCGAAGTCCGCGAAGTGCGACGGCTCCGGTGCCGTCTCCAGGGACGCCTGGCTCCAGTCCGTCCGGTCCGCCCCGGCCTTGCCGCCCTTCATCCAGTCCGGGGAGCAGCACAGGGTCACGACCGGGGTGCCGCCGGACCTGCGGACGAAGTCGATGCGGCTGTCCATCTCGGAGAAGTCGTAACGCCCCTCGGCCGGTTCGGGGTTGCCCGCTCCCCAGCCCATGATGTGCTGGTTCTGCGGCAGCGACACCTCGTCACGGCCCAGCAGTCCCTCGACCCGCTCGGTGGCCGCGTCGTCGCCCTCGTCGGCGCTGTACTGGGTGTGGGTGAACCCCCAGCCCACATCGGGGCGGGGCGTCTGGGGCGGGGTCACCGGTGTGCCGTGCACCTTGTCCCCGTCGCGGGTCGTGCCCGCGGTGCTCCTGCCGTCCCCCGGCAGGGTGTTGAGCAGCGTCACGACCAGGGCGAGTACGGCCGCGCCCACGCCGAGCAGCGCGGTCAGGCGCCACCGTCGTTCCCCCGAATTCCACCCATGACGTCCCATCATGGGCAACAGTAACGGGGGGAATCGGGCGCGCGACAGGTCTGCCGCCGTACAGCCCTGTAACAGGATGGAAGGGATACACCGGAAGAGCGGGCCCCACGCGACACACGCGACGCAGTGCGGAAACCGGGTGCATGGGACGCCCGCGTGACGGATCATGGCGGCATGTCTGCGAACCCACACGACGCGCTGCCGATCAGGCTCAACGTCGACGACAGCGACTCGCCGTCGGACATCGTCGACGCGCTGTTCCTCGGTCGCTTCGCGACGGGCGAGCAGCCGCACTCGCACGCCGCGAACATCGACCGTGTACGGTCCGGAGCCACCCTGCTCCCGCCGGGCGCCCGGGTGTTGCGCTCCGCGCGGGACGACGACCGCAGTGCGACCCTCGCCGAGGGCGACGGCTGGACCCTTCTGGTGTCCCGCTGGAACAGAGGCGCGGACGTCACCGTGACCGCGACCAGTGTCGAGCTGGCCGAGAAGGTGCTGAGCCAGGCGACGGACGGCGCCGCGGACGAGCCGGAGCCGCAGCCGGAGAACGTGACGATGGGCTTCTGGTACGTGTCGCCGCGCCGCGGCCCGCACCGCACCACCCGGCAGATCTCCGCCGGCACGTGGGAGGAGGTCCGCGCCAACTACACGGCGCCGGTCGCGGACGCGATGGACGGCCTGATGAAGACGACCCCCGAGGAGATCGCGGGCCGGCTCCTGCTGCTGCACGGCCCGCCCGGCACCGGCAAGACGTCCGCCCTGCGCACGCTGGCCCGCTCCTGGCGCGACTGGTGCCAGGTGGACTGTGTGCTGGACCCCGAGCGGCTCTTCTCCGACGTCGGCTATCTGATGGACATCGCGATCGGCGAGGAGGACGGCACGGGCAAGGGACGCTGGCGGCTGCTCCTCCTGGAGGACTGCGACGAGCTGATCCGCGGCGAGGCGAAGCACACGGCGGGCCAGGCCCTGTCCCGGCTGCTCAACCTCACCGACGGCCTGCTCGGCCAGGGCCGCAACGTCCTGGTGGGCGTCACGACGAACGAGGACCTGGAGCGTCTCCACCCCGCCGTCGTCCGCCCCGGCCGCTGCCTCGCCCGTATCGAGGTCGGACCGCTGACGCGCCGGGAGTCGGTCGGCTGGCTGGGCACCGAGGAGGGCGTCCCGCGCGAGGGCGCGACCCTCGCCGAGCTGTACGCGCTGCGCCGGGGCACGACGCCGACATCGGTCCCGGACCAGCGCGAGGGCGCGGACGCGGGGCTGTACCTGTAGCAGCCCCGGGGGCTCCCGGCCGTCGCCCCTCCGGGACGCCGAGTCCGGGGTACGCAGGTACGCAGGTACGGACAGTCCTGGGTCGTCCGGGCACCCCGGCGCTCCCGGGGCGTCCGGACGCCGGCCGGTCCTCCGCAGTCCGGGGAGGTCCCGGCGGCCTCAGTGGTTCTTCTCGAACGCCGCGCGCAGGGCGTCCCGTACGGCGGCCAGCGCGGCGGTCTCGGTCAGCCCGAGGCGGTGCGCCCGGTCGGCATAGGCCTGCGCGGCCGACGCCGCCTCGCGCGCCGCGGCGTCCCCGGCGGCGGCCACGAACGTTCCGTTGCGGCCGCGCGTCTCGATCACCCCGTCCGACTCGAGGGCCCGGTAGGCCTTGGCGACGGTGTTGGCCGCGAGGCCGAGCGACTCGGCCAGCCCCCGCACCGTGGGCAGCTTGTGGCCGACCGGCAGCGCGCCGGACCTGGCCTGCTCGGAAATCTGGGCGCGCACCTGCTCGTACGGCGCGGCCCCCTCTGCGATGTGGATCTTCAGGGTCACCCGGCGATTGTCCCGCACCCCGGGAAAAATGAGAGGCACCCGCACGCGGCCTCCCCGTAGCGTGCGCTGCCATGACACTGATCATCCGTGAGGTGCGTCGCGGGGACCCGGTGGACGCCGCGAGCTTCGCGCGTATCCGTCACGAGGCTCTCCCCTTCATGCTCTTCACCCCGCAGTCCATCGTCTACGACGTCGAGCACGCCCATCCCGACGCGCATTACCAGCCGTTGCTGGCCCTGGAGGACGGCGAGCCGGTCGGCACCGCGCAGGTGGGCCTCGTGTACGACAGCCCCGAGCCCGGCCAGGCCTACGTCAACGTCTATGTGCACCCGGAGCGGACGGGCCGCGGTGCGGGTTCGCTGCTGGTGCGCTCCGCGGAGGAGCGGCTCGCCGCCCTGGGCGCGACCCGGCTGTTCGCCTGGGTGCTGGACGCACCGGCGAACCGCGACTTCGCGGAGAAGCGCGGCTATCGCTCGGCCCGCTCCGCGCACTTCCTCCGCCTCGACCTGGCGAACGGCACCCTGCCGCCGCTCCAGTCCCCGCCCCCCGGCGTCGAGTTGCGCACGGGGGCGGACTTCGCGGACGACCCGCGCCCGCTGTTCACCCTGGACGCGGAGACGCTCCTCGACGAACCCAGCGACGTCGAGCGGGAGTTCACGGACTACGAGGCCTGGCTGGAGGAGACCTGGCATCATCCGCTCCTCGACCACGAGCTGACCTCCGTCGCCCTGGTGGACGGCCGCCCGGCGGCGTTCAGCGCGGCCCGCACCGACGGCGGCACCCGCTACGGCACCGTGATGACGGGAACCGCCCGTGCCTTCCGGGGCCGCGGTCTCGCCAAGCTCGCCAAGAACCACTCCCTGCACCGCGCCCGCGCGGCCGGCTACCGAGAGGCGTTCACCGGCAACGACACGGGCAACGGACCGATGCTCGCGATCAACAAGTGGTTCGGCTACGACGTGTGCGCCACGGAGGTGAAGTATGTCCACGAACTCGGCGGGAGCGCCTGACACGGTGGAGATCGTGCTCGTCAAGGCGGGCCGTACGAAGATCAGTTACCCGGCGGAGCTGCTCGCCGACGACGGGACGCGGGTGGTGGTGCGCGCCCCGTGGGCGGGAGACACCGCCCGGGACTTCGGCTTCGTACGGTTCGAGCGGGGCGACGTCTTCACCGAGTACTACTGGCGGGACCGGTGGTACGCGGTGAAGGAGGTCCGGGACGCCGCGGGCGTACGGAAGGGCTGGTACTGCGACGTCACGCGGCCCGCCACCGTCTCCGAGGGGCGGCTGGTGGTCGAGGATCTCGACCTGGACCTGTGGCGCTCGGCCGACGGCACGGATGTCCTGCGGCTGGACGAGGACGAGTTCGCGGAGAGCGGTCTGGCGACCACCGACCCGGCGGCCGCGGCCGCCGCCGAGAAGGCCTTGGACGAGCTCGAACACCTCGCCCGCGAGGGCGGTTTCGAAGCGCTGCTGGAGTAGGCGGCTTCCGCCGACACCGGCGGCCCCTCGAGGGGCTCCGACCCGGCGGCCTGCCGGACGCGGGTCCGCCGGGCGGCGCGTGACGGCAGGTGGCCGGGATCAGAAGGTGGCCACCACGGCGAACCTCTCGTCGTCGACCTCGTGTCCCCACAGCCGTGCGTCGTCCGACAACGGCTCCACGCGCAGCGCGGCTCCCTCGCCCGCCTCGGCGGCCAGCGGCCGGAGCAGGGCGGCCAGCCGGTCGGCGGACAGACCGACGGGGTGCACCGTGCCCCAGACGCCCTCGACGAGGACGAGCCGCCCGCCGGGACGCAGGAGCCCGCGCCAGTGCCGCAGCACGCGCCCGGGGGCGGGCAGGGTCCAGAGCACATGGCGGCAGAAGAGGACGTCGTAGCGCTGCTCGCCGACCGGGGGTGTCGCCGCGTCACCGACGAGAAACGCCGCGTCACGGCCGGCCAGCTTGGCTCTGGCGAGGTCGATCATGCGGGTCGAGAGATCGATTCCGGTGACCCGGTGTCCCTCCTCGGACGCGAGGAGGGACAGGCTGCCCGTGCCGCAGCCCACGTCGAGCAGGTCTCCCGGCCGGTCCGGCAGCCAGGTCCGCAGCCGGGCCGCCCAGGCCGCGCGGACCGCCGGGTCGCGCAGGCCGTGGTCGGGCTCCTCGTCGAACGTGGCGGACTCCGCGTCCCAGTCGACGCCCGCCCCTGGATTCGTCACGCTGTCGCTCACCATGCGTCCCATCGTGTCAGCGGCCACTGACAGTCCGGCGGGGCCCGCCGTGGCGGTCGGACGGGGCGGGACGTGACCGGCGCCACAGACAGATCGCCACCGATGAGGAACTCTCCCCCGAAAGGTCTACCTCCGTACACCATCGGGATCCGGTAGACGCGAGGAGGCAGCGATGCGCCGTGCGACCGTGCAGAAGCCCCTGAGGAAGTCGGACTCCCGCCGTGTACGGGACGAGGCCGAGGAACGTCCGGCCGGGCGCCCGGAGATCCGCAAGGACATCGCGCGCACCTGGTGGCCGGACGGCTGAGCCTCCTCGCCGGACAGGCGCGCGGCCGCCGTCAGCCGAGACGCTTGCGGTAGTGGACGCGGTCGTAGGGCCCGTCCACGCGCCGCTCGACGACCTCGTACCCGAGCTTCGGATAGATCTTCCGGTTCTCCCACATCATCGCGTTCGTGCAGAGCCTGACCTCGTCCAGGCCGAGGGCACGCGCGTGTGCGTCGACGAACCGCAGCAGCCGTCCCCCGACGCCCCGGCGGTGGGCGTCGGGCCGCACGGCGACGGTGTCGAGGTACAGGTGGTCCGGTCGCTCCTCGACGACCACCAGCCCGGTCACCGGCTCCCCCGTGACGAACACCCGGCCTGCCGCGACGTTGGCCGCGTGGTCCGCCTCCATGGGCGCGGGCACGACCCCGATGCGCTCGACGTACGGCTCGAAGGCGGCGTCGATCACGGCTCGCACGACGGGCACGTCACCGACAGCGGCACGCCGCACCCCGAACGCCGCAAGGCGCTCTCCACGCCTTCCGGGCTCCCCCGGCTCCACAGGCATCTCCGTCATGCCCCGCACGCTACCCACAGCCCGTCGGTCCCCGGCACACCGATGCGCCGATGCCCCCCGACCCCCCTTCCTGAGCCCCCCGTTAGCCCCGCCTTAACAGCGCCATAAGGATCCCCATCGGCCGTCCCCAGCAGGCGATTTCACGGATTTCCGGGGCTAGTTTCTGATCACCCCCACGGGATCCCCGCACGCAATGGCGTGCGGGGCTCGCCCCACGTATCAGGATCGTTCGAGGAGTTCCCTCATGTCTGCACGCCGCAAGGCCGCCGCTGTCGCCGCCGTCGGCATCGCCCCGTTCGCCCTGTCCGCGCTGGCCGCCGCGCCCGCGTCGGCGCACGGCACGATGGGGGACCCCGTGAGCCGGGTGTCCCAGTGTTACGCGGAGGGTCCGGAGAACCCGAAGTCGGCGGCCTGCAAGGCGGCGGTCGCCGCGGGCGGCACGCAGGCGCTCTACGACTGGAACGGCATCCGCATCGGTGACGCGAACGGACAGCACCAGGCACTGATCCCGGACGGCAAGCTGTGCAGCGCCAACAGCGAGGAGTTCAAGGGGCTCGACCTGGCGCGCGCCGACTGGCCGGCGACGAGCGTGAGCAGCGGCGCGTACACCTTCAGGTACCGGGTGACGGCTCAGCACAAGGGCACGTTCAAGGTCTACATCACGAAGTCCGGCTATGACGCGTCCAAGCCGCTGGCCTGGGCCGACCTCGACCTCACGCACCCCGTCGCGACGGCCACCGATCCGACCGCCTCGAACGGTTTCTACAGCTTCTCCGGTGCTCTCCCGGCGCGTTCCGGCAAGCAGCTCCTGTACGCCGTCTGGCAGCGTTCGGACAGCCCGGAGGCCTTCTACTCGTGCTCCGACGTGGCGTTCGGCGGCAGCGGCGGCACGGGTGACGGCACCGGCGCGGGCGGCGGCACCACTCCGGCGCCGACCGCCTCCGCGCCCTCGGACGAGCAGATCGCGGACGGCAGCGACAAGTCGACGGTGGAGCACCGCGGTCACGGCGACGACGACGCCGGTACGTCGGCAGAGCCGACCGCGAGCGCGAAGGCGGCCGGCGTCGCCGAGGACACGGAGGCCACGGCGGACGCCGCGGCGAACCGGCCCGAGGCCGCCGGTGCCTCCGCCGACCTCGCCGAGACCGGCGGAGATTCCACCACCCCGTACATCGCTGTCGGCGGTGCCGCCGTCCTGGCGCTCGGCGCCGCGACGCTGTTCGCGTCGGTGCGGCGCCGGGCGACCCCGGGCGGCCGGCACGGCCGCTAGGACGCTGGACTCCGGGGGCTGACCGGCGGCTCAGGCCGGTCAGCCCCCGGCTGTGTGCTAGCTGAACACGGACGCGCAGGTGGTGGCGGAGGCGTGGGCGGGGTCGAGCGCGTTCGCCACCTCGTGGTAGGCGATCCGGTCGACGATCCCGATGGCCACGTGCTCGGAGAGGTCGAGGCCGCACAGGTTCTGCAGCAGGACGTTGTGGACGTCGGACCCGCTCAGGAACTGCGAGTTGTACGGCGTGACCACCTCGTCGTACTTGGTGGCGATGACCGTGTAGTGGACGCCGGGGACGGTGTCGCCGCCGGCGTTGAGCTTGGTCAGGAACGCCGAGCCCGCGACCTGGTCGGCGAGTCCGGGAGTCGCCGACGACAGCAGGTCCTCGGCACCGGGGAAGTACGGGAGCAGGTTGGCCAGGCCGCTCAGGGTCGTGCCGTGGTTGTCGGGGGCGATGCCGACGAGGGTGTTCACCTTGGCGGCTCCGCCGAGGAACTTGAGGTAGTAGCGGGGCATCATGCCGCCCTGCGAGTGGCCCACCAGGTCGGCCTTGGCGGCGCCGGTCGCGGCGAGCACCTTGTCGACGAAGACCTGAAGCTGCGCGGCCGACTTGTCGATGGGGCCGAGGCCGTTGAAGAGGGGGACGCCGGGGAGCTGGCCGTAGTCGAGGGAGAAGACGCAGTACCCGCGACTGGTCAGGTAGGGCGCGAAGGCCAGCCAGTTGTCGACGGAGTTCCCGAACGTGCCGTGGACGAGGACGACGGGGCGGGGATGTGCGGCGGACGGCTTGCACGAGTAGTTGTTCCAGCCACTGCTGGGGGCGGAGTCGGCCTGGGCCGTGGCGGCGGGGACGACCGCGACGGCGGAGGCCAGGAGCAGGGCGGCCAGGGGTCTGAGCACTCGGTTCCAGGGCAGCATCGTGTGATCTCCTTGCGGCTCAAGGGAGTTGCGACGGCGTACGCCCTGTGATCCGGATCACGAGGATGCTGTTCACTCGTCAAGTTACGAGCGAGTAGCTCACGTGTGAAGTTACGCGTCAGTAAAAACTTTCAGTGGTAGGCGGTGGAGGATGTCGCGGTCCTTCAAACCGTCACCAGGCGGGCCTGATGGGACCGTAGGGCGCGATGCGCAGCAGACGCGTATACAACGCGCGCATGTCACCCTCACCGAGTAGTTCGCCCCACGCCCGGACGGCGTCCGCCGCCGCGTCTTCCGCCGCGCGGGTGCACGCCCGTCCCCGCTCGGTCAGCAGGATCAGCCGGGCACGGGCGTCCTCGGGGTGCGGCCGGCGTTCGACGTACCCCTTGCGGACCAGCTCGTCGACGAGCTGACTGGCGGCCTGCTTGGTCACCCCGAGATGCGTGGCGAGGTCGGTGACCGTCGCCCCCTCCGCCGAGAGGCGGGTGAAGGCGAATCCGTGGGCGGGTCGCACGTCCTCGAATCCGCGGGCGACCACACCCTCGTTGATGCGTCGAGTCAGCTCGCCGGCGGTGGCGAGCAGGGCGGCGGACAGGGCCATGGCCTCGGAGTTCTGCACGCAGGCATTGAAACACCCTTGACGAATCAGTCAAGCAGCTTGACTATTAGGTCAACGCGCATAGTCAAGCTGCTTGACCATGTGCGGCGTCCGCCCGACCGTACGGACCGGGGCCGGCCTCGCCGCGTCCCGCGTGCGTCCGGACCCGGCGCCGACCCCGATCCCCACCGACCGATCCGACCCAGGAGGCACCCCATGCCCGTCGTCCGCTCTTCGGAAGCCGTCGTCCACGAGATCCACGGCGGCCGGTTCGTCTCGTACGCCGCTCCGCGCAGCGGGAGCAAGGAGCTGTGCGCCTGGCGCACGGAGATCCCCGCCGGGCTCCGCGCCCCCGTGCACACCGTCGACCGCGAGGAGATCCTCCACCTCCTCACCGGCGACCTGCTGATCACCCTCGACGGCATGACCGAGCAGGTCACCGCGGGTGACACCGTGATCGTCAACCCGGGCACCGCGCTCGGCATCGAGAACACCTCCGGGCGGCCGGCCACCGCCTGGGTCACCACTTCCGTCGGCCTGCGGGCGGAACTGGCCGACGGCTCGGTCCTCACTCCGCCCTGGGCCAACTAGGGCCTGGCGCACCGCCGTTCCTCCCGCTTCAGGGCGTCACGCGGCCAGCGTCCCGGGGCCGATCACATGCGGGCCGAACTTCGCCCGCGCCCGGTCCGCGACCTCCTCGATACGGCGGACCTTCTCGTCCACCGGGTCGAAGGTCAGCTGGTGGGAGGCCTGTTCGGCAGGCGTGAGCCCCTCGGCGCGCAGCGCGATCGCGCGGACCCGGGCCCGCTGGAGGCCCAGCGCCTCGTACATGCGGTACGCGGTGCCGGTCAGGGTCGAGGAGTGCGCGGTCGGCTCCCCGAGAGTGCGGCTGCGCGTGGTCGCGGAGCGGTCGGCGTAGCGCACGGTGAGGGTCAGGGTGCGGCAGACCTTCTCCAGGGCGCGCAGCCGTGCGCCGAGTTCCTCGGCTGTGGAGAGCAGTGCACGGCGATGCCGCTCGGGGTCCAACTCGTCATGCCGGAAGGGCCGTTCGGTGGCGAGGGAGCGGGAGGCGGCGTTCGGTACGACCCGGCCGCGGTCGACTCCGGAGGCCTTCTCGTGCAGCTCGCGGCCCGCCCGGGCGCCGGTGAGGCGCTGGAGCGTGGACAGGGGTGCGGCCGCGACCTTGCCGAGGGTGTCGAGGCCGTACTCGCACAGGGTGCGGGCGGTGGCGCCGCCGACGCCGGGCAGCGCGGTGACGGGCCGGTCGGCGAGGAACTCCGTGACGGCGTCCGCGTCCGCGGGCACCATCTGAGGCGCTCCGGGTACGGCGTCGCGCAGCGCCATCCGCGCGAGCATCGGTCCGGGACCGGCGCCGATGACGCAGTCGACGCCGTGCAGGGCGAGCGCCCGGACCCGGATCAGCGAGGCGAACTCGACGGGGCCACGGCCGAAGTACCGCTCGGCACCGCGCAGGTCGAGCAGCGCGCCGTCGGGCGGCAGCGCCTCGATGACGGGCGTGAACTCCTCCAGTAATCCGAGGAGGCGGGGCAGGGCGGCCTCGTGGGTCGGAGGCAGTTGGAAACGTACGCAGAGGATGGTCATCCCGCACTCCCCGGACTCTGGTGCCACAACTTCTTTCCCCCCGCGGGCCCTTCGCCCGCCGGGCGCAGATCGGCCCAGGGGTGCATCTCGTACCCCGTGGACATCCGGATCGTCCGGCTCCCGGCCGGACCTCCGTCGTCTGATGCGCCGGACGTTCCCGGCTGCCGGGACTCCCCCGGCTCCTGCCGCCCGCCCGGCGTCCTCGGCGCGGGCTCGGCCAGTCGCGCGGCCACCACGTCGAGGCCGCCCTCGGCGCGCAGTTCGGCCAGTTCGGCGAGGTTCCAGGCGGCAGCGCCCACCACGCTGAGGCTGCGCGGGCCGCGGCGCTGCACCACGCCCCGGACGAGCAGCAGCCAGGAGTGGAAGACGGTGTGGGCGCAGGCGTCGTGGGAGTCGTCGAAGAAGGCGAGGTCGACCAGGCCCGTCCCGTCGTCCAGCGTGCTGAAGATGACCCGCTTGCCGGAGCGGATCGGCGGGGTCTGGGTGGCCGCCTTGGCGCCGGCCACCAGGACCGTCTCGCCGTGCCGCGCCGAGCGCAGCCGGCGGGCCGTGACCACGCCCAACTCGTCCAGGAACGACCGGTGGTCGTCCATCAGGTTGCGGGAGGCGTCCATCGAGAGCACGCCGAGTTCGGCGCTCAGCCGCTCCGCCGAGGACAGGTCGGGCAGCCCGGCAGAGGCGGTGTTCCGTCCGCCGGACAGCGGGAGCTGGCCGCCGCGGACTCCCCGGGAGCCGCGGTGCAGTTCGGTCAGGTGCAGTTGCAGGTCGCGGCGGTTGGCGCCGAACGCGTCCAGCGCGCCGACCTGCGCGAGCCGCTGGGCGAGCGGCCGGCTCGGCCGGGCCCGTTCCCAGAAGTCGAGCAGCGAGGCGTACGGCCGGCCTTCCGCGATCCGCGCTCCCTCGGCCTCGCTGATGCCGTGCACGTCGGACAGCGCCAGCCGGACGCCCCAGCGGCCGACGGCGCCGGAACCCGGGCCGGGGCCGGAGTCCGGGACGGAACCGACCGGGTCCGGGCCGATGCCGGTGCCCGAGCCGGAGCCCGAGCCGGAGACCGACTCACCAGATTCAGACACCAGTTCGATCCGATGGGCGACCGCCGACCGGTTCACGTCCAACGGCAGGATCGGCACCCCCCGCCGCCGCGCGTCCGCCAGCAGCAGCCGTTTCGGGTACATCCCGGGGTCGTGCGTGAGCAGCCCGGCGTAGAAGGCGGCCGGGTGATGGGCCTTCAGCCACGCCGACTGGTACGTCGGGACGGCGAACGCGACCGCGTGCGCCTTGCAGAAGCCGTACGAGCCGAAGGCCTCGATGATCTCCCAGGTGCGCGCGACGGTCTCGACGTCGTACCCCTTCGCGGTCGCGTGCTGGGCGAACCAGAACCGGATCCGCCCCTGCGACTCGGGGTCGGAGAGCCCCCGGCGCACCCGGTCCGCCTCGTCGCGTCCGCAGCCGGTCATGATGTCGACGATGTCGATGATCTGCTCGTGGAAGACGACGACTCCGTACGTCTCCTTCAGCGGCCCCTCCAGGTCCTTGTGCGGATAGCGGATCGGCGCCCTGCCGTGCCGCGCCTCGATGAACGGCCGCACCATGTCGGCGGCGACCGGCCCCGGGCGGAAGAGCGAGATGTCGACGACGAGGTCGTGGAAGGTCGCCGGCTGCAGGCGTCCGACCAGGTCCCGCTGGCCCGGCGACTCGATCTGGAAACACCCCAGGGTCTCGGTGGACTGGACGAGCCGGTACGTCGCCGGGTCGCCCGGCGGCGCCGCGTCGATGTCCGGCCGGTCCCCCGTCGCCCGCTCCACCTCGGCCACCGCGTGCGCCATCGCGGACTGCATCCGCACCCCCAGCACGTCGAGCTTGAGCAGCCCGAGGTCCTCGACGTCCTCCTTGTCGAACTGCGACATGGGCAGGCCCTCGCCGCTGGTCGGCATGACCGGCGTACGGGCGAGCAGGGAGGCGTCGGAGAGGAGCACCCCGCACGGGTGCATGGCGATGCCGCGCGGGAGGGCGTCGAGGGATTCGACCAGGTCCCACAGCCTGCCGTACCGGTCCTTCTCCCCTGCCAGCTCGCGCAGTTCGGGGAGTTCGGCCATGGCCGCGCGGGCGTCGCGGGCCCGGATGTGCGGGAAGGCCTTGGCGATCCGGTCGATCTCGGCCGGGTCCAGGGAGAGGGCGGCGCCGACGTCACGGACGGCGTGCCGGACCCGGTAGGTCTCGGGCATGGAGACGGTCGCGACCCGCTCGGTGCCGAACCGGCCGATGATCGCGCGGTACACCTCCAGCCGGCGCGCGGACTCCACGTCGATGTCGATGTCGGGCAGCACCGGGCGGCGCTTGGACAGGAAGCGCTCCATGAGCAGCCCGTGCTCGACGGGATCGGCGTGCGCGATGCCGAGGAGGTGGTTGACCAGGGAGCCGGCCCCGGACCCGCGCGCTGCGACCCGGATGCCCATCTCCCGCACGTCGTCCACTACCTGAGCGACCGTCAGGAAGTAGGAGGCGAAGTTGTGGTGGGCGATGATGTCCAGCTCGTGGTGCATCCGCTCCCAGTAGGCGTGCCGGCCCGCGTAGCCGCGCAGCACCATGCCGGCCGCCGCCCGGGAGGCCAGGACGCGCTGGGCGGTGCGCCGGTCCGCGCCGACGAGACGCGGCTCCGGGAAGTGGACGCTGCCGATGCCGAGGTCGTCCTCGGGGTCGACACGGCAGGCCGCGGCGGTGTCCGCCGTCTGTTCGAGCAGCCGGTGCGCGGTGTCGCGGCGGAAGCCGGCCGCCTCGACGATCCGTTCGGCGGCGCCCAGCATGGCGGCCCCGTCCTTGAGCCAGGCCTCGCCGGAGTCCAGCTCGCGCCGGGGGTCGACGGGGACGAGCCGGCGGGCGGCGTCCAGGACATCGGCGACCGGACCGAGGCCGGGGTCGGCGTAGCGGACGGCGTTGCTGAGCACGGGACGCACCCGCTGTTCGGCGGCGAAGCCGACCGTGCGGGCGGCGAGGCGCAGGGAGCCGGGACCGGTGCCCTGGCGGCCGTGCCAGACGGCTTCCAGACGCAGCGCGTCGCCGTAGATCTCCCGCCAGGGCACGAGCAGTTCGGCCGCGCGGTCGGGGCGGCCCGCGGCGAGGGCGCGGCCGACGTCGGAGGCGGGGCCGAGCAGCACGGTCAGGCCGTCGCCGTGGTTGTCCGGCCAGGGCAGCAGCGGGGGGCCGCTCCGCCCGGCGTCGGCATGCGTCGCCGTAACGATTCTGCAGAGGTCGGCCCAGCCGGCCGCGCCGTCCCGGGCGAGAAAGGTCACGCGGGGTGCCGACTCGTCGACGAAGGCACCGCCGCGCACCGGGGTCCGCCGCCGCTCCCTCCGTACGGGCTCCCCGACCGCCAGGTCGACGCCGAACAGCGGCCGGACGCCCGCCTTCGCGCAGGCCTTGGCGAACCGGACGGAGCCCGCGAGGCCGTCCCGGTCGGTGAGCGCGAGGGCGTCCATGCCCCGCTCGGAGGCGCGCGCGGCGAGGCGCTCCGGGTGCGAGGCCCCGTACCGCAGGGAGAATCCGGAGGCGGTGTGCAGATGCGTGAATCCCGGCACGCACACCTCCCGACCTGTGAGTCCCTACAGACTTTCGAACACTAGTTCCCAACTACCTCGTCTCCACCATAGACCAATTTTCGAACTCTTGTGCGACATCCGTTCGGACCCGCCCCACCTGCGCGAACACCCGCCGGCTCGGACCGTGGGGACATGACGCAGACAGCCGGCGACGCCGCCCCGAGCCCGTCCTTCCTGACCGAGGCGAAGGACGCCGTCACCCCCAGGGCCACGCTGCTCGTCGTCGGCGTGATCGCGCTCCAGCTGCTCTTCATCGCCTCCTACGTGGGCGCGCTCCACGACCCGAAACCCAAGGACGTCCCGTTCGGAGTGGTCGCCCCGCAGGCGGTGGCCCAGCGGACGGTCACCCGGCTGGAGGGGGTCAAGGGTGAGCCGCTGGACCCGCGGACGGTCTCCGACGCGGCCGCCGCACGCGAGCAGATCCTGAACCGGGAGATCGACGGTGCCCTGATCGTCGATCCCCGGAGTTCCACGGACACGCTGCTGGTCGCCTCCGGCGGCGGCACCGTCCTCGCCACCACCCTGGAGAAGCTGGTCACCACGGTGGAGGCGACCGAACAGCGCACGGTGCGGACCGTCGACGTGGCCCGGGCCTCGGCCCACGACTTCGACGGTCTCTCGTCCTTCTACCTGGTGGTCGGCTGGTGCGTGGGCGGCTACCTCTGCGCCTCGATCCTCGCGATCAGCGCGGGAGCCCGGCCCGCCACCCCGCGACGGGCGGTGATCCGGCTCCTCGTGATGGCCCTCGTCGCGATCGTCGGGGGTCTCGGCGGCGCGGTGATCGTCGGCCCGATCCTGGGTGCCCTGCCCGGACCCGTCTGCGCCTTCTGGGGGCTCGGCGCCCTGATCACCTTCGCGGTGGGCGCCGCCACCCTCGCCCTGCAGGGCCTGTTCGGGGTCGTCGGCATCGGTCTGGCCATCCTGCTGGTGGTGATCGCGGGCAACCCGAGCGCGGGCGGCGCCTTCCCGCTGCCGATGCTGCCGCCCTTCTGGAAGGCGATCGGACCGGCCCTGCCGCCGGGGGCGGGCACCTGGGCGGCCCGTTCGATCGCGTACTTCAAGGGCAACGACATGACCGGCGCCATGCTGGTGCTCTCGTCGTGGGCGGTGGTGGGCAGCGCGGTGACGCTGCTCGCCGCCGCGTTCCGCGCCGGGCCCCGCACCGCCACTCGCTCCGGGACCGCGGTCCCGGATCCCTCGTAGGCGCACACCGCGTCGGTCCCCGCCCCTTCCTCGCCGGGTCCGGGCGGGCGGCGGTGCGCTCCGGGAGCCAGGAGCGACGACGTCAGGAACGCCGGAAGCCCCGCTCCCGCGCGGTGTGCGCGGGAGCGGGGCTCCGCCCGATCGGGGAGGCCGTCAGCCGATCTGGGCACCGAAGGCCGAGAGCGCCTCGGTGACCGGCTGGAAGAAGGTCTCGCCGCCCGCGGTGCAGTCGCCGCTGCCGCCGGAGGTGAGACCGATCGCGGAGTCGCCGTCGAAGAGCGAACCGCCGCTGTCACCGGGCTCGGCGCAGACGTCGGTCTGGATGAGCCCGTTGACGATGTCGCCGTTACCGTAGTTCACGGTGGCGTCCAGGCCGCTGACGGTGCCGCTGTGCACCTGGGTCGTCGAGCCGCTGCGGGTCACCTTCTCGCCGACGGTCGCCTCGGCGGCCTTGGTGATCGGCTGCGAGGAACCGTTGTACAGGTCGACCTCGCTCGGGTGCGCCGTGCTGCCGGTGTACTTGACCAGACCGAAGTCGTTGTCCGGGAAGCTGGACTGCTCGTTCGTGCCGATCTCGTTGCCGCTGGAGTCCGACCAGGTGGAGATGGCCTCGGTGCAGTGCCCGGCCGTGATGAAGTACGGCTGGCCGCCCTTGACCACGTTGAAGCCCAGCGAGCAGCGCCCGCCGGAACCGCTGATGGCGTCACCACCGGCGATGAAGGGCTTGAACTCCCCCTTCGTGCGCCGGAGTTCCACCTTGCTGCCGAGTTGGTCGGTGACCTTGGTGAGCTTGGCCCACTCGGTCTTGGAGACCGTGCGGTCCGCGGTGACGACGACCTTGTTGCTCGCCGGGTCGGTCGCCCAGGACGTACCGGGGATGGTCGCGTCCTTCTTGAGCGTCGTACGGGCGCCCTTCAGTTCGGCGAGGGAGTTCTCGACGATTCTGGCCTTGGCGCCGGCCGCCGTGACCGCGTCGGCCGCGCTCGCGTCGAGCACGTTGACGACGAGGTGCTTCGACGACGCGTCGTAGTACGTTCCCGCCGCGTCGGTGCCCAGGTCCTTGCCGAGGGTCGAGGCGAGCTTTCCGGCCGCCACCGCGGAGAGGGTGTGCGGCGTCGAGGTCGTGGGGGCCTCGCTCGCGTTCGCAGTCTGGAAGGTGACGCCGGCGGTGACCAGTGCGGCGATGCCCGCGCCCGTCATGACGGCACGGCGCCGGGTTATGCGTCGGTGCTTCAACTCACGTCCTCCTGTGGGGGGTCGGACCGGGAGGTTGTGGGGACCTCCAGGACCGGAAGGCGTACGGACATGAGCCCGCGAAACGATTGAAATTCTCGTCTCGACGCGTCCATGCCAGTTGTTGCGGCCCACTATTCCGAGACGCACAGGGGACACACAAGGTCGACTTCAGGACGCGCGTACGACAACCGCCGTACACCTCCTACGTCGTGACCGCCCATGGTCACGACGTGTTGATCCCCCCTGCAAACACTGTCCGCGGATCGCGAAGATGCAGCCTGTGAGGACTAGTCCTGTCTTGTTTTCGACCCCTCGGGAGGCTCGTCCGAGGACGAAGCGAGCGGCTCGCGCACTCCCGCGGACTGTTCGGGCACGGCCGACCACGGTGCCGTGGAGGCCTGTTGCGGCGGCGCGGCCGGCACTCCGGACTCGCCCACCTGCCGGGGCTCGTCCGGACTCGGCGGCTGCGCGGACTGCCGGGGCGCCGACCGCCGTGCCTGGTCCGGCTGCTGGGGAGACACGCCCTGCTGGGCGCGTTCCAGGAAGCGGAGCAGTTCGACGGGGAAGGGCAGGACGAGGGTGGAGTTCTTCTCCGCGGCGACGGCCACCACGGTCTGGAGCAGCCTCAGTTGGAGGGCGGCGGGCTGTTCCGACATCACCTCGGCGGCCTGCGCGAGTTTCTTCGAGGCCTGCAGCTCGGCGTCGGCGTTGATGATCCGGGCCCGCCGCTCACGGTCGGCCTCGGCCTGGCGGGCCATGGACCGCTTCATCGTCTCGGGCAGGGACACGTCCTTGATCTCGACGCGGTCGATCTGCACGCCCCAGCCGATCGCCGGGCTGTCGATCATCAACTCCAGTCCCTGGTTGAGCTTTTCGCGGTTCGACAGCAGATCGTCCAGGTCGCTCTTGCCGATGATCGAGCGCAGGGACGTCTGCGCCATCTGCGAGACCGCGAAGCGGTAGTCCTCGACCTGCATGATCGCGTCGGCCGCCTCCACCACCTTGAAGTAGACGACCGCGTCGACGCGGACCGTGACGTTGTCGCGGGTGATGCCCTCCTGGGCCGGGATGGGCAGGGTCACGATCTGGATGTTGACCTTGCGGAGCCGGTCCACGAACGGAACGGTCATCGTGAACCCGGGACCTCGCACTTCCGGGAGCAGCCTGCCGAGCCGCAGCACCACGCCCCGTTCGTACTGTTTGACGACGCGGGCCCCGGCCATCACATAGACCAGCCCCACGGACGCGACGGAGACTCCCGCCACCACCAGTTCCTCGACCATCACGGCCCCCCAGGGTCCGACGTGGGCGTAGCAGGCGTGTGCACAGCGTGTGCTTCGAAGGTAACTCCGGCGACGGAACAAGGGCGAGCCCCCGCACGCCGGTTGCGTGCGGGGGCTCGTCCGTGTGCTGGGGGCTCCGCCGTGCGAAGCGCGGTCGTTCTGTCGTGCGGAAGCGGTGTGGGGGGTGCCGGTTCCGTCAGGCGACGAGTCGATCGAGGGGCCGGTCCATCGGTCGGGCGGTGGTCAGCCGACGCTCACGCCGTAGTAGCTCAGCGCCTCGGTGACCGGCTGGAAGAAGGTCGTACCGCCGGAGCTGCAGTTGCCGCTGCCGCCGGAGGTCAGACCGTAGGCGACGCTGCCGCCGTACAGCGGGCCGCCGCTGTCGCCGCCCTCGGCGCAGACCGTGGTCTGGATCATGCCGTAGACGACGTCACCACTGCCGTAGTTGACGGTGGCGTTCAGGGCGGTGACCCGGCCGCTGTGCGTGCCGGTGGTCGAGCCGCGCCGGTAGACCGTGGTGCCCACGCTGGGCGTGGCCGCACTGCTGATCGTCTGGCTGCCGACCGCGCTGGGGTGCGCGACCGAGGTGTTGGTGTAACGGACCAGCGCGAAGTCGTTGGTCGGGAAGCTGTAGCTGACGTTCGTGCCCAGCTTCGTGGTCTGGCCCGAGTTGGAGTACCAGGTGGAGGCGACCTCACCACAGTGACCGGCGGTCAGGAAGTAGTAGGTGCTCCCGCTGTGCACGTTGAAGCCGAGCGAACAGCGGTAGCCGCCGCCGTAGATGGCGTCGCCACCGGAGATCAGCTTCTTGAAGGTGCCCGGGGTGTGCTTGATGGTGAGGGCGCCGGCGTTGCCGCCCGCCTCCTCCTTGATCTTCGCGATCTCCGCCTTCGAGACCGTGCTGTCGACGGTGACGACCACGCGGTTCGTCTTGGCGTCGACCGCCCAGGCGGTGCCCGCGACGTCGGACTTGAGGACCGACTGCTTGGCACTGCCCAGCTGGGTGGAGCTGAACGTCTGGGCGTCGGACGCGTTCGCGCTGGGGACCGCGAACGCTGCGGCGGCGACGAGTCCGGTGGTGACGGCGATCAGCCGACTCCGTCTCGCTATGCCGCTGCGGGGGGTGGTGCGCTTGATCCTCACGTTTCGTTCCTCCGAAGGGAAGTAAGGGGCCCCCCGTTTCGTGGGGTGGTGGGGCCCGTGAGGCGCAGCCGGGAGCCGCCTGTCCGGATTCCGGACAAGCCGTGCTCCTGACAAGCGCTGAGGGGGAGTATTCGGCGGCACGGCCGACGGACGCAAGGGCGCCTTTCGGCCGTGCAGCGTTCAACTTACGTACGTCCCAAGGAGGTTGATCGACAGAGAACCGAAGGCCCCGGAATCCCCACGCGTCTTCGGGAGTCCCGGAGGCCTCAGCGCAGTCGGCGCTCCCCCGCGGCGACGGCCACGCCCAGCGTATTTCCGGGCGGCGGGAAGGGGCAGAGGAAATGGTCCGCGAACGCGCACGGTGGAAGCACGGTGCGGTTGAAGTCCACCGTCGTACGCCCCTCGGCGTCGGGCGCCGCCGGACGCAGGAACCGGAAGCGGTAACTGTCGTCCCCGCTGGTGGCGTCGGAGAAGACGGCCCACAGCGAGCCGTCGCTCTCGACCGACACCTGGAGGGTGAGGTCCTGCCCGTCGAGGGTGAAGGCGAGGATGCCGCCGATGGGGAGTCCGCGTGGGACACCGTCGGCGTTCTCGACCCGGACGGTGCGGCTCTCGCCGTACGGGGTGAAGTGTCCCGGCAGCGACCAGCGCGCGTCGTAGGGGGTCGCCTCGATGCCCGCGAAGGCCTTCCGGGCGGGCGCGGCGGGGTCGTAGCGGCGCACCCCCCACATCTCCTCGCGCACCAGGACCACGAACCGGCGGTCGCCGTGTCCGACCCGCGCCCCGTCGGCCGGACCGTGGTCGGCGCCCAGCACGATCTCGCCGGTGAACGGCTCGCCGTCGAGGGTCAGTCCCTCCTCGGCCACCGCGGTCAGGACCACCCCGTCGTCCTTCACGCCCCACAGACCGGGGATGTCCGGAAGTCGCCCTTCCGGATAGTCCTCGACCCAGTGGGTGCCGGTGAGGGAGAGCGGTCCGTACGGCGCGGAGACCGCTGCCTCGCGATGCTCCTGCCAGTGCTTCCAGTCCTCGGGTGCGTCCGTCGTCATGTGATCAACCCTTCCATACGCACTCGGCCAACCCGAGGTGCGAGCGCGCCGTGGTGTCCGTGTATTCCGTGCGGCGCGGGCGCACGGCGCGGGACCGTCGGACCGCGACGCACCGTGCGGCCCTTGGTCCACGTCCGTGTCACGGGCCGTCAGGCCGCGATACGGCAGGACAGCGCCCGCAGGAACGTGAGCGCGGCACGGGCCGTCGCGTCGTTCTGCCGGAAGGCCGGCCCGCCGGTGCGCGGCCGGGTGAACGCGCCGGAGCCCCGCGCGTCGGTGTGCGGCCCGAGCGCGAAGCGTCTGGGGTGCGGGGTGCCGTTGCGGTCCAGGATCCGTCCGTCGGCGGGGTCGACGGCCAGAAGTCCCTCGGGGGTCGCGGCGGCTCCGTCGGCGTACAGCTCGCGCAGCAGGGTGTCCCGGGTGCGCTCGACGGTGGGGTGCGGCAGCCGGGCCTCGACGAGCGCGCGGGCCTCGACGACCGCGCCGGGCACGGTGGCACCGGCCGCCCGGAAGACCCCGTCCTCGGCGGTGACGGTCATGTCCGCGCCGACGAATCTCAGGATGCCGGCCCGGGACAGGGCGAGCATCTGCCGCAGCCGGGGGCCGGGCGGTCCGGAGGCCAGGTAGCTGAAGAACCCGTGCCACCACGGGCCGATGTCGCCGAGCCGGACCAGTTGTCCGTAGACCGAGAGAAGTCCGAGGAAGACGGCCAGGTCGGGGCTGCGGGAAGCGTCGTGCCGCCTCTCCAGATCGTCCTCGATGTACGTCCGCAGTCCGCGCTGGAGATCGTCGTACGAGGTGTGCCGCACGCCGTCCAGCGGCCGGTCGAGCGCGGTGAGGTCGAGGCGGTCGGCGGGGTCGGGCACGGCGTCCGCGACCAGCGCCCTGATCTCGTCCCCGGTGCCGGCGGCGTACATCTCCTCGAAGTCCGTCCACGGTGTCCGGGTGCGTTCGGGGTGGGCGGCGAACAGCCGGTGGTAGTGCGCGAACCCCAGCTCCTTCTCCATCAGCGGCCACACGTCCCGCCGGAAGTCGTGGCCGTCGGGACGGGCGAGCAGCGCGTCGACCTCGGCGGGCCCGAAGAACCGTGGCAGCGGCGGCCGTTCGCCCTCCCAGTCGTAGCCGATCTTGGAGTGGTAGGGGACGCCGCGCCGGGAGCCGACGTACAGGATCGGCTCCCGCCCGGACGGCATGTAGCGGTCGCCCTCGAACCGGCCGCCGCGGCCCTCGGTGAGCAGCACCATCAGGTCGACGAAGGCCAGCCCGAAGCCGCGCACCAGGACGGGCTCGCCCGGCGCGAGGGCGGACAGGTCGCTGTCGGCGGTGAAGTCCGGCGGCAGGTGGACCAGCCCGTGCTCGCGTGCGTACGCGGCCAACGCGACTTGTTCGGGGTCGAGTTCGGCGTCGAGGTGGCCGAGGGTCAGGGCGACGGTGTCGGTGAGGATCGGACGGGGCCGGCCTTCCAGCCACACCTGCTGGCGGCCCTCGCGGGATCCGCTCACCCGCACGGCACGGCACGCGTGCCGGTGCACACGGATGCCCGGCGGCAGAGCGGCCACCGTTCTCTCGTACACCCACCGGAGATAGGCGCCCTGTCGCGGCCGGCCGGCGAACGTCCGCCCTTCGAGGCCCGCCCAGGTGTCCAGCGTGGGGCCTTCGAGCACGGGTCCGGCCATGTCGACCGTCTCGTCGGTGAACATCGTGACGTCCTGCGCCTCCGAGTTCATCCACAGCAGCGGCGACTGCTCGGTGCGCCAGATACGTCCGGCACCCGCCGGATACGGGTCCACGACATGGATGTCCAGCCCCGAACCGGCGTACAGCTCGGGTGCGTTGGCCGCGATCCGTTCCAGGAGTCCGGTCCCGCGCGGCCCGGCTCCCACGATCACCAGCGAGGGGCGCCCGGCGGTCGACGCGCCCCGGTCCCCCGCGAACGGGACCCGCGCGGCGGGGACGTGCGCCGGTACGACGGGACCGGGCTGCCGGGGGGCAGCGGGCGGGGACACCGGCTCGTCCGGCGCGGGGGTGGAGAGGGCAGGGGTGTCGGAGGACATGCGGAGGCTCCGTGATGCGTCGAGTCGAGCACGGGTGCCTTCACACAGGTCGCGCCGGACGCCCTCGGGCGCCGCACGGCCGAGCCCCTCAGCAGGGCCGTGGCACGAGAGTACGGCGGCGTTTCCCCTCCGTGTCAAGGGTGTCCGCACTGTGAGCGGTCCGTCTCACGTCGGTTGACGTGCCCTCGGATGCCTGTTCCACTTGGCCCATGCATCCACAGCAGTGGCTGGTCAAGCGCTCCTACATCGACTTCGGTCGCGTGTGGTCCTCTTCCTGTTGAGCTGACCCCTCTGCGCGCCCGTCACCGGCGGGCGCCCGCCGCGTTCGCCGGCGTTTCGCAGCGTTTCCTCACTTCCCCCCGCCTTCACACGCGCACCCCTCCCCTCCTCGCGCACCACGGAACGGGCTCACGCCCGTTCCGGGCCATGACCGCGAACACGACGGCGGGGGCCCGCCCCGCCCCCCCCCCCCCGCCGCCGCCCCCCCCCCCCCCCACCCCGCCCGCGCCCCCCCCCCCCCCCACACCCCGCCCACCCTGCAACAAACGAAACCAGCCCCCGCCCGCGGCCCCCCCCCCCCCCCGACGGGCCCCCCGCCGGGCCGGGGCCTCGCCCGCCACCCCCCGGGCGGCGCACGGCCGGACTCCCGGCCGTGCGCCGCGCCAACACCCCACTCAGGGAAAGGGCTCAGAGCCCGCAGTCACAGCACGAGCAGCACTCGCAGCATTCACAGCACTGGCACGCCTCGCAGCAACCGCAGTCGCAGTCACAGTCGTTCAGGCATCCTTCGCGCTTCTTGCGCGACCAGGGGCCCTCGAACTCGTCGGCGCAGCACACCTTGCAGGTGCAGCACAGCCCGACGGCGGCGGCGCAGCCCGCCCAGAATCCGCGCTTGCCGGGGTTCGGAGGCTGGACGGACGGACCGCCACCGAAGGGGTTGCCGCCGCCGACGTACGGGTTTCCGCCGTGCTGGGGCGGCGGCCCGAAGGCGCCCTCGGGGCCGAGCAGGACGGCCGGTCCGAGTGAACCCGGAACTCCGGGGGTACCGGGAACACCGTGAAGATCACCCGACTCGTGCGAGCCGTCCGCGGGGTGCCCGCACCCCGACGTACCGAACGCGCGGTCCACGGAGCGGCCCAGTTCGTGGGCGAGCAGCACATGGGCGAGCCTGCCGTCGGTGAACTCGGCCTCGCGCAGGGCGAGCCTTATGCCGTGCAGGGCGTCGTCGGCGAGCCGACGGGCCTCGGTGAGCGGGGTCCCGGTGGCCGTGAGCGGGTTCCAGGCACCCGACGCGGCGTCAGTTTCCCTGTCCTCCACGGCGTCCAGCAGATGGGCGAGCCGGCCGAAGAGCCGGCCCGCCTCGGCCAGGGGAACGGCGTTGCCGGGTCGGCCGGCGAGGACGGCGGTGTGCGCGAAGGCCGCCGCGGTGGCCGTCTCGGTGGGTTCCGTCACGGTCAGCAACGAGGTACCGGGGCCGGCCAGCGCCTCGATCCCGGTCTGCCGGTCCACCGCGTCGACGAGCAGGGCGGTGTCGAACCCGACGTCCGAACCGGTCCGCGCACCGGCCCGCGCCCAGCTCGCCGCGACCCGGCGAGCGGCGAGCGCCACCGGCCTGCGCGCCAAGAGGCCGTCCCTGTCGGCGACGTGGTCGCTCACCTTGGCCGAGGCGAGGACCAGCGAGACGGCCGCGGCGAGCCGGGCGCCCTCGCCCTGGGCGACGGAGGCGGTGCGCATGCCGCGCAGCGGACAGGGCCCGGCCGTGCGCCGCCATCCCGTGGCGCGCTCGGCCTGAGCCTCCGTCAGAACCGATATGAGCAGGCCGTCGTAGTTGGTGACGACCCGTGCGAACTGGCCGTGGTCCCCGCGCAGTGCGAGGCACAGCCCGCACAGATGCGCCATCCATTGCGTCTTGAGTCCCTCACCGAGGCGATGACTGCAGGGCCTGACGATTCCGAACACGACACTCCCCCGTGACACGTACGACGTTGGGCTGCGGCATCGTATCGACCACCCCGTTCACCCGTACGCCCCGGCCGTCACCCGATCGCCGTGAGAAATCATATTTCACTCTCAGTCAGCAGCCGTACGGCACAGGACCCTTGGGGGGCGCGGGCTCTCGACGGATTGGCTGTGCACCAGTACCGTCACGAAACCCCCGCGCGGCGTCTATCCACTTGGCGCGACATCCGCATCATGGACGACCATGGGTATGCGGAAGCACGAAAGACCGCTGTGAGAGGAGGCGTCCATGGGATCGGTGCGCAAGGCGAGTGCCTGGCTTGGCCTCGTCGACGACAACGATGACGAGCGTTACTACGACGACGACTACGCCGAGGGTCAGGAGACCGCCGGCGAGGCCTGGGTCACCGACCCGCGCGTGAAGGTCGCTTCCGAGACGGCGGAGGAGAAGGGCCGCCGGATCGGCACGGTCACCCCGGACAGCTTCCGGGACGCACGCGGGATCGGCGAACTCTTCCGGGACGGCGTCCCGGTGATCATCAACCTCACGGCCATGGAGCCCTCCGACGCCAAGCGCGTGGTGGACTTCGCGGCCGGCCTGACCTTCGGCCTGCGCGGCACCATCGAGCGGGTCGCCACCCGGGTCTTCCTGCTGACCCCCGCCAACACGGAGATCGTCAGCGGCGAGGCCGCCGGCCGGCAGACCGACGGGTTCTTCAACCAGAGCTGAGGCAGGGCCGCTCACCGGCCCTGCCTTACCGGGGTCCCGGGAACGGGCCTCTACCGGAACGCGTCGAGTCCGGTGAGCGCCTTGCCCAGCACGAGTTGGTGCATCTCGACGGTGCCCTCATAGGTGAGCACCGATTCGAGGTTCGTGGCGTGCCGCATCACGGGGTACTCCAGGGAGATGCCGTTGGCACCCAGGATCGTGCGCGCGGTGCGGCAGATCTCGATGGCCTCGCGCACGTTGTTGAGCTTGCCGAAACTGACCTGCTCGGGACGGAGGCGTCCCGCGTCCATGCGGCGGCCCAGGTGATGGGCGAGCAGGATTCCCTTGTGGAGCTCGACGGCCATGTCGGCGAGCTTGGCCTGGGTGAGCTGGAAGCCGCCGATGGGACGTCCGAACTGCTCACGCGTCTTCGCGTAGGCGACGGCGGACTCGAAGCTGGCCCGTGCGGCGCCCATCGCGCCCCACACGATGCCGTAGCGGGCGTGCGAGAGGCAGCTGAGCGGACCCTTGAGGCCGACGACCTCGGGCAGGACGGCGTCGGCGGGCAGCCGTACGTCGTCGAGGACCAGTTCGCTGGTCACGCTCGCCCGCAGGGACCACTTGTGCTTGATCTCGGGAGCGGAGAACCCGGGGGCGTCCGTGGGGACGACGAATCCGCGGATGCCGTCGTCGGTCTGCGCCCAGACGACGGCGACACCGGCGACGGAACCGTTGGTGATCCACATCTTGCGCCCGTTGAGGACCCAGTCGCCGCCGTCGCGCTTGGCGTACGTCCGCATGGAGCCGGGGTCGGAGCCGTGGTCGGGCTCGGTGAGTCCGAAGCATCCGATGATCTCGCCGGCCGCCATGCCCGGCAGCCAGGCCTGCTTCTGCCCCTCGCTGCCGAACCGGTGGATGGCGTACATGGCGAGGGAGCCCTGCACCGAGACGAGCGAGCGGATACCGGAGTCGGCCGCTTCGAGCTCAAGACAGGCGAGGCCGTACTGCACCGCACTGGCGCCCGCGCACCCGTAGCCCTGAAGCGACATGCCGAGGGCGCCGAGGCCGCCCAGTTCCCGCGCCAGTTCCCTGATGCCGGGCAGCTCGCCCTTCTCGTACCAGTCCGCCACGTGGGGCAGCACCCGGTCTGCGGCCCAGGCCCGCACGGAGTCGCGGATGGCGAGGTCCTCCGCGTCCAGCAGGTCGTCGATCCCGAGCAGATCGGCGGGATCGAGGGGCGGGAGCTTCGAGGACGCGGACATACGACAGCCTCCGACAGGGGTGATAACTAGCACCGCTAGTTAATGATCTCGGCCCGACGTTACGACGCAGTGTCCCGCAAGTCCAGGGTGCTTCCCCGTCGAGCGGGTCACGTCGCGAGGACCGGGGCCGCACTTCGCGAGTCCGGCCGCGTCCCCATGGCAGGCCCTAGGCGGAGACGCGGGTCTCGGCGACTTCCCGTGGGGCCGGGATGTCCGTCGGGCCCGGGGCGGAGTCCGCGCCGGGGCCGGAGTCCGGGGCGGCTGCCGCCGTGGCGGGCCCGCAGTCCATGACCCGGGGCAGGCGCAGCGCCATCACCGCGCCGAGCAGCAGCAGGGCCGCGCTCACCAGCAAGGTCACATGGAGTCCGTGCACGAAGGAGTTCCGGGCGGCCTGCCGCAGCGCGCCGCCCGCCGGTCCGCCGAGTCGCGCGGCGACCTCGTACGCCTCCCCCAGCGAGTGACCTGCGGCCTTCGAGTCGGCGGAGGGGACGCCGGGGACGGAGGACAGTCCGGGCGTGTACGCCGCGTTCATCACGCTGCCCAGGAGGGCGATGCCGATGCCGGCGCCCAGTTGGTACGAGGTCTCGCCGATCGCGGCCGCCCCGCCGGACTGTGCCGGCGGCGCCTCGCTGAGCATCGACTCGTAGGCGCCGAAGAGCGTGGTCTCCAGACCGAAGCCGAGCAGGAGGAAGCCGGCCAGGAGCAGCCCGGTGTTGTCCTGTGTGCCCATCGCGGTGAGCGTGACGACGGAGGCCGCGGTGAGGCAGAAGCCGAAGCAGACCATCGTGCGCGGGCCGAACCGCCGCAGCAGTTTCGCGCCCGCGAGGCCGGCGGCCATCGCCGCGACGGTCAGCGGCAGCAGCCGCAGCCCGGTCTCCAGCGGGGACAGCCCGAGGACGAGCTGGAGGTACTGCGCGGCGATCAGTTCGAGCCCGACGAGGGCGAGCATCGCGAGGACGATGCACCCCACCGACGTACTGAAGGCGGGCCGGGAGAACATGCGCAGGTCCACCAGCGGATGCTTGCGGCGCCGCTGGCGCCGGACGAACCCGGCCATCATCAGGCCCCCGACGAGCAGCGGCGCCAGGGTGAACGGGCTGAAGGGCGCCTCGCCGCCGCCGAGGCGCTTCACCCCGAGGACGAGTCCGAACAGGCCGGCGGCGGCCATCAGCGCGCCGACCACGTCCCAGGGACCGTCGCCGTCGCCGCGCGACTCGGGCAGCAGCAGCCGTCCGATCGGCAGGCTGACGATCATCAGAGGGATGTTGACGAGGAAGACCGATCCCCACCAGAAGTGTTCGAGGAGGAACCCGCCGAGCAGCGGGCCGATCGCCGCGCCGACGGCAGCCACCGCGCTCCAGATGCCGATCGCGAGGGCCCGCTCGCGCCGGTCCGGAAAGACCTGGCGCAGGATCGACAGAGTGGCGGGCATGATCATCGCGCCGCCGACGCCGAGCAGGGCGCGGGCGCCGATCAGGACCTGGGCGTTGTCGGCGAGGGCGGCGATTCCTGAGGCGACGCCGAAGAGGGCGTAGCCGAGGAGGAGGACACGGCGGCGGCCGATGCGGTCACCGAGCGTGCCGAAGAGGATGAGGAGCGAGGCGCAGACGAGCGGGTAGACGTCGACGATCCAGAGCAGCTCCATGGCGCCGGGCTTGAGGTCCTCGGTGACGGCGGGCACCGCCACGTGGAGCACGGTGGCGTCGAGGGCGACCAGCAGCAGGCTGACGCACAGCACGACGAGGACGACCCAGCGGTTGGCACCGGCCCCGGTCTCCCGACGGCATCGCGCAGCGGCCGTGGTCGTCCCGGACATGTACGTACCTCCAGAGGTTCCCTCGCGTTCGGCGGATCCGCCAGGGTGGGGACTCCCTGGGGGCTGCGGCCCGCGAATCCCGGGCCCACGCAACAAAGGCGAGTGAGGCGTCAGCGTACGCGAGTTCCCGTCGATGACACGTGGCGGACCTCTCACGTTCTTCCGGTGGGCGTGTGGCGTACGCCACGCTCGCCGGGCGGGGCGAGACCCGCCGGATCCGGGCCTTCCGGAGCCCCCGGCCACGCTTCCGCGGCGCCGTCGCGGCGCGCCGGACCGCTCCCCTCCGCCGCCGCACCGCGCCGGCCCCGACCGGGTGCGTCCATCCAGGTCGATGCTGATCCCGGGGGTACGGCGGTGGTGCCGCGGGTCCGCGGACCTGCGGCGACGGGCTCGGGCCCCCGTGAGCCGCGGGCCGGCCGCCCGTGTGCGGTCGGTGAGCGGCGGGGTAATTCCGCACCATCATTCGGTGAACGAATACATAAGCGCTATATAACCGGAGGCGACGATGACCAAAGGAATTGAAGGCTCCGCACTCCACGGATTAGAGATTCATTGGAAATGAACATGATCCTGAGAGGAATCCCACATCACATCGTCATCACAAAGAGAGTGAATCGGCCTGGAACGCAGCTCACTCGCTGTAACGTCGATTGGGTGCGTACCGAACGAAACCTCACCCGTCTGGACCGGGTCTTCGCCCGGCTCGACCGTGAGCCGGAACGGCCGGCCCACATCGATGTCTCCAGGATGAGTCGGCACAGGGTCGTGCTCTTCACGGCGACTCTGGCCTTCTACCTGGCCATCGTGTGGGCCGTCTCGATCACGTCGTGGCTGGTCCGGTTCGACTGGCAGGTCATGTTCTTCCGGCCTTATCAGCAGTGGCCGGAGATCCACGCCTTCCTCGACTACTACGTGGTGCTGGGCCAGCGCGGCCCCACCGCCGTGATGGTCACGGCCTGGCTCGGCTGGCGCTCCTGGCGGCAGCACACCCTGCGCCCGCTGATCACGCTGGGCGCGTCCCTGCTGCTGCTCAACATCACGGTCGGCGCCGCCAAGATCGGCATGGGCCGTCTCGGCCCGCACTACGCCATCACGATCGGCTCGAACGAGATGGGCCTCGGCGGCGATATATTTCCCTCCGGCCACACCGCGAACGCCGTGGTGACCTGGGGAATCCTGGCGTATCTGGCGTCGACCCCGCGGGCCAGACGCTGGCTCTCCGCCCTGTCCGCCGTGACCTCGCTGGGCGTCGGCCTCACCACCGTGTACCTGGGTACGCACTGGCTGAGCGACGTCCTGCTGGGCTGGGCCGCGGGCCTGCTGATCCTGCTGGCGCTGCCCTGGTTCGAGCCGCTGATCGCCCGCGCCGAGGCCTGGATCTTCGCGCTCCGCGACAGCTTGCGCTCCCGTGCCGGCGGCACCGCGCCCGCTCCGGCACCCGCGCCGGTCGGCGCGCCGGTCATGGCCACGCGGCCCTCCCCCACGGACGGCGGCGAGATGCCTGCCCGCGGCGCCACCGGGTCCCGTCCGGCCAGAGCGCCGGTCCACCTGGCTCCTGGCCCGCACACCGCCCGCTCGGAGCGCACCCCCGTCACGCCGGCGGGCAGCCGTCGGCCGCCGCACGCCGACCGGGTGGCCCGCCCGGCGACGACGACCACCTCGGCCCGTCCCCTGACGGGCGGCTGAGGACTGCGGGGTCGGTACGCACAGCCTCACCCCGCACAGCGAAGGCCCCCGGCTCATCGAGCAGGGGGCCTTCGCCCGTCCGGTGGGTTCGCCTCGGGATCCTCTTCGGAGGGGGGCCCGAGGCGCCGCGCTCCGGGCGGTCAGCCCTTCCAGCAGCGGGCCACCGTGCCGTCCCTGACCTCGAAGTTCAGCCGTCCCACGAGGTACTCCATGGTGATGACCGCGCCGGGGGGCAGCGAGCGCACCGAGGACCAGCCGTGCTCCCGCGCGCGTTCCTCGGCGCGGCTCACCTCCAGTCCGACATAGCTCTCCGGACTGTCCTGCGGCTCTGGACGCGAGGGGTGAATGGGTGCCATGACCGCCACGTTAGGCTCCGCGACCCGACGGTGGAAGCCCGGGTGGCCACCATGCGTCACGCGTCCCCCGCCGGTCACATCTCTGTCACAGGATCACGACACGCGTTTCGGTGGAACTCCGCGCCTCACATGAGGATCACGCGCCGTGTTCCGAACGCCTTCGAACGCAATTCGGAGCCTTAACCGGTACACCCTGAATAACCCGGCGGAATGTGCGCGCGCATACGTTCGGCAGCGTCTTTCCATTCGGGTCCCGCCCGATTCCGCCCTTCACCACGACAGCTGACGCGGCATAGGAAATACACGGTTCCGACACACAACCCGCGCCTGTTCTCTCCTCACGGCCGGGCATCCACTACAGGCTGGGAGGCGTGGTCCCGGGCTCTCCCGGCACGGCCCGCTCCAGCGCGCGGGACAGCCGGTCCCGGGCCGTCCTGATCGAGGCGGTGAGCTCCGCGGGCTCGACGATCTCGAACTCGAAGCCCATCAGCATCACGTGAATGACCATCACGTCGAGGTTCGCCGCCCCGGTGCGCAGCAGGCAGCTGCCCTCCCCTTCGGCCTCCAGCGTCCCGGCCGAGGGCGAGATCCGCTCGGCGGCCCGCTCCAGGGGCACCAGCAGCCGGACCACGGCGTGCGTGGCGTAGGCGCGCGTGGAGACGCCCCGGGAGACGTACGCGGCCAGGTCCTCCGCGGGCGGTGTGCGGGGCGCGAAGCGTGGTCCGTGCGGCGGCCTGGGCGTGATGCGGTCGGCGCGGAACGTACGCCAGTCGTCGCGGTCGACGTCCCAGGCGACCAGGTACCAGCGGCGCTCGGTGCACACCAGCCGGTACGGCTCGACGGTGCGGCGCGTCGAGGAGCCCTCGTGGTCGCGGTACTCGAACCGGAGCCGCTCGCTGTCGCGGCAGGCGTTGGCCAGGTCGGTGAGGACGGCCGGGTCGACGGCGGAGGGTTCGGGGCCGCGCAGCATCGGCACCGTGAAGGCGTTCAGGGCGCCGACGCGGCGGCGCAGCCGGTTCGGCAGGACCTGTTCCAGCTTGGCGAGCGCGCGGACGGAGGCCTCGCCGATGCCCTCGATGCCCTGCCCCGCGGCCGTGCGCAGCCCGACGGCCACGGCGACCGCCTCGTCGTCGTCCAGGAGCAGCGGGGGCAGTTCCGCGCCGGCGCCGAGCTGGTAGCCGCCGCCGGTTCCGGGGCTGGCGTGGACGGGGTAACCCAGCTCGCGGAGGCGGTCCACGTCACGGCGGACCGTACGCGGGGTGACGCCCAGCCGTCCCGCCAGGTCCGATCCCGACCACTCCCGGTGGGCCTGCAGCAGTGACAGCAGCCTCAGCAGCCGCGCGGAGGTCTCCAACATGCCCCAGAGTCTGCCAGTCGTGCCGCCCTGTCCCCGGGGCGCCGGAGAGTCCTGGCCCGTCCGGCGACCGAGGACGAGGCCGTCGGGCCGAAGCGGGGGTCCGGGGCGGCGCCCTCGGGCACGATGGTGATCTCTCTGGTCCAGCCGAGCCGGGACCTTGGGGAAGCGGAGGGCGGGGGGCGAGGAACTCGCGGGTCACGGGCGATAGCCGAGTTGCGGCACCTCGAAGCAGGTCCGGTTCATGTCCCCCTGCGAGACCCAGCCGCGGCCGTCGCGCCAGCGGGCCACCGACAGACACGCCCGCCGCGTCACCGGAGGCCCGCTCAGGTGCTGGTACGTGACGGGAAGCAGCAGCCCTCCTGCGGTGTACGGCTCACCCCGGTTCATGAAGGCGTCGACACACCCCCGGGTGACCCCGCTCCCCGCGCAGGCCCCCGCCGCGTCCGCGAACCACCGCGCCGCCGCCCATCCCTCCAACTGCCACTGGGAATGCGTCTTGAGCCCCCTGGTCGCGTCCCGGAACTCCCGTACCGCCGCGTTCCCGACGTCCTCGTAGTCGTGGCTCGCCCCCGTGGCCCACAGGGTGTTGCGGCACCGCGGGGAGTCCCGATAGTCCTCGGGGACGGTGGACGTCCAGTTCTGCACGTTGGTGACCTTGGCGACGACGTGGGCGCCGACCTGGTCCATGGCCTTGCACAGCTGGGCGTTGCCATGGGTGTCGATGGCGTCGAAGACGAGGTCGGCGCCCTGCTCCTTGAGATCGGCGGCGGCGGCGCGGAAGTTGGGCAGCGCGAAGTCGACCTGTTCGGTGACGACCCGGTAGCCCTCGGCCTTGAGTCCCTGGGTGACCAGCCGGGCGTAGGCGGCGGAGGCGGACTGGTTGTACGAGACGACGGCGGCGGTGCGGGCGCCCCGGACGCGCTTGAAGTAGCGGTAGACCTCGGTGCCGCCGTACAGCTTCCCGTCCCAGCCGGGCGTGCCGTCGCGGGGCGCGAGACTGCCGTAGATCCCGTAGAGGTGCGGATAGGTGTCGTACGCGGGTCCGATGGGCTGGCCGCCGATGTCGGGCACGCGTGCGCGGGAGACGCGGGAGGCGCCCGCGTAGTCGAGGACGGTGGTGGCGACGAGGGCGACGACCTTGTCCTCGTCGATCAGCCGGTGCACGCACGTGTTGTTGCCGACCCCGCTGCCGCCGTCGTCGCACAGCCGCACCTCGACGCGTCGCCCGTCGATGCCGCCCCGCGCGTTGAGCCGGTCGAAGTAGGCCGTCGCCCCGTCGCGCGGCCCGGTGAACGCGGAGCCGCCGACGGGGCTGGTGGCGCTGGTGACGATGCCGACGCGGAGGGGCTCGGCGCTCCGGGCCGGACCGGTCGAGGAGCGGTGAGCGAAGTCGCTCTCGGGCAGCCGGCTGCCGCAGGCCGTGCCCAGCAGGAGCAGCAGGCCCGCGGCGGCGGCCCCGGTCGCTGTGCGGCGCACCTCCGCTCAGCAGCCCGGGGCGGGGCTCGACGACGAATCGCCGCTCAACTCGACCAGCGCGCAGAGGGTGTTGACGGAGACCTTCCAGGTTCCGTCCTGTTCGACGGCGGTCCCGGCGGCGTCCGGCAGCGCGGTGGCCCCCTTCAGAGTGAGGGTGTAGGTCACGTTCGCGGCGGTCGGAGAGGTGAACTCGACCTTCCCGACCTTCGCCCGCACCTCCTGGCCGCGCCGGTCGCCGTTGAACCCCTTGAGCACCGAGGTCATGCGGTCGCCGTTCTCCAGGACGGCCTGCTTGTCCTTGGTGGCGACGTCGGGGTCGAAGAACTTCTCCCAGTTCCGGCGGACCTGGGCCTCCGCCGCCGCCGGGTCGGCCGGGGCGGTGGCGCTCGGCTCCGCGCCGGTGGTCCGTTCCACGGACGGGGTGGGCGGACTCGTACTCGCGCCGCCGCTGTCGTCGCTGCACGCCGTGAGGGCCGCGGCGAGGGCGAGGACCGCCGTCGCGACAACTCCCGCTCCGCGTAGCCGCTTCGGGTCGCTCCCGAGAACCATCGTGGCTCACCGCCGGGTGTCGGTCCGGGCGGTGTGCGCCCGGCGCTTTCAGGGTCAGCTTCCAGAAGGCATAGTGCAAGCCATTGGCTGACATGGACAGACACACGACGTGGGGGAGTCCGGATGCGGACAGCTCGACTGCGGACCGTGCGGCCCGTCCTGTGGGCCGGCTGGGCCGCGCTCGCCGCCGGTGCGGTGTTGTGCGTCATCGGCTGGTACGGAATCTCCGGCGAGCGGTACGCGGAGCGCCAACTCCCCTATCTCGCCTCGTGCACCGTCCCCGGTGCCGCGCTGATCGTCGCGGGCGCGGTGCTGGTCGCGCAGGGACGGAGCACGCTGGCCGGTTCCCGTGTCGAGGAGCTGTACGCGCTGCTCGTGGCCTCGGATCCGGCCGATGCCGAGGAGTCCGCTCGGGCCGCGGCCGGTCCCCTTCCGGTCGGCGGCGGCCTCCTCATGGTGCCCGGCGGCACCCTGTACCACCGCGCGGACTGCCCCCTGGTCGAGGGGAAACCGGAGGCGGTACCGGTCGACTCGCACGCCCTCGTCGGGGGCGATCTCGGGCCGTGCCCGATCTGCGAACCGGACGCGGACGACGAACTCTCCACCGCCGAGAGGCAGTCCGCGCCGCCGGCCCCCTCGGCGGGACCTGCGGAGCCGCTCGTCGAACGGCCGTCGCCGGACGTCCGGGACGGCGTCGGCGGCCCGGACCACTGATGGCGTCCCTGACGTACGACCTCACGCTCGCCGGACTCTCGGTCGGCGGTGCCGCCGCGCTCACCGGGATCGGTCTGATCGTCACGCACCGCGCCACCGGCGTCCTGAACCTCGCGCACGGCGCGATCGCGATGGTCTGCGCCTACCTGCTGCGGCAGTTCACGGTCGAGTGGGGCTGGCCGCTCGCTCTCGGCACCTCGGTGACCCTGCTCGTGGTGGCGCCGGCGATCGGCGTGACGCTGGAACGCTTCGTGTTCCGGCCGCTGTCCGCGCTCGGCGGCGACCCGGCGCGGACGCTCGTCGCGTCCATCGGTGTCTTCGTCCTGCTGGTCGGCGCGGCGGCGTCGGTGTGGGGCCCCGGAGCGCGGGCCGACGTGCCGACGCCGGTCCCGGCGGACCCGTGGGGCCAACTGGCCGTCGCCGGTGCGCTGGCGGTGGGCGTGGGCGCCGTAACGCGCCGGACGCGGCTCGGCCTGGAGCTGCGGGCCGTCGTCGACGACCGGGCGCTTGCGGAGCTCGGCGGCGTCGACGCCGACCGGGTGGCCGCGGCGGGCTGGGCGTTCGGCTCGTTCACGGCGGGCCTGACGGGTGTGCTCCTCGCCCCGTACGTGCGGCTCGACCCGTACGGCATGCCGCTGCTCGTGATGGAGGTGATGGCGGTCGCGGTCGCCGCCCGGATGCGGAGCCTCCCGGTCGCCGTCGTGGCCGCCCTCGGCATCGGCGTCGCCCAGAGCCAGTTGACCCGGCTGCACCCGTCGGGCCCGGTGGCACCCCTGCTCCAGGCGGTCGGCGCCAACCTCTTCGTGGTCGCGCTGCTGGTCGCCGCGCTCGTGCTGCCCGGCATCGGAGGCCACGACGCGCTCCCGCGCCCGGCCGCGGCCCGCGTACGGACTCCGCCCGGTGCCCGGGCCGTCGCGCCGGTGCTGTTCCTGCTGCCCCTCGGCTTCGCGGGCTCGGACCTGCACACCTCGGTGCAGGTGCCCGCGCTCGGCGTCGTCCTGCTCTCCCTGGTGGTCGTCACCGGGCGCGGCGGGCAGATCTCCTTGGGCCAGGCCGCGTACGCCGGTCTGGGCGCCCTCTTCACGGGGCTGCTGGCGGCGGGCCGCGTCCCCGGCGTTCCCCCGCTGCCCGAACTGGCCGCCCTCGCGGTGGCGGTGCTCCTTGTGGCGCCGCTCGGCCTGCTGACGGGGTGGCCGGCCATCCGCCGGCACGGTCTGGCGCTCGCGCTCGCCACCTTTGCCGTGGGCGTGGGCGTCAGCCGGTTCGTCTTCGCGCAGCCGTACGCCGTGTCGGGTCTGTCCCTGGACCGCCCGGCCGGCTTCGACGGCGACCGGGCGTACTACGTCCTCGAACTCGCCTTCCTGGCGGTCGCGTTGCTCGCGGTGAACGGTCTACGCCGGGGCCGTGCGGGCCGCGCGCTGGCCGCCCTGCGCGACCACGAGGCGGGCGCGTCGGCCGCGGGGGTCCGGGTCCCGGCCCTGAAACTCGCCGCGTTCGTCACGGGGGCGGCGCTGGCGGCACTCGGCGGCGGCATGCTCGGCATGGGCGTGCGCGCCTTCGACGCCACCGCCTACGACCCCGTGCGCGGGCTGCTCTGGTTCGCCGCGGTCGTGGTAATCGGCGCCGACAGCGTGCTCGGCGCACTCGCCGCCGCGGCGCTGCTGGTCGGCCTCGACGCGGGCGCCCGCGGCGGACTGGCCGCCGCCCTGATCGGCGTGCTCGCCGTCCTCGTCGGCCGCTTCCCCGGCGGCCCGTACGAGGCCCTGCGCGCGGCGACGACCCGGCTCGGCCGCCCGGCGACTCTCACCCCGCTGGGGTCACGAGTCCGTCAACGACTGCGACCGGCGGCGCGGACGCCGCGGTCCGGGGCGTCTACGGCGGAGGTTCGCCCGGTCGGACCGACGTCGCCGGAGACGCCGCGGTCCGGGGCACCCGCGGCGGAAGTGAGACCGTTCGGATCGACATCGCCGGCGGCTGGGCCGTCCGGGAAGCCCGCGGCGCAGCGACGGGCGGCCGGGGCATCCACGACGGAGACGGGTCCGGCCGAGTCGATGCGTTCCGGGTCGGCCGCGGCAGAGTCGCGACCGTCCCGCTCGCCGAAGCCGGAGGCGCCGCCGCTCGGATCGACGTCGGCGGAGGCCAGGCCGTCCCGGGCGCCCGCGGCGGCGGCTGCCGCGGGGAGTCCGGTTGGGGCCGACGGGTGGCGGGAGCCGTCGGGCGCGGCCCGCTCGCCCTCGTCCCGGCGTCCCTCCCGTCCCGCCGGCCCTCGCCCCGCTGTTGCCTCTCCCCCGGCCCCTTCTCGTCTCCCGCACGCCTCTCCTCCGCCTCGCCTCGCTGCCCCGCCCCCGCTGTCCGCGCGCCGGCTCCGCGTCGCCTACGGCGGGTTCACCGCTCTCGACGAGGTATCCCTCGATGTGCGGCCGGGTCGGATCACCGCGGTGGTGGGGCCGAACGGGGCCGGGAAGAGCACGCTCTTCCACTGTCTCGCCGGGACGCTGCGCCCCTCGGACGGCAGGGTGCTGCTCGGGGAGCACGACATCACCCGCCTCGCGGCACACGCGCGGACACGGCTGGGGATCGCGCGGACCTTCCAGGACCTGGCGGTCTTCCCTTCGTTGACCGTGGCCGAGAACGTACGGGTCGGAGCCGACCAGGGGCGGATCGCCGATCCGGCGGCGGTGGCCCGGACGTCGCGGCTGCTCGGCCTGGACGGGCCGGTGCGGTCACTGCCCGCGGCGGGGCTGCCGACCGGGACCCTGCGGCGCGTCGAACTGGCGCGCGCCCTCGCCGGGAGCCCCCGGGTCCTGCTGCTCGACGAACCCGCGGCCGGGCTCGACGGCGGCGAGGTGGCCGCACTGGCCCGGGTGCTGCGAGCACTGGCCGCCGACGGCATGGCCCTCCTGGTCGTGGAGCACGACCTCGACCTGGTCGCCGATCTGGCGCACACCGTCCACGTGATGGCGGCGGGCCGCATCGTGACGTCCGGGCCCGCCGGCCGCGTCCTGGAGACGAGGCCCGGCGGATGAGCATCGCCCTGCGCCACGCGCGCGTGCGCTACGGGCCCCTGGAGGCCCTGCACGGCGTGACCCTGGTCGCGCCCGCTCCCGGACTCACCGTCCTGCTGGGCCGCAACGGCTCCGGCCGTACGACGGCGCTGCGCGCCCTGGCCGGAACCGTCCCCCTGTCCGCCGGCGCCGTCGTCTGGGACGGCACCGACGTGACGCGCCTGTCCGCGTTCGAGCGCGCCCGGCGCGGACTGCGCCTGGTCCCCGAACGCCGGGCCGTGTTCGGCTCGCTGACCGTCGCGGAGAACCTGGAGCTGGCGGGGGCCGACCCCGCCCCCGCCCTGGACGCCTACCCGCAGCTGACGCCGCTCCTCCCCCGCCGCGCCGGCACCCTCTCCGGCGGGGAACAGCGCATGGTCGCCCTCTCCCGCGCCCTGCTGGCACGCGCGCGCGTGCTGCTCGTCGACGAGCCCGCGCAGGGCATGTCACCGACGGTCGCGGCACGGACGTACGAACTGCTCGGCGCTCTCGACGCGTGCGTGGTCGTCGCCGAGCAGCGGCTGCCACCGGGCCTGCGGCAGCGGACGGGCCGGATCGTCTGCGTCCACGAACTGAGCCGGGGCGCGGTCGTGTTCAGCGGAGAGGCGGCCGAGCGGACGCCCGGGAGGCCGCACCGGCGGAGGTGACGGGCGGGCCGAACCCGGCGGGCTCCAGGACGCGCGTGCTGCTCCCGGCCTTCGGGAGGGTGAGCAGCGTGCCCGGGTTCAGCTTGTCCGGACTGGCGCCGATCATCTTCTTGTTGGCCTGGTACAGCGCCTGCCAGCCGCCCTTGATCCGGTACTTGCGGGCGATCGACGAGAGCGTGTCGCCGTTCTTCACGATGTGCGCGCGGCCCCGCAGTTTGTACTTCTTGGAGCAGGCGGGCCAGGCCCCCCACCCCTGGACGGCGAGTACCTTCTCGGCGATCTTGATCTGCTCGGCGCGGGTGGCGAGATCGGCCCGCGGGGCGTAGCCGAGCCCTCCGAACTCCTTCCAGGTGGGCTGCCAGAACTGGAGCCCGCCGTAGAAGCCGTTCCCGGTGTTCGCGTTCCAGCGGCCGCTGCTCTCGCAGTCGGCGAGACAGCCCCAGGGCCAGCCGTTGGCAGCACAGGCGTACGAGACGCCCGCGGCCCGGGCTCCTGGCAGCGGGGGTGGCGGTGCGGCGACCGCGTCCTGGGGAACCAGGGCGGCCAGCACGGCGGCGGCGAGGGCGGTCACGGCCGCGTATCGGGCGGGTCCGCTCAGCGGTCCGGGCGCGGTCCTGGAGGTCGGCGGGGTGCACCTGTTCGACATGGGAGACATCGGGCCACGCTAAGCAGCCCGTCCGGCGGGCCCGCCCAGCCGCGCCCGGCACGCCCAGGGCCCCACCCGGTCGGACGACCGGGCGGGGCCCGTCACGCGGCGTGCGGAAGCGCGGCTCAGATGTCGAGGCGCTGTCCGGGCACGATCAGGTCGGGATCGCCGCCGATGACGGTCTTGTTGGCGGCGTAGACCTTCCGCCAGGTGGTCCCGTGCCGAGCGGCGATGACGCTCAGGGTGTCGCCCTCGCGGACGGTGTAGTCACCGCGGGACGCACTGCGGTTGGTGTGGGTCGCGGGGCGCTCCGGCGCCTTCGCGGGGGCCGACTTCGTCGTCGGCTTCGGTGTCGACTTCGGTGTCGACTTCGTGGCGGCCGTGCCCCCGGCCGAGGAGGCGGGCGCGCCTCCGTAGGCGCCCGCGCGGGCCGAGCAGGTGGGCCAGGCCCCCCATCCCTGCGCACGCTGGACCTTGCTCGCGACGGCGATCTGCGCGCTCCTGGAGGCCTGGTCGGCGGTCGGCGCGTAGGCCGTGCCGCCGTACGCGCGCCAGGTGCCGGCGGAGAACTGGAGCCCTCCGTAGTAGCCGTTGCCGGTGTTGATGTGCCAGTTGCCGCCGCTCTCGCACTGGGCGATACGGTCCCACACTCCACTGTCGGCCGCGGCGGCGTCGCCGGTGGCGGCGAGCACGCCGAGCGGGGCGAGCAGTGCCGCCCCGGCGAGAACCGCCGTCGTACGAGCCTTGTTCGCCGTACGGGCCTTGGAACTGTTGCCGTGAGCGCTATCGGCACATGCGGACATGTATTTCCCTCTCCGAACACCCGGGATCCCCCAAGGCAGGGGCGTGACGTGCCACGTGTAGGACGCGGTCGTCGCGCTCCGCCCCGTCCGCCGGAGGCTGTGCTGTGGTGCGGTCGTTCGATGATCGGCCGGCGGACGTACCCGAGCGGTGCTCTGTGCACACGGCGGAGGAATCTAGGGAGCGGGGCGCCCTGGTATCAACCAATTCCCTGTCATTCGAGGCCAGTTCCCCGTTACCGCGGGTATCGTCGATTTTCGGCCACCCACTTCATGGGGTGATTTCATGATTTGTCGACCTGCCCCCTTGATGACCTGTGAGCTACTTCACCCCTTCAACTTCCTCTCTATGGCGTCAAGTTGACGGGGAGTAACCGATTCCGGGTGTCACCTCACCCTGGGCGTCGGTTGGTTCGATTCCGTTCGCTCCCGAGCGTGACTCCGGCCACAGATCACCCGTTGTCATCTTCATGAGCCGGGAACCCCCGGGTTCATGGGCCGGGCGCCACCCCGGCACCGCCACGCACCGCATCCCGAGGAGCCACCGTGCCGCGCATGCTCGACGTCGGCGACGACGTACGCGCCGAGATCGGCGACGAAGAAGCCGACCGGCTGCTCGCCGGAGAGAACGCCCCCGGCAGCTACGACTGCACGTCGTGCCGCACCCCGGGCGACTCGGAACAGGAGCGCACCAGCACGGTCCTGTTCATCGGCGACGAGACCGCCGTCCTCGCGTTCGCCCACGCCACCTGCCTGCCCTCGCAGGTCGTGCAGGTCACCGAGGAGCAACTGCAGGGCGCCGTCCGCTCCATCCACCCCGACGGCGCTCCGGACGACACCGCGCCCGAGCAGGCCGTGCTCGGTGTCACCAGCGGACTCGTGCTGATCAACGGCGATCTGCACCCGGCGCTCGTGGTCGAGCCGACCGGCCCGATCGTGCGCCCCGGCTCAACCGACATCGGCGACGACTTCCTGCCGCTGCTGATCGAGCAGGGCTTCATGCCGGTGACCGAACTGAACGCGGTGCCGCCGGTCCTGCACGGCTGGTCCGTGCTGCTCGCCATGGGCCAGCTGCACGCCGTGCTCCAGCCGGGCACCGGCGGCGGCTCCCCCGTCGCCTGGTGGCAGGCCCACCAGGCACTCCAGGTCGCCGAGAGCTGGCGCGCCGCCGCCAACAAGCACCAGCAGGTGCTGCTGTTCGCGGCACCGGTCGGCTCGATCGGCCGTCAGCCCCGTGAGGACCTGCTGCGCGACGCGCTCGACAAGGCGGCCGCCAACGGCAAGCTGGTCACGGCCACGATGCCGCTGGCCGGCACCTGAGCCGACCGCGGTGGCGCGCCCGAACCCCACGGAGGGCGCGCACCCGACCCCGCCGGGCAGGCCCACGCCCGGCGGGGCGCATCCGGTTGCGCGGGAGAACCGGGAGCTCGGGAACCGGGTGGCCGGGGGCGTGGCGACGGGCGCACCCGACGCGGACGGTCGTCCGCGCGGTCGCCCGCGCCCCCACGCGCGCCACTCACTTCCGTTGACCTGCGAAATCAGTTGCCGGACCGCATCTGTTGAGCAGCGGGGTCGTTGGCACGTACGTGCACACCTACGACGTCCCCCGCCGCCGGCCCTTCCAGCCGGTGCCCCCGTCCGGCTCTCCTCTTCCGCTCCACTCCGGCAGGGACGTACCGGCGTCCCGATCGGCCCAGGACGCCTCGGGCTGCCCCTCGGCGACGCCGATCTACGACGCGCTCTACGCCGAGTGGGTCCGCTCGTTCAGGACGCTGCCCGGCGACCGGCACGGCGAGGAGGAGCTGGGGTTCACGGCGTTCGGCGGTCTCGGGCGCGGTTCGAACTCGTACAGCTCGTCGAGTTCGTACAACTCCTACAGCTCGTACAGCGCGGGGGCGCACACCGCCCGGCAGATCGCTGCGCAGAACGGGCAGGGCGCGACTGCCGTATGGCAGGCGGGCAGCCGTCAGCACGGCACCGGGATGCACCACATCCCGGCCGCACTGCCGCCGGCACCGCGCCGGGGCCTGTGAGAAACGGTTCCCCGGACGACAACGGGTGAGGGGCGGCTCCGTCCGGAGCCGCCCCTCACCCGTGTCACCGGACGTTACTTCTTGTTGGCGCCGCGCTTCTCACGCACCCGCACCGAGATGTGGATCGGCGTGCCCGCGAAGCCGAACTCCTCACGCAGCCGGCGCTCGATGAAGCGGCGGTAGCCGTGCTCGATGAAGCCGGAGGCGAAGAGCACGAAGCGCGGGGGCTTGGTGCCCGCCTGCGTGCCGAACAGGATGCGGGGCTGCTTGCCACCGCGGATCGGGTGCGGGTGGGCGGCGACCAGCTCGCCGAGGAAGGCGTTCAGCCGACCGGTCGGGACGCGGGTCTCCCAGCCGTCCAGCGCCGTCTCGATCGCCGGGACGAGCTTCTCCATGTGCCGGCCGGTGCGGGCCGAGACGTTCACGCGGGGGGCCCAGGCCACCTGGGCGAGCTCGGTCTCGATCTCCCGCTCCAGGTAGTAGCGGCGCTCCTCGTCGAGGGTGTCCCACTTGTTGAAGGCGAGCACGATCGCGCGGCCCGCATCGACGGCCATGGTGACGATGCGCTGGTCCTGCACGGAGATGGTCTCGGAGCCGTCGATCAGGATGACCGCGACCTCGGCCTTCTCGACGGCGGCCGCGGTACGCAGCGAGGCGTAGTAGTCGGCGCCCTGCTGGAGGTGGACGCGCTTGCGGATGCCCGCCGTGTCGACGAACTTCCAGGTGATGCCGCCGAGTTCGATCAGCTCGTCGACCGGGTCACGGGTGGTGCCCGCGACCTCGTTCACGACGACGCGGTCCTCGTTCGCCACCTTGTTCAGCAGGGAGGACTTGCCGACGTTCGGACGGCCGATGAGGGCGATACGGCGGGGGCCGCCCACCGCGCCGCCGAAGGTCTGTGCGGGAGCCTCGGGCAGGGCCTCCAGGACGGCGTCGAGCATGTCGCCGGTGCCACGGCCGTGCAGTGCGGAGACCGGGTGCGGCTCGCCGAGACCGAGGGCCCACAGGTACGAGGCGTCGGACTCGCCGCTCATGCCGTCGACCTTGTTGGCGCACAGGACGACGGGCTTGCCGGCCTTGCGGAGCAGCCGGACGACGGCCTCGTCGGTGTCCGTGGCGCCGACCTTGGCGTCGACGACGAAGACGACGGCGTCGGCGGCCTCGATCGCGTACTCGGCCTGGGCGGCCACGGAAGCGTCGATGCCGAGGACGTCCTGCTCCCAGCCGCCGGTGTCGACGAGCTTGAAGCGGCGGCCCGCCCACTCGGCCTCGTAGGTGACGCGGTCGCGGGTGACGCCGGGCTTGTCCTCGACGACCGCCTCGCGGCGGCCGATGATGCGGTTCACCAGGGTCGACTTGCCGACGTTCGGGCGGCCGACGACGGCGAGGACGGGCAGCGGGCCGTGGCCGGCCTCTCCGAGCGCGCCCTCGACCTCCTCGACGTCGAAGCCCTCTTCCGCGGCGAGCTCCATGAAGTCCGCGTACTCGGCATCGCCAAGCGCCCCGTGCTCGTGCTCTGCCGAGCCCTCGGGCTGGATGTGGTCGTTCATGAAGTCCGTACCTCGTCGTTCCATCGTGGTGATCGGTGGAACGACCGCAAACCGGCCGATCCACTACTCAAGTGTCGCCTAACGCCCGGTGGGGCGCCCGGCGTTTTCCGGGCGTCCTGTGAGACGCCTGGCATGGTCAAGGTGGGCGCTGAGCTGCTTCTGGATGCGGCCGGTGGCCTCGTCCAGGGCGCTGCGGGTGCGCCGTCCGCTGCCGTCGCCCGCTTCGAAGGGGTCGCCGAAGACGACGTCGACCCTGCTGCGCAGCGGGGGCAGCCCCTTTATCAACCGGCTGTTCCGCTCGGAGCTTCCCAGCACCGCCACGGGGACGATCGGAGCGCCGCTGCGCACCGCGAAGTACGCGAGGCCGGCCCGCAGCGAGGCGAAGTCGCCGTCGCCGCGGGTTCCCTCGGGGAAGATCCCGAGGACGCCGCCGGACGTCAGGACGCCGAGGGCGTCGGTGATGGCCGTGCGGTCGGTGGTGTGGCGGTCGACCTTCAGCTGGCCGATGCCCAGCAGGAAGGGGTCGAGCGGTCCGATGAAGGCTTCCTTCTTGATCAGGAAGTGGGTGGGCCGGGGCGCCACGCCCATGACCATCGGCCCGTCGATGTTGTGCGCGTGGTTCACGGCCAGGATCGCCGGGCCGGTCGCGGGGACCTTCCAGGCACCGAGGACACGCGGCTTCCACAGCCCGTACATCAGGCCGACGCCGATACGGCGCCCGACCTCGGCGCCTCTCGCGGAGGGTGCGGTCACTTGGCGGCCCGCTTCTCCTCGACGAGGGTGACGACGCACTCGATGACCTGCTGGAGCGTGAGCTCGGAGGTGTCCACCTCGACCGCGTCGTCCGCCTTGGCGAGCGGGGACGTCTTGCGGCTGGAGTCTGCGGCGTCGCGCCGGATGAGCGCTTCGCGGGTCGCCGCGACGTCCGCGCCCTTCAGCTCGCCGCTACGGCGGGCTGCGCGCGCCTCCGGAGAGGCGGTGAGGAAGATCTTCAGGTCGGCGTCGGGCAGCACGGTGGTGCCGATGTCCCGGCCCTCGACGACGATGCCGTCGGCGGCGGACGCGGCGAGCGTGCGCTGCAGCTCGGTGATCCGGGCCCGCACCTCGGGCACGGCGCTGACCGCGCTGACCTTGGAGGTGACCTCCTGCGTGCGGATCGGGCCCGCGACGTCGGTGCCGTCGACCGTGATGGTCGGGGCGGACGGGTCGGTCCCGGAGATGATCTCCGGCTTGCCGGCCGCGGAGGCGATGGCGGAGGGGTCCGTCACGTCGATGCCGTTGCTGACCATCCACCACGTGATCGCGCGGTACTGGGCCCCGGTGTCCAGGTAGCTCAGACCGAGCTTCGCGGCCACGGCCTTCGAGGTGCTCGACTTGCCGGTGCCCGAGGGGCCGTCTATGGCCACGATGACGGTCGGAGCGGTCCGGGCGGCGCCGTTTTCCACGGTGGGAACACCTTCCTGGTGCGGGGTGGAGGTCTGTGCGGGACACGAGCGCGCCCCGCACAAGGTTACTGGCTCCGCGGACCCCGTATTACTGGCCCTTCCCGGGCCGTACGAGCGGGCCGTCCCGGCCCCCGTGCTCCGGGGCCCCGACAGGCCGCCCGCCCGGACCGGGACCGGGTTACTGGCGCAGTGCCCAGCCGCGGTCCCGCAGCGCGGCGCTGAGCACCGGTGCCGCCTTCGGCTCGACCATCAGCTGCACCAGACCGGCCTGCTGACCGGTGGCGTGCTCGATGCGCACGTCCTCGATGTTGACCCCGGCCTGCCCCGCGTCGGCGAAGATACGGGCGAGCTGGCCCGGCTGGTCGTCGATGAGGACCGCCACGACCTCGTAGGCGCGCGGTGCGGAGCCGTGCTTGCCGGGGACACGGACCTGGCCCGCGTTGCCGCGGCGCAGGACGTCCTCGATGCCGGTGGCTCCGTCGCGGCGCTTGGTGTCGTCGGAGGACTGGAGGGCTCGCAGCGCCCGTACCGTCTCGTCGAGGTCGGCGGAGACGTCCGCGAGGAGGTCCGCGACGGGGCCCGGGTTGGCCGAGAGGATGTCGATCCACATCCGGGGGTCGGAGGCCGCGATGCGGGTCACGTCGCGGATGCCCTGACCGCAGAGGCGTACGGCCGCCTCCTCCGCGTGCTCCAGGCGGGCGGCGACCATGCTGGACACCAGGTGCGGCATGTGCGAGACGAGGGCGACGGCGCGGTCGTGGGCGTCCGCGTCCATGACGACGGGCACGGCACGGCAGTGCGACACCAGTTCCAGGGCGAGGTTCAGGACCTCGGTGTCGGTGTCGCGGGTGGGCGTGAGCACCCAGGGGCGCCCCTCGAAGAGGTCGCCGGTCGCGGCCAGCGGGCCGGACTTCTCGCGGCCGGACATGGGGTGCGAGCCGATGTACGAGGCGAGGTCGAGGCCGAGGGCCTCCAGCTCGCGGCGGGGGCCGCCCTTGACGCTGGCGACGTCCAGGTAGCCGCGGGCGAGACCGCGGCGCATGGCGTCGGCGAGGGTGGCGGCGACGTGCGCGGGCGGCGCAGCGACGATGGCGAGGTCGACGGGGCCGGCGGGCGGCTCGTCGGTGCCCGCGCCCAGTGCGGCGGCCGTACGGGCCTGCTCCGGGTCGTGGTCGGTGAGGTGGACGACGACGCCGCGGGCGGCGAGCGCGAGGGCGGCCGACGTGCCGATCAGGCCGGTGCCGATGACGAGCGCGGTCCTCACTGGGCGATGTCCTTGCGCAGTGCGCCGGCGGCGCCGAGGTAGACGTGCACGATCTCGGCGCGCGGCCGCTCGGACTCGATGTGGGCGAGGACGCGGACGACGCGCGGCATGGCGCCCTCGATGTCCAGTTCCTGCGCGCAGATCAGGGGGACGTCGACGATGCCGAGCTTGCGCGCGGCGGCCGCTGGGAAATCGCTGTGCAGATCGGGTGTCGCCGTGAACCAGATGCTGATCAGGTCGTCCGTGGTGAGCGCGTTCCGCTCCAGGACGGCGGTGAGCAGCTCGCTGACCTGCTCGTCCATGTGGCGGGCTTCGTCCCGTTCCAGTTGGACGGCCCCCCGGACCGCTCGTACCGCCACGGTGATGCTCCTCGCTGGTCTGCGTCCGTCGTGTCGCGGCCAGCCTAGTCAGCGCCCGGAGCGGGAGTGCGCGGCGCCCGCCTGACGAGACGGGGCCGGGCACCGGACCCGGCTGTCCGCGGCCGGGGGCCTCTGGGTCAGAGTGCCTGCTGCTTGATGAGGTCCTCGAGCGAGGTGCCGGACGGGATCCGCCCGCTCGGGGTGAGCCTGTCGACGGCCTGCGGCAGCGACTGGGCGATCTGGTCGGCGGCCTGCTGGGGGCTGACGCCGTTCTGCTCGGCGACCTTCTGGAGGGTCTCGTCGGGCAGCGCCTCGGCGATCTGCTGACCGCTGACGGCCTGGTTCTCGCCGTTGCCGACCCAGGACTGCGCCTGGTCGACCAGGCCGGACTTGGTGAGCATGTCCATCAGGCCGCCCAGCGGACTGCCGCCGCCGCTGCCGGAACCGCTGCCGCCGAGGGCTCCGAGCAGCGCGCCCAGGATGTTGCCGGCGCCGCCGTTGGAGGAGCCGGACTGGTGGCCGCCCCCGCCGAGAAGGCCGCCGAGCAGACTGCCGAGATCGTTACCCGCCATGGTCCCGCCTTGCGTGAGTGCGGCCGGAGGGAGGCGCCCCCACCCGGCGTGAGGCTCTGTCAATGTCACCGGAATCACCCCTTTCCGCCACTTGTGGTGAGAACGCACCTGTGCGCCTCTGGACGCGGGGGCGCGGGTCCGCTCTCATGGCAGGAGACTCGCCTCGGGGGAGGCCCGCATGACCGGCATGAAGCGTCCAGGACCCCTTCTCACCCTTCTCGCGGGGCTCGTGCTCGGCGTGTTCCTGCTGTCGCTCAACGCGGCGACAGGGACGAGGACCGCGTCGGCCGACCAGAAGGACCCACCGGGCGCCACGGTGTCGCCCGCCGCACCCGGGGCCTCCGCGTCCCCGTCCTCACCGGACCCCTCGTCGCCGTCGCCCCGTTCGTCGCCCTCCTCGTCACCTTCGTCGTCACCGACGGTCCGCCCGGTGCCCGACGCCGACTACGCGGGCCGCACCGACGACGACTCGTCGGCGGTCGCCGTCTCCCTGCGGGACGGGAAGGCGATCGCGTACTTCTGCGACGGGCACGACAAGGAGTCCTGGCTGAAGGGCGACGTCGGCAGCGACGGCGCCATGAAGCTCACGGGCCGCGACGGCGCCGAACTGAACGGCACGCTCAAGGACGGCAGGCGGATCCGCGGGACCGTCGACCTCGGCGGGCGGCGCTACGGCTTCACGGCCGACCGGGCGGTCAAGCCGTCCGGGCTGTACCGGGCGACCTCGACCGTGCGCGGGGCGAAGATCGACGGCGGCTGGATCGTGCTGCCGGGCGGAAAACAGGTCGGCGTCGTCGACCGTGACGGCACCCCCTCGAAGGCTCCGGCGATCGACCCGGAGACCGGTGCCGTGACCATCGACGGACGGAAGATCGTCGCACGGCCTGTCACCCCCTGACCCCCTCTCTCGCAGGGAGCAGCTCATGACCGTGGACCCGAACGCCGCCACCCGGGGCTTTCCCGTTCCGCCGCCCGCCCACGGCCGGCGGAGTGCGGCCCGCTATCTCGTCCCCGCCGTCGTCGCCGCTGCGGTCGCCCTGGGCCTGGGCATCTACGGCAGACTGCACGACCCGGCCGGGACGGCCTTCAACCTCGCGGGCTTCAGCAGCACCGGCGCAGTGAAGTCGTGGCTCGCGACGACCGCGTTCTTCTTCGCGCTCGTCCAGTTCGTGTCGGCGCTCATGATGTACGGGAAGCTGCCGGGGCCGGGCTGGGCGGCGACGCTGCACCGGTGGTCGGGGCGGACCGCGTTCCTGGTGGCGGTGCCGGTCGCCGTCCACTGTCTGTACGCGTTGGGCTATCAGACGTACGAAACGCGCGTCCTGTTGCACTCGCTCCTCGGTTGCTTCTTCTTCGGTGCCTTCAGTGCCAAGATGCTGCTGCTCCGCTGGGAGCGCCTGCCCGGCTGGCTGCTGCCGATCGTCGGTGGCCTGGTCTTCGCCGTGCTCACGGCCATCTGGCTGACGTCCGCCCTCTGGTTCTTCCGTACGTTCGGAGTGACGACATGACCCACCGCTCGACGCGGCGCACCGTGATCCTCGCGACGGGGGCGTCCGCGCTGCTCGTGGGATGCAGCAAGTACGGGGACGAAGGCGGCTCGGACAGTTCCTCGGACAACACCTCGCCGAAGGCGTCGAGCGGCGAGAAGCTCGCTTCGACGGGCGACATCCCGGTCGGCGGCGGCAAGATCTTCAAGAACCGGAAGATCGTGGTGACCCAGCCGAAGAAGGGCGACTTCAAGGCCTTCTCCGCGATCTGTACGCACCAGGGCTGCACGGTGAACACTGTCGCGGACGGCACGATCGACTGCCCGTGCCACGGGAGCAGGTTCAGTGTCGAGAACGGCGCGGTGAAGGCCGGTCCCGCACCCCGTCCGCTGCCCGCGGAGAAGATCGTCGTGGAAGGAAATTCGATCCGCACGGCGTGAGAGGGCCCGTACGCTCCGGGCATGCGTTCAGAACCCGGCGCGCCGCGGCCCCGCGTGGCGTCCCCCGACTCCCCGCTCTCCCTGGTGCGTGATCACACGGTCTACTCCTGTGTGACGGGGTCGCGGGCCTTCGGGCTGGCCACGGACGGCAGCGACACGGACCGCCGGGGCGTCTTCCTCGCCCCGACCCCGATGTTCTGGCGCTTCGAGAAGCCCCCGACCCATGTGGAAGGTCCTGCGGAGGAGCAGTTCAGCTGGGAGCTGGAGCGGTTCTGCGCGCTCGCGCTGCGCGCCAATCCGAACATCCTGGAGTGCCTGCACTCCCCCCTCGTCGCGTACACGGACGAGGTGGGACGCGAACTCCTCGACCTCAGAGGGGCGTTCCTGTCCCGCCTCGCGTACGAGTCCTTCGCCCGCTACGCCCTGGGCCAGCACAAGAAGCTGGAGGCCGACGTCCGCCGGCACGGCGCCCCGCGCTGGAAGCACGCCATGCATCTGCTGCGGCTCCTGATGAGTTCGCGCGATCTGCTGCGTACCGGGGTCCTCACGGTCGACGTGGGCGACCAGCGCGAGCCGCTCCTCGCCGTGCGCCGGGGCGAGGTGTCCTGGACCGGGGTCGAGACGTGGATGTCCCGGCTGGCGGCGGAGGCCGAGGAGGCGGAGTCCCGCAGCGCGCTTCCGCCCGGGCCGGACCACGCGCGCGTGGAGGACTTCCTGATCCGGGTGCGCCGGGCCTCCGCGCTCCGAGACTCCGGGGCGCCGGACACGCCCTAGGAGACCGCCGTGGCCTGTCGGTCCGCGTCGAGGCGGACCCGGACGACGTAGTCGTGCAGGGCGTCGCGCGCGGAGGGGGCGTCCGGGAGCGCCGAGGCGTCCTGGGCCTCGTCGAGGACGCTGTGCAGCCGCTCGACGTCCGCCTCCACGCGCGCTCGGGGGACGTCGGCGGCGCCGTGCTCGCGCTCGGCCTTCTCGGCGATCAGGTCCGGCAGGTAGTCGGGAGAGGCGACCTGTCCGACGAGCGTCGGCAGATCCGCCTGGACCTCGCCGCTGCGCATGAGGTGGATGCCGGTGAGCAGGACACGGAACGTGTAGAGCAGCGGCTTGAGTTCGCCGGTCCTCTCGAAGAGCCGCCACTGCGTCGAGGCGAACCCCCGGTAGTGGTGGGCGTGATGACGGGTGAGGACGCCGGGGGCGAGCGAGAGCAGCTCCCGGTGTTCGTCACCGGTGTGCACGACGAGCGGCGAGAGCAGCTGCTCCAGCACGTAGCCGTTGCGCCGCAGCATCAGCCGGACGAACTTGCGCAGGTCGTGGGTGACCAGGTCCATCTCGACGCCCTCACGGAGCCACATACGGGACCGGGTCTCCTCGGGCTCGCGCAGTCCGACCAGGTCGGCCGTGGGCAGCAGATGGACACCGCGCAGGTCGACGTCGGAGTCGCGCGAGGGGAAGCCGTACAGGTGCGCCCCGGAGACGGTGGCGAAGAGCACGGGGTCGGGTTGTTCGGCCACCACGCTCGCGAGGTCGGTACCGAGGTCCAGGGCGTCTGTCATCCCTCAAGCGTCCCAGAGCGCCCCCAGCGACATCAGGTCGCCCTGGTACTCGATCCGGTCGGCCCACTCCCGGGGCCAGGCGCCGGAGCCGTGGTAGGCGCCGGCGAACGCCCCGGTCAGGCAGGCGATCGAGTCGGAGTCGCCCGAGGTGCAGGCGGCCCGGCGCAGCGCGGTGACGGGTTCGTCGACGAGGAGCAGGAAGCACAGCAGGCCGGTGGCGAGCGCCTCCTCGGCGACCCAGCCTCCGCCGGTGGCCATGCAGGGGTCGGTCTCGGGCGAGACGGTGCGTACCGCGTGCCGGAGGTTGTCCAGGACGTCGAGGCACTCGTCCCAGCCGCGGGAGATGTACTGCTCCGGCGTCGCGTCCTCGCTGAACGTCCACAGGTCGCCGAGCCAGCGCGTGTGATAGCGGTGCCGGTTCTCGTACGCGTACGAGCGCAGCCGGCCGATGAGTCCCATCGGCTCGGTGCCCTGGGCGAGCAGCCAGACCGCGTGGGCGGTGAGGTCCGAGGCGGCGAGGGCGGTGGGGTGGCCGTGGGTGAGCGCGGCCTGCAACTGGGCTGCTCCGGCGCGCTGTTCGTCGCTGAGTCCACGCACGAGTCCGACGGGTGCGACGCGCATGTTGGCGCCGCAGCCCTTGGAGCCGATCTGGCTGGCCTCCTGCCAGCGGCGCTTCTCGTTCTTGAGGAGGTTGCAGGCGGTGAGGCAGGTCCGGCCGGGGGCTCGGTTGTTCTGCGGCGACTGGTACCAGTCCACGAACTCCTCGCGCACCGGCCGTTCCATCCGCAGCGGGCCGAGGAGGCCGCGGTCCATGGCGGTGCGCAGTCCCCGGGCGAGGGCCAGCGTCATCTGGGTGTCGTCGGTGACGATCGCGGGCCGGGGCAGCGCCATCTGCCGCCAGGGGCCGCACTTGTCGAGGATGGCGGGCACGGAGTTGAACTCGGTGGGGAACCCGAGCGCGTCACCGAGGGCCAGGCCTATCAGGGAGCCGGTGGCGGCGCGTTTCGCGAGGGTCGTGGTGGTCATCAGGGCCGTCCTTCCGAGGTGGGGCGCAGCAGGGGTGGGTGCAGTGCTTTCGCGCCGCCCGCGCGGTAGAGGGCGGCGGGCTTGCCGCGTCCGCCGGTGAGGCGGGCGGCGCCGGGGACCTGTTCGACGAAACCCGGCGTCGCGAGCACCTTGCGGCGGAAGTTGGGCCGGTCGAGAGCGGTGCCCCACACGGTCTCGTAGACCTGCTGCAGCTCTCCGAGGGTGAACTCGGGCGGACAGAAGGAGGTGGCGAGACAGGAGTACTCGAGCTTGGCGCCGACGCGTTCGTGGGCGTCGGCGAGGATGCGGTCGTGGTCGAAGGCGAGCGGGTCGAGGGCGTTGAACCGCAGCCACTGGGCCTGAGCCGCGTCGCCGCCGCCGTGTGGTTCGGGGGCGTCGGCGAGGAGCGCGGCGAACGCGACGGAGACGATCCGCATGCGCGGGTCGCGGTCGGGTTCGCTGTAGGTGCGCAGTTGTTCCAGGTGGAGCCCCGAGATGTCCGACAGGCCGGTCTCCTCGGCGAGTTCGCGGCGGGCGGCCGCCTCCGCGGACTCGTGGGGCAGCACGAAGCCGCCGGGCAGGGCCCAGTGGCCGGCGTACGGCTCCTGGCCGCGCTCGACGAGCAGCACCTGGAGTGCGCCCGCGCGCACCGTCAGGACGGCCAGGTCCACGGTGACGGCGAACGGCTCGAAGGCGTACTTGTCGTATCCCTCGGGCCTCGTACCGCCCGGCGCGCGGCCATCCTCCGACGCCACACCCTCACCCCCTTTATGGTCAGCCTGACTATGGTCAGTACGACTATAAAGGGGGTGCGAGGGCCCCAACAAGGTTCACAACCAGGGAAGTTACGGATTCTCGCGGCCGCCGCGGGAGAGGTGTCGGCACCTGGGGCGGAGGCGGCGGAAGGGGTGCGGGGCCCGGGCGAGGGCCGCCCGGGTCACCGGTCGGCAGCGGCGTTCGGAGCCTCGGCCCGGCGGGCCCCGGACCGGCGCACGTCGTGTCCCTGCGCCGGTGTGCGCGCCGGGGCGAGAGCCGCCACGAGCGCTCCCACGGCCGCAACCCCCGCGGAGACCCACAACGCCGGGCCGCAGCCGTCCACGAAACGCTCGGCGGAGCCGTAGCCCCCGTATCGGCTGAACACGGCCGCGGCGACGGCGATCCCGAAGACTCCGCCGAGTTCGCGCAGCGCGTTGTTGACGCCTGCGGCGACCCCCGCGTCGGCGGGCGGGACCGACGAGGTCACCGCGTTGGCGACGGTGGGGAAGACCATCGAGATGCCGATGCCCGCGACGATCAGCGGCAGCACCAGCCGCCCGTAGTCCACGCCGGGTTCCACCTGCCACGCCAGCAGACCGAGGCCGACCGCCTGGAGGGCGAGTCCGCCGAGCATGAAGGGCCGGTTGCCGAACCGGTCGGCGAGCGCGCCCGCGAGGGGAGCCACGGCGAGCGGCATGCCGGTCCACACCAGGATGCGGACACCGGCCTGCAACGGCGAGTTCCCGAGCCCCAGTTGGAACAGTTGCGTGATCATGAACAGGGAGCCGAGCAGCGACATGAACGTCAGGAAGGCGACGCCGTTGGCGGTGGAGAAGGCCCGCCTGCGGAAGTATCCGAGCGGCAGCATCGGGTAGCGCGCCCGCGACCGCTCCCAGCCGAGGAAGGCCGCCGTGAAGAGGACTCCGACGGCCAGCGCGCCCAGCACCTCGGCGCTCCACCAGCCCGCCTGCGGGGCCCGGACCGGCGCCCAGGCGAGTCCGGTCAGCCCGACGGCCGCCAACAGCAGCCCCACGACGTCGAGTTGGGGACGCGGCCCGTGACTCTCGCGCAGCTTCAGCGCGGCCAGCGGCAGCATCACCAGCCCGGTGGGCACGTTCAGCCAGAAGATCCACTGCCAGGACAGGCCCTCGGTGACAGCCCCGCCGAGGACGGGTCCTGCCGCCACCCCGAGGCCGGTCACCCCGCCCCACACCCCGATGGCCACGCCCCGCTTCTCGGCCGGGAACGCCTCGCTGATCAGGGTGAGGGTGAGCGGCAGCAGGACGGCAGCGCCGGCGCCCTGGAGCACCCGTGCACCGATGAGCTGCCCCGGCCCCCCGGCCAGTGCCGCGAGCGCCGAGGCCAGGGTGAAGACGGCGAGCCCGGCGACGTACATGCGCCGCCGGCCGAAGCGGTCGCCGAGCGCGGCGCCGGTCAGGGTGAGACAGGCGAACACGAGGTTGTACGCGTTGATCGTCCATTCCAGGTCGGACAGGCTCGCCCCGAAGTCGGCCCGCAGCGAGGGCAGCGCGGTGGCCACGACGACCACGTCCAGAGAACAGAGCAGCGCCCCCATTCCGGCGAGCACGACGGTCCACGCACGGCGTGCGGGCACGGGCGTCGGCTGCTGGACGGGGGCGCGTGCGGTGGTGTCGGTCATGACGGTTCCTTCCGTGAGGATCACTCACGGAAGACGGACCGGCGCCGCCCCGGAAAGGAATCGTGGCTGGGGCCCGCGTCCCAGGAACGCGAGGAGCAGGTCGCCGGGACCGGCCCCGGCGGGCACCGCGACCGGATCAGCGAACCGCACCCCGCGGTCGGCGTCCGCCACCACGACCGGTGCGAGCGGCAGCAGTTCGGCCGCGAGCGCGGACGGGATCGGCCGTGGCCGGCCGCACGCCTGCGTCACGTCCCAGCCGTGCACCGCGATCTCCAGGGCGCCGACCGCCGCCAGCAGTCCCAGGTCGAGGGAGCGGTCCCCCACGGCCGGGGCGGGTGGCGCGGCGGACACGGCCGCCCAGGCCCCGAGGAGTGCCCCGGCCCGCGCGCGGAAGGCGCACACCGGATCGGCGGCGGGCGCGACGGGGCACAACCCGACCCTGCCCGCGGCGACCCCTTCGTAGAGCGCGTCCAGCGAGTCGTCGAGGTGCTGGAGCAGCTCCCGGAGGTTCCACCGGGCGCACGGCGTCGGCCGGCCCAGACCCGCGCGCGGGACGGCGGCGACACCGCCCAGCGCGTAGGCGAGGGCGCGCTCCAGCAGCTCGCCGGGGTTCACGCGAGAACCCCGGGCAGCCCGAAACCGGGGAACAGGCCGGGGTCCAGGAAGACGGTGAGCCGTGCGACGGCGCCCTCCTCCACGGTGAGCACCTGCACGGAGTGCGCCCGCAGCACCCCGTCCGCACCGCTTTCGTACGCGGCCACCGCGGGCTGCCCGTTGGCCCGGACGGGCAGCATGCGGATCCATCCCGGCGCGCGACCGGAGAGCACCCGTACCCGCAGGAACCGCAGCACGTCCTTCCTGCCGCTGAACCACTCCAGGTGGGGCGGCATCTCCAGCTCGACCCCGTCCCGCAACAGCCCCAGCAACGACTCCATGTCGGCGTTCTCGAAGGCCCGCATGTACCGGTCGAGCAGCTCGCGGTCCTCGGCCCCGTCGGGCTCGACCACCAGGTCCTCCTCCGGCGCGACCTCGTCGAGCCGGGCACGCGCGCGCTGGAGGGTGCTCTTGACCGCCGCGGTCGAGGTGTCGAGCACGGCGGCGACCTCGGACGCCCGCCAGGCCAGCACGTCCCGCAGGATGAGCACGGCCCGCTGGCGCGCGGGCAGGTTCTGCAGCGCGGCGACCAGCGCGAGTCGCAGGGTGCCGCGGGCGGCGACGACCGTCGCCGGGTCGAGGAGCGAGTCGGGCAGCGGCTGGAGCCAGGGAACGTCCGTCGCCGGGGCCCGCAGCGGATCCTCCGGCGCGTCTCCCGGCCCGCCGAGCCCGGTGGGCAGCGGACGCCGCCCCCGCCCCTCCAGGGCCGTCAGACACGTGTTGGTGGCGATCCGGTAGAGCCAGGTGCGCAGCGAGGCCCGGCCCTCGTACCCCTCGTAGGACCGCCAGGCCCGCAGGTACGTCTCCTGGACCAGGTCCTCGGCGTCGTGGACCGAGCCGAGCATGCGGTAGCAGTGGGCGAGCAGCTCCCGCCGGTACGGGTCGGTCAGCCGGACGAACTCGTCACGGTCCGTCGTCGCGGTCATCGCCGCTCCCTTCGTTCGCACCGGGCGCACGGCGGCACACCGGTGGTCCGTTCACCGGTACAGACCGGCGGGGCGGCGAAAACGAATCGGCCGGCCCCGGAGAAGTTCCGGAACCGGCCGTCGTACGCGCTGGGCGTCAGGGTGCCGCGAGGGCTCCGGACCTAGAGGCCGACCTCCGCCATCAGCATGCCGACCTCGGTGTTCGACAGGCGGCGCAGCCAGCCCGACTTCTGGTCGCCCAGCGTGATCGGGCCGAAGGAGACGCGCACCAGCTTGTCGACCGGGAAGCCGGCCTCGGCGAGCATGCGGCGCACGATGTGCTTGCGGCCCTCGTGCAGGGTCACCTCGACGAGGTAGTTCTTGCCGGTCTGCTCGACGATGCGGAAGTGGTCCGCCTTGGCGTACCCGTCCTCGAGCTGGATGCCGTCCTTGAGCCGCTTGCCCAGGTCACGCGGGATCGGGCCCACGACGTGCGCGAGGTAGACCTTCTTCACGCCGTACTTGGGGTGGGTCAGCCGGTGCGCCAGCTCGCCGTGGTTGGTGAGCAGGATGACACCCTCGGTCTCGGTGTCGAGCCGGCCCACGTGGAAGAGCCGCGTCTCGCGGTTCGTCACGTAGTCGCCGAGGCACTGGCGGCCTTCGTTGTCCTCCATCGTGGAGACCACACCGGAGGGCTTGTTCAGCGCGAAGAACTGGTACGACTGCGTCGCGACGGTCAGGCCGTCGACCTTGATCTCGTCCTTCTCCGTGTCGACACGGAGACCCTGCTCCAGGACGATCTCGCCGTTGACCTCGACCCTGGCCTGGTCGACCAGCTCCTCACAGGCGCGCCGGGAGCCGTAGCCCGCTCGCGCGAGGATCTTCTGCAGGCGCTCGCCCTCCTCCTCGGCACCCGGGAAGGTCTTGGGCAGCTTGATGTCGGGCTTGCCCGCGTACCGGTCGCGGTTGCGCTCCTCGGTCCGCGTCTCGTACTCACGGGAGCGCGCGTTCTCCGTCCGGCCACCGCGCTGCTGGCCCTGCTTGGGGCCGCCCTTGGCGCCGCCGCGCGCCGAGGCGCCGCGCCCGGACTTCGGGCCTTCGTGCGTGCCCCCGGGGCCTACGTCGTAGCGACGCTCCTCGGGACGGGGCTTGCTGGGACGCTTCGGCTGGTCGTCGCGCCCCGCCTCGCTCCTCGGCTGGGAGCCGGTTCCGCGCGAGCCGGCGCTCCCGCCGGACCCACGCGAGCCGCCGGTCCCACGCGGGCCGCCACCTCCGCCGGTCCCACGGGAGTTGCCGCCGCTTCCGCGCGGGCCGCCACCTCCGCCGGTCCCACGTGAGCTGCCGCCGCTTCCGCGCGCACCGCCGCTCCCGCCGGATCCCTGCGGGTTGCCGCGCCCGCTGTTCCTGCCGCTGCCACTGCCACTGCTTCGCATCAAAGTTCCGTCGTCGTCGTGTCGTCTGCGTCTGTATCCGGTGCATCCGGATCGAACGACGGGACCCCTTCCAGCGTCTCTGCTTCGATCGCGTCCGCCTCGGGGAGGAAGGGCGCGAGCTCCGGGAGCTCGTCCAGACCGCGCAGGCCCATTCGCTCCAGGAAGTAGTTCGTCGTCGTGTACAGGATCGCACCTGTTTCGGGTTCCGCGCCCGCCTCCTCCACCAGACCCCGCTGGAGAAGGGTGCGCATCACGCCGTCGCAGTTGACTCCGCGGACCGCGGAGACCCTGGAACGGCTGACCGGCTGGCGGTACGCGACGACGGCGAGCGTCTCCAGAGCCGCCTGGGTGAGACGGGCCTGCTGCCCGTCCAGGACGAAGCGCTCGACGGCGGCCGCGTACTCGGGCCGGGTGTAGAAACGCCAGCCGCCGGCGATCAGCCGCAGCTCGAATCCGCGCCCCTGGACGGTGTAGTCGTCGGCCAGCGCGCGCAGGGCGTCCGCGATCTGCCGCTTGGGCCGCTCCAGTATTTTCGCGAGGTGTTCCTCGGTCGCGGGTTCGTCCACGACCATCAGGACGGCCTCCAGGGCGGGCCTGAGGTCGAGGTCGGCGACGGTGCGCGGCCCCGCGGGGGTCTCCATGGTGTCCTCGCTCACGTCTTCTCCTCCGCGGGCTCCCCGGGTTCCTTGGTCGCCCGTCCGTTCCCGTCGTCCGCCGGCTCCGCGGGCCGGTCGAACTCGTCCGTCACCCTCGGCCCGCCCTCGCCCTCTCCGCCCGTCCACCGCACCATCAGGTCCCCGAGTGCCTCCTCCTGGTCCAGGGCGACGGCCTTCTCCCGGTAGAGCTCCAGCAGGGCCAGGAAGCGGGCGACGACGGTGAGGGTGTCGTCGGTGTCCTCGACGAGCGTCCGGAAGCTGGCCTCGCCCAGTTCCCTCAGCCGCGCCACCACGATCCCCGCCTGCTCCTGCACGCTGACGAGCGGCGCGTGGATGTGGTCGATGTAGACCTGCGGCCTGGGCTTGGGCTGCATCGCCTTCACGGCGAGCTTGGCGAAGCCCTCCGGCCCGATGCTGATGACCACTTCGGGCAGCAGCGCGGCGTGGTGCGCCTCCAGGCCGACGGTACGCGGGTAGCGGCGGGCCTCCTCGTCGAGCCGGGCGTTGAAGATGTCGGCGATCTGCTTGTACGCGCGGTACTGGAGCAGCCGTGCGAAGAGCAGGTCCCGTGCCTCCAGGAGGGCAAGGTCGGCCTCGTCCTCGACCTCGGCGGTCGGCAGCAGGCGGGCGGCCTTCAGGTCGAGCAGGGTCGCCGCGACGACCAGGAACTCGGTCGTCTGGTCGAGGTCCCAGTCCGGGCCCATCGCCCGGATGTGCGACATGAACTCGTCGGTGACCTTCGACAGCGCGACCTCGGTGACGTCGAGCTTGTGCTTGGAGATGAGCTGGAGCAGCAGGTCGAAGGGCCCCTCGAAGTTCGAGAGCCGCACCTTGAAGACACCGTCGTCGACCGCGTCGGCCACGTCGGCCACGTCGGCCACGTCGGCCACGTCACTGCCCGCTGTCCCGGCCCCGTCGGGGGCCGTGACGAGCGTGTCGGAGCCGGCAGTAGCCACCGGGCCCGGCACCGCCGCAGCGTGGGCCGCGCCGGTCTCGGACACGGGGGCCGGCGCTCGCGGAGGCACACCGGCCGCGGCACGGGAAGCGGGCGCGACAGCGGACCCGGCAGGACGCGCGAGGGGCTCGGCCCCTGCTCCGTTCGTCCGATCGGCCCGGTCGGGCCCGACGGACCCCCCGGACCCCTCAAGCGCCTCGGCGGCCTGTGCGGGCCCCTGGAGCGCCTCGGACCGTCCGGCCGGGCTCGCGGGCCCGGCGGACGCGTCCGGGTCCTCTGGGAGCGCCTCAGGCGGTTCGGCGGGGATCTCGCGTCGGACGCCCGGGGCCTCGGGCGCTCCCGACTCCTCGAGGGAGGGTTCGACGGACGGCTCGTGCGGCCCGATGGACGGGCCGTGCGGGTCCGGGGACGGCGAAGGCCGGGCCCCATCGGGCGCCGGCGCCGTACCCGGCCCTCGCCCCAGCGCACGCCGACGGCCGCCGGAGGCGGCGGTCGGAGGCGGGTCGTTCGAGGTCATAGCCGTCGCAGGCTACCGCTACCGCCCGCGCAGACGTCGTACGAGGATGCTCGCGTCCCCTCGGGATTCCAGATCCGCGAGGACGACGGCGACCGCCTCGCGGACGATCCGCCCGCGGTCGACGGCGAGCCCGTGCTCACCACGCAGGACCAGGCGGGCGTGTTCGAGGTCTATCAGTTCCTCGGCGGACACGTACACCGTGATCTTCTCGTCGTGCCGCTCCCGCCCGGTGGGCCGCCGGTTGGCGGCGGCTCGCCCCCGCTTGCGGGACGACTGCCCCGCTGCGGCGGAGGCGGCAGAACCTTCCTGCGCCTGCGGTCGCCGCCCCGAACCGTCCGGAGCACCACCCCGGCTGCGGGACTCCCCCGCGCCGGAGGACTCGGCGTCGGCGGCGACGTGTTCGTCGCCCTCGCCGTCACCGCCCTGGACGGGTACCGAATGCGGTGCGTCCTCCCCGGCGGCCGCCGCGTCGCTCTCGCCGGCCGGAGCCGGCACCCGGGCCTCGCCGTTGGTCCGGCGCGAGGGTGTGGACGACTGGAGCGCCATTCCCCCGGTGGTACGGAACAGTTCGTCGGCCCCCGGCAGACTCACTCGGCGGGACACCGGGCGAGCACCTCCCTGGCGAGCTGGCGATAGGCGGCGGCACCGACGGAGTTGGAGGCGTACGTGGTGATCGGCTCACCGGCGACGGTGGTCTCCGGGAAGCGGACGGTCCGGCCGATCACGGTGTGGTAGACGTGATCGTCGAAGGCCTCCACGACGCGTGCGAGCACCTCACGGCTGTGCACCGTGCGGGAGTCGTACATCGTCGCGAGGATGCCGTCGAGTTCCAGATCGGGGTTGAGCCGCTCCTGGACCTTCTCGATGGTCTCCGTGAGCAGCGCGACACCGCGCAGCGCGAAGAACTCGCACTCCAGCGGCACGATCACCTTGTGGGCGGCCGTCAGCGCGTTCACGGTGAGCAGACCGAGCGAGGGCTGACAGTCGATCACGATGTAGTCGTAGTCGGCCATCAGCGGCTTCAGGGCCCGCTGGAGCGTGGACTCGCGCGCGACCTCGCTCACCAACTGCACCTCGGCGGCGGACAGGTCGATGTTGCTGGGCAGCAGGTCCATGTTCGGGACCGCCGTCTTCAGGAGCACCTCGTCGGCCGCCATGCCCCGCTCCATGAGCAGGTTGTAGACGGTGAGGTCGAGCTCCATCGGGTTGACGCCGAGTCCCACGGACAGCGCGCCCTGCGGGTCGAAGTCGACGAGGAGCACGCGGCGGCCGTACTCGGCGAGGGCCGCGCCCAGGTTGATGGTCGACGTGGTCTTGCCCACGCCGCCCTTCTGGTTGCACATCGCGATGATCGTCGCGGGGCCGTGGCTGGTCAGCGGACCCGGGATCGGGAAGTAGGGCAGCGGGCGCCCCGTCGGGCCGATGCGCTCACGGCGCTGGCGGGCCGCGTCGGGCGCGAGCGTGGCCGCGTACTCCGGATCGGGCTCGTACTCGGCGTCGGGGTCGTAGAAGTGCCCCTCGGGCAGTTCGTCGTAGTCGGCGAAGTGGGTGTGGTTCTCGCCACTTCCGTTGCCGGCCATGGCGTTCACGTGATGGCCATCCATGCTCTGGTGTGCTGGCTGGGTCAGCCCTGTTCTGCGGGGACTCTGGTGGGCTGCGAAGGTGCGGACAGCGACGGAGCCGACAGCCTCGAGCCCCGTGGGGTTCTGGCCCCGCGCCGGCATTCCTGGTTGACCACCCCCGGGAGTAAATGTCGACTCATTCACAAGTCGTCTTACCTCCTTGGTGACCAGGAAACTTCTCGATAGGTCAGCGTGGCACCATGCCGACGGTTGGCGACTCTATGGCGTGTCACCGCTCCGCAGCAACACAATCCGCCGGACCCGACCCGATGTGTCGGCAACCGAACACCCCTCTGTCAAGGGCGTAAGGCCGTCGCACAGCAGGTTTCACCGGTGTGCGAATCGGTTAAAGAGTTACGTTCGTGGCGAGTTGAACGAGTGTCGCAAAGTGACCCGACACACACCCGGCCGGACCTTGTCGGGCAAGGTCCGGCCGGGTGCGCGGTGTTGACGACCCGTGTTGACGTATCGCCTTTTGTCGGCCCGGAGTCGACCTGAAAAGTCGACTCTCGGAGCCTCCGTCGGTCCTAGCTGAGCAGGCTCTCCAGTGCGACGTGGTCCAGGCCGAGGGCCTCCGCGACCTCGCGGTAAACGACCTTGCCGTCATGGGTGTTGAGGCCCTTGGCCAGGGCGTTGTCGCGGCGCAGGGCCTCGACCCAGCCGCGGTTGGCGAGCTCGACGATGTACGGCAGCGTCGCGTTCGTCAGCGCGTACGTCGAGGTGTTGGGCACCGCGCCGGGCATGTTGGCGACGCAGTAGAAGACCGAGTTGTGGACCGTGAAGGTCGGCTCGGCGTGCGTGGTGGGACGCGAGTCCTCGAAGCAGCCGCCCTGGTCGATCGCGATGTCGACAAGGACACTTCCCGGCTTCATCCGCGAGACGAGCTCGTTGGTGACCAGCTTCGGGGCCTTGGCACCCGGGATGAGCACGGCACCGATCACGAGGTCGGCCTCGAGGCAGGCCTTCTCCAGCTCGAAGGTGTTGGAGACGACGGTCTGGATCTTCGTACCGAAGATCTTGTCCGCCTCCTTGAGCTTGTTGATGTCGCGGTCGAGCAGGGTCACGTGGAAGCCCATGCCGATGGCGATCTGCGCGGCGTTCCAGCCGGAGACGCCGCCGCCGATGACGACGGCCTTCGCGGCGAGCACGCCCGGGACACCGCCGGGCAGGACACCGCGGCCGCCGTTGGCGCGCATCAGCTGGTAGGCGCCGACCTGCGGGGCCAGCCGGCCCGCGACCTCGGACATCGGGGCGAGCAGCGGCAGCGCCCGACTGGGGAGCTCGACGGTCTCGTACGCGATCGCCGTGGTGCCCGACTCCAGCAGGGCGTCCGTGCACTCCTTGGAGGCGGCGAGGTGCAGGTACGTGAAGAGCGTCTGGTCCTTGCGGAGACGGTGGTACTCCTCCGCGATCGGCTCCTTGACCTTGAGCAGCAGGTCGGCGGTGGCCCAGACCTCGTCGGCGGTGCCGAGGATGCGCGCACCGGCGGAGACGTACTCGTCGTCCGTGATCGAGGAGCCGACACCGGCGTTCTGCTCGACGAAGACCTGGTGGCCGTGGCGCACCAGCTCGTGCACGCCGGCGGGGGTGATGGCCACCCGGAACTCGTTGTTCTTGACCTCGCGGGGGATGCCGACCTTCACGTCGATCACGGTCCTTGGCTCAGAGGGTTCGGGGCTATGCATGCCGAGGCGATGCAAGCCAGGCGATGCATGTCATACCCGGCATACGGGAGCACACCGGGAGACACCACGGAAGAACGCGGCGGAGCCAGTCTAATGAAGGGATTTTTTCTGTCTAGCCTTTCAATGCATCAATCTTCCGAGGATGCACTACGGATTTCGCAGGCATTAGCGTCCTGTTCCGGGTCGATTGCGCTCTCCGGGAGCTCATCTCCCAGCATGCGCTCGGCAGCGGCGCGGTGCAGCCGGGCGGCCGCGGGGTCGCCGAGCCGGTCCAGGGTGTCGGCCAGCCGGAGCTGCAGCGCGGCCTGCAGCCGTACGTCGTCCGCACGGCGTGCCCACTCGACGGCCTCCTGGCAGGTGCGCAGCGACTCCTCGGGCCGTCCGGCGTACTCCTGGACGCGTGCGGTCTCGCTCAACGCGCGGGCCTGCGCGGCGACATCGCCGTTCTTGCGGTGCCCGGCGACGGCGGAGCGCCAGTTGACCAGCGCCTCGCCGTAGCGGCCCGCGTAGGTGTGCGCGGTGGCGATGCGTCCGTACAGCCGGGCGGCGTCCACCCGCTCGCCGCGGGCGAGCCGCTCGGCGAGGGCCCGGCCGTACCAGTCGGCGGCCCGGTCGTAGTCGCCCAGCTCCTGGTGGGCGCCGCCTACGGATTCCATCGCGCGGCCGGTCGCGTACGGGTCGTTCGCCTCCCGTCCGGCGTCCAGCGCGGCCCGGTAGCGGGCGAGGGCGTCGGTCGTCCGGCCGGTCTGCGCGTCGAGGTCGGCGAGGTTCAGCAGGGCCGCGGCCTTCTCGCGGGGCAGTTTCCGGCGCTCGGCGACGTCCAGGACGAGCCGGTGGATGCCGTACAGCTCGGGTGCGGCGGCCTGTGTGCCGAAGTGGGCGACCATGGCCCGCACCAGGGCGGCCATCAGCCGCCGGGCGAGGGTGTCCAGCTCCCCGTCGGCGACCGCGAGCCGGGCGGAGGCCAGCAGTGCGGGCTTGCGGACGCTCAGCCAGTCCTCGGCCGCCCGGGGGCTCGGGAAACGCAGGGCGCGCGGCAGCCCGGCGAGCTTCTCCTGGGCGGGCGAGCTGTCGGTCTCGGTGATGGCACGGCAGGACACCAGCAGCCGTACGGTCCGTTCCAGCATCCGCGCGCGGGCCAGCTGCACCTCGGCCGGCCGGTCGTGCGCCTCGATCAGGCCTTGGAGGAGCGGCTGGAGGCAGCCGGGGACCTCGTACTGCGGCAGCGGCGCCGGGACCGCCCGGAGCAGGCCGAGGGCGGCGAAGTCGTCGAGCGTGGTGCGGGCGGCCTGGACCGAGCAGCCGGCCAGCGCGGAGGCCGTGTGCGGGTCCACGAGGCCCGCGGGCGCCAGGCAGAGCAGGCGCAGTATCCGCGCGGCCGTGCTCGGCAGCGAGGTGTAGGCGAGCCGGAAGACGCGGGCCAGGGCGGTGCCGTCCTCGCCCTCGGAGCGCAGGTGCTTGGCGAGATCGGCCACGGCGGACGCCGGGCGCGCGGCGAGCCAGCCGCCGGCGAGCACCAGGGCGGCGGGCTGGCCCGCGCAGAGTTCGACCAGCCCCTCGGCGGCGAGCGGGTCCACGGTGATGCGCACCGAGCCGGTGAAGTGGCCGAGGAGTTCGAGGGCGGACTTGGTGTCCAACCCGCCGAGGGTGCAGGGGCGGACGTCGGCGATCCCGGTCAGCGGCCCGTCGGACACGGCGACGACCAGGCAGTCCGGGGAGTCGGGCAGCACCGCGTCGACCTGCTGGGCGTCGGCCGCGTCGTCGAGGACGAGCACCGCCCGGCGGACGGCGAGGGCCTCGCGCAGCCGTTCGCCGAGATCGTCCGCGCCGGCTCCGGGGGGCGAGGGCAGACCGAGGGCTGTGAGCAGCTCCCGCGCGGTGGACTCGGTGGGCACCTGGGTGCCGTCGGGTTCGGTGAGCCGGGCACGCAGTATGCCGTCGGGGTAACTCTCGGCGACCTGCGCGGCGAGTTCCGCTGCGAGCGCGGTGCGGCCCGAGCCGGGTTTCCCGGCGATCAGGAGAACCCGCGCGCGGGGCGCCTTGCGGCCGGACAGCGTGTCCAGCCCGGCGCGTTCGATGTCGGCCCGGAGTTCCTTCAACTCTCTGGTACGGCCCAGGAACTGACTCTCCGTAGGAGCGGACCCGGCAGCCGGGCGCCGCCCCTTGGCCGACACCTTCGTGCCGCCGTCGTCCACTGCCTGATCCGCCACGGGCCACACTCCCGTTCCACTGCGCGCGCAAGCCCGCCGGGACTCCGGTTCGGGCGTTTCCAGAGCCTAGTTCACGCTCTGCGACGATCTGGGAGGAGCGCGACGGGGGCGTCCCCCGATCGGATCAGGCGATCGTAGGACCGGTACCTCCGGACGGGTGGACGCTCCCCGTCCGGAGAGTGGCGGGCGGAGCCGGTGTCAGGCCTCGAAGGGGCGCGCCGGCCACGGCGCCTCGGCGGGACGCAGCGCGTCCAGCCCGTCGCCCTGACGCGCCGCGACGAGCGAGAGAACGCCCACGACCAGGCAGTTGTTGTGCAGCTCGCCGGCGAGGACACCGCGGACGAGGTCGTCGAGGGGAACGCGGGCCAGCTCCATGTCGGCCTCCTCGTCCTCGACGTCGAACCGCTCGCCCTCGGCCTCGGAGAGGTCGCGGGCGAGGAAGATGCGGACGGCCTCGTCGCAGCCGCCGGGCGTGGTGTACACGTCGCTCAGCACGCTCCAGCTCTCGGCCTTGACGTGCGCCTCCTCGTACAGCTCGCGCTGCGCGGCATGGAGCGGGTTCTCACCGGGGATGTCGAGCAGCCCCGCCGGGATCTCCCACAGCTTCTGGCGCACGGGGTGGCGGTACTGGCGCAGGACCAGCACGCGGCCCTCGTCGTCGAGGGCGAGGACGGCCACGGAGCCCGGATGGACCTGGTAGTCGCGGCGCGCGACGGACCCGTCGGGCATGACGACGTCGTCGGTGCGTACCGAGGTCTTGTTGCCCTTGAAGGGGGTCTCGGTCGCCCGGACCTCCCACTCCTCGGGGGTGTCCTTGATCGTCATGGTCTGTCCTCCCACACGTGCCCAAAGAAGCCGGTCCGTCGACGGAGCCGGGGCGCGACCTGCGGATTCACCCGCGGGTCCGCGCCCCGGCCACCGTACAACCCTTGTGTTACTTGCCCGTCTTGCGCTCCACCGCGGCCTTGACCAGGCCCGCGAAGAGCGGGTGCGGCCGGGTCGGGCGGGAGCGCAGCTCGGGGTGTGCCTGGGTCGCGACCAGGTACGGGTGGACGTCGCGCGCGTACTCGACGTACTCGACGAGCTTGCCGTCCGGGGAGGTGCCGGAGAACTGCAGACCGGCCTTCTTCTCCAGCTCGGCGCGGTAGGCGTTGTTCACCTCGTAGCGGTGACGGTGGCGCTCCTCGACGTACTCCTTGCCGTCGTACACCTCGCGCACGATCGAGCCCTCGGCGAGCTTGGCCGGATACATGCCCAGCCGCATGGTGCCGCCCATGTCACCCTCGCCGGCCACGATGTCGAGCTGCTCGGCCATCGTGGAGATGACCGGGTGGCCGGTGGCGGAGTCGAACTCGGTGGAGTTGGCGTCCGGGATGTCGGCCAGGTTCCGCGCGGCCTCGATCACGATGCACTGCAGGCCGAGACAGAGGCCGAGCAGCGGGATCCCGTTCTCGCGGGCGTACTGGATGGCGCCGACCTTGCCGGACACGCCGCGGTCGCCGAAGCCGCCCGGGATGCAGATCGCGTCGACGTCACCGAGCTGTCCCGCGGCACCCGCCGCGGTCTTGCAGTCGTCGGAGGTGACCCACTTGATCTTGACGCGGGCCTTGTTCGCGAATCCGCCGGCGCGCAGCGCCTCGGTGACCGAGAGGTAGGCGTCGGGCAGGTCGATGTACTTGCCGACGAGCGCCATGGTGATCTCGTGGACGGGGTTGTGGACGCGGTCGAGCAGGTCGTCCCACGCCGTCCAGTCCACGTCGCGGAACGGAAGGTCCAGCTTGCGGACGACGTAGGCGTCCAGGCCCTCGGTGTGCAGGACCTTCGGGATGTCGTAGATGGACTTGGCGTCGATGCACGCGACCACGGCCGCCTCGTCGACGTCGCACATCAGCGAGATCTTGCGCTTGATGGCGGTGGGCACCTCGCGGTCGGCGCGCAGGACGATCGCGTCCGGCTGGATACCGATGTTGCGCAGCGCCGCCACCGAGTGCTGGGTGGGCTTCGTCTTCAGCTCGCCGGACGGGCCGATGTACGGGAGGAGCGAGATGTGCACGACGAACACGTTGTCGCGGCCGACCTCGTGGCGGACCTGGCGGACCGTCTCCAGGAAGGGCAGGGACTCGATGTCGCCGACCGTGCCGCCGACCTCGGTGATGACGACGTCGACGTCGTCGGTGGCCATCCGGCGGATGCGGTGCTTGATCTCGTTGGTGATGTGCGGGATGACCTGCACCGTGTCGCCCAGGTACTCGCCGCGCCGCTCCTTGGCGATGACGGTGGAGTACACCTGGCCGGTGGTGACGTTGGCCGAGCCGTCGAGGTCGACGTCGAGGAAGCGCTCGTAGTGACCGATGTCCAGGTCGGTCTCGGCGCCGTCGTTCGTGACGAACACCTCACCGTGCTGGAACGGGTTCATGGTGCCGGGGTCGACGTTCAGGTACGGGTCGAGCTTCTGCATCGTGACCCGCAGACCGCGCGCCTTGAGCAGCGCGCCCAGGCTGGAGGCCGTCAGTCCCTTGCCGAGGGAGGAGGCGACACCCCCGGTGACGAAGATGTGCTTGGTCGTCGTGGCAGTGCTGTTTCGGAAAGCAGCGGGCGGCATGGCCAAGAGGGGGCTCCCGTGGTCGCGGTCTGGGGTGCGTACCGGCGTGGAGTCCGGAGATTTCCGGAGGCGCCGTCGCTGCGGTTCGGGGGTTTCTTGCCCACCGGTCCACGGGCTACCAGGGTATCAGCGACCGAACGAGGCTGCTTCCGGCCACGCTCCGCGCACACCTCGGCACACACCCCGCACACCGCTCACTCGATCGGCCCAGCCGGGTTGCCGGGAGCGGCACGCGGATCTTCCACGTGCGTCGTATCCTGCTCGGACACTCGCTGCCGAGTCCCGCCGGTACACGGCATCATCCCGTCCGTATCCGGAACAAAGAGGGCTTGTCAGTTCGTTTCGAGACGACAATCGGATCGCCCATCACACTGAAACGGACGCTCCGCAGCGACGTACGAACTACGTCCCCCCACCTCCGATCCTCCGCAGTACCGAACTTCCGCATTGCCTACTTTTCCGCACTACCTACGTTCCCTTGACCGCAAGAGCGACCGCCCCGTGCAGGGGCGCCGTGGCCGTTCGACTGGAGATGCACGTGGCCGGGCGCATCGAGGACTACGCACTCATCGGAGACATGCAGACAGCCGCGCTGGTCTGCCGGGACGGCACTGTCGACTGGCTGTGCCTGCCCCGCTTCGACTCCCATGCCGTCTTCGCAGGACTGCTCGGCACGGAGGAACACGGATTCTGGCGGCTCGGGCCCGCCCACGCGGCCGACGCCGAACCCCCCGCGGCGGCGCGCCGCAGGTACCGCGGCGACTCACTCATTCTCGAATCCGAATGGGACACCCCGCGCGGCACGGTCCGCGTGACCGATTTCATGCCCCCGCGTGACGGCGCCCCGCAGCTGATCCGGATCGTCGAGGGCGTCACCGGCCGGGTGCCGATGCGCTCCGCGCTGCGGATGCGTTTCTCGTACGGCCGCGTGGTGCCCTGGGTGCACAAGCACGAGGGCCGCACGGTCGCCGTCGCCGGACCGGACTCGGTCTGGTTCGACACGGACTGCGAGACGTACGGCAAGGATCTGACGACGTACGCCGACTTCACGGTGGCGCCGGGCGACCGGATCGCCTTCACGATCTCGTGGGAGCCCTCGCACAAGGAGCCGCCCGCGCTGCCCGAGCCGGAGCAGTCCCTGGAGGCGACCGAGGACTTCTGGCGCGACTGGGTCGACCAATGTACGTACCACGGCCCCTACCGCGAGGCCGTGGTGCGCTCCCTGATCACGCTGAAGGCGCTGACGTACGCGCCGACGGGCGGCATCGTCGCCGCGCCGACCACGTCCCTCCCGGAGGAGATCGGCGGCGTCCGCAACTGGGACTACCGCTACACCTGGCTGCGCGACGCGGCCATCACCCTCTCCTCGCTGCTGCGCACCGGCTACCGCGAGGAGGCCCGCGCCTGGCGCGAGTGGCTGCTGCGCGCGGTCGCCGGTGACCCGGAGAACCTCCAGATCATGTACGGCATCGCAGGGGAACGTGAGTTGGGCGAGGCCGAGCTCGACTGGCTTCCCGGGTACGAGGGTTCGACTCCGGTCCGCGTCGGGAACGGCGCGGCGCACCAGCTCCAGCTCGACGTCTACGGCGAGGTCACCGAGGCCCTGCACCTGGCCCACATGACGGGCCTGTCCCGCAACGACTACGCCTCGCTGCTCCAGTTGAAGCTGATCCGCTATCTGGAGGACCACTGGGACCAGCCGGACGAGGGGATCTGGGAGGTCCGCGGTCCACGCCGGCACTTCGTGCACTCCAAGGTGATGGCGTGGGTCGCCGTCGACCGCACGATCAAGCTCATCGAGTCCGGTGACGCCGACGGCCCGCTGGAGAAGTGGCGCGAGCTGCGCGACGACATCCACCGGGACGTCTGCGAGAAGGGCTACGACAAGGAGCGGAACACGTTCACGCAGTCGTACGGCTCCAGGGAGCTGGACGCCTCGCTGCTGCTGATCCCGCAGATGGGCTTCCTGCCGCCGGACGACAAGCGCGTGATCGGCACCATCGAGGCGATCCAGCGCGAGCTGTCCACCGCGGACGGCTTCATCCTGCGCTACCCGACGACCGGGGGCGACGCGGGCGTGGACGGTCTGGAGGGCGACGAGGGCGCGTTCCTCGCGTGCTCGTTCTGGATGGCCGACGATCTCGCGATGATCGGGCGGGTCGACGAGGCCCGCAAGCTCTTCGAGCGCCTTCTCGCCCTGCGCAACGACCTCGGCCTGCTGGCCGAGGAGTGGGACTCGCGCCTGCAGCGCCAGGTCGGGAACTTCCCGCAGGCCTTCAGCCACGTGCCGCTGATCGACACGGCCCTGCGGCTCACCGCGAGCGGGGCGTACGGCGGCTGATCCCGGCCGGATTGGGTGCGCCCGGGCATCCGCCCCGCCGCGCCCGGTCCACCGGGTCCGCCCGGACCCCGCGAAACCGGCCCGCTCCGCGCGACGGGCCTAAACTGGAGGCACCTGTCCCCTCATGGAAGGGGGCGGCTGCCATGGCTCCCCTTTCGCGTTCCGGCGCGGCGCTCACCGCGTTCCGCGCCGCTCTCACCGGTGAGGTCCTCACCCCGGACGACCCGGGGTACGACGGTGCGAGAACCGTCTTCAACGCGATGATCGACCGCCGGCCCGCCGTGATCGCACGATGCGCGGACGCGGCCGACGTGACGCGCTCGGTCCGCTTCGCCCGCGAGGTGGACCTGCCCATCGCCGTACGGGGCGGCGGCCACAGCGTCTCCGGCATGTCGCTCAACGACGACGGTCTGGTCATCGACCTCGGCCCGATGCGGGCGGTGACCGTCCACCCCGGTTCCGAGACGGTGCGGGTCGAGGGCGGAGCCCTCATGAGACAGCTCGACCAGGCCACCCAGCCCTACGGGCTCGCGACGACCGGCGGCCGCGTCTCGACCACCGGGGTCGGCGGCTTCGTCCTCGGCGGCGGCACCGGCTGGCTGGACCGGCTGTTCGGACTCGCCGCCGACAACCTGCTGGGAGTCGAGCTGGTGACCGCGGACGGTTCGACGGTCCGCGCCTCCGACGAGGAGAACCCCGAGCTGTTCTGGGCCCTGCACGGCGGGGGCGGGAACTTCGGCGTCGCCACCGCGCTCACCCTCAAGCTGCATCCGCTGCCCGAGTTCTCCATCGCCCTGATGATGTTCGAGCCCGACGTCGGCCCCGACGTGGTGCGCGTCTACCGGGACGTCATCGAGAGCGCGCCGCCGGAGGTGAGCGGCGGCGTGCTGTATCTGACCGCCCCGCCCGAGGAGTTCGTCCCCGAACACCTGGTCGGCAGGCGGATGTGCGCGGCCCTGGTCACGTACGCGGGCGGCGAGGAGGACCTGCGCAAGGTGGCCCAGCCACTGCTGGCCCTGCCGCACGAGGTCGAGATGGTCACCGCGGTTCCCTATCCGGACCTCCAGTGCATGCTCGACGACCCGCCCGGCATGCGGAACTACTGGTCCGCGGAGTACCTGACCGGCGCGCCCGACGACTTCGTGTCCGTCTTCTGCGCCCTCGGCGACGCCATGCCGGTGCCCACGGGCAACCAGCACGTGCTTTTCCCGCAGGGCGGCGCGATCGCCGCGGGACCGTCCCGCTTCCCGGTCCCCTACCGGGACGCGCCGTGGGCCGTGCATCCCTTCGGCATCTGGGAGGACCCGGCCGACGACGAACGGTGCGTCGCCTGGGTACGGAGGGTCCGCGCGGACGTCCGCCCGTGGAGCACCGGCGCCGTGTACCTGAACTTCATCGGCGACGAGGGCCGGGACCGGGTGGTGGCCGGACTCGGCGCGGACAACCTGCGGCGGCTGGCCGCGGTGAAGAGCACGTACGACCCGGACAACGTCTTCCGCTTCAACCACAACATCGCGCCCGCGGCGGCGGCCTGACCACAGCGGTCCCGGACCGGCCACGGCGTCCCGTCCCGGCCCCCGGGACCGCCGTCGCGAACCGCTGCCGGCCCCCGGACGGGCATGACCGGCCGCCCGGAGATGCCTCCACGACCCGTCCGCGGGTAGCGTCCGCAGCATGGACAGCCGTTACGACACCCAGGGCGCCGGAATCACCGTGCAGCGGGCCCTCGAGCTGCCCGGTCTGCGGAGCGGGCTGCCCGAGATCCTCGCGGGGGCCGACCGGCTGCAGCGCACCGTGCGCTGGGTGCACGCCGGCGAGGTGCCGAACATCGCCTCGCTCCTCAAGGGCGGCGAACTGCTCCTCACCACGGGATACGGGCTCGGCACCCGCCCGGCCGAGCAGCGGGCGTTCGTCCGCACCCTCGCCGAGCGGGGTATCGCCGCGCTCGTCGTGGAACTCGGCCCGCGCTTCACCCGGCTGCCCGCCGCCCTCGTGGAGACGGCGCGCTCCGCCGGCCTGCCGCTGGTCCAGCTGCACCGCGAGGTGCCCTTCGTGACGGTCACGGAGGAGATCCACACCGAGATCGTCAACGGCCACTACACCTTGCTGCAGCAGGCCGAAGAGGTGCACCGGCGCTGCACCGAGGCTCTCCTCGGAGGCGGCGGAGTGCCCCAAGTGCTGCGCATTCTCGCCGACTTCAGCGGTAACCCGGTCTTCCTGGAGACCGCCGACGGGCAGCTCCTGTACTCGGCCGGATCCGGTGCCGCGGGCGCCGACCCGCTCCAGGTCTGGGAGGGGATGCGCGGTCAGCACAAGGAGGAGCCGCCCGCGGGGACGACCCTGGTGGACGTGCCCGGAGGCGGACCGGGCACCGGTTCCGTGCGGGCGCGCCTGGTCGTGCTGCCGGTCAGCGGCCCCGTCACCCCGGTGCACCGGCTCGCCGCCGAACGGGCCGCCGGCATCCTGGCCGTCGTACTGATGCAGGCCCGCCAGGAGGAGGAGCTGGCCGCGCGCGGACGCGGCGACTTCCTCACGGACCTCGCCGAGGGCCGCATCGAGGCGGCGGACGCGCCCGCACAGGCCCGCGTGCTCGGCTTCAAGCCCGGCACCAGCCCGCTCCTGCCGGTCGTGATGCGACTGGCCGACGGTCTCGCCCCGGGCGGCGGCTGGGCGGTCCTCGCCCGCGCGGTCGCCGAGGAGCTGGCATCCGTCGGCGTCCCGGTCCTGCTGGGCGTCCGTCCCGTCGAGGGCCGTGTCCCGCTGCTTCTCGGCCTGCGCGCGGAGTCGGAACGCTCGACCGTCGCGGACCGGGTCGCGGCGGCGCTGCGCGCGGGCGTGGAGCGAGCGGGCATGCAACGGCCCGGAGCGCAGCCGCCGGTGGTGGTGGTCGGGGTCGCGGGCGGCTGGGCGGCCGCGTCGGCGGGCCTGCGGCACGCGGCGGAGACCGCGACGGCCGCCCAGGGCCTCACGGACCGCCCCTGGTACGACGCCCGCCGCCTGGACATCGACCTGCTGCTGTGGCGGCTGCGCGAGCATCCCGATCTGGCCGCCTTCGTGGACCGGGCGATCGGCCCGCTGCGTGATCACGACCGCCGTTCCAAGCCGCCGCTGCTGCCCACCTTGGAGACGTATCTGGCACACGCGGGCCGCAAGGCGGAGACCGCCCGCGAACTGCACCTCAACCGGCAGACCCTCTACAACCGGCTGGCGAGGATAGGGGAGTTGCTGGGCACCGACCTCGACGATCCGCAGACGGTCCTGGCGTTGAGCCTGGCCCTGCGGGCCCGCAGACACGTGCCGTAGCGGGCACGGCGTGGATCAGCCCGGGCCGGGCGGCACCGCCACCGGGAGAGAACGACGGATCAGCCCAACGGCCTGGGCCGCGTCAACTCGTCGTACACACTGAGCACTTGGGCCACCGTCTCGTCCTCGGTCGGCCAGGTCGCGGCCTGCCGGGTGCCGCGCTCGCGCAACTCCTCCTGGCGCGCCGGATCCGCCAGCAGCCGTACGACGGTGTCGCCGAGCGCCCTCGCGTCGCGGTACGGGACGAGTTCCGCGGCGTCGCCGACGAGTTCGGGGATGCCGCCGACCGCGGTGGCGACGAGCGGCACCCGCGCGTGCAGCGCCTCCTGCGCGAGGACCGACCGCGATTCCCAACTGCTGGGCAGCAGGGCGAGGTCGGCGGCCGCGAGCAGCTCCGTGATGTCGTCGCGCCGCCCGATGAGCCGGACCGGCAGTTCCTCGTCCTCGATACGGCGCTGGAGGACCGCACGCAGCGGCCCCTCCCCCGCGATCACGAGCAGCGGCACCGGATCGAGCCGGCACCAGGCGTGCGCCGCGTCCAGCAGCGTGTCGTACCCGCGCTGCCGGTCGAGCGAGCCGACCGCCATGAGCAACGGACGGTCGGTCGAACCGAGTTCGGCGCGCGCCTTGTGGCGGTACCGGTCGGGGTCCGCGGGTTCGACGGGCGGGCGCTGCGCGGGCAGCGCGACCGCGGCGAGCCGCGCGTCCCGCGCCCCCCTGCGGCGCGCCCGGTCCACCAGGTCGGAGGAGGTGCCGAGGACCACGGAGGCGGCTCGTGCGACCCGTCGTTCGAGGAGTCGCAGCAGATGGGCCCGCGCCCCCTCGGCGTCCGCGCGCGTGTGCCAGGTGACGACGAGCGGTACGCGCCGCCCGCTGAGCGCCAGGGCCGCCCGCAGCGCCGCGTGCAGCCCGTGCGCGTGCACCAGATCGGCCTCCGCGCAGGCCGCCCGCAGCGCGGACACGGACGAGGGATCGCTGCTGCGGGGGACGGGGACGTGGTGCGCGCCCACCCCGGAGAACCCGTACGCGCGGTCGGCCTCGGTGGGGGCGCACACCGTGACGCGCACGCCCCGGGCGACGAGTCCCGAGGCCAGCGACCGCACGTGCGCGCTGCTGCCCGCGCTGCCGCCGCCGAGCACCTGCACGGTGCGCAGCGGCGACTGGCCGTGCGGTGAGTGGCTGCTCACGTGGCTCACGTGGCCGGGGCTCCTGGTTCGGCGTCGGACCGTCACGAAGAAACGTACAGAAGGATCGCGCGGACGGGGTGGACCGCACGTCGTGCACGGCGTATCTAGGCCAAGGATGCCAGGCCGTACGGGTGTTCCGGCACAGCCATCGCGACGAGGGCACGTCAGAGAAGGCAACTCGACGACGACGATCACCCGCACGAGTGAGAAACGCCCCGGTCGGGCCGCCTCCGACCCGGCGTCGGCCAACTCCGGCCCCAAGAGATCCCTCCGCCCCGGGATCCTCCTGGTTCACACGACCACCATGGGTCGCATCCGTCGCATCGTGCGCCCCTCCGCACGGTTGCGCACTCCGCGCGGAGGCCGTTCCTCCGGACCGCACGGGCGGGGTCGACGGGAGGCGTCGCACTGGTGCGCCGTAGCGGCTCGCTCGGCCGCGTGATGCTCGTCGCTGAACGCCAGGGGCCCGCAAGGAGTCACCCCGCGTGTCCGCGGCCCCTCACTTCCCGAGGTGCCCCGACGCCCCCACCGCCGCGGCGCTGACCCGCCGTCCGAACACCGCCGCCGTCACCAGAGCCGCCGCGTGGGCGGCCAGGCCGGCTCGCCCGGTGCCGAGGACGATGGCGCTGCCGAGCGCGGCGCCCAGTGCGTGCGCCCCGGCGTCGCCGATCATGGCGCGCTCCGCGAGGTCGTCGCCGACGACGGCGGCGACGGCGCCCAGTGCCCCCGCCGACACCTGCCCCGCCTCACCACCGCGCAGCACCCCGGGCACGCCGAGGGCGAGGACGGCGCCGGCGGCGCGGCCCGGCCGTACGTCGACCAGGTTGACGAAGTGCGCGGTGCCGGCGATCACGACGCCGGCGAGCAGTTTGTCCAGGGGCCGCTTCTTGAGCAGCGTCCCGCTCACCAGCCCCGCCGCCGTGATCCCGAACAGCTTGACGGCCCCGCTGGTCACCTCGCCGTCGCGCAAGGCGCCCAGGTGAGCCCGGAAGCCGCGCCGCGGGTCACCTGCTCCGACGAGGTCGTCGTACGCGCCGCACGCACCGGCGACGGCGACGGCCAGCCCCGCGGCGGGCCGGACCCGGGCGGCGGCGAAGGTCGCGCCCACGGCGGTCGCGGGGCCCGCGAGAAGGTCGACGGTCCGTCCCGCGTGGTTCGCGCGGAGCCAACGGGCCGGTCCACCGGGCGGCTTGGCCCGCAGGACGACGAGGCACGCGCGCGTGGCCGCCGCGGCGGCCACGCATCCGACGGTCCGTCGCTCCCGACGCATGATCATGCGACCACCCTGGAAGGCCGCGCGGATCCCGCCGAGGCCGGGACCACGACCACTCCACGCAACCCGCCTACCCATCGCGGGCCGCTTGTCCCCCCGAAGCGTCGGCCCGGAGCCACGCATCGGCCGCCTCAGCCGTCCGCGCGGGCTGTCGCCAGGAGTTCCTCGGCGTGGGCCCGGGCGGTCTCCGAGTCCTCCTGGCCGGCGAGCATCCGGGACAGTTCGCGGATGCGCTCCTCGCCCTCCAGGACCTTCACGCCGGAGCGGGTCACCGACCCGTCAACGGTCTTCTCGACCAGCAGCTGGCGGTCGGCGAACGCGGCCACCTGCGGCAGGTGCGTCACGACGACCACCTGCGCGGTCTTGGCGAGCCGGGCCAGCCGGCGCCCGATCTCGACGGCGGCCTTGCCGCCGACGCCCGCGTCGACCTCGTCGAACAGGTACGTCGGCACCGGGTCCGTCCCCGCGAACACGACCTCCACCGCGAGCATCACGCGCGAGAGTTCACCGCCCGACGCGCCCTTGGCGATGGGCCGCGGCGGCGCACCGGGGTGCGGGGCGAGCAGCAGCTCCACCTCGTCGACGCCCGCCGGGCCGTAGGCCACCGTGCGTCCGTCGACCTCGACCCCTTCCGGGTCGTCGGTCTGCCGGATGTCGAAGGACACGCGCGCGTGGGGCATGGCGAGCGAGGCCAGTTCGGCGGTGACCGCGGCCGCGAACCGTTCGGCGGCCTCGGCGCGGGCGTCGGTCAGTGCTTGGGCGAGTCCGCCCAGTTCGGCACGGAGCGCGTCCCTTTCGGCGGTCAGGTCGCCGAGCCGGTCGTCGTCGCCGTCCAGTTCGGTGAGCCGGGCGGCTCCCTGTTCGGCCCAGGCGAGCACGGCGTCGATGTCCGTGCCGTACTTGCGGGTCAGCTGGGTGAGTGCGGCGCGGCGTTCCTCGACCGCCGCCAGCCGCAGCGGGTCGGCGTCGAGGTCGTCGGCGTACCCGGCGAGTTCTCCCGCCACGTCGCCGAGCAGGATCGCGATCTCGCCGATCCGCCCGGACAGGGTGGCGAGGGCGGAGTCGTGCGACCGCACGGCCTCCAGGGCACGGTGGGCGCCCGCGACGAGCGTGGCCGCGTCGATGCCCTCCGGGTCCTCGGGATTGCCCGCGAGGGCGGCGTGGGCGACCGTGGCGGCCGAGGCGAGGGCCTCCGCGTGGCCGAGCCGCTCCGCCTCCGCCGACAGCTCGGTGTCCTCACCGGCGCGCGGTTCGACGGCCGCGATCTCCTCGAGCCCGAAGCGCAGCAGGTCGGCTTCCTGGGCGCGTTCCCGCGCGCGGGTGGTGATCTCGTCCAGTTCGGCCGAGACGGCCCGCAGCCGGCGGTAGGAGCCCGCGTACTTGGCGAGGGGCACGGCGACCGCGTCGCCGGCGTACCGGTCCAGGGCCTGCCGCTGCCGGGACAGCTTGAGCAGCCCCTGCTGGTCGGTCTGGCCGTGCACCGCGACGAGTTCGTCGGCGAGCTCGGCGAGCACGCCCACCGGCACCGAGCGTCCGCCCAGGTGGGCCCGTGAGCGCCCCTCTGCCGAAACGGTACGGCTGAACAGCAGCGCGCCGTCGTCCAGCTCGGCACCGGCCTCCTCGGCCCGTACGACGGCCGTCCCGCCCGGGGGCACGGTGATCCGGCCCTCCACGACGGCGCTCTTGGCACCGATCCGTACGAGGGCCGGGTCCGCACGGCCGCCCAGCAGCAGCCCGAGGCTGGTGACCACCATCGTCTTGCCCGCGCCGGTCTCACCGGTCACGGCGGTGAAGCCGGGCGACAGCTCGACCACCGCGTCGTCGATGACTCCGAGCGACCGTATCCGCATCTCCTCCAACACGGACACGACCTTACGAGGTCAGGGGCGGGGTGTGCGACGGGCCCCGCCCCGCAGGTGCGAAGGCGCAGGTGACAAGGCCGCACAAAGAGGCCGTTGTCACCCGCGTGAGTGGGCTCCGGACCGTCCGGAGCCCTTGTCGCCCGTACGTCTAGTGGGGCGCCCCGCGCCAGCCGGCGACCGGCAGGGCGAACTTGGCGACCAGCCGGTCGGTGAAGGAGGCGTGGTGCAGCCGCGCCAGGCGTACGGGCACGGCCCCGCGCCGTACCTCGACGCGCGCGCCGGGCGGCAGCTCCACCGTGCGCCGCCCGTCGCACCACAGCACGCCGGGCGGAACATGCGGCAGCATCTCCACGGCGAGCACCGAGTCCGGCGAGGTGACCAGCGGCTTGGCGAACAGCGCGTGCGCGCTGATCGGCACCATCAGCAGCGCCTCGACCTCGGGCCAGACGACCGGCCCGCCCGCGGAGAAGGCGTACGCCGTCGAGCCGGTCGGCGTCGCGCACACGATCCCGTCGCAGCCGAACCCGGTGACGGGCCGCCCGTCGATCTCCAGCACCACTTCGAGGAGCTTCTCGGCGGACACCTTCTGCACGGCCGCCTCGTTCAGCGCCCAGTCGGTGTGCACGATGTCGCCGTTCTGGTGGACGACGACATCGACGGTCATGCGTTCCTCGACCTCGTACGCCTTCGTGACGACCCGGTCGACGACCTTGTCCAGGTCGTCGCGCTCGGCCTCGGCGAGGAAGCCGACGCGCCCCAGGTTGACGCCGAGCATCGGGACCCCGGAGGCCCGGGCGAACTCGGCGCCGCGCAGCAGCGTGCCGTCACCGCCGAGGACGATGAGCAGCTCGCAGCCGTCGAGGCACTGCGGGGTGGCCTCCTTGACGAGTTCCACCTGGTCCGGCAGGGGCAGGTCCGCCGCCTCGGCCTCCAGGACCCGCACGCCGATCCCGGAGCGCAACAGCCCCTCGACGACCAGCTCGGCGCTGCGGATGGCTGCCGGACGCCCGGTGTGGGCCAGCAGGAAAACAGTACGAGCTCGGGTGTGGGTCAACGCGGCCCCTCCGCCACTGCACGGTCAACGTCGGCCGGGTCGAGTTCGGGTGCCCCGGCCCGCAGCCACAGAAAGTACTCGACGTTGCCCGAGGGTCCGGGCAACGGACTTGCGGTCACACCCTGTACTCCGAGCCCCAGCTCGTGGGCCCGGCCGGCCACCGCGCGCACGGCCTCGGCGCGCAGCTCCGGGCTGCGCACGACACCGCCGCTGCCCAGCCGGTCCTTCCCCACCTCGAACTGCGGCTTGACCATCATCACCAGGTCGGCATCAGGCGCCGCGCACCGCACGAGGGCGGGCAGCACCAGTCCGAGCGGGATGAAGGACAGATCCCCGACAACAAGGTCCACGGGCTCCCCATCGATCGCCTCCAACGTCAACTCGCGTACGTTCGTACGGTCCTTGACGGTGACGCGTTCATCGCTCTGCAGAGACCAGGCGAGTTGTCCGTAGCCGACGTCGACGGCGAGGACGTGGGCGACGCCCGCGCGCAGCAGGACGTCGGTGAAGCCTCCGGTGGAGGCGCCCGCGTCGAGCGCCCGCCGTCCCTCGACCTTCAGGCCCTGGGGCACGAAGGCGGCGAGGGCCCCGGCGAGCTTGTGCCCGCCGCGCGAGACGTAGTCGGGATCGCTGTCGTCCGTCGTGACGACGATCGCGGCCGCGGTCTCCACCTGGGTGGCGGGCTTGGTCGCGAGGGTCTTGCCCACGCTGACCCGCCCCGCGGCGATCAGCTGGCCCGCGTGCTCGCGCGAGCGGGCGAGCTTGCGGCGGACCAGCTCGGCGTCGAGGCGTCGGCGCGCCACTCCTGCCACGTTCGGTTCAGCTCCTCGTGTACGTCGATGGGGGCGCCGGAGGTCCCGGACGGGCGTCGAGCTCGGTGAGCGCGTCGCGCAGCCCCTGGTGTACATCCTCGTACACCTCGACGTGCCCGTCGGTCGCGAGGTGGTCGGCGTCCGCGAGCCGGTCGAGCCGGGCGTCGACGCCGGCATCGCCCGAGGGCACGCGCGGGACGTTCAGCGGGGCCGGTGCGGCGGGGTCGTACGCCGGTTCCGGCCGTGCCGGCGCGGGCCCGCCGGGCTCCGCGGGCGTCGCGGCCTGCGGCACCTCACCCTCGGGAACTGAGTCGCTCATGCCCCGACGCTACCGCGAAGCGCTGCGGTACCGTCGATCACGATGGCGACGATTGAGGAGTGCCGCGCCGCACTCGACAAGCTTTCGGACAACATGGCGAGCGCGGAAGGGGACGTACGCACCGCTGCGGCCCTGGACCGGTCGCTGAGCTGCCGTGTCACCGACCTGGACGTCACCTTCGTGGGCCGCCTCAAGGACGGCCGGATCGAGGTGCTCGACACGCTCCAGGGCCCGCCCCCGGACAAGGCCCAGATCCGTCTGACCATGGCCGGCGACGACCTGGTGGCGATGGTGGACGGCAGACTGAACTTCGCGAAGGCCTGGGGCTCTGGCCGGGTGAAGCTGGAGGCGGGCCTGCGGGACCTGTTCCGGCTCAGGACCCTTCTGTAGCCGCCGATGCCGCGCCGGCGGCCACGCGCGCCCTGCGGGCCGCGGGCACCACGAGCGGTGTCCCGGTCTCCGGGTCGTCGATGACCTGGCAGCGCAGCCCGAAGACCTCCTCGACCAGGTCGGCCGTGACGATGTCGTTCGGCGCGCCCTCGGCCACGACCTCGCCGCCGCGCAGCGCTATCAGGTGGGTGGCGTACCGGGCCGCGTGGTTGAGGTCGTGCAGCACGGCGACGAGGGTGCGGCCCTGCGTCTCGTGGAGCTCGGCGCACAGGTCGAGGACGTCGATCTGGTGCTGGATGTCGAGGTAGGTCGTCGGCTCGTCGAGGAGCAACAGCGGGGTCTGCTGCGCGAGGGCCATGGCGATCCACACGCGCTGGCGCTGGCCGCCGGAGAGTTCGTCGACGTAGCGGTCGGCGAGTTCGGCGACGCCGGTGGAGGCCATCGACTCCTGGACCACCCGCTCGTCCTGCGCGGACCACTGGCGCAGCAGACCCTGGTGCGGGTAGCGGCCGCGTCCGACGAGGTCGCCGACCGTGATGCCGTCGGGGGCGATCGACGACTGCGGCAGCAGTCCGAGGGTGCGGGCGACCTTCTTCGCGGGCATCGACTGGATGGCCTGCCCGTCGAGCAGGACCCGGCCCTCGGAGGGCTTCAGCATCCGCGAAAGGGCGCGCAGCAGCGTGGACTTGCCGCAGGCGTTCGGACCGACGATCACCGTGAAGGAGTTGTCGGGGATCTCCACCGACAGCTTCTCCGCGATGACGCGCTGGTCGTAGCCGAGGGTGACGTTGTCGGCCGAGAGGCGGTTCACAGTGCTCCTTGGGATGTTCTCGTCCGCGGTCACGGGGGTGGCCTTCGCCGGGCTGCTCATATCCGGCCCGCCTTGCGCTCGGTGACCAGGAGCCACAGCAGGTAGACGCCGCCGAGGACTCCGGTCACGACGCCGACGGGCAACTGGTCGGCGCCGAAGGCGCGCTGCGAGGCCCAGTCCGCGACGATGAGCAGGGTCGCGCCCATGCACATCGACGGCACCAGGTTGGGGCCCGGCGACCGCGTGAGCCGGCGGGCCAGCTGGGGCGCGGTGAGCGCCACGAAGCCGACCGGGCCCGCGGCGGCGGTGGCACCCGCGGTGAGCAGCACGGCGGCCACCATCAGCAGCAGCCGCGTCCGCTCGACGCTCACTCCGAGGGCGTACGACACGTCGTCGCCCATCTCCATCATGCGCAGCCCGCGGGCGTTGCCGAGGACCAGGGGCACGAGGACGCCGCAGAGGATGAGCAGGGGCCAGACCTGCGCCCAGTCACGGCCGTTGAGCGAGCCCGTCATCCAGACGACGGCGCGGGCCGCGTCGACGATGTCGGCCTTGGTGAGCAGATAGCCGTTGACCGCGGTCACGATCGCGGAGACACCGATGCCGACCAGAACGAGCCGGTATCCGTGCACACCCTGCTTCCAGGCGAGCAGATAGATGGCGATACCGGTCACGAGGCCGCCTGCAAGGGCTCCGAGCGCCACCTCGGTCGCGCTGCCCGAGAAGAGGACGATCATGATGAGCGCGCCGGCCGTGGAGCCCTGTCCGAGCCCGAGGACATCGGGACTGCCCAGCGGATTGCGGGAGATGGACTGGAAGAGCGCGCCGCCCAGCCCGAGCGAGGCACCCACCAGCAGTCCGACCAGGACCCGCGGCAGCCGCAGGTCGTTGACGATGAACTCCTGGCTCGCGTTGCCGTCGCCGAACAGTGTCCTGACCACGTCGGCGACGGGGATCGGGAAGTCGCCGGTGCCGATGAGCACCACGCTCGCGGTCGCCGCGGCCACCAGCAGCAGGGCGACCACGACGAACGTGCGGATGTCGAGGCGGACGGAGAGCCCGCCGACCGTGCGGACCGACCGGACGCGTCGGGTGGCCGGCGCGGGATCGGCCTGCGCGCGGGAGGTTCGGATACGTGGGGTCGTCACAGCTGCGCCGTCCTCCGTCGCCGTACGAGAAAGATGAAGACCGGTCCGCCGAGGATCGCGGTGACGATGCCGACCTGGAGTTCCGCCGGCCGGGCGACCATCCGCCCGAGGACGTCGGCGCCGAGCAGCAGCACGGGCGACAGGACGGTGGCGTACGGCAGGATCCAGCGCAGGTCGGGTCCGGTGAACGACCGGACGACGTGCGGGACCATCAGCCCGACGAACACGATCGGCCCGCAGGCGGCGGTCGCGGCGCCGCACAGCACGGTCGCCGCGGCCATGGACAGCGCGCGGGTGCGGTTGAGGTTGGCGCCGAGGGCGCGGGCGGTGTCGTCGCCCATGGCCATCGCGTTCAGCGGACGGGCCAGCGCCAGCGCCAGCAGCGTGCCGACGGCGAGGAAGGGAGCGACCTGCCTGATCGTCGAGTCGGTCGCCGAGGCGAGTGAACCGACCGTCCAGAAGCGCATCTTGCCGAGCGCCGCGTCGTCCGTGATCATCACGGCCTGCAGATAGCCGTAGAGCGCGGCACTGATCGCGGTTCCGGCGAGCGCGAGCCGCACCGGGGTCGCGCCCCGGCTGCCGCCCAGGAACCAGACGAGCGCGCCGACGGCCGCCGCGCCGGCGAAGGCGAACCAGACGTAGCCGCTCAGCGAGGTGACACCGAAGAAGGTGATCGCGGTGACGACCGCCGCGGACGCCCCCGCGTTGATGCCGAGCAGACCCGGGTCGGCGAGCGGATTGCGGGTGAGCGCCTGGAGAACGGCACCGGAGAGCCCGAGCGCCGCTCCCACGAGCAGCCCGAGGACGGTGCGCGAGATCCGGTCACCGACCACGACATCGGAGTACGTCCCCGAGTCGTGGAACAGGCCGTGCCACACCTGGTCCAACGGCAGCGCTTTCGCGCCGATCGCGATACTCGCCAACGCGACAAGCACCAGGAGCCCCACGGAGAGCAGGAGTCCGAGGGTTCGTATCGCCCGTCGGGTCGGGGGCGCGGGGGCGGTTTCCGCGCGCTGTTCTGGAGGACTGTCGACCAACACGAGGTTAGGTTAGCCTACCCTCGCATTTGCTCTCGATCCGCCTCGGCACCGCGTCCACGCACCAACGCCCAGGTCAGCGCCCGCACTGGACGACCCGTCGGGTCCGCCCGTCGGGTCCGCCCGTCGGGTCTGCCAATCGGCTCTAGAGTCCCAGCCGGGCCAGCGCCTTCCCCCCGTCCAGCTCGCACCCGGACTCCCCCGCGGCGGTCCAGGCGGCGGCGCACAGGGCCCGCAGTCCGTCGATGGCCTCGCCGTCGCCGGACAGCTCCAGCTCCTCGCTCCCCGCCTTCGCCGTCCAGCCGCCGCAGCGGAACCCCTCGCCCGCCTCCTCGACCTCGGGCTGACCGGTGAGCATCCCGCGAAGGTCGGCGTCGACATAGGTCGGCCGGTGCTGCGGCGGCGCGGCGAGCAGCTGCGCGCCGTCCGTCACCCCGGTGAGCACGAGCAACGAGTCCACCTCGCCGTTGAACGCGCCCTCGATGTCGGTGTCCAGCCGGTCGCCGACCACCAGCGGCCGCTTCGCACCGGTCCGCAGAATCGTCTCGCGGTGCATCGGGGGCAGCGGCTTGCCCGCCACCTGCGGCTCGGCGCCCGTGGCGATCCGGACGACCTCCACCGCCGCGCCGTTCCCCGGCGCGATACCGCGCGCGCTCGGGATCGTCAGGTCCGTGTTCGAGGCGAACCACGGCACTCCGCGCGCGATGGCGAAACAGGCCTCCGCGAAGCGCGACCAGACCAGGTCGGGACCGCCGTACCCCTGCGCGACCGCCACCGGCTCGTCGTCCGCCGAGTCGACCGGCTCCAGCCCCCGCTCACCGAGCGCGACCCGCAGGCCCTCACCGCCGATGACCAGCACCCGCGAACCGGCCGGCACCTGCTCGCTGATGAGCCGGGCCACGGCCTGCGCCGAGGTGATCACGTCGGAGGCCGCCGCCGGTATGCCCAGCTCCGTGAGGTGGTCGGCGACCGCGTCCGGCGTCCGCAGCGCGTTGTTCGTGACGTACGCGAGATGCATTCCGCCGGAGCTCGCCGTCCCGAGGGACTCCACGGCGTGAGCGATCGCGTTCCCACCCGCGTAGACCACACCGTCCAGGTCGAGCAGCGCCGTGTCGTACGCCTCGCTCAGGGCCTGACTGCTGCCTTCGGGCCTCGTCCTGACGGTCTGGCTCATTACGCATCGCTCCTCGCTCGATCCCTTTGCCCCGATCATCGCTCATGCCACTGACACACTTACGATGCCTCAATGAACTATGCGGGTCCCGAGGAGGAAACACCGGCACGGAACGGCCTCGAGCTCACCCCGTTCCAAGGCCTGCGCTACGACCCCGACCGGGTCGGCAGCCTGGCCGCCGTGACATCTCCGCCGTACGACGTGATCGTCCGGCCCGACGGCCTGCTCGAACTCGAATCCGCGGACCCGTACAACATCGTGCGGCTGATCCTCCCGCAGGACCACTCGCCCGCCGCCCGCAACCAGCAGGCCGCCGACACCCTGCGCCGCTGGCGGACGGAGGGCGTCCTGACGACCGACACCGAGCCGGGCCTGTACGTGTACGAGCAGCGGGACGGCGACCTGCTGCAGCGCGGCGTGATCGGGACCCTGCGGCTGTCCGAGCCGGCCGACGGCGTCGTGCTGCCCCACGAGGACGTGATGCCGCACATCGTCGCGGACCGCGCGGACCTGATGCGCGCCACGTCCGCCAACCTCGAACCGCTGCTGCTCACCTACCGCGGCAACGGCTCCGGCTGCGGCACGGCCGCCGTCGTCGACAAGACCGCGACACTGCCCCCGCTGCTGGCGACCACGACGGAGGACGGCATCAGCCACCGTCTGTGGGCGGTGACTGATCCGGCCGGCCTCGCGGAGATCCGGACCGACCTGGGCCGCCACCAGGCCCTGATCGCCGACGGCCATCACCGCTGGGCGACCTATCTGCGTCTACGCGCGGAGCATCCCTCGCCGAGCCCCTGGGACTACGGCCTCGTCCTCCTGGTGGACACCGCCCGGTACCCGTTGCGTGTCCGGGCCATCCACCGCCTGCTGCACCGCCTGCCGGTCGCCGAGGCACTGGCCGCACTCGGCGACACCTTCCGTGTCCGCCGCCTCGACGTGCCCCTCGCGGAGGCCATGGAGTCCCTGGCGTCGGCGGCCTTCGACGGAAACGCCTTCCTCCTCGCCGGGGACGGCGCCTTCCACCTGATCGACCGCCCGTCTCCGGACCTCCTGGCCCGTACGATCCCGGACGGCCACCCTGAGGCCTGGCGCACCCTGGACGCCACGGTCCTGCACGCCACGCTCCTCGACCATGTCTGGGGCATCCCAGAGGACTCGCCCGAGCACATCGCGTACATCCACGACACGGTCGCCACGGTGGAGAAGGCCGAACACGACGGCGGCACGGCCGTCCTGATGCACCCCGTCCGCGAGGAGGTCGTGCGCGATCTCGCCCGCCAGGGCGTCACGATGCCCCGCAAGTCGACGTCCTTCGGCCCCAAGCCGGCGTCGGGACTGGTCCTGCGCGCTCTCACTTCCTGACGCACCGGGCCATCCGCGGAAACGACGTCGTCAAGGACGCCTGAAACGCCGCGTGGGCGGCGGTACCCCTTCCGGAGTCCCGCCGCCCACGTGATGAACCGCTGTGCCGGACGTCAGCTCTGAGGACGCTGAGGAGCGTCCCCCTTGCTGTCGTCCTCGTCCGCGCCCTCGTCGTCGAGGTCGTCGTCCTCGTCGTCCTGGAGGTCGCCACCGTCGATGTCGTCGTCCGCGATCTCCACGTCGTCCGTGGCCACGTCCGCGATCTCGGCGTCGTCCGCGTCGTCGTCGACATCAACTTCGTCGTCGGCCGGCAGCTCGGTGCCGGCCTCCTCGGAGACAGTCACCTGTGCTGCGCGCTCGCCTTCCTCATCGTCCTCGTCCTCGACGAACGCGTCGACGAACTCGACACCGTCCATCTCGGCCAGCCGGTCCGAGGCGTCCGTGCTGCCGTCCTTGTCGGACTCGACGGCCTTGGCGAACCACTCACGGGCCTCGCCCTCACGGCCGGCCGCGAGCAGCGCGTCGGCGTAGGCATACCGCAGACGCGCACTCCAGGGCTGGACGGAGTTCGACGCGAGCTCCGGGCTCTGCAGGGTGACGATGGCCGCGTCGAGCTGGTCCATGTCACGCCGGGCACCGGCCGCGACGAGCCGCATCTCGACCTGGGACGCCTTGTCCAGCTTCTGCACCTCGGGGGCGCCGGCCATCTCCAGCGCCTTCTCGGGCCGGCCGAGACCGCGCTCGCAGTCCGCCATGACGGGCCACAGCTCGACGCTGCCGGTCATCCGACGCGCGGCACGGAACTCCGCGAGGGCCTCGCTGAACTTCTGGTTGGCGTACGCGGCGAACCCGGCGGCCTCTCGCACGGCGGCGACACGCGAGGCGAGCCTCAGAGCGATCCGCGAGTACGCGTAGGCGCCCTCGGGGTCGTCGTCGATCAGCCGGGCGACCATCACCAGGTTGCGGGAGACGTCCTCGGCAAGCCCCTTGGGAAGGCTGAGGAGCTCCTGCCGTACGTCCTTGTCGATCTCGGCGCCCGTGACGTCGTCCGGGATCGGCAGCCGCTTGATCGGCTCACGGTCGCGGTCCCGCTCGTCACGGTAGCGTCCGCCGCCGCGGCGGTCGTCGCCACCGCGGTCGTCACGGCCCTGGAAGCCTCCGGGGCGGCCGCCCCGGTCGTCACGCTGCGGTCCGCCGCGGCCACGGTCGTCACGCCCGCGGTCGTCACGGCCACGGAAGCCGCCACCCCGGCTGTCGCCGCCACGGTCGTCACGGCGATCATCACGGCGGAAGGCCGGACGGTCACCGTCCCTGCGCTCGTCACGGCGGAAGTCGCTGCCGCCCCCGCGGTTGTCGTCACGACGGAAACCACCGCGGTCACCGCCACGATCCCCACCGCGGTCGTCACGCCGGGAGTCGCCACGGTCGTCACGCCGGAAACCACCGCCGGCGCCACCGCCACGGTTGTCGTCACGCCGGTCGTCGCGACGGAAGTCGCTTCCGCCGCCACGGTTGTCGTCGCGGCGGAAGCCACCACGGTCACCGCCACGATCCCCACCGCGGTCATCGCGACGGTCGTCACGGCGGAATCCGCCACGGTCGTCATCACGACGCGGGCTGCTCGGACGGTCATCACGACGCGGGCCACCGGTGGGACGGTCGTCACGGCGGAAGGCCGGACGGTCACCGTCGCGACGGAAACCACCGCCGGCGCCACCGCCACGGTTGTCGTCGCGACGGAAACCACCACGGTCACCGCCACGATCCCCACCGCGATCGCCGCCACGGTCATCACGACGATCATCGCGACGGAAGCCGCCACCGGTACCGCCACGGTTGTCATCACGCCGGAAGCCGCCACCGCCGCCAGAGCCGCTGCCACCGCGATTGTCGTCACGACGGAAACCACCGCCGGTACCGCCACGGCTGTCGTCTCGGCGGAAGCCGCCACCGCCGCCAGAGCCGCTGCCACCGCGATTGTCGTCGCGACGGAAACCGCCACGGTCTCCACCGCGATCGCCGCCACGGTCGTCACGGCGGTCGTCGCGGCGGAATCCACCGCGGTCGTCATCACGACGCGGGCTGCTGGGACGGTCGTCGCGACGCGGGCCACCGGTCGGGCGGTCGTCACGGTTGAAGGCGGGACGGTCGCCGTCCCTGCGGAAACCGCGGTCACGGTCGTCACGGCGCGGCCCGCTCGGCCGGTCGTCGCGACGCGGACCGCCGGTGGGACGGTCGTCGCGACGGAACGGCGGACGGCCACCACCGGCGCCACCGCCACCGCCGCGGTTGTCGTCTCGGCGGAAGCCGCCACCGCCGCCGGCGCCGCTGCCACCGCGATTGTCGTCGCGACGGAAACCGCCACGGTCTCCACCGCGATCGCCACCGCGGTCGTCACGACGGCCGGAGCCGGCACGGTCGTTGTCGCGGCGGTCGTTGTCTCGGCGCGGGCCCCCGCGGTAGCCACCGCGGTCACCACTGTCACGACGGCGCTCGTCGCGCTCCGGTCGCTCGTCGGGAGAGTTGGTGGACATGGGTGACTCCTGTCTTCGGTACCGCAAGTCATTCTCGCGCAGCCGGGTACCCAGCGCGCTTCGGAAAAACAAAAGGACCCTTGGTCCCAGCGAGATTCGCTGGGACCAAGGGTCCTCCAAAGATTGTTCGGCGGCGTCCTACTCTCCCACAGGGTCCCCCCTGCAGTACCATCGGCGCTGTGAGGCTTAGCTTCCGGGTTCGGAATGTAACCGGGCGT